>JAUZOD010000042.1 GCA_030706635.1 Bacteroidota bacterium
AAATAACGATACGATTCTGCTATCGATAGCAGACAATGGCTCAGGCTTTGATGTTATGAATGATAATATGCGATTTCGCTTTTTCCATTTCATTAGGATCCGGTTTATTTTCCAGCGGAGCCGGATTGCTAGTATTGTCTTTATTATTCATAAGATTTCAGTTTCATTGATAAATGTTGCGGCGGACAGACCATTTATCCACCGGCCTGGCTGCTATAAAGGTCAACTTTCCCTTTTTACTATTGTTACATGTCTATGGTCAAGAGTTGTATGATTCACGCTTCCGCGGATCTGATACAAAAAGGCTTTCGAAAGCGAGGTTATAATACCCCAAATTGGATAATTATATACTCTGCCTTCATATATGCCTTCAATCAAGATTAACTTTGAACTTAAAAATGCCATCAGAATTTTTATGAAAAAAATATTGTTAGTGATGTTGTTATTATTGACAAAAGCAGCCGTATGCCAGGATCTGGCGATTAAGGGTGCTGTCGTATACCCTTCGCCACAAGCTAAACCGATGGCAAATGCGGTTGTAATTATCAAAAACGGCAGGATTGTCCGCATCGGTGAATATAGCACGCTGTCCATCCCAAAAAATATGCAGGTTATTGATGCGAGCGGCATGTACATGACCGGCGGGTATTGGAACAGCCATGTACATTTTATGGAAACCAAATGGCAGGGCGCGGACACGATTGCCGTAGCCCGCCTTGCGGCGCAACTGAATGATATGGTGAACAGCAGGGGCTTCACTCATGTGTTTGACCTGGCAGAACTGGACTTTCAAAACCTGAAGGCATTGCGTGACCGGATTGATAAGGGGGAGGTTCCCGGACCTTCCATCCGCGGAGTGGGCGTTCCGCTAACACCATTAAACGGGAGTCCTTTCTATATCAGGCCCGCCAAACTCCCCGAAGTTGGTGATACCGCAACGGCGGTAGCTGATGTTATGGCCCAGATTAAAGCAGGAGCAACGGGCATCAAGTTATTTACCGGTTCGCCAAACGGGCGCGAGGTCGTTACCATGAAGGTTGATGTTGCCAGGGCTGCCGTTAAAACCGCTCATCGCTATGGCATCCCCGTATTTGTTCATCCCAGCACAGATGCCGGGGTGGAAGTAGCAATCGCCGCCGGAGTTGATGTGCTGGCGCACGTGGCTCCGGATGCACACCGCGACTGGAGCCGGTCAACAATAATGTCACTGGTACAAAAACACATAGCCGTTATACCCACATTGAAAATGTTCCAGTGGAGCTTACTGACGAACGGTGCCGATACAGCCAACAACCCGTTGATCACAACCGCGCTTCAACAGCTCGGTTCATATTACAAAGCCGGGGGCGTGGTGCTCTTTGGAACAGATGTAGGTTATATGACGGATTATAGCACAGTAGCGGAGTTTGAGCTGATGAGCCGGGCAGGGCTTCATTTCCGGGATATTCTTCAATCGCTTACCACTGCGCCGGCAAAGAAATTCGGATCAGTTGCTACCTGCGGCAGGATCGCACCCGGTATGGATGCCGATATCGTTTTGCTAACTGCGGACCCAGCCCAGGATAGCCGAAATTTCGCCAGCGTGGCCTATACTATTTCCAAAGGGAGAATTATTTATAGTCGTCAATGAATGTTATTATTCCCCTGCGAACCGCAGGTTAGAGGTAGGGCATTTTCTTATCAATTTCCGGCCAGGAATGAGATTGTCCTGGCAGGGATGAATTTGCAGTAATTGGCAGGCGCCGGAGCCAAGGTGGGGGCGGAAACCGATGCTAAAATGGTATGGATTTTGTGCCCACTCCGGTATAGAATCGTTCTTTTTTCATCTTCCCGGGGTCTTCCGGGGGGATTTCTTTCCGGGACTGGAGTTTCTTCCATCCGTTACCAAAAAGATATCATAAAGAAAGTGGGCAGCTGATACGACAGCGGGTTTGTTCTATATTTATTAAATGATAAGCCAGAGATAACCCAGAGATAAGCCAGTGATAAGCCAGTGATAAGCCTGATCTTAAAAGGACTGGCTTATCTCTGGCTTACCTTTGTTTTATCGCTATCTTATTATTATTTTATATAATATTAAATTTAGGCTTCCTATCGAACAACTTCAGTTTAACGGGTGCTTTTGAAAATTTTTCCGCAGGTATGCGCGGAGCCGGAACGGCATCATCCCAAGTAGCAGGAAACCCGCCTCAAAATTGAAAATTACAGGCTCGTTTCCGGATAATCCTGATCCTTGCAGTCACGGGAATCAGATCCACATTAAAGATACAAAAAAGAATCATACGGTGGTAAAAGCTGCCGTCAGGATCCATACCCGGCCTGATATTAAAACAGAAATCCCTCTCTCTTTGTGTTTACTTTAAAAAGCCATCCAGATAACCTAATATTGTTTTCGTCTGCATCATTAGACTAACATGCCCCTGCGAAGGGACAATAGCCAATTGCGATTTTGGCATTGCTCCAAAATCAGCACATACAGCACCTCCCAGTAATTGATATGTTCTTATCAACTCAATTTTATCCAGGCCGTCATTGTCGCCCGAGATCAATAATACAGGCGAAGTAATTTTCTCAATATTGGTTTCACCCATGTTGAATGGTACCCCAGCAAAAGCAATCATCTGTTCCAGGAACTTTGTCCATTTTGTTTTGTCAGGTGCTACTGCATCGTATGCCGCTTTCATAGGAGTATTCGTAAAAAATTCAGGCTTCATGTGTTTAAACGCATTAGTTACTTTGGGCTGCCAACCGCTACTCTTATAAGTAGAAGAAATGATCACTAATTTTGTTACCCGTTTCGGGCTTTGTATTGCCAACTGGTAAGCCACGTAGCCACCCACGCTATATCCTGCAACATCCGCACTGTCAACTTTTAAGTGATTCATTACTCCTTCCACATTACTTGCCAGGGTAGCAAAGTCTAATTTTCTGTCTGAAAACGGTCTGTGCCCATGTCCCTGCAATTCAATGGCAATTACTTTTCTTGTTTTGACAATTCAGGTATTAATTGCCCCCAGTTCATCGCAATGGTCATAAAAGCACCATGCAGTACAACGACAGGCCTGCCCTCACCATATACTTCGTAATAAACTTTAATGCCATTAACAGGCACGTAGCCACTGTCGGCAGGTTTATTCTGTTGCCCGTTCGACTGAAATACGGTAAAAAAAAGCATAGCAATTAGTAATACCGGTTTTGGGACGTTAGATCCTTTAAATACTCTTTTCATAAAACGTTACTTAAACTATTTTGAATTTTATTGACAAGACAAAGATGGAAGGCATTTCAGGATTTAACGCTGTGTAAAAACGACAAACTTGAGGGTGGATCGCGACAAAATATTGGCGCTATGGGTATGTATCTCTTTGTCTCCCGGATAAATTGCTGATTGGTAAAGCCTGCCCGATGGCGTACATTTTAAGAATTAGCTCCGCATACTACCGTATCGCTCGCTAATACCTCAAGGGAGGCGTTAATCGAATGAACGCACATTCGCTACGCTCACTTCCATTTTTGTTCTCCGCATCTGGTCCGAACAAGTTCGCCCCATCTGCTGCAAACAAAAATGCCCCGGCAAAGCCGTGGGCATTCATTCGATCAGCGGAGAGGGAGGGATTCGAACCCTCGATACAAGTTTAAGCTCGTATAACGGTTTAGCAAACCGGCCCTTTCGGCCACTCAGGCACCTCTCCAGGTATTCTTTTGAGCCCCGGAACTCGCTTTTCGGGGGGAGGCAAAAATAAAGATTAATTACAAACCGGCCTCATTTTTATACCGGAGACGGAAGAAAAACCGGCCGTTTAACACAATAATTCTCTCTCAAATTCAGTTCTTAGACTAATCCAATAATCCCGAATAATCCGTAAATGAAAAAATTTTTGACGGTCGTCCTGCAAGGGGCGCAGCCCATATCCAAAACCCTCCTGCTCGCCAGCTTCGGCGCAGGTTATGTTGTAGCAACGATTCTTTTTACTTTTTTCAGCAGCCAGATACACCGGTTATTGCAATCCATTTTTTCCTGATCCAACCTCATAAAAAAACCCGGTAGAATTACCGGGCAATAAATTAACTGTTTTACAGGGCAAACGCTTTACATGGCAGCCAGCTGCACTTTTTGCTGTAGTTCGGTAACGTTTTCGCGGAACATACTGTCTGTATCCATCAGATCTTTAACTGTTTGGCAGGAATGTATCACCGTGGTGTGATCCCTTCCGCCAAAATGCTCTCCGATGGTCTTTAAAGAATTCTTGGTAAAAGCCTTGGCGAGGTACATGGTGATCTGCCGGGCCTGTACAATTTCCCTTTTCCGGGTCTTTTGCAGGAGCTTATCATAGGGCAGATCAAAGTATTCGCACACCATCCGCTGAATGGTTTCAATCGTAATTTCCTTGCTGCTCGTCTTGACAAAATTTCTTAATACTTTCTTCGACAATTCCAGATCAATTTCCCTCTTGTTTAGCGAAGATTGTGCCAGAAGAGATATCAGCGCACCTTCCAGCTCCCGCACGTTGCTATTAATATTATAAGCCAGATATTTAACAACTTCCTTAGGCATTTCCAAACCATCATTCTTCATCTTTCTTTCCAGGATCTCAATGCGGGTTTCATAATCGGGCACCTGAAGATCGGCACTGAGCCCCCAACGGAAACGACTGAGCAATCTCTCCTGAACCCCTTCCAGGTCCTTAGGCGGCTTATCTGAGGTCAGGATCAACTGCTTGCCCGATTGGTGCAGATGGTTGAAAATGGCAAAAAAGGCATCCTGTGATCTTTCGGCCCGGTTGAAAAATTGCACATCGTCTATGATCAGCACATCCACCATCTGGTAAAAATGAATGAAATCGTTCACCGCATTATTCCGGCTGTGATCAATAAACTGGTTGATAAACTTCTCGGAACTAACGTATAAAACCACTTTATTGTGGTGTGTACGCCTCACTTCATTGCCGATTGCCTGTGCCAGGTGTGTTTTGCCCAGACCGACACCCCCGTAGATCACCAGGGGGTTGAAAGAATTGGCTCCCGGTTTCTCAGCTACCGTTTTTCCCGCCCTCCGGGCTACCCGGTTGCAATCCCCTTCAATAAATGCATCAAAAGTATATACCGGATTGAGCTGGGCGTCAATCTGCATTTTCTTGAGCCCAGGAATAACAAATGGATTTTTTACCGGATTATTAATAATCAGCGGGAAATCCATTTCATTATTGGATAGGGTCTTATAATTATGTGCAGGAACATCCATTGTCAAAGGTTTATTCTGCTGGTTTCCGCTGTCTACCATAATCCGGTATTCCAGTCTTGCCTCTTTACCCAGAATCCTTCGCAAAGTCTTTGCCAATAAATTTACGTAGTGCTCTTCCAGGTATTCATAAAAAAACTGACTTGGAACCTGGATCACTAAAATATGCTCTTTCAATTCAACCGGACGAATGGGTTCAAACCAGGTTTTGAAATGTTGCCATTCTACGATATCTTTTATTATTTCGAGACAATTGGTCCAGACTTTTTCAAAGGTTTTCGGCATCAGAAATAAGGCAGTTTAAGGCTAAATGAAAAATCTTTTTTTTATTTTTTCTCAAGGATTTTTAACACGGATTTTTTGCAGGGGGACGAATATCAAGATTAATTTCTGAATAAAAAATTTTTTATTAATTGGTTTTTTGAAGTAGCTCTCCGGAGTGCCGGAAACAGTTCCATTTTCCATTCAAAAATAAAAGAGCGGTGTAGCCGAACGATAAAAATGACATGATCCGAATTTCCCGCCGGTCACGGGTTTGCACTTCATGAAGGACTTCGATGCACCGTCATAAAACGCAGATTGAGATAGTGCGTTGGATCTGCAAAAGGCAGCAGCAGCATGGCTTTGCGATGTATAGAAATGGAGATGGTAAATGAACCGTGCGCTGGATTAAAATATTTCTCCATATAAAATTATTGTGAAGCAATTGAAGATACAGATAATTTGATACGATTCGATTTTATGATCCGCTTTTTTAAAAAATAATTTGAACCCTTCTTCCGGACTGCGCCGGTCCCTTCATTAAAGTATGGTAAACCAGGCAGTTCAAGGAAACTACCTGATCATAAATTGAACAGTAAATTTTTTTAGAAAATTTTCTTACCCTAGTTTTACCGTCTGCCAGTTTTTAAGTACTTTCTCCAGGCTGGTGATGCTTTAACCGGATGCAAAAAAAAATTCAGATAAAAATATTGCCTTCGGAAGCGGGCAGCGATCAACTGATCAAAAAAGAGCTGGCACTTGCGGCCTGCTGCCCCGAGAAAAATATTACGGGTTTCCATCTCCTCAAACGTTCTGTGGATGCCCGGTCCCGGCAGCCGCATATCCTGCTTACAGCGGATGTATTTATCCAGGAGCCCTACCATCCGCGCGAAATGATCCGTCAGCCCATCCGGGATATTTCGAGGTCAACCAAAACGGTATTGATTGCGGGGGCAGGACCAGCCGGTCTTTTTGCTGCGCTCAAACTGATTCACGCCGGCATACGACCCATCATCCTGGAAAGAGGCAAAGACGTGCGTGCCCGCCGGCGCGATCTGGCCAGCCTGAATAAAGAAGGCATTATCAATCCGGAAAGCAATTATTGTTTTGGGGAGGGCGGAGCAGGCACCTATAGCGACGGGAAATTATATACCCGGAGCAATAAAAGGGGAAATATCCATCACATCCTGGATCTGTTTGTTCAGTTCGGTGCGGAAGAATCCATTCTGTATGAGGCGCATCCCCATATCGGAACCAATAAACTTCCACAAATCATCACAGCGATCCGCAGTTTTATCATTGCCTGCGGAGGCGAGTTGCATTTTGAAAAAAAACTGAGCGGGTGGACTTCATCAACTGACCGGATCCTGGAAGTGCATACGGCAGACGGAGCAGCCTATCCTGCAGATGCGCTCATTCTTGCAACGGGACATTCTGCCAGAGATATTTTTCAACTGCTCCATCGGAAGAAAATACAAATAGAAGCAAAACCTTTTGCCCTCGGTGTGCGTGTGGAACATCCGCAGGAACTCATCAATGCCATTCAATATCATCTTACCGGGAATACCCGTGCACAGGATCTGCAGCTTCCGCCCGCTTCCTATCAACTGGTTAGTGAAATAAGCCCCAAGTCAGTTTTTTCATTCTGCATGTGCCCGGGGGGCATCATCGCTCCGGCTGCTACGGCAGACGGGGAAGTGGTATTGAACGGATGGTCGCCTTCCAAACGGAACAACCCCTACGCCAATTCCGGCATTGTAGTCAATATAGAAAACTCAGATTGGCGGTCATTTGAAAAGCACGGAGCTTTGGCTGCCATGTATTTTCAGTCGGCCATTGAACAACAGGCGTTCAAAGCCGGCGGGGGACGGTTCAAAGCACCGGCGCAAAGAATGACCGATTTCGTAAATAATAAAATCTCTGCTTCCTTGCCTGCATGCTCTTATGTTCCGGGATTGACTTCCGCAGCAGTTGCCGACGTGTTTCCTTCCCTTTTGGGAAAAATCCTTCGGAAAGGATTTTCTGAACTGGGTAAAAAAATGAAAGGCTACTATACGGAGGAGGCTGTGATCGTGGCAACAGAATCCAGAACTTCTTCTCCGGTCCGCATACCCAGGGATCCGCAAACCCTCACCCACCCGCAATTGAAAAACTTATTCCCCTGTGGCGAAGGAGCAGGATATGCAGGGGGCATTGTGAGCGCCGCCATGGATGGCGAACGCGTTGCAGAAATGATAGCCCGGATTTTTTCACCAAAACAAATTCTCCATGCCGATGCTTGAAGTGCTTCAGCTGAAGAAATATTTTGCCACGCAGAAAGCCGTGGACGATATCAGCTTTATCCTGGACAATGGCTCCATCTTTGGGCTGCTTGGCCCCAACGGGGCTGGTAAAACCACGCTGATCCGCATGATCACCGGTATCTTTTATCCTGACGAAGGAAACATCCTGCTGAACAGCAAAAAATTCAATCCCGATGAAGATGCTGCGCGAATCGGTTACATGCCGGAAGAGAGAGGATTGTATAAGAAGATGAAAATCGGAGAGCAGGCCATTTACTTTGCCCGGTTAAAGGGCTTATCGAGGCACGATGCCGTAGACCGGATTAAAAAATGGTTTGTACGGTTTGAAATGCAAAGCTGGTGGAACAAAAAGATTGAGGACCTGAGCAAGGGCATGGCACAGAAACTTCAGTTCGTAATTACTGTTTTGCATGAACCTGAGCTGATCATTCTGGATGAACCATTCAGCGGCCTCGATCCGGTGAATGCAAATCTGATCAAAGATGAGATCTTCAGACTGGCAAAAAACGGATCGTCTATTATCTTCAGCACGCACCGCATGGAACAGGTAGAGGAGATTTGCGACCATATCATCCTGATCAATAAAGGTCAGAAGATCCTCGATGGTTCGGTAAGCGCGGTAAAACAGGAGTTCAAAGAGAACCTTTTCCGTTTAACGGCCCACCCGCTTCCGGAAGACAACCGTTCTTCGTTGTTCGATCTCTTATCGAAAAAAGCAGACTGCATCACCCTGCGCATTAAAGAAGGTCATTCCCCCAATGAGGTGCTGGAATATTTCATTAACCGCCAAAGCCTTATTTCGGATTTCCGGGAATTGCTTCCCTCCCTGAACGATATTTTCATCCGGCTGGTGGAAGGAACCTCTGTTTCCCGCCAATTTCAAAACATTCAATCCTAAGGCATGAAAAAGATCGGACTGATCATACGCAGGGAATACCTGACCCGGGTCAGAAATAAAACATTCCTGCTTTCCACGTTTCTGCTCCCCATTATGATTGTGCTGCTGATCTCCGGAACGGTAGCTCTTTCATTAAAAGGAAAAACCACCCATCGCGTGGCCGTGCTCGATCAGAATGGTTATTTTAAAGATTATCTCAAGAGTGATTCAAACATCCGTTTTGATTTCAGTGCCGGCATCGACAGTCTGAATTATCCGTCAAAAAATTGCACGGCCGTGCTCATCATACCCGTGCTTCCGGAAGGGCAAAAAACCATTTACCGGTTGAAATATAAAAAGCAAATGGGGATCTCCGATATCAACGACCTCGAAAGACGGATTTCTTCTGCCATCACGGATCATCTCATCTACAACAAAACAAATCTTAGCCGGGCCCGTTTGGATTCTTTACGTTCCGCTTCGGATATTGCCGAACTGAAAACGTATTCCGATGAAGGAAAGAATTCAAAAGCTTCCAGCCAGGGTCTTGCTTACGGCATCGGTTATGCCTGCGGGTTCCTGATCTATCTGCTGACTTTTATTTATGGGGCAGCCGTTATGCGTGGGGTTATGGAAGAAAAGACCAGCCGGGTTGCCGAAGTGATCGTCAGTTCCGTGAAACCCTTTCCGCTGATGCTGGGCAAGATCATTGGCATCGGCGCCGTCGGACTGACCCAGTTCCTGTTGTGGATCGGGCTGATTGTTGTGCTGGCCGGCGTGGCGCAGGCCTTTATACCCCATGAATTGCTGGCTCAAGTGAATCACCTGCAACAGACCGGCGGCATGGCAAATGCTTCGGCCATTCAGACCAGCGAAGCGGCGCGGCAGATCTTTGAGGTAAAACAAGCCATTGCGACGGCCAACTGGCTGCTCATCATCGGCTGCTTCACTTATTATTTTCTGGGAGGATATCTTTTTTACGCTTCCCTGTTTGCCGCCGTTGGCAGCGTGGTGAACGAAGACCCCCAGGAAGCGCAGTCCTTACTATTACCCATCAGTATGCCCATTATCTTTTCCTTTATTATTATGAGCATCGCCGCACAGGATACCGGCGGATCCCTGGCCGTGTGGGCAAGCATCATTCCCTTCAGCTCGCCGATCGTGATGATGGCCAGAATCCCTTATGGCGTGCCGGGAGCTGTTCCTTACTGGCAGTTATTGCTCTCGATGGGCATGCTGGCCGGCGGATTCCTGTTTACTACCTGGATGGCCGGAAAAATATACCGCACGGGAATACTCATGTACGGGAAAAAGCCAAACTGGAAAACCATGTGGGCATGGGCATGGAAGAAACAGTGAGGCGGATTACTTACTAACGGGTAATGGCGTTGTACTCACCGAGGCGCTGGAAAAATAATAGATCCGTTTACGGGATAAAGGAAGGGTGGCTTCGTTCTGCGTGCCGCGGGCGATCGTGATACCCATTACAGATTTTGGCGGGAAGCTGGCTAAGTCCGAACGCGTTAAAAAATAACTGCCGTTGTCCGGTACCGTAATACTAACGGTATTTATTTTGTCCGGAAGTGTTGAATCTGATTTTCTGCTGAGTTCATTGTAATAAAACAACTGCACCACCACATTTCCCCATGTATTTTGTTCATCGGGAGACCAGTTGAGCTGAACGCCCTGGCTCAGATGAACCGTATCGGGGTAATCAGAGATCAGTCGCAGGAGCTGCTTGGGCAGGTAAACGGACCTGCTGATGGTGTCATCTTCTCCATCTCCCCGGATCGTTACCATCACATAACTGCCAAAAAGAGGCATACCCTTGGGCGTGCCCGATGCATAATTGTAGTTATAAGTATAGTCAACGCCTGGCTGTATCTCCTGGTTGTTTACAGACAAAGCGTTCACTCCGGTAATCTGGTGGTTATTGCTGTCAATAAAAGCGGCGCTAACACCAATATGCAGTTCATTGCTGTCGGCCTTGTTGATTACCTGGCTGGCATTTATGAGAACGTAGTTATATACCGCCGGATTCTGGGTTCCAAACCAGGTCCAGCTATTCGTATTATTGCTTCCGTCTTTATGGCAGGAAACCAGGCAGCCCGCACCCAGAAGAAGCATCAACGGTTTATTCATGCCTTGAACTTAAAAGATGCCCCATAAATATACTTTTTTAGAAAGAATTAAAAAAAACAAACTGTCAACCGGCTGTACCTTTATGGTTAAATGCCGTTTTCCAACGCAATTACCCGCTTATTCGGGATCTCCTATCCCATTATTCAGGCCGGCATGGTCTGGAACAGCGGCTGGCGGCTGGCTTCGGCTGTAAGCAATGCCGGCGGCCTCGGCCTGATCGGCAGCGGCAGCATGAATCCGGATATACTCCGGGAACATATCCGTAAGTGCAGGGCCGCCACGGATTACCCTTTCGGAGTTAACATCCCTTTACTTTATCCCGAAGTCGAAAAGCAGATCCGGACGGTTATTGAAGAAAAAATCTCTATTGTTTTTACTTCCGCCGGTAACCCGGATACCTGGACGCACGTCTTAAAGCAGGAGGGGATCAGGGTGGTTCATGTGATCAGCAGCAGCAGATTTGCCCGCAAGGCCGAAGCATCCGGTTGTGACGCCGTGGTGGCGGAAGGTTTTGAGGCGGGGGGACACAATGGAAGGGAAGAAACCAGCTCCATGGTACTTATTCCGGCAGTCGCTCAGGCAGTGAGGATTCCGGTGATCGCAGCCGGAGGTATTGTTTCCGGACGGCAGATGTATGCGGCCATGTGTCTCGGTGCATTGGGGGTCCAGATGGGTACCCGGTTCGTGCTCAGTGAGGAGGCCTCTTCGCACCCGGATTTTAAAACCAGGGTGTTGCATGCAACAGAAGGCGACACTTCGTTGTCTTTAAAGTCACTGATGCCCGTGCGCCTTTTGAAGAATAGGTTTTATGAGCAGGTTTCAGCGGCAGAACGGCAGGGTGCATCTGTCGCTGAGTTGAAGAATCTGTTAGGCAGGGGGAGAGCAAAAAGAGGGATGTTCGAAGGGGATCTGGAAGAAGGGGAACTCGAGATCGGACAGGGCTGCGCCCTCGTTAAAGACATTCTTTCTGCAGCGAAGATCGTTGAAAATATATGGGCCGAATTTAGGAAAACCCGCGCCAATCCTCTATCTTGTAATCCAGAAGTATCATGAGAAATTATATTAATTTACTTTTCCTGGTTGTTCTTTCCTTTCTTGCCTGCAATATTTATGCACGCGATGGAAAAAGCGGTCCCTGTCTCATCAAGGGACAGGTAGTGGATGCTGTTACCAAAAAACCGGTTTCCGGCGTGGTCGTTTCTGCCATTGTTTCGGGGAACGTCAACCAGAAGGAAGCCATTACAGATAATGAAGGGTATTATTTTTTTGAACAACTTCCTTCCAACCATGTAAACCTCCGTT
The DNA here is from genome assembly GCA_030706635.1 of Bacteroidota bacterium. GTDB lineage: Bacteria > Bacteroidota > Bacteroidia > Chitinophagales > Chitinophagaceae > Puia. The sequence continues at coordinate 12,125 of JAUZOD010000042.1, forward strand.
TCGAGAAAAAAGGCTATCAGAAATTCAGATACCAGGATGTGGTGGAAACCACTGAAAAGAAAACGGTTAAAATCAATGTAGAGGTGCATCCGGATGCATCAGAACTTCTCCCGGACGATTCGGAATATCCCTTACTCAGGATACTCGGAATGAAGTAGGGTCAACCCACCGTCGCTGAAGCTTCGGTCGCTAGCGACGGAGCATGGATGGGGTTTTTTTAGATCATCTGACTAACTTTCCCCCAGATCTATCTCCGTATTATCCCCGATATTCAGACTACGGCTTTCCCCCTTTACCTCGGTATCGCTGCCAATCAGTGAATGCGTGAGTACAATATCATACAGGTTGGCAAAAGACCCAATGATGGAATCTTTTAAGATAGAATAGTTGATGTTGGTTTTTTCACCAATGGCCACATTCGGTCCGATGATGGAATTTTTGATATCACACCCGGAAGCAATGTTAACGGGATGAATGATGATGGTATTCTCCATCTGGTGATCCGGGGCTATATTACTGCCAAACTTCTTGAGCAATTTGGCATTGGACTCCAGCAGGGTTTCTTTTTTACCACAGTCAAACCAGTTCTGCACTTTGAAGGACTCAAACTTCACACCACTGCTGATCATACACTCAATGGCATCAGTCAGATTATATTCGCCGTAACTGGTGTGGTGGCCCTTAATATTATTCTCCAGACAGCTAAACAACTGGCCCGTTTCGCGGATTCTGTAAATACCCACCAGAGCCATATTGGATTTTGGAATCTGCGGTTTTTCCACCACCCTGCTGATAAAACCGTCCTCTTCTATTTCGGCAACCCCAAAATTCCTGGGATCATCGACTCTTTTAACACCCAGGGTGGAAACATCTCTCTCCACCACCGGCCTGATTTCATACTCGCAAATCGTATCGCCCAGCACAATGAATATCTCGTCATCGCCCACCAGGTCCCTCGTCAGCAAAATGGCATGGCCAATACCCTGTCTTTCGTTCTGAAAAACAAACCGCATATTGAGTCCCGGATATTTATCATTTACATAATCCTGAATCTTGGTGCCCAGGTATCCCACGATAAAAATGAATTCGTTTATACCAGCCTCAAGCAACTGATCCACAATGATGCTGAGTATGGTTTTACCTGCGAGGGGAATCAGCGCCTTCGGCTGAGTATAGGTATGCGGTCTTAATTTTGTGCCGGCGCCTGCTACGGGAATAATTGCTTTCATATTCAGTATTTGCCAGCATAGTTTTCATGGACCGGCTACTACCCGATCCAACTAATCCGGCTGATCCTGTTATGGTTAAAGATCCAGATAAAAGCCCGAAAGTAACGAAATTTCCATTTTCTGTCTTAATTTAAATGATCGGTGACCGGCGGAAGAAAGTTGCTCAGTAATTCTTCCAGGATACCTGACCGCTACGCTTATGCAGATATACAAGGGGTGAAACATGCCACGGACCAGGATGTGCGGCACGCGGTGAGAAAAGCAGGCTCCTGTATTTACTGCAGGTACACGTTACCGTTACAACAATACGACCTGCCGCCTCCCGGGTATGCTGAATTTAGTTACGGTTGGTTTATCAGCAGGCATGCAGAAAACGGCCTGCTTTATCACTCGGGATCCAATAGCGGATTCCGGTCCTTTGTCCTGCAGATTCCGGATAATTCTTTTATCAAATCAGCTCCCATTGAATCTTTTATAAACAGATGGCCTATTTTTGTGCCATGCAAAGAGATAACCTCGTATTCGAACTCATTCAAAAAGAACTTGAACGTCAAAGGCATGGTATTGAACTGATTGCGTCCGAGAATTTTACGTCCATCCAGGTGATGCAGGCCATGGGAAGCGTGATGACCAACAAATATGCTGAAGGATATCCGGGACGAAGGTACTATGGCGGTTGTGAAATTGTTGACCAGACCGAACAGCTGGCTATTGACCGTTTGAAAGAAATATTTAACTGTGACTATGCCAACGTGCAGCCGCATAGCGGCGCGCAGGCAAATGCCGCGTTGATGCTGGCCATTTTGCATCCGGGCGATAAAATTCTAGGGCTCGACCTCAGTATGGGCGGACATCTTACCCACGGGTCACCAGTTAATTTTTCAGGGAAACTATACCAGCCTCTTTTTTATGGCGTGAGGAAAGAAGACGGCCTGGTGGATTACGACATGATGGAACAGGTGGCAAAAAAAGAAAAACCCAGGCTGCTGATTTGCGGGGCCTCAGCGTATAGCCGGGACTGGGATTATCCGAGGATCCGGAAGATCGCAGATTCCGTAGGTGCGCTGGTGATGTGTGATATGGCCCATCCCGCAGGGCTTATTGCCAAAAAATTATTAAGCTCTCCATTTGAAGATTGTCATTTTGTTACTTCTACGACCCACAAAACGCTTCGTGGTCCGCGTGGTGGCATCATCCTTATGAAAAAAGATTTTGACAACCCCTTTGGGTTAAAAGATAATAAGGGTAACGTACGCCCCATGAGCAACCTGCTGGACATGGCTGTTTTTCCAGGAACTCAGGGCGGCCCCCTCGAGCATGTGATTGCAGCCAAAGCGGTTTCTTTCGGCGAAATTCTCTCCGATGAATTCACGGATTATGCCAAACAGATTATCGTCAACGCCCAGGCGATGAGTGCCTGCTTCAGCAAAAAAGGATACGATATTGTTTCCGGCGGAACAGACAATCATTTGCTGCTGATAGATCTCCGGAATAAAAACATCAGCGGGAAAAAAGCAGAGATTGCCCTGGGCAAAGCAGATATTACCGTGAACAAGAATATGGTTCCGTTTGATGATAAAAGTGCTTTTGTAACTTCCGGCATCCGGGTGGGCGTTCCTGCCATCACCACGCGCGGTATGAAAGCGCAGGATATGCAGGAGGTGGTGGACTGGATCGACGAAGCCCTGATGCACGCGGAAGACGAGCAGGCATTAACAGTCATTCGTAAGAAAGTGAATGAAAGAATGAAAGCTTTTGCCTTATATCCGGAATGGTAACGCCGGTTTTTTTAACGCTAAACTGATCTATTTATGCTTCAACGCATGCAATCCGTCTGGCTGCTGTTTGCTGCCATCTGCGCTTTCCTCACCATCCGGCTTTCTTTTTACGGGGGCAATCTGGAAACCGTCATCAATCCGCCCTTGTCTGCTTTACCCGCTGAAACTTCCCCCCTCCAGTATCTGAATGCCGCATTCAACATCTGGATCCTGATCATCACGATCGCCCTCGTTTGCGGATCCGTTATCGATATTTTCCTTTACAAGAACCGGAAGCTTCAGTTGCGCATCGCGATCGTCGCCATCCTGCTTTCCCTGCTTAATATTTACCTGTATTACAAACAAACCCTCAAATTCTCTCATGGGTTTTATGCACTGACCTCGGTACTCGTCTTCGTAATCCCGGTATTTTTATTCCTGGCTGCGAGGGGTATCAAAAGGGATGAGAAACTCATAAAAAGCCTGGACAGGTTGCGCTAGTTGTAAAAGGTTAAAACACTCTGTTCGTGGTATAGAAAGAAATAAATATTGTTTCTACCTTTGAATTATGGGTATTTCAGAAATAACCTTATACAATATGTTGCGAAAAGAAATGGGTGAACAGGAAACTTATGAGCTGGTGGAATTTATTCATTCAGAGGTAAAGGCTGAACTGGACGCGAGAACGAATGTGTTCCTGACAAAAGAATATTTTAGAGCCGGGCTGGATTCAAAAATAAGTGAATTCCCGACAAAAGAATATTTGAAAACTGAACTGGGATATTTGAGAACTGAACTGGATTCAAAAATAAGTGAATTCCCGACAAAAGAGTATTTTAGAACTGAGCTGGATTCAAAAATGAGATCAGCATCACAAAAATTTCCCCGTATAGCTTGCTTTGATCTTTTTCAGTCCTGCTGGAACGCCTTCATATACTAAACTTCCGCCTGCATCACCAGCTTCGGGTCCCAGATCAATCACCCAGTCGGCCGACCGGATCACATCCGTATTGTGTTCCACCACCAGCACAGAATGCCCCTGATCAATGAGCGCCCGGAATGAAGTCAGCAATTTTTTTATGTCGTGAAAATGAAGCCCCGTAGTGGGCTCATCAAATATAAAAAGAATATGACCTAGACCTTTCCCCTTACCAAGAAATGAAGCCAGTTTAACTCGCTGTGCTTCGCCGCCGGACAGGGTATCGGATGACTGTCCCAGCTTGATATAGCCCAGTCCCACATCACTCAGCGGTTTGATTTTGTGAATGATGTCTTTTTCATCTTTAAAAAACTCCAGAGCGTCGTCCACACTCATATCCAGCACATCATAAATACTCCTGCCGCGGTAATGCACTTCCAGCACCTCCTCCTTAAATCTTTTGCCGTTGCAAACTTCGCAGGTCAGGTGAACATCTGCCAGGAATTGCATCTCGACTACCTGTTCGCCTTCCCCCTTGCAGGTATCACACCTGCCCCCGTCTACATTGAATGAAAAATGTTTTGGCAGAAAACCCCTCAGTTTGCTCAGGGGCTGTTTGGAAAAAAGATCCCGGATCTCATCGTAGGCTTTGATGTAAGTGACCGGATTGCTCCGCGAAGACTTGCCGATGGGATTCTGGTCAACCAGTTCGATCTGGCTGATCGAATCCAGATCACCGCTGATGGATTTATGCATCCCCACTTTATCGGCAAATTCCCCTTTGATCTTCTGCAGGCCCGGATACAGGATCTGTTTTACTAAAGTCGTTTTTCCGCTGCCACTTACGCCACTGACCACACACAATACATTGAGCGGAAATTCTACTGTAATATTTTTGAGATTATGCTGCCTGGCTTCACTTACGGTAATAGATTGCTTCCACTCCCGTGGCTTTTTCGGAGGGTCAATACTCAGGTCGCCACGTAAGTATTTACCGGTAAGGCTTTCGGAGTCCCGAATGATCGCTTCATAATTTCCTTCCGCAACCACTTCTCCCCCCAGATGACTGGCCAGCGGACCCATGTCGATGATGTGATCGGCTTCGCGCATCATCATCTCATCGTGCTCCACTACCACCACGGTATTGCCCAGGTTCCGCAATTGCTTTAACACCAGGATTAATCTTTCCGTATCACGGGAATGAAGTCCGATGGAAGGCTCATCCAATATATACAGGGAGTTGCTAAGATTACTTCCAAGGGATCGGGTAAGCTGTATACGCTGGCTTTCACCACCACTCAGCGAGTTGGCCAGCCGGCTTAAGGTAAGATAACCCAATCCCACGTCCAGCAGGGTCCTCAGCCGATTATTGATCTCCAGCAGGATGCGCCTCGAAACCTGCTGGTGGAAATCTGAAAGGGAAACCTGCCTGAACCATTCAGCCAGTCTTCCAACGGGCATTTCGCAAAGTTCCCCGATGTGGAGTCCTCCGATTTTCACATAGAGGGCTTCCGGGCGTAAACGATACCCCCTACAATCCGGGCAATCCGTCCGCCCCCGGTAGCGGGAAAGTAACACGCGATATTGAACCTTATACAGGTTCTTCTCCACCTCTGCAAAGAAATCATTGATTCCGCCGACCTCCTTATTCCCTTCCCATAAAAGGGCATACTGCGCTTTTGACAGGTCCATGATGGGTTTATGGATTGGGAAATCGTATTTGCGGGATGTTTTGATAAAGTGCTCCTTCCAGGCGCTGAGCTTGTCACCCTTCCAGGGAGCCACTGCACCCTCATAAACACTCAGCCGCTTGTCTGGAATCACCAGGTCAGCGTCTATTCCCAGCACCTGGCCAAACCCTTCGCAGGTAGGGCAGGCGCCATACGGATTGTTGAAGGAAAAAAGGTTCGGTACCGGTTCTTCAAAACGGATACCGTCCATTTCAAACCGGTCACTGAAGGGCAATTGCTTTTCCCCATTTATCTCCAGCAGCATCTCTCCTTCTCCTTCATAAAAGGCGGTTCCAATGGAATCCGCCAGCCGGTGCAGGTCGTCTTCATCAAAATCCTTAACAATAATCCGGTCAATCAGCAGGAATGAACTGTTTTTAGGCAGCTTGAGCTGACCGGGTTTGGAAACCTTGTCCGGAGCGGCGGTTTCGCCAGAGATCAGGTCTTCAATACGTAATGTTTCCTTACCTACGTATAATCTGGCAAAACCTTTCTGTAAGAGGATATTGAGTTCTTCCGTGGTATTTCTGCTGGTATGCTGTTTAAAAGGTACCAGCATCAGTACTTTATCGCCTGGTTTCAGGGTCTGGAGACTATGAATAACGTCCTGGACATCATTTTTTCTGACTTCTTTCCCCGAAACTGGGGAAAAGGTGGTTCCGGCCCGGGCAAAAAGCAGACGGAGATAATCATACATTTCCGTCATGCTCCCTACAGTAGACCTCGGTGTGCGGGTGGTAACTTTCTGCTCTATGGCAATCGCGGGGCAGAGTCCCTTGATATAATCCACATCGGGTTTATCCATACGGGCCATAAACTGCCGGGCGTAAGCGCTCAGGCTCTCTGCATACCTGCGCTGTCCCTCGGCAAACAGGGTGTCGATCGTCAACGAAGATTTGCCTGAGCCCGATACCCCGGTGACCACAATAAATTTATTGCGTGGAAAGTCAACAGAAATATTCTTCAGATTATGCACCCGCGCCCCTTTTATTTGGATAGAATCCAGTGTCCGGACCCTGACCGGCACGTCCGGAACTTTTTTTGCCTTGGTAGATATTGCCATAAGTGAGAGCAACAAATATATTGGAACTGAAACAATTAGAAAGTGAATTCCCAATTCAGGAACCAGCCTGGAGACCTATAAGAACAAATAATTTTCCCAAAATGTTGTTTTTTCCAAAAATTGTATATCTTTATTTCCTGATTAATCTTTTAACCACAATAAAATAAAATTTATCGAGTAAGCACTTCTACACCGAAAAGCCAAGCGTTCTAAAATCCAACATATATCCTATCACCTTTAAAAACCGTAGAAGTTTATGAATTCGCTACGTACGAAAACCGATCATGAATTAATCCATTCGTTTCGCGACGGCGACTTACAGGCCTTAGAGGCTCTCGTAATCCGCCACAAGGACAAGCTGTACACCTCTATTCTTTTCCTGGTCAAGGACAAGTACCTTGCCGAGGACATTTTCCAGGACGTTCTGATTAAGATTATCGACACCATCCGTGGTGGCCGGTATACAGAAGAAGGCAAGTTCCTTCCCTGGGCTATGCGCATTGCACACAACCTCTGCGTGGACCATTTCCGCAAGGTGAAAAGAACGCCCACCATCAAGACCAGTGATGACCGGGACATTTTTGAAGTCATCAATTTCACAGAAGACGGCGCTGACGTAAAAATCATGAAAAGGCAAAGCCACGACCGTGTACGACGGATGCTGGACCTGCTTCCTGAAGATCAGCGCGAAGTGATCATTCTGCGTCATTATGCTGACCTGAGTTTTAAAGAGATCGCCTCTTTAACTAACTGCAGTATCAATACGGCCCTGGGTCGTATGCGTTACGGACTGATCAACCTGCGTAAAATGATGACAGAAAAAAGAATTGCCCTATAAGTTAAATTCTACATTCTTTTTTCAGAAATTATTTATTGCTCTTCCGGTGTCGTAAGATTTTCAATAAAAGAAGATCTTCCTCACCGGAAGTTTTTTTTTAAGGCGATGGGAGCGTTCATTCTCAACTCTTAGCGCCCGACTCTTTTAAAAGATTTTAGCCCGCAATTCAACCAATCGGCAAATTCAGCCGGCTTACGGGTATATCCTTTGGTAAAAGTGAGTGATTTTTCTTCCGGGCTGATGATTGCATACTGAGGTTGCTGAACGGAATTGAAATTTTCAGATTGAAAGGTTGCCCACTTATCTCCTACTGTAATGATGTTTTTATTTGCGTGATCTTTCGTGGTATAAACCATTTGCTCCGTGGCCGGCAAAAGCTTCCTTTCATCTACATATAAAGACACCACCACAAAAGAATCCCGCATCAGCATTTTTACTTCATTCTCTGTCCACACATTTTCCTCCATTCGCCGGCAGTTTACACATGCCCATCCGGTGAAATCGATCAGGAGGGGTTTATGTTCCTCTTTAGCCCGGGCCAATGCCTGCTCATAATCCCTCAGCGGTTCAACCCCTTTTTCGCAGTTCACCGGGTTTTTATAAATGGAATAACATAATGGTGGTGGAAATCCGCTGATCAGGGTCAAATTGGCACCAGCGGTATTGGTTAGCCCCGGAGTAAGGTAAATAGTTGCTACAGCAAAGAGCAGGATGAATCCAATACGGACAGGGCCAAATTTTTTCACCGGGCCGTCGTGTGGAAAACGGATCCTGCCCAGGAGATATAAAGTCAGGAGCAATCCGATGAGGACCCAGAATCCGATGAAGGTCTCCCTTTTCACTAAGCCCCATTGTTGAACCAGGTCTGCATTGGAAAGGAATTTCACCGCCATGGCAAGCTCGAGAAAGCCCAGGACCACTTTAACCGATGTAAGCCATCCGCCGGATTTGGGGAGGGAGGTCAGCCAACCCGGAAATAGGGCAAAAATGGCGAAAGGTAAGGCCAGTCCCAGACCGAAACCACCCATTCCAAAACTGAGTTGTGTTGCTCCTCCATTGTTGGATAAGGCACCGGCAAGTAAAGTACCGAGGATCGGACCGGTACAGGAAAATGAAACAATGGCGAGGGTGAGCGCCATAAAGAATATGCCGGCAATTGTACTCCCGCCGGATTTGCTGTTTACTGAATTCGCCACGCTGCCCGGCAGATTGATTTCGAAATAGCCGAAAAACGAAATCGCAAATACTACAAAAATCACAAAGAAACTCAGGTTGAGCCATACATTGGTGGAAATGTTATTCAGCACTTCCGGATCGGTATGATCCAGCAAATGGAAGGGAACGCTCAGCAAAATATAAATGAGAAAAATAAAGAATCCATACAGCAGCGCATGCGCCAATCCTCTTCGCTGGTTACCCGCTTTCTTGGTAAAAAAAGAAACTGTAAGGGGAATCAGGGGAAACACACAGGGTGTCAGCAGAGCGATGAACCCGCCCACTAACCCGAGCAGAAAGATGCTCAGCAGCCCCTTTCCTTCTGTACCCACGTCCCCGCAAGGGCTCACCGGATGTTTTAAATCGATAGACGGGATCCGGATACGGGCACCGGAACTGATCCCGCCGGCCAACCCAGCCGTGAATGAATAACTGCCGGAATAAAATTCATCATGTTGACCGTAAAAGAAGGTCAGGGTGCCCAGCAAATGGGCGGGAACAGTACCATTTATATTTAAAGGGACCTTAAAAGTGGCCGCAGTTTCATATAAATCAAAAGGAGCGTTGTCAAACAAACTGACGTTGCGTTTTACAGATTTGCTTTCAGAAATAAAGGGAGTTTTTGCTTTAATGGAGGAATCTGCAAAACTCAGTTCCATGGAAGAGGTTCCGCTAATATCCTGACCGGGGCCATATAACTGCCATCCCGGCTTAATGGTTACTTTTAAAATCAGTTGATGATTGTTGCCGCTTTTTACTGAAGAAACCTGCCATTCCAGAGCCGAACTATCCTGCGCGTGAAGTTGAAGAAAAGAAATAAACAGCAGGAGGAGAACGGCAAACCTTTTGGGCATAACGGTTTAATCTAGTTAGTTGCCAACTCGGGCTGACGGGCTGCGGGCTGAATTTTTCTGCTCATCATGAGCTGCCCAAAAAGAATCCGGCCGTCTGTATTGCCCAGGTATTCGGATGTTGCCCGTTCAGGATGCGGCATCAGACCGAATACATTCCGGTTCCTATTGCAGATTCCGGCGATATTCCGGGTACTTCCATTTGCGTTCGCTTCCTGGGTAATATTTCCCTCTTCATTGCAATATTTCCAGAGAACCTGCCCGTTCGATTCCAGTTCATCCAGGGTTTTTTCATCGGCAAAATAGCGGCCTTCTCCGTGTGCAATCGGGATCTTGAGCGGGCGGGCATTGTTCTGGGTGAGATAAACATTTTTACTGATGAACTGCTGGTTGGCGTTACGCAGTAAAACGCCCGGAAGCAAATGAGATTCACAAAGTATCTGAAAGCCATTGCAAACACCCAGCACCATGCCTCCCCGATCGGCAAACTGGATGAGCGGCTGCATCAACGGGCTAAAACGGGCTATCGCTCCGCAACGAAGATAATCCCCATAAGAAAAACCGCCTGGCAGTACAATACAGTCTTCAGTAGAAAACATAGTCAGATCCGTTTCCTTATGCCAGAGCATGATCACTTCATGGCCAAGGTCTTGCTGTAAGGAAAATTGCATATCTCTGTCGCAATTGGATCCCGGAAATACAACAACCCCAAATTTCATGTTCAAGATTTACGCAATAAAGGTAATCCATTCCGTTGAAAGGGGAAATTACAGCAGATAGTTGACCACGATGGCTACAGAAAAGCAAATCCAGTGGAGCAGCACCGGCGGCCACTTTTTGGTTGGGTAAAACCAGGCTGCGGAATGAAAGACAGCAAACGGCATAGCCATAACAATCCAATTTTCATAAGAACCAGCCTTATAGATCAGGATAACCAACACCGCGGCTATCAAAAATACAAGCAGCAGGCTCCAGCTTTTCCTCACATGGATTAGCATTTTGTTCAGGTTGTTCTGAACAAAGATACCGCCGACAACAAAAGGGATGATCAGCATGCTGATGCCCGCAGTGATCCATATAGAACCCGGGATGGGTGGCAGCGCAAAATGAATAGAAGGCACCAGGTTCTTCCAGTTCAGCTGGTGAACGAAATACAGAATCAATATCAGAAAATAATAAGGAGAGGTGAAGCCAATAAAACCGACAAACCATTCCTGGATGCGAAAGGGGCGCATGATCAGGAGGGCAAAGAACAACAACAATAAAAAAGCGATGGCCGGAATATACAGCAGGGTAGCCAGCCCAAGGAACAAGGAGATATTAAAAATAGCGGCTACGGGGGAAGGACTGTTATAAAGCGCAATCATCCGGTACCAACACCAGATGATGATGGAATTGATGAGCAGCGGAGCAGAAAAATGTCCCCAGTCTGGAAGTAAAGAGGTTACCAGTATATAAGACATGCCGGTTAAATAGGTTGATTTCGGCAGGATCTTGTGAAAATTGCAAATACTATTCAGCAGGGTTGCCTGGGTGAATAAGAGGGTGAAACTGAGAACGGCGAAAAGCAGGGCGGAATGACCGAACAGGGAATCCAGGCCGGTTAAAATAAACCGGTACAGATAATTGTCTTCCGGATACAACAAAGGTGAATACGGATGAAGGAAAATGGGAAACTTCAGCACCAGGGCATAAACGAACAGCAGTAAGGCATTGGTGGGCGCCTTTTGTTTAAAAATACCGATCACCGGCAGGTTGTTTTAAAAATCCACTTTAGCAAAACAAAGGTAGTTCCTGAAAAGGCAAGGTATTACAATTTGGTTACTGCTGATTTGTTTTCCGTATCTCGTCATAAACGAATACCCCTTGTCCAGATTACGAAGGGTTGGATAACGGGTGAGCTTGCCATCGGCGCCGATGCTCTGATCAGACAATAACAAGGTTCTCCCCTCGTAGGTATTGTACAGAAAATGAAGTGCTCCTCCCGTATTCATCAGCTGATAGGAGATCAGGTTATTGCCATCATCATCATACTGGCTTTTAGGGATCACATTACTCCACTCCATATTGCTGTTTTTATCAAAGGAGAGGATCATGATATTTTCAGCGTTATACCGGTTTATATTGCTCCCGCCATAACGGTTCCAGGGGGAATATGGATTGTAAAAAGGGGAATAGTAATCCATCGGTCCCATATAAGGAGATCCATAAATATAATCCCACCGGTTAAAAGCATTTCCCCTGGATGTGGTATATTCCGCTTCACTGATCACCAGGTATCCGCCATCTCTCCTGGCTACGATATTTTTGATAAAAAAATCATTGAAAGCCATTTTAAGGCTGGATTCGGAACTCTTGGCAAGGGCTCGCAATTCATCATTGAAGATGGTCAGATTCTCCCTGAGACGACTGTTGCTGGCCTGATCCCAGATCACAGAATAAAGTCCTTCGATATTACCCCGGCGCTGTTTGTAATAAAAAGCAGAAATCAGGTACCGCTTGTTATTATTGTCCACTTTGATTTTGAACTCATCCAGCACCCGGTCCCCCACGCCCAGATCCCTGATGGAAAACGTATCGGAAAGGGCAGATTTGGTAACCAGGGAAACCCGGGTCACGTATTCCCCATTGCTTCCGCTGATGTATTTAGCAAAAATCAGCTGACCCTGGTTATCGAGCTCAAAATTGGTAAACATCGTATTCCTTTCATCTACCTGCAGATTGATGCGGTGCCTATCCTGCAGCTCCAGGTTTTTATTGAAAAGAAAAGTGGAGAAAACATAGGTTTTCTGATTCTTGCTGTTGATCTTCAGAATCATCAGCTGTTGCTTGTCCTCGCTCTGAACACTGGTATATATCTTACTGCTATTGGAAGACTTCACCTGGGTAGTGTCCAGATCCACGGGATCGCTGATCCGCTTGCCCTGACCGTCCAGCTTTACGATGGTAAAATGAACAATATTCTTCTTCTGGTATTCATACAGCATATAGCAGAAATCGGGATACTGTATAAACTCAATATTTGTATATTTTTCCGGCAGATAATCCAGCGCAACACGCTGAAGCAGCTTCATCTGATCGCTGTAAACAGAAATTGAATTGCTGTTGCGGTTATTCTTAAAAATCAGGATATTACCTGAAACACGTCCTACAATATCGAAATTGGTTCGGCGGCTGTCATCCTGTTCCGGGTCAGTATATTGGATACGTTGCGCCTGCATCAGCATCGGTAGAAGCAGCAGCAGGCCAAGGAATCGTAATTTCATAAGTATGCGCTTACTGAAGAAGATTGGTACAAGAGGTAAGTTACTCAAAACTCCGTTCAGAATCTGTTAATTTCATCCTATTCCCTATATCTTTGTGCGGCCCTTCGGGAGCCATTATTGTTTGCCATTGAAAAATTCGTCCTATTTTAAAACCGCCAATCAACTTACACTCCGTGAGCAAACAAAATGATAAGGTAACGGTTGCTACCCTGGTTATCGCGCTGGGCATTATTTACGGAGATATCGGCACCTCACCTTTATACGTATTAAACGCCATTGTGAATGGCCGGGTGATATCCGAATTGCTTATTCTGGGAAGCCTGTCCTGCATCATCTGGACGCTAACCCTGCAAACCACGATTAAATACGTCTGGCTCACCTTAAAGGCGGACAATAAGGGGGAAGGCGGAATCTTTTCCCTGTATGCCCTGGTGCGGCGACAGAAACGATGGCTGGTCATCCCGGCAATGGTCGGAGGAGCAGCCTTGCTGGCAGATGGCATGATCACGCCACCCATTTCGGTCACTTCTGCCATTGAAGGTTTGCGCCAATTGCCCAACCTGGATTATATTCCCCAAGATACGATCGTTTATATTGTGCTGGGCATTATGGTGGTTCTCTTTTTTCTGCAACAATTTGGAACGCAGTCCATTGGAAAATTGTTTGGCCCGATCATGTTTATCTGGTTCACCATGATGGCCGTTCTGGGCGGCAGTCACCTGCTGGATGACCTGGGGATCTTCAAGGCCCTGAGTCCTGTATATGCCATTGAATTGCTCACCATCTATCCGAAGGGCTTTTGGATTCTGGGCGCTGTATTTCTCTGTACTACCGGGGCGGAAGCCCTTTACTCGGACCTGGGTCATTGCGGAAAAAGCAATATCCGCATATCGTGGATCTATGTGAAAACCTGTTTGATACTGAATTATCTCGGGCAGGGCGCCTGGCTGCTGCACAGCCACATGGGGCAGGTTTTCGATACCGGAAACAATAATGTTTTTTACAGCATTATGCCTGCCTGGTTTCTGATACCAGGAATCCTGATTGCCACGGCCGCTGCCACTATTGCCAGCCAGGCGCTGATCAGCGGTTCATTCACCCTCATCAGCGAAAGTATGCGGCTCAATCTCTGGCCAAAACTGCGCATCAGTTATCCCACAGAACAAAAAGGACAACTCTATATTCCGGCCATTAATTTCATGTTGTTCATCGGTTGCTGCGGAATCACCGTTTACTTCAGATCCTCCTCGCATATGGAGGCAGCTTACGGGCTGGCTATAACCCTGTGCATGCTGGCCACCTCCATATTGTTTGCCAACTACCTCATCTCCCGGCGGGCGCCTTCGGGATTTATTTATCTATACCTTACCGTTTACCTCATCATCGAATTCAGTTTTTTGTTTGCCAACCTGGAAAAATTTCCGCACGGCGGTTTCGTAACCCTGATTGTGGGAGGCTGTCTCAACGTCATTATGTATGTCTGGTTCCGGTCCCGCAAAATCAAGAACCGTTATGTGGAGTTTGTCCGCATGGAGAACTACATTCCGCAGATCCAGGAATTGAGCAACGACCGGACCGTTCCCAAGTTCGCTACACACCTGATGTACATGACCAGCGCCAATAACCCCAAGGAGATTGAGCATAAGATCATTTATTCCATTCTCAATAAAAAACCCAAGCGCGCCGATATTTACTGGTTTGTTCACATTGACACCCTCGACGATCCATATACCGCCGAATATTCTGTGGATCACATCATTCCCAACGATATCATCCGGGTGGAATTCCGGCTCGGGTTCCGGATTGAGCCCAAGATCAATCTGATGTTCCGCAAAGTGGTGGAAGACCTTGTAAAGAACAAAGAAGTTAACATCACCAGTCGTTATGAGTCGCTGGAAAGAAACAATGTGGTCGGCGATTTCCAGATCATTGTGATGGAAAAATATCTAAGTCAGGACAATGAACTGCCATTTCTGGAAAGGATCATCATGAAATTATATTTCTGGCTGAAGGAGATCAGCCTTTCTGAAGAACGGGGTTTCGGTCTCGATCCTTCCAATGTCACGATTGAAAAATTCCCGCTCATTGTATCTCCTTTACCGGATTTGAATCTGAGGAGGATTGGAGAGAATTGACAATGGACAATTCTGTACTGAAACTGCCTTTCATTGTCCATTGTCAACTGTCCATTGCCCACTGCAAGGCATCAATTCTCGACGCCGGAATAAAATAATGATTGTGGGAGATCGTTTTGACCGGGCTGTCCGGCTCCATGGGTTTCAGCTTTTTGTACTCAAGATAATAAATACCATAAGCATTTCCCTGAAGCAATTCCAGCAGGCGGACGCGTTCGGCCGGATCACCCAATTCACACAAAATGATGGGGCGGTGTTTCCGGATGATTTCCAGGAACGACTGAAAAACAGCCAATTCCAATCCCTCCACATCGCACTTGATGAAATCAACCTGCTGCAGATGACCGAAATGTTCATCCCCATGGAGGTTCCTCACTTTCTCTGATTCCACATACTCCAGAAAAGTATTGTATTGAACTGCCCGTGCATAGGCAAATTTTTTAACGTTGTTTACCTTGGGAATACCCATTTCCACAAACTCTTCCGACGCCCCCATTGCATATTGCTCCAGGGTGACATTTTTTGCCTTCTTTTTTTTCAGCAGGGCCTGTAGTGTCTGGTAAAATTTGGACATGGGCTCAATCGCATAGACGTGTCCGTTACTACCGGTCAGGCGGCTCAGTTCGAAGGTAAAATAGCCCAGGTGCGCCCCAACATCAATACATTGATCCCCCGGGCGGATCAGGTTCTTTAAAAAATAGATATCCTGGTAGTCCACCCCCAGCCGGCCTGTTTTATACAGCCATTGGAAGGAATTGGCAAGCAACCAGAGATATCGCTTTTCGCCCAGGGTGGAGAGCAGTAATTTTCTTACAAAGCGCATGGGTAATTTGAAAATTAGCTAATTTGAAAATTTGAAAATGTCCCGATCTTTTCAGCCAGAACTTTTTCAACTACCGGAAATTTAGCGAAGGCGAAAATTCAGGCAGTCGCTAAAATGGTTAAAAATAGCTTACAAAGGTACAATATGGGTGTCTTTATTTCTTTTGATCTTATCTGGAATACAGGCGAGAATCTCTTCCTTTAGGATGCGCACAAGCCGTTCTTTAACAAAATCACGTGTGACGGCCATGCTCACTTCCCGCATGGGAGCAGGTTTCCTGAAATGCCGGATGAGTCCCTGCTGCCGTTTGGTGAAATCCAGGGTGGCCAGTTCTGGTAAAACGGTGATGCCGTCATTCATCTCCACCATCCGGCGCAGGGTTTCAAAACTGCCAGCTTCATAATCAAAATGGCTCTCCTGACGGGTGGCTTTGAAGAGCTCGCACAAATTGATCATCTGCGATCTGAAACAATGTCCTTCTTCCAGCAACCATAGTTTATTCGGATCAATGTCTTTTGCCAATACATAAGTTTTACGATATAATCCGTTGTTTTCCGAAACATAGGCCAGCAATTCTTCATAAAACAATATTTCCTCACGGATTCCCTTCTCACCGAGGGGCGTCACGAGAATGCCTACATCCAGGGCACCATCCCGGAGCAATTGCAGCAGAACTTCGGTGGTTTTTTCAAATACCACCAGCTTTACGTTAGGGTATTTCCGAGTAAAGGATTGCACAAACAACGGCAGCAGGTAGGGTGCCAGGGTGGGAATAATCCCGATCCGCAATTCGCCTTCCAGCAAGCCTCTTCTGCCGGAAATAATTTCGATAATCCGGTTTTTTTCCAAAAGCACCTTTTTGGCCTGCTCCAGGATCTCTTTTCCCGCTTCCGTCGGAACAACAGGCGACCTGCTCCGGTCGAAAACTTTAACACCCAGCGTCTCCTCCAGCTTCAGCACCTGCATACTAAGGGTGGGTTGTGTAACAAAACAAGCATCGGCGGCTTTTGCAAAATGACGGTGGGCATCAATAGCAATAATATATTCCAGTTGGGTAAATGTCATAGATCATCAATTTAATCTATTGTATCATAAAATTAATCAATAAGATCAATGAATAAAAATCCGGACATTAGCGCCATGCTGAACGATGGGTCAAAGCTTCGGTGCAATGGATATGTAAGGCACTGGAATATTAAGCAAAATAAAAAGGAGCAGTTGATCGTCGCTCCTTTTTATTTTTAATCTGAAACCCTGATTAATGTCCGTTGTGAACGATCAATCCTCAACCAACGAAACCTTGCCTCCTCCGACTTTCAACCGGAATTCCACACCGCATTTCAATGCATAGTTTTCCGTTTCATGCCCGACAGGGAATCCGTAGCAAACAGGAAAATCATATTCCATCAGCACGTCCCGGATGATCTCATAGGCATTCTTTCCAAAGGGTCTTTCGGTATCTTTGCAATCGGTAAAGCTACCGACGATGATTGCTTCCGGCTTATGCAATTTCCCAGCCCTTTTCAACTGGTACAGCATGCGGTCAATATTGTAGAGATATTCTCCGATGTCTTCAATAAACAGCAGACATCCCCTGGTCTTAAAATCTGAAGAAGTTCCGACAGCATGGGCCAGCAAGGTCAGGTTGCCTCCGATCAAAACACCCCTGGCCTCACCTTTCCGGTTGAAATCATGCGCATCGCAGGAATAGGCCGCCCTCTTAC
Organism: Bacteroidota bacterium; assembly: GCA_030706635.1. GTDB lineage: Bacteria > Bacteroidota > Bacteroidia > Chitinophagales > Chitinophagaceae > Puia. Next base: position 29,675 of record JAUZOD010000042.1, read on the forward strand.
CGGTGAGCAGGTCATGAATCGACCAGGTATATGGATTCGGCAGCAGTGGGTTATTGAAGGCGCCCGCCATCGGCGCATGAGCAGTAGCAATGTCAAAATTGCTGTAAATATGGGTATGCAATAACGTGATATCGCTGTATCCGAGAATCCACTTGGGTGATTTGCGGAACCGCTTAAAACTGATCTGTTCTATGATCCTGCTCACGCCATATCCGCCGCGGCCGAAGAGAATGGCTTTCACATCTTCATCATCCAGCATCGCCTGAAGGTCTTCCAGACGCTCTTCATCGGTACCCGAGAAATAATTACTGGAACGTCCCCCGATCGTTTTGCCTGTTTTAACTTTGAAGCCCCATCGTTCGAGACTCGCTTTGCACTGAAGGATATTTGCGGCCGACATATACCCGGCGGGGCATACCAGGCCAATGGTGTCGCCGGCGGTTAGATAAGGAGGAATATGGACCATATCAGACTTCTTTAAAAATTACTTCCTGGTCGCCGACAATCAGTTGATGTTTTACCCCACACTTCAGTGCATAGTTGACTTTTTGGTGGCCAACCGGAAAATTAAAACAAATCGGGTAATGGTAGGCCGAAACATGTTCCAGTACAATATTATACACGCTTCTTCCGAATTCATCACCGGGGTCATCGGGTTTTACCTTAAATCCCCCAATCAGCAATGCGGCCAGTCTGTCCAGCTTACCGGTCCTTTTCAGGCTGTAAAACATCCGGTCAACACTGTAAAGGTATTCACCCACATCCTCTACGAAAAGGATCATTCCTTCGGTATGCAGATCGGAAGCGGACCCTACCAATGTTTCTATCGTTTTCAGGTTGCCGCCGGTAAGCATTCCGGTGGCCATTCCTGTTTTATTACCCGGGTCCGGAACCAGGGGATATTCCACCCGGTTCCCCGTCAGGGCTGTCCGGATGGAAAGAATGCTGTTCAATTGAGCGGGTTCCGCCTCATCCAGACGGTCCGGAAAACTATTGCACATTTTGGAATGGATCGAAGCAATCCGGTAATTATGATTGAGGTGGGCGTGGATCACCGTGATATCACTGAAGCCAATGATCCACTTGGGTCGGGCGACAAATTTCCTAAAATCCAGCCGGTCAATGATCCGGATGCAGCCGTATCCGCCCCTGGCACAAAGAATGGCCTGCAGCGAGGGGTCATCCAGCATCTGCTGGAAGTCATCTGCACGCTCCTCATCCGTGCCGCCGAAAGTAAAATCCCGCCTTCCCACGGTGCTACCTAAACGCAGTTTAAACCCCCAGCTTTCCAGGGTATTCAGGCAGGGCGCCAGTTCGTCGGCACTCATATGGCCGGCCGGGCAGGTAATCCCGATGGTATCTCCGTGTTTCAGATAAGGCGGAATTGTAAAGGATTCCTCCTGCATCAGCCGGAAAGCAGAAATGCCGGAAGCTGAAGAAAAGGGAATACCCTGCATCAACGGACTGGCCAGCAGCGAAGAAAGAAAACGTTTACGCTTCATCAATTAAAGTTAACGGATGGACCGGAATTGTCAAGGATGAAGCTTCCCCGCCAGACGGAAGATCATGTGCTCCGGCTGAGCCGAAAAACGGCACAATGGATTTGAATTGGTATTTTTGCAGGCTATTGCCATGCTTATCCGGCACGGCCATCAAGAACTATGAAAGAATTTAACCGAATACTCGTTTCAGCTGCCCTCCCTTATGCCAACGGACCCGTTCACATTGGCCATCTCGCCGGATGTTATATTCCGGCAGATATCTACGTGCGTTATGAGCGTGCGCGCAAAAAAGACATCCTGTTTGTCGGCGGGAGCGATGAGCATGGTGTACCCATTACCATCCGTGCGATGAAAGAAGGCATCACGCCGCAGCAGGTCGTGGACAAGTACCATGCCCAGATCAAAAAGAGTTTTGAACAGATGCAGATTTCTTTCGACATCTATTCCAGAACCACCAGTCCCGTTCACCATAAAACGGCTTCTGATTTCTTTAAAACCCTGTATGACGAACATCTTTTTGAAGAAAAAGAAACCGAACAATATTATGATGAAAAGGCAAAAATATTTTTAGCCGATCGTTACATCACCGGCACCTGCCCCATCTGCGGCAATCCGAATGCCTTCGGCGACCAGTGCGAACGCTGCGGTTCGTCCTTAAGTCCGGAACAGCTCATTAATCCACGCAGTACCCTGAGTGACGCGATACCAGTGAAAAGAAAAACAAAACACTGGTATTTCCCGTTGCAGAAATATGAAGAATTCCTGAAGGAATGGATCCTCAACGGCCATAAAGAATGGAAGCCCAACGTATACGGCCAGTGCAAAAGCTGGCTGGATAACGGTTTGCAGAGCCGCGCCATGACGCGCGACAGCAACTGGGGAATTCCGGTTCCGCTGCCGGATGCCGGGGGGAAAGTGCTCTATGTTTGGTTCGATGCGCCAATCGGTTACATTTCCGCTACGAAGGAACTAACCCCCAACTGGGCCGACTATTGGTACCAGAACGATACCAAGCTCGTGCACTTCATCGGAAAAGACAATATCGTGTTTCATTGCATCATTTTCCCGGCCATGCTGAAAGCACACGGACGCTTTGTACTGCCCGACAACGTGCCGGCAAATGAATTTTTAAATATTGAAGGTGAAAAAGTATCCACCAGCCGCAACTGGGCTGTTTGGGTTCATGAGTACCTCCAGGATTTTCCCGGCTGCGAGGATGTTTTGCGCTACGTACTCTGCGCCAATGCGCCGGAAACAAAAGACAATGATTTCACCTGGAAAGATTTTCAGGACCGGAACAACAGTGAGCTTGTTGCCATCTTTGGAAATTTTGTGAACAGGACTTTTGTACTGATGCATAAACTCTGCGCCGGCAAGGTGCCGGTATGGCATGAGGCCATTCGCGACGAAGCCGATACAGAATTGGTGCGGCAGATCCGGGAAGCAAAAACATCGGTGGAAAACCATCTGGATCAATATAAATTCAGGGATGCTCTGTTCACCATCATCGACCTGGCCAGGAAAGGAAATAAATATTTGCAGGACAAAGAACCCTGGAAAAAAGCGGGCAAGGAAACCACCACACCGGAAAATCAGCAACTGATTGATAACTGCCTCTATCTTTGTCTTCAGCTGACCGCAAACCTGGCTATACTCATCAATCCCTTTCTTCCTGTTACTGCAAAGAAGATGCTGCATATGATGAAGGTGGTGGACCGGATGCTGGAATGGGAACATGCCGGTAAAGCCGATCTGCTGAAAACGGGGTATAGCCTTCGGGCGCCTGAATTGCTCTTCAGGAAAATCGAGAATGAAGAAATCCAGGCGCAAACGGAAAAACTGCACCGCAATGCGGTGAAACCAAACAGCGCGGAACCCGTGCAAGCCGCCGTGGTTATTCAGGAGAAAAAACCGGAAATCCAGTATGAGGATTTTGCTAAACTGGATCTGAGAACCGGAACCATCACACAGGCAGAAAAAGTGGCCAAAGCGGACAAACTGCTCAGATTGGAAATAGATCTCGGGTATGAAAAAAGAACGATCGTATCGGGAATTGCTCTGCACTTTAATCCGGCAGATATTATTGGAAAGCAGGTGGTGGTGGTGGCCAACCTCGCCCCGCGAAAAATGAGAGGCATCGAAAGCAACGGGATGATCCTGATGGCCGAAGACGAAAGCGGAAAACTGCATTTTGTGAGCCCGGAAGACAAGATTGGCGAAGGCTCAATGGTGAGTTAAAAAATAAATTTTACCCTGCCGGTATTTGATCTGGGTCATTGCGTTCGGATAAAGAAGATTGTTTAACGAATTAATCGAATGATATGAAAAGGATCATTAAAAAAGTGGCGGTACTGGGAAGTGGTGTTATGGGTTCGCGCATTGCCTGTCATTTTGCAGGAATTGGCGTGCAGGTATTGCTGCTGGACAGAACGCCAACTGAACTGACGGATGCAGAGAAAGTAAAGAATCTTGCACTGGATCATCCATCTGTAAAGAACCGGATCGTGAATGAGGCGTTGAGCGCTGCCGTGAAATCGAATCCTTCCCCGGTGTACACCCAGGATGTGATCAAACGAATCACGACTGGAAATTTCAATGATCATCTGAAGGATCTTGGGGGATATGACTGGATCATCGAAGTCGTGGTGGAAAGGCTGGATATTAAAAACGGAATTTTTGCCGAAGTGGAAAAGTTCCGAAAAGCCGGAACCTTGGTCACTTCCAATACCTCCGGCATTCCCATTCACCTGATGACGGCAGGCAGATCCGATGATTTTAAAAAGCATTTCTGTGGAACGCATTTTTTCAATCCACCGCGCTATCTGCGCCTGCTGGAAATTATTCCCAGTCCGGATACCGATCCGGAAGTGGTCGAATTCCTCTTGCATTACGGCGACCTGTATCTCGGTAAAACAACGGTGCTCTGCAAGGACACACCTGCTTTCATTGCCAACCGCGTAGGGGTATTCAGTATTATGACCATCTTCGGCCTGATGGATAAACTCGGGCTGAACATCGATCAGGTGGAAGCGCTTACGGGACCCATTATCGGCCGACCGAAATCCGCAACGTTCCGCACAGCAGACGTCGTGGGCATCGACACTCTGGTAAAAGTGGCCAAAGGCGTTTACGAAAATTGTCCGGATGATGAAGCCCGCAACACATTCATCATTCCGGCGTGGCTGGAAAAAATGATTTCCGAAAACAAACTTGGCGATAAGACCGGTCAGGGCTTCTTTTCTAAAAGGAAGAACGAGAAAGGAGAAAAAGAAATTTTGACCCTTGACCTGAGCAGTTTCGAGCATAAACCAAGAACCAGGGCCTCCTTCGCTACACTCGAAGTGGCTAAACCGGCAGAGGATTTGGGTGACAGATTAAAAATCCTCATCCGGGGAAAAGATAAAGCCGGAGATTTCTACCGCGATTTTCATTACGCACTCTTTGCCTATGTCTCTCACCGCATTCCGGAGATCAGTGATGAGCTTTATCGGGTGGATGATGCCATGAAAGCCGGTTTTGGCTGGGAGATCGGCGCTTTTGAAACCTGGAACCTGTTTGGCGTGGCAGAAACTCTGCAACACATGCAGGCAGCCGGTTATCCGGCAGCAGCCTGGGTCAATGAAATGCTTGCCAAAGACTTCAAACAGTTTTACACCGTAGAGAATGGGCAAAAGTTTTGTTATTCTCCGAAGAAGAAACAATATGTTTCTACCGTTTCAGGTGATGGCAACGCCTTCATCGTGATGAAAAATTTTGAAAACCAGACGGTCTGGAAAAACAGCGCTGCGCGGCTTTATCATC
>JAUZOD010000043.1 GCA_030706635.1 Bacteroidota bacterium
ATCAGAAATGGGACGCCGGTCAAAAACCGGAAATATCCCCTTTTTTTTGATAAAATATTTTTAGCACTCCGATGAAACTCCGAAAAATCGTTTTTTGAGGACCCTATATTTGAGGGGTAAATGAAATGTTTCCTAAATTCAGCCTTCCCAACGGAAGGCTTTTTTTATGAAATTCCTCCTGATCATCATCAGTTTTGCCTGCTTCGGATTCGCAAACGCCCAGACGATTTCCGCACCCCCTTTTAAGCGGTTTGGGTTTCAGGCCGGATTGAATACAGCCAATATGAATTTTAACCTCGGCGTCCCGGCGCCCGCCGGGCACATAGCAGCATTCTGGAAAACGGGAATAAGCTTTGGCTTTCTCCTGCGCGTACCCCTGGCCAAAGACCTTTTTCTGCAGCCCGAATATGCTTTTAACCAGCGAAAGGGAGCAGACAAAAGCATTAGCGTGGACTATGATCTGGATTATTTGTCCATGCCCGTTTTATTAAATTATTCTATTTCCTCCCGCATCTCCCTCCTTGCCGGCCCCCAGCTGGAATTACTGATTGATGCCAGATCGGCGGGCAACGGCGTCAGCAGCAATATTACCCATGATGTGGAAGAACGCAGCATCGGCCTGCTGGCCGGGCTGGAGTTCCGGGTAAAAAAATCCCTCTTTCTCAGCGCACGGTATTTGCAGGGACTAAATCATATCGGTATCGGACAGCGGTCTGATGTTAAAGAGTTTAAATACGAAGTGGTCAGTGTAAGCGCGGGAATAAGATTCTGATCTCATACGGGAATGACTTTTAGTTCCTAGCGGGGTTCTGCTCCTGTAAAGCTTTAAAGGATTCTTTCACTTGTGCATATTTTGTGAAGACAAACAGCTTCACGAGTGACAGTAAGTTCCCGGGTTTTGATAAATTGTTCATCGCTATCTGTCTTTATATCGTCAGATCCCTCTTTACGCTAGCCTGACTACAACCACCAACTGCTTTTTTCTGAAGGCTTGGCCTTAAGGTGTTTCATTGCCTTTAAGATAGTTTTTAGTTCATCATGCTTAACCTCCTGAAATGAAAGAAAGAAAAGTGCCCTGTGCGCTTTGTAACTCGAATGATTATAACGTGCTGTTCCCCCCAGGGAAAGCCCAGGTCCACCGGATCGTTCAGTGCAACCACTGTAATCTGATCTATGCGAATCCCCAGACGGACAATGTAGGGGATGTTGAAAAAAAATACCTGCTGACGAATTCCGATGATTCGGGCTCCAATTCACTAACCTCGAGGGATAGACAATATCTGCAAAAGCAATTCCTGCAACTAAAGGGCATATTTATTTTTTTACGAAGGAAACGCTCACGAAGCTGGTTGAGAATAATGGGTTCAGGGTGCTGAAACATGAAAATGTTGGCCGAACGCTAACACTGGACCGGTTATTTTACAATCTTGAAATAATCACCGGCAGTAAAATAAACTTCTCGGGATTATCAAAAAGATTAAAACTGGATAAGATCGTGGTCCGCCTCAATACAAAGGATATGCAGCGGATCTACTGCGAAAAGGTTCAGTCCAGTTTTATCAGGCAGGAACCCGCTAAATTTGAAACCCAGGCCATGGCGCTTTCATAAAACTATGGCCCTCTGCCAGTTCGGCGGCATTGCAGATTCCGAAAATTTACTATATCTTGCCCCGCTGTAAGCTCCTTCCGGTGCGTCAGTATCCCCTTCAGTTTCAATTGTCAACGATTAGAAAAGACTGGAAGTTGACCAACACGATCAGCAATTGCCATTGTCCGCGTCTAAATACAGGCCGGAAGCCACCTTCATTCAATATCCTGATTAAAACCACACCTTGTCTAACCGGTAAACCGATATGCATTGGCCTGGAAGCCTATGCATGTGACCGAGATGGCGAAGCTTTAGAAAAATATTTAAGTAAATAGATCGTTCACCCTTTTAACTAAAATCGTACAAACTAACAAGCATGCAAACCCCTAATATTGCCGTAATCGGATTGGGATATGTCGGATTGCCCCTGGCCGTTGAATTCGCAAAAAAATACCCGGTGGCCGGATTTGACATCAATCAGCATCGCATTGAGTCCCTGATGAACGGCATTGATCATACACTGGAAATTGAAGAACCTTTGCTAAAATCGGTCATTTCGGCTAAACCGGTTACCAGCGGCTCAACCGGATTGCATTGCTCCGCCCGCCTGGAAGACATTGCCTCCTGTAATTATTATATCGTTACGGTTCCCACGCCCACAGATAAATACAATCATCCTGATCTCACCCCACTGTACAAAGCGAGTGAAACCGTTGGGAAAGTACTGAAGAAAGGGGACATCGTGATCTATGAGTCCACCGTTTACCCCGGCGTCACCGAAGACGAATGCGCTCCCGTGCTGGAAAAAACAAGCGGACTGAAATACAATGTGGATTTCTTTTGCGGCTACTCTCCGGAAAGGATCAATCCGGGAGATAAACTGCATACCGTTTCGAAAATATTAAAGATCACTTCCGGTTCAACGCCCGAAGTGGCAAAAAAAGTGGACGCCCTCTACCGGTCAATCATAACCGCCGGAACGCATCCCGCTCCCTCCATCAAAGTTGCGGAAGCAGCAAAAGTGATCGAGAATTCCCAGCGGGACATCAATATTGCATTCGTGAATGAACTGGCGAAAATATTCAACCTGCTGAACATTGATACTTCAGCCGTTCTGGAAGCCGCCGGCACCAAATGGAATTTCCTCAAATTCCGGCCTGGTCTGGTGGGTGGCCATTGTATCGGGGTTGATCCATATTACCTGGCCCAAAAGGCACAGGAAGCGGGTTATCATCCGGAGATCATCCTGGCGGGAAGAAGATTAAATGATGGCATGGGCGCTTATGTGGCCAGTGAAACCATCAAGCTGATGATCAAAAAAGAAATGCAGATCAAAAATGCAAAAATCCTGATCCTCGGATTCACCTTCAAGGAAAACTGTCCCGACGTCCGCAATACCCGCGTGATCGACATCGTGAATGAATTAAAAAGTTACCAGGCGGAGATCAGTGTATGTGACCCGTGGGCCGAACCGGCCGTTGTGAAACATGAATATGATATTGAGACGTTCAAAAACATCTCGGATAAACCCGGGAAATACGATGCCGTTATTTTAGCCGTCGCCCACGACGAGTTCAGGGATTTGAATATCCCTGGTCTGGTGAACAGCAAGTCAGTAATCTATGATGTTAAAGGAGTATTAACCAACGATATTTGCGATGCCCGTTTATAACATGTACGAGAAGCCTTATCACACAGCAGACCTGAAGAAATATGCATTTCTGATCACCGGCGGAGCAGGTTTTATCGGCTCCAACCTGGTTGAATACCTCATGAAATACAAAGCCCACAGGGTAAGGGTTCTCGACAACCTGAGCACGGGGCACAAGCATAATCTGAAGGACTTTCTTTCAGATCCCGCTTTTGAATTCATCGAAGGGGATATCCGCGATCTGGAAACCTGCAAAAAGGCTGTGGCAGATATGGATTTTGTCTTTCACCAGGCCGCCCTGGGTTCGGTTCCCCGATCCATTGTGGATCCCATTACCACCAATGAAGTGAATATTTCAGGTTTCGTGAATATGCTGGTGGCTGTAAAGGACAGCGGGGTAAGCCGGATGGTTTATGCAGCATCCTCATCCACCTATGGTGACAGTGAGGCCCTGCCCAAAGTGGAGGAAAACATCGGGAACCCGCTTTCACCTTATGCCGTGACAAAATATGTAAATGAACTCTACGCGAATGTGTTTGCCCGCACGTACGGGATGGAATTAATCGGCCTGCGCTATTTTAATGTGTTCGGCCCCAGGCAGGATCCCGATGGCGCCTATGCAGCCGTGGTCCCCAAATTTGTTCAGCAGCTTTTGAATCATCAATCCCCGGTGATCAATGGTGATGGAGAACATTCCAGGGATTTCACTTTTATAGAGAATGTGGTACAGGCCAATATGCTGGCCATGTTTACGGATAATCCCGATTCGCTGAATACCGTGTATAACGTTGCCTACGGAGAGCAGACCTCCCTGAATCAGCTGGTCCGGGCCCTGAAAGAGTATCTTTCCGTATCCGATGCCGCCATAGCTGGCATCAAAGCGCTGCACGGACCCAATCGTGATGGTGATATTCCCCATTCCCTGGCGTCCATTGAAAAGGCTAAAGCAAACCTGAATTATTTACCACAATTCAATTTTAAAGAAGGTTTACGGAGAGCCATTGACTGGTATAAATCAAACCTGCATTATGCCGGCACAAAGATTTGACCAGGCCGATGAGGTCACAACCCAAAAGAATGTTTTAATTGTTTATCCGGGCAGGGGTCTGTCCGGGGGCGTTACCGAATTATATAATATAGCAGGTCTTGAGTCTGATCATATCCGTTATTTCAGTTTAGCCGGAGCACTCAGGGGTAAGCTGAATCTCCTGGATACTCTTCTAATGTATTTCCGTTTTACCGGATGCGTCCGAAAATATGATCTGATCCACATCAACCCCTCCCTGATGAAAAAATCTTTTTTCAGAGATGGTTTACTGGTCATCATCAGCAGGCTGTTTCATAAAAAAGTATTGGTTTACTGGCATGGATGGATTGATGATATTGAACATAAAACAAAGAATAATTTTGTTTATTCATGGCTGTTCAAAGCCTCCTTTAAAAAAGCCGATGCCAGCGTCGTACTGGGTTCTGTTTTCAGGGAAAAGCTCGGGGCAATGGGTTACAGGAACCCGGTTTATCTGGAAACCAACTGTGCAGACGATCGCTTTCTGAAGAATGAAAGTTCAGAAGCCTGGTCGGGATCATTGCATAAACCCATCGCTCTGCTCTTCCTGTCCAGGATGGAAAAGACAAAAGGGGTTTATATCGCCATAGAGGCCCTGCGGATCTTGAATGAATCTTCGCCGGACCGGTACGAACTGCTAATTGCCGGGGATGGTATTGAGTTTGCGAATGTGAAAGAATATCTGGAACTAAACAGTATTCCTGATGTTAAATTGTTGGGCAGGGTGGATGGTCCGAAAAAGCACGAAATATTAAAGATTACGGATATATTAATTTTCCCCACTTATTATGATGAAGGCATGCCGCTGGTTATCCTGGAGAGTATGACTTACGGCATTCCGGTGATCACCCGGCCTGTGGGGGGTATTCCTGACGTTGTTCAGGATAAAAAGAACGGTTTTATATCTGAGAGCAGGGATCCGCAAGTATTTGCGGGGCTGATCTCAGATCTTTGCAAAGAACCCGAAACATATAAACTAATTTATAATATGAATAAGGAATCCGCCCGGGCCTTTTCCCCGGAAAGTTTTAGGGAAAGAATGAAAGGAATCTACAATTCATTATGATATTCAATCGTTTAACTGAAGTATAAACCTTACCTAACAGCACAAGTTTCTAATTCGTGAAGTCCCAATTGTTAATTCAGGAACAGATAAAACGGGGGAAATACAATACGCCCGATCCCTATGATGTCTGGAATATGAAAATCGGCCAGTGGGTAAAAAAGATTTATTATAAGAGTAAACTATTAGGATTGCTCCCCGCAGCCGCCCTGACCCTCTATGATTTTTATATCAACAACCGGCTGAGATTTGGATATTCACCAAGGCAGTATCCCATTGCGCATGGCTATCGCGTAATGATCGCACTGAACCTTTATAAAAAAACATCTGATCCGGAATATCTCGCTTCGGCAAAGGAATCGCTGGAATGGCTGAGCAAAAATTACAGCCGGAATTACAGCGGCTATTGCTGGGGGATCAACATGCCCTGGGTTTCGAAAATCGCAACATACGAAGAAGAGGTTCCCCATGTGACCCACACCCCCTATGCGCTGGAGGCTTTTTTGAAATACCAGGAGCTGACAAAAACAACGGAATACGATAAAATTATAGACAGCATTCTTCAGTTCCTGGATAATGACCTGAATAAATTGATTGATTCCGGAGATACACTCGCCCTATCCTATTCACCGAAAACAGAAGTCAGGGTTGTGGTGAATGCCAATTCTTATGCGATGTTTTGTTATGCCTCATTGTATGGCAGAAATCCGGATCTGAACGCGCATATTGAAGATAAAATCAAAAAACTTTATCATTTTCTGGTCACTACACAGCATGAAAATGGAAGCTGGTACTATTTTGCAGATGACGGGCCCGGCAATTTAATTGACTGCTTCCATTCCTGCATTGTATTAAAGAATATCTACAAGGTCAACCGGATCATTCCACTGCCGGGCAGCGGGCAGGTGATAGAGAAGGGATATGCTTACCTGAAACAATATTTCTGGAACGATACAAAAAAACTCTTTAAGCGGTTCAGCATAACGGACAGGTTGTCCCTGATCAAATTTGATCTGTACGACAACGCCGAAATGCTGAACCTGGCCGTTCTCTTAAAAGACGATGCCTTAGTAGACACGCTTTCCGCTTCCATAGAGAAAAACTTTGTGGTGGATACGGATGTCTATTCCCATATTATTTTCCCGAATTTAAAAATCAATAAAAACACCCTGCGATGGGCAACATATCCTTATCTCTATGCGCTTTCGAAAATTATCTGATCCATATAACCCTTAAATAACAACTCAACCCCCTACCTAATCCATGTGTGGCATACTGGGCAGTATTAATGTGAACAATTCAGCCGATTATCTGGATTGTATAAAACACCGGGGACCGGACGGGTCCGGCAGGAAGTCCTTTGCCATCAACAACAATACCGTTGAACTGATGCACCGCCGCCTGTCCATCATCGATCTGTCGGAAGCAGGCAGTCAGCCCATGTTCTCTTTTAATAACAAATCCTGCATCAGCTTCAACGGCGAGATCTACAATCATCTGGATTTAAAAGAGAAGCTCAGCCATATACCCTTTAAGGGTCATTCCGATACGGAAACCATCATTAACTACTTTGATCAGTTCGACATCAACGGGAGCCTGAAAGATCTCAACGGCATATTTGCATTTGCCTGGCTGGATCTGAAAAATAATCTCCTGCATCTGGCCAGGGACCGGTTCGGCATAAAGCCATTATATTATTATTTCGGGAACAACCGCCTGCTGTTTTCTTCTGAATTAAGACCGCTCAGGGCCTGTCTAAATCCGGCAGTTCAAAACGGCGCTCTAATGAACAGCCTGAGCATGCGGTACACGCCCTCCCCTTCAACCATCTACCAGGACATTCACAAAGTGGAACCGGGCCAGCTGCTCAGCTTCAGTCTCACTCCGGAGATCACCGTCCGGAAATCCTACTATGTTGAAACACCCCGGTCGCTCGGTACGAGAAAGGACGAATATCAAAAGCTGGTAAAGGAATATGGGAGCCTTTTTGAAAAAGCCGTGGAAAAACAATTGATGTCTGATGTGGAAGTCGGCATTCTGCTGAGCGGTGGCGTTGACTCTGCCCTGGTGGCAGCCATCGCGAAACAAAAATCAAATACGGCGGTCAAGGCCTTTACGGTGGGCTTTGAAGGAGACCACGAGGAAATAGATGAGATCGCTTACGCGCAACAAACAGCAGACCTGCTCGGTCTGGATCATCATATAAAAAAAATAAGCTTCCCCGATTTTCTGGACTCCATTGAAAAGATCGCGGGCATCGTGGAAGAACCTATCGGAACAACATCTATCGTTCCCATGTATTATCTCGCCGGACTGGCCGCATCCAAAGTAAAAGTGGTTTTAAGCGGACAGGGAGCGGACGAGCCTTTGGGCGGTTACAACAAATACAAAGCCCTGCCATGGCTGGAATATTCCCGTCCCTTTAAGCGCCTGATGCCCCTCACAAAATTCGCGCGGCCCATTTATAATAAAAGTGAAGGCGCCCGGAGATTGTTTGCCTCCATGCAATCCGGGGACGACCTGGCTGCGTATATCGGATTTAATGCCATTTCCAGCAACCAGGAGATCGCGGATTTAATGGTCCCTTCCGGCCGGAAAATATGTATGGACGAACTTGCCAGGGAACAGGATCAGTTTAAACAAATATGGAAAAAGAGGACGCCGGAAAAGGCCTCCATCCGGAACCTGTTTCTGTACTATGATCTCCACACCTCCCTGGCTGATGATCTTTTAATGTACACGGACAAGATTACCATGCATTTCAGTCTCGAATGCAGGGTGCCCATTCTGGACAACGATTTGATGGACTTTGTGGAATCGCTGGACAGCCGCTACAAGTTCAACGCAAAAGCGGGAAAGATCATTCACAAAGATTTTGCCAGGCAATATCTGCCCGCCGCTATTATCGAAAGAAAAAAACTCGGCTTCAAATCGCCAACGGAATCCTGGTTCAAAGAAAACCGGAACGACATTGAACAGCAGTTACTGGATAACCCGGAGTTCAAAACTTATTTTGACGCAGATGCCGTCAAACGCATCCTGGCCAGGCACAGCAATGGCCAGAATCTCGAAAAGCAAATTTTCCTGTTACTTAGCATATCTTATCTGCTCAGGAACAGCAGTTCAAAAACCATGTGTTCATGAAAATCTGGTTCGATATAACCAATTCTCCGCATATCAATATGTTCTATGATCTGATCAGGGATCTGGAACAGGAGGGGCATACCATCATCATCACATCAAGGCCCCTGGCCAATACCGTGGCCCTCCTCGATCAACGAGGATTAAAACATACCGTGGTCGGAGAGCATTACGGTAAAAACTTTTATAGAAAGATCATGGGTTATCCCGTCCGGGTTATGCAATTGAGGCGTTTTTTAAAAAACCTGGCTCCGGATCTGGCCATCTCTCAAAGCTCGTTTCATTCTCCTGTTGCCGCGCGGTTACTCGGAATACCCTCCATCTACATGAACGACAACGAACATGCCATGGGGAACATTCCGGCGTTTATCTGCGCCACCCGCATATTGGTTCCGGAATTTTTAAGCACAAAGAAGATAATAAAACAGGGCGGCGGAAAAAAGAAAATAATAAAATATCCGGGCGTCAAGGAAGGCATTTATTTATGGCAGACCTGGCTGCCGGAGCAAAACAGCTTTCAATCAAACGGCAGCGGCCGGAAAACAATCTATATCAGGCCGGAACCGCGTACGGCCCAGTATTATAAGGGCGGCCTGAATTTCCTGGACAACGTGATCGTTGACCTGAAAGGGAAATACAAGGTTACCATCCTGACCCGCGATAAAGAGCAGTTAAAATACTATAACACGGCAAAATTTGAAGGCGTCAGCGTGCCGGACAAGCCATCCCTGTTTAATGATATCGCCCGGGACTGCCTGGTGTTCATCGGCGCGGGCGGCACCATGACCCGCGAAATGGCCGTGATCGGGATACCCACCATTTCTGTTTACCAGGATGAGCTGCTGGATGTGGATCGCTACCTCATAGAACAGGGTTTAATGAAACACATGCCAGACATCAGCACGGAAAAAGCGCTTGACTATATCGGTCAGCACGAATCAAAACCGCCGAACAGGGAATTGCTGATCAAGGGCAGGGAATCGTATAACTTAATTAAATCAGTCATAAAAGAAATAGGTAAAAAATGATCAGAACAGGGATAATAGGATTAGGAAAAATGGGTATTTCCCATTGCGCCATCCTGGGTGCGCATCCGGATGTGGACCTGGTTTCAGTTTGCGATTCATCTTCGTTGGTCCTGGAAGGATTTAAGAAATATTCACGTTTTGAATGTTTTAACGATTATAAAAAGATGATCGCCGACATGAACCTGGATGCGTTGGTGATTGCCACACCCACAAAATTTCATGCAGAAATGGTTTCCCATGCGCTGAACAACAACGTGCATGTTTTTTGCGAGAAACCATTTTCCCTGAATGCGGAAGAAGGCAGGCAGTTAACGGCGCTCGCAAAAAGAAATAACCTGGTGAACCAGGTCGGCTACCACAACCGGTTTATAGCCACCTTTATGGAAGTAAAACGGATCCTTGAATTAAACGTGCTTGGAGATCTCTATCATTTTGTGGGTGAATCTTACGGACCGGTGGTATTGAAAGAAAAAGCAGGTACCTGGAGATCGGAGAAAGGACAGGGCGGCGGCTGTTTGTACGATTACGCCTCACATACCATTGACCTGATCCATTTTGTACTGGCCAGACCCGTGAAAGTTTCAGGCACCCAGTTGAAATTCATATTCTCAAAAGACGTGGAAGACGCCGTTTATTCCAATCTTACGCTTGAAACAGGGCTCGGGGGTCACCTCTCCGTAAACTGGAGCGATGACACCCACCGGAAAATGGCCACCCAGATCACCGTCCTGGGGAAAAAAGGAAAAATTATCGCAGATGCCACCGAGCTGAAGATCTATCTTAAAGAAGACAACAAGGCGCTCGGCCTTACCAGGGGATGGACAGTAAAAAACATCGTTGATCTCAGTGATATTGCCAATTTCAATTTAAGGGGCGAAGAATATTCATTCCAGCTTGATCATTTCATCCACGCCGTCAAAACAAAAAATATTACGAACAGAAGTTCTTTTGAAAGCGCCCTGGTCACAGATGAATTGATCAATCAATTAATAGGAGACAACTCAAACAATTAAAATGGAAAGAGTAATTTTCGGAGACAATCAATTCTTTGGAATTAATCATAGTTCCGAAGAAAAATCAAGGGCACAGGCCATACGGTTCAAAGAGAATCAGGCCATCGTGGAGGTATTGGATATTGCCATAGCTGAAGGCATACAAACATTCATGTGCACCACCCACGACCGGATTGCAGATATCTGTGAGACCCTCAGGGCAGACAGCAAATATGAAAATTTCACCATCTATCCCTGTATGCCCTATGCGCATAAATATTCCAATGCAGTAACAGAATTGGGCATCATGGGTTCCATCAAACAATATCTTCCCGGCAATATTTTCAGTACGCTGGCGAAAGGCGGTATGGCCTTTGTAAAAAAGGATTTTATCGCCATGATGGAATTGATGATCGACGCGGAGATGAAAATGTTCAAGGGCATTTCAACACCGGTCATATTCCTGCAAAACGTGGTCACCGATCTGCTCCTGGGTTTGGGCATGTCGGATTTCCTGGTTGGCTTTCATCACTATGTACGCCATAAATATAAGGCTGAAGCCGGGTTCATAACCATGAATCTGCCCCTCCTGCTCAATGTACTCGAATCAAGGGGCATAGAGAATCCAACAATTTGCGCATCCATAAACAAGCTCGGATTCCGCATGTCGGGCGGAAAGGAAGTATATGAGAAAACAATTGCTGAAAAACGATGCCGGTTAATCGCAATGCAGGTTTTTGCAGCAGGCGCGATTCCTCCGAAAGAAGCGCTGGAATATGTCTGCAACATGGACGGCATTGAATCCATCTTATTTGGTGCATCTTCCCGTGGCAACATCAGAAATTCGAAATCCCTGATTGACGCATTTACCGAAAAACGGCGCGAATCGTTTGTGGACCCTTCAAATAAACAGACCGCCGATAACTATTTGTCCTTATGAATATAACCCTCATTGCGGGCGCCCGTCCCAATTTTATGAAAATTGCGCCGATCATCAAGGCGATCAAGTTGGAGCAGCAGGCGGCAAAAAATATTTCTTACCGTCTTGTCCATACAGGCCAGCACTACGATAAAAAAATGAGCGGAGATTTTTTCGAGCAGCTGGGCATACCATCCCCGGATGTTAACCTGGAATGCGGAAGCGGAACACAGGCGGAGCAGACGGCCGCCATTATGGTAAAATTTGAAAGAGAATTGCTTGAACACCGGCCAGACGTAGTGCTGGTTGTTGGCGATGTAACCTCCACTATGGCCTGCACCATCACAGCCAGGAAATTATGCGTTGATGTGGTTCATGTGGAAGCCGGCATCAGATCGGGCGACATGAGCATGCCGGAAGAAATTAACCGGATCGTAACGGATGCCATTTGTAATCATTTTTTTACCACCAGCGAATCGGCCAACACCCAATTACTAAAAAATGGTATAACGAGCGACCAGATCCATTTCGTAGGCAATACCATGATTGACACCCTGTATCAAAACCTGGAAAAATTGCAGAAGCCCGGGCTCTGGGACCATCACAACCTGCAGGAAAATCAATATTACCTGATCACCCTTCACCGGCCGTCCAATGTGGACGACCCGCATAACCTCAGCCATCTGCTGGATGTTATTTTAGAGGAAACCGCTGAGCTGCCTGTTGTTTTCCCCCTGCACCCCAGAACAAAAAAGAACCTGGATGAAAAATATCTGAACAATCCCAAACTGATTGTTGTCGAACCCATGGGATACCTGGAATTCATCTACCTGGTAAAAAAGGCAAAGGCGGTCATTACCGATTCCGGCGGAATAACCGAAGAGGCCACCGTATTGCATATTCCCTGCGTAACATTAAGGGACTCTACAGAACGCCCTGAGACCGTGACCCTGGGATCCAATGAGCTGGCCGGCACCAATCCCGCCAACCTCATTCCCTATTTAAAAAAGATTAAAAATAACGAGTGGAAGAAATCCTCGATCCCACCGTTATGGGACGGTAAAACATCGGGAAGGATTATTAAAAAATTAATCGCCCTTTATTCTAATGGACAGTTGACAATGGACAATTGACAATGAAAGGCAGTTACAGCTTTATTAATTGACGATTGACAGTTGACAATAAAAGATAATTACAGTACAGAATTGTCAACTGTCCATTGTCAATTGTCCATTGTCAACTGTCAACTGTCCATTGATTAAACTCTTTTTCGTACCCGATCGTTGTCGGATCTCCGTGGCCGGGATACACGATGGTCTCATCGGGAAGCGTGTACAATTTCTCTTTAATGCTGCGCAGCAGCGTTTCCGAATCACCTCC
Organism: Bacteroidota bacterium; assembly: GCA_030706635.1. Taxonomy (GTDB): domain Bacteria; phylum Bacteroidota; class Bacteroidia; order Chitinophagales; family Chitinophagaceae; genus Puia. The sequence continues at coordinate 12,829 of JAUZOD010000043.1, forward strand.
GGGAATATCGGTTCTGCCTATCCCGTTCCGGAATAACACATCCCCCCCGATCACAAATCCCTGTTCACGGTTATAGAAAACCACGTGGCCAACGGAATGGCCGGGTGTAAATAAAACTTCCAGTTCGTTTTCCTTTTTCCCTCCCACATGGATGATGTCCCCGTCCGCCAGATGTATCAGCTCGCCGGCATAATTCTCAAAGGGCATTCCCCAGGCATCTCCTGATTTGGGCGCATAATCAAAAGTCCACTGCTCTTTTTCCCCGATCTGTAGTTTTAGTCCGTATTTTTCAGCCACCCATTTGTTGCCGAAAACATGATCCAGATGGCAATGAGTATTTAACAAAAGCTTGGGAATAAGCTGCTCCGACGCCAGCCAGGCGGCCAGGGTCTCTTTCTCCCCGGGGAAATAACATCCCGGATCAATAATGCAACAGGCATCTTTTCCATTGGAAAGCACGTATGTATTTTCCTGGACAGGATTGAATATGAATCGTTTTATCGTAAGCATTATGGCCTTTTTCAGATCAAAATCTATTTCACCGGTTTTAGGGATTGTCTTAACTTGAACCGAGATTCTTCTATAATTCCCGATATAATATGCAAGATCCGCATAAGTTGAAGTTGAAAGAATTTTTTCTAGTCGCGTCCGCCCTGTTTTTTTTTCTTCAGAACGCTTCTTCCCAGGTAAATACAGTTGAATTCGGCAAGAACAGGCTCCAGTTCAAACACATGAAGTGGAAATATTACCAGACCCAGAATTTCAATACCTATTTCAATCAGAATGGCGATCCGCTGGCGAAATATGTGGCCCAGGTGGCGGAAAAGGAACTCCCCGGCATAGAAGAGCAGGTGGAATATGGTCTCCAGCGCAGGGCCAATATCCTGGTTTACAATAGTTTCAACGAAATGGAACAGTCCAACGTCGGATTGGATATGGACTGGCAGACCACGGGTGGCATCACCAAACTGGTCAACAACAAAATGATCGTTTATTACACTGACGATCATAACAAAATGCGAATTCAGATCCGTGAGGGACTGGCCCGGGTGCTGGTGGAGAATATTCTATTCGGGGATGACCTGGGCGAAGTAGCCGCCAATCAGGCCCTGCTCGATCTTCCCCAATGGCTGACCGACGGCTATATCCAGTACGTGGCGGAAAACTGGAGTACTGATCTGGATGATCAGCTGAAATCGGCCCTGCTTTCGGGGCGGTACAGCAATTTTTACAATTTCGCCTTTGAAAAGCCCGAGCTCGCGGGTCATGCTTTCTGGCATTATTTCGCCAGGCGTTATAAAAAGGAAAACGTCACTTATTTCTTATACCTCGCCCGTGTTTACCGCAATACCAACAGCGCCTCCACCCGCATCACCAAAAAGAAGTTCAAGGATGTGCTGAAAGATTTCATGAACGATGAACAGGAGCTTTATTACACGGATATCCGTGGCCGCAGGAATGCGCCGAAAGGCTCGGTCTCGGTGGTGGAAGAGACCAGCGATAAAAAGGATTTTTTCCATTTCTCGCCAAATCCTGCTCCGCGCAGCCAGACCTACGCCGTAGTGGAATTCAATCATGGGAGATACAGCGTGGTATTGCACGAGAATTTCGTTAATCGCAAGGTGTTGCTCAACAGTGGCGTGAGAACGAACGACAAAACCCTGCAGCCACATTATCCTCTCATCGCCTGGGATCCCAAAGGAACCCGGCTCTGCGTCATTTATTATAAGGAGGGGAAAGTGCGTCTTTTTGTGTATGATGTGGTTTCGAAATATAAGCGGATCGTGGAGGACCTCGACATGTTTGATCAGGTGCAGGATATGAAATTCATGCTGGACAATAATACGCTTTTGCTGAGCGCCGTAAAACAGGGACAGTCGGATATATTCGTCCTGCATCTTCAGGATAATCAGCTGGACCAGATCACGAATGACGTGTATGACGATCTGGATGCGACCTTTGTGGCTTTCCCGGGCAAAACAGGCATCATCTATTCCTCCAACCGCCCCTCCGGAACCGCACCGACAGGAGACACCGTGCTGCCTTCCAATAACCGGTATAATATTTTCCTTATTGACAACTGGAACAGAAGTGAATTCAAGCAGATCTCCCAGCTCACCCATCTGAAATATGGGGAGGCCCGGTATCCGATGCAATACAATAATTTTCATTTCACTTTTATCAGCGATGAAGCGGGTATCGCTAACCGCTATGCCGGGTTTTTCACCACGGCAAAGGCCGGCATAGACACCGTGTACCGCATCGGCGATGAGATCCTGCATAATCCCGATCCGAAGGACCTGGATTCCACGCTTCAGGCCAATAAACGGTCGGCGCCCGATTCGATTTATACCTTCTCCATAACGAAGGATTCTGCATACGTTTTTGCACTGACCAATTATCAGAGCGGCCTGAAAGAAACCAAGATCGCCGGGGAAAACGGATTGGTGAGTGAAGTGCGCCAGGAAGGCGATCTTAAATTCCTGTACAAACTGAAAGTGGATGAAAGCGCGCTTAAAAAACGCAATATCAATCCGCGCCAGACGGAATACCGGAAAGAGAGTATCATGGCCTCCCAGATAGCCAGCGGTCAGGCCGTACAGTATTTGCAGAAGAAACAATCGGACTCCGTCAAGAAACAGAACGACATCTTTGAAAGTGAATTCGATAAAGATAAAAAGGACACCCTGCTATCTCTTAACCAGCCGGCAGTTCCTGAATCGGAACCCCTGCTGAAAAAGGCCAAGCTGTTTGACTATCACTTGAAATTCTCAGCGGAAAATTTCTCAGCCGGCTTCAATAACGACGTGCTGATCACCCGCTACCAGCCTTTTACCGGATCATTGCCCATTCAACTGGGCGGGAACGATGCTTTTGACGCCATGTTCAAGGCTGCCGTGTTCGATCTCTTTGAAGACATCCGCTTTACCGGAGCCCTGCGCCTCCCATTGTTTGGTGGCAGCTCCGCTTCAGGCATCAGTGCCGGAACAGGCGGGATAGGCTTGTCTTCTTTCAGCCCCGGGAACGGTTCTTTCTTTGACGGCGGGGGCGAATGGTACGGGCGGCTGGATTATCTTAAATACCGTACAGATTTCTCCCTGATATATTACAGAAAGACGGATGTTGGCTCATATCCCTATACTGACAGCGCCAACAACGTGATCCATGAGTTTGACGCCAAGTCCTACTCCAATCTTTTTCAGGCTGTGATAAGGTATCCCTTTGACAAAGTGAGAAGCCTGCGTTTAAGTCTGGGTGAAAGAACAGACAAGGTCAAGATAAGGGCAGACGGTACCAGCGCCTACACCGGGGATCCGACCTTTGATCTGATTGCCCTTAAAACGGGTGATCTGGGAAAGCAGTCATTCATGTTAACACACCTGGAATATGTTTATGATAATACGGTCATCAAAACGACCAATATCATGAACGGCTTGCGGTATAAATTCTATGTTGATTTCAATTACCAGATCAACCAACCTCAAACGGGAGAAGGCAGGAAGATGTTCAATTACGGATTTGATGCCCGGAATTACTATCCGATCTTCCGCAATTTCATCTGGGCGCTGCGGGCAGCAGGAGATTTCTCCTCGGGGAATGAGAAAATCGTATATTATTTAGGCGGCATGGATGGAGAGATGTTCCCGAAAGCGAATCAGCTTCCCAATCCGGATTACAGTCAGAACTATGCTTATCAATCCCTGGCCCTCAACCTGCGCGGATTCAGACAGAACGTTGCCAACGGGAACAATGCGGTGACCATAAACAGTGAATTCCGTTTACCGGTATTCACCACCTTGTTCAACAAGCCCATCAATAACGCCTTTCTGAGGAATTTCGAAGTGATCCAGTTCTTTGATCTGGGCACAGCCTGGGCAGGATCGCTTAAGAATATTGAACGTCCTCAAATGCATTACCAAACAGACGACACATCCATCCCGATTGACGTCACCTTAAAAGCGGGTGGTATCGGTCCCTTTGCCGGCAGTTACGGTTTTGGAGTAAGAAGCATGCTGCTCGGCTACTTCCTGAGGCTCGATGCGGGTTGGGAAATGAAGGGTTTTTTCCGCGGCAAGCCGATGCTGCAGTTTGCGATGGGCGTGGACTTTTAATGGGGTGGATGGTATATGGTTTATGGTGGATGGACTTTATTGGTGTGTCCGCGCCTGATATCCATCCACCATAAACCATATACCATCCACAATAAAATCCCGCAATCTACTATACTACCTTATACCCCTCCTTCCCCAGCCACAATTTCAATTTCTGCATCTGATCTCCCTGTACAAGAATTTCTCCGTCTTTTACTGAGCCACCGCTGCCGCAGTGGGCTTTGATCTTTTTACCCAGAATTTCCAGGTCTTCCGTTGTGCCGACAAATCCAATGATGGCGGTGACTGTTTTTCCTCCGCGGTGACGCTTGTCAAGCAGCATGCGTAAACGCTGTTTGCCGGGAGGTAAAGTCTCCGGTCCGGATGAAGAATCTTTATCGAACCTGAAATCCGGATTCGTGCTGAATACGAAGCCGTTTTTGTCGGGTATATTTTTTCTGGACATGATTTAGCAATGGACAATTGACAGTTGACAATGAAGGGGCAAATTATAAAAATTAAAAATGAATTGAAAATTATCAACCATTCACTCTCCATTGTCAATTGTCAATTGTCTATTGTCAACTGTCAAAGCTTTCAAACTCAGATCCAGACTCTTGGCCTGATGAATCAGCGCGCCGATGCTGAGGAAGTCAACACCGGTGGCAGCATAGGCGCGGATATTTTCCAGGTTGATTCCGCCGCTGGCTTCTGTTTCAAGCTTTTGCTGAATGATGTCGAGGGCTTGTTTCAACTGTTCGGGATTAAAATTATCCAGCAAGATCCGGTCCGCTTTTCCCGTTTTCAGTACCTCCCGTACATCGTTAAGGGTCCGGACTTCCACTTCAATTTTTAATCCTGGTTTTACTTCCTGCACGTAGCGATAAGCCCTTAAAAGGGCTTTTTCTATTCCTCCGCAATAGTCAATATGATTATCCTTGAGCATGATCATATCATATAAACCAAAACGGTGGTTGTGGCCGCCGCCAATACGCACCGCTTCTTTTTCCAGCAAACGGAAATTCGGCGTTGTCTTACGCGTGTCCAGTATTTTTGATGCATATCCTTTGATCTGCTCCACATACTGATGCGTCAGGCTGGCAATGCCGCTCATGCGCTGCATGCAATTCAATACAAGGCGTTCGCAGATCAGAATGGTATGCACGGTGCCTTCTACTTCGAATGCCGTTTCTCCCGATCGCATGGCTTCTCCATCTTTCTTGCGCGAATGAAAAGCGACTGATGGTTCCCGGTGGCGGAATATTTTTTCCGCCACTTGCACACCGGCCAGAATACCATCCTGTTTGATCTTCAGCACCGCTTTGCCGCGGACATCTGCGGAAATGGAACTCAGGCTGGAATGATCTCCGTCCCCGGTATCTTCCGCCAATGCGGCTTTGATCAAATCAACTAATCGCTCATCAAAGTGCGCAACGGGTTTGTTCAATGTTTGTGGTTTAGAAGGACAAATTTAATCCAGTTCGGGCTTTTGTGATAACGGAAAAATTAGGCCCGTGGGAACATAAATGAGCTTTGGAATAAACAAAGAAAAGCAAGCGGTCAATAAATACGGAAAGATAAGCCGCTGATACGTGCAGACCTGGATTGATGATGAACCTTCATGCTGCTGAAAGACGAAGAAGAATCGGTCTCTGAACATTCATATCGGAATACAACAGCGAATTCGGTGAGCAAGGCCTTATATAAATTCCTGAAAGAAGCGGATCTCATTCAACCGCCTGAAAGCGGATCTCCTGAAGCAATTGTTTCTGTCCTTTCTGTTTGAAGAATAACATGGTCCGGTAATTACCGCTATAGGTCTGCAGCAGACCGGTGCAAAACAGGAACTCCGCAGTGTTACCCTGCTGGAAGATTTTGAAATTACGGACGCCATGAACATTAAAGAAATCGCTGATCACCATTTCCGCCTGCGACTTGCTATAGGTATCGCTTTTATCCGGCAGGCTGATATCTACCCGGATGTCCAGATAAGGAGATAATTGACTAATGTTTCCGGAACGGAAGGCAGTCGCTACCGCCTCAAGGTTGTATGAACCGGGTTCATGTGTTGTACGGAAAGATGAAAGGATGAGCAAAATGCTAACCAGAGCCCATCCCATAAAGGATTTCATGGGAATAAAGTTTAACAGGCTTTATAAAGCGAAAAATATGCCAAAGTAAATCCACCGCGGAAAATACGATTAAACAGCGCAATAGCACTAACTTTGAGGCCTTTATAAAAAATTCCAAGCGTGTAAAATGGCAAAGAAAAATGCAATCCTGATCATCATGGATGGCTGGGGTCTCGGAAAAGTGGAAGGAGCCGATGCCATCCGGCAGGCCAATACCCCTTTCGTGGATTCTCTTTACAAAAAATACCCCAACAGCACACTGGTGACATGCGGAGAAGCCGTGGGACTGCCCGATGGGCAGATGGGGAACTCCGAAGTCGGGCATCTCAATATAGGCGCCGGGCGGATCGTATATCAGGAATTGCAACGCATAAACGTAGCCATCAGGGATGGCTCTTTTGCCAAAAACCAGGTCTTGCTGGACGCGCTGCGCCGGGCAAAAAACAGCCATAAGAAATTGCACCTGCTCGGTCTGTTGAGCAATGGCGGGGTTCACTCACACACCAATCATCTGAAAGCCATCATTGATTGTTGCAAGGCAGAAGCCGTGCCGGATGTATTCATTCACGCGTTCACCGATGGCCGGGACACTGACCCGAAAAGCGGTTATGGGTTCGTGTTAGATTTGCAAAAACACCTGGATGCCCGTGCGACGGGCAAAATCGCAACGGTCTCCGGCCGGTATTATGCCATGGACCGGGATAAACGCTGGGAACGGGTGAAGCTGGCCTACGATGCCCTGGTGAGTGGAAAAGGCGGTTCGGGGAACAGCGCTTTGGAGATTATTGAAAACAGTTATTCAGCCGGCATCACCGATGAATTTATAAAACCCGCTGTGGTAAAGGGCTCTGACGGGAAGCCCCTGGCCATGATCCAGGACGGCGATGTGGTGATCTGCTTTAATTTCAGAACCGACCGCTGCCGGGAAATCACGGAAGTGCTCACCCAGTCAGATTATCCGGAACAGGGGATGAAAAAACTTTCCCTTGACTACACCACCATGACCGAGTACGATCATCACTTCAAAAATGTACACGTAATGTTTGAAAACGATGATCTGAAAATGACCTTGGGCGAAGTGATGGCCAAAAATAAACTAACGCAGATCCGCATAGCAGAAACGGAGAAATACCCGCATGTCAGCTTCTTTTTCAGCGGCGGCAGGGAAAACCCGTTTGAAGGGGAAAAACGCATCATGATCCCGTCTCCCAAAGTGGCTACCTACGACCTGCAGCCGGAGATGAGTGCAGAGGGAATTACCCAGGCGATCATCCCCGAGATCCAGGCTAAATCCGCCAACTTCATCTGCCTCAATTTTGCTAATGCCGACATGGTAGGCCATACCGGTGTATTTCAGGCTGCCGTCAAAGCGGTGGAGACCGTGGACCACTGTGTGGAACAGGTGGTTACAGCGGCCCTCGCCAGCGACTACCTGGTATTCATTACCGCCGATCATGGAAATGCGGACTACATGATCAACCCGGACGGGTCCCCCAATACGGCCCATACGCTCAACCTGGTGCCTTATTTTATCGTTGATAATCAATGGAAGGGGAAACTTCATCCCGGAAAACTGGCGGACATAGCCCCCACCCTGCTTAAGCTCATGGGTTATGAGGTGCCCGCGGAGATGACCGGCGCCGTTTTATTCGACTGAAAAAGAGCCCGGAATCTTTGTGGCAATGCAGCTTTAACAGCAAAAATTTGTCTAATTTACAGGGCAACGAGGTTTTTATGACCGAAGAAGCCATTTTACAAGGCTGTTTGAAAAATCATGCTGCTGCACAACGCGAGCTATACCAACGGTATAGCCCGAAGATGCTGGCCGTGTGTTTCAGGTTTGCACATAACCGCGAAGATGCTGAAGATATGCTTCAGGATGGCTTTATTAAAGTCTTTCTCCAGATGCATACCTTCCAGAGCAAAGGCGCTTTTGAAGGCTGGATTCGCCGGATCATGGTGCATACCTGTATCAATCACCTGAAAAAAAATAAGCGCTTCAATGAAAGTGTCGACATCATTCAGGCAAGTTCGGCCCAGGTTCGGGAAGAAAGTATTCCTTCTATCGTTCAGGCAAAGCAGATCGTGGACTGCATCCGCCTCCTGCCCATTGGCTACCGGACCGTACTTAACCTGTACGCCATTGAAGGTTATTCCCATAAAGAAATTTCCGGAATGCTGGATATTGAAGAAAGTACCAGTCGTTCACAATATACACGGGCAAGACAAATGCTGGAAGACATTCTCGTCAGGAGAAATCTTCTTCCGGAGCCCAGAGAAAAGACTGAAAGGCTCACTGCAATCCAATGATGGTTATGAAAAGCCGTACCAAAACGAGCCATAATGATGGAGAGGATTTATTTTGACAACGAATTTGAAAACCAGCTGAAGGAAAAGTCCGATCAGCTTAAAATGTATCCTTCAGACAAGGTATGGAACGAGGTACACCGCTCCCTGCATACCACCCGCAAAAGATTCGTTGCCGGAATGAGTTTTCTGATCGGAGGCATCCTGATTCTCGCCGGCACCCAACTGATCTCTCCCGTCCGGAACACGCCGCATAAACAGTCTGCAACCAAACCCCCGGTGGCCGCGGCAGCCCCCGCCACCGTTGATCTGCACGATTTCAATCCTAACGCTTTCTCCGCTGCAGATGCTACAAACCGGGAGCCTGTAATCCATAACCAGCGCTTACGCGCACCCTTTATTTCGGGCCCTGATGACAAAGCATCCTTCGTTTCAGCTCAGAACAAATATCAGTCACTGGAGCAGTTAAAATCCGAAATAGCTACCGTTTCCAATTCAACCCGTTCGGCAAACGTTACCCTTTCCTCTCCGTCTTCGGGAAATAAACCTTCCCTGAGTCTGAATGAAAATGAACTGGCACAAAAACTTCCCGAGCCGGCAGACGTTTCCGGCATAATTCCGGAATCAGAAAAATCCGTAACCCAGCTCAGCCATGTCCGGAACGACCGCTTCAGCTGGGAGATCTATGTAACGCCAACGTTAAATACCCATCATCTTTACGGAGTAGATTATCAGAATATAAATTCGACCATTCAGAACGCCCCCATTACCGTGGTCCGTTTTGCCAATGTGAACGGCTTCGTGGATAATACGCCAGCCATGGGATATGATCTTGGAGGAAACCTGCTCTACAGGCTGTCTAAAAATATTTCCCTGAAAGCAGGTCTGCAATTCAGTTTCAGCCGCTATTATTTTAAGGCATATAATTCCGCGCCCTCACAAACCTCGGCGACCCTGAGTTCCTATTATGGTTATATCGCCGATTCGCTGGCCAACTATTCCCTGGCAAGAACAGGCAGTCCCAAAAATCCGCAGCCTTTTCAGAATAAATATTATCAGTTATCCGTGCCCGTTGGTATTGAATGGAAAATAGCGGGCAAGGGGAAATTACAAGTTCATCTCGGCGCAACCGTGCAGCCCAGTTACCTGTTGAACCGGAATGCTTATGTGCTGTCCAGTGACTACAGCAACTACAGCAAGGATCCCGAGGTGTACCGGAGATGGAATGTTCAGGCAGGTGCCGAAACATTTATTTCTTACCGCATCGGTTCAATTCGCTGGGAATTGGGACCGCAGATCCGTTTCCAGATTCTTTCTACCTACAAAAATAGCTATCCACTACAGGAAAATCTGGTGAATTATGGCATCCGCCTCGGATTCAGCAAATCAATCAGGTAGATTTGTTTCCATGTATTAATTTTATCGGATGAAGTTATCCAGGATCCTGCCGGTCGTTCTGACGGTTTTCTTTTACAGTGCATGTCATAATCAACCCGATGTGCCGCCGTCAAAAAAAAATTATTTCCCGGTGCGCGATTACCTCCGCAGCCAGATTGCCGACGTGGATTCCGTCCCATCCAAAATGATGGAATATGATATCCAAAACGGAAAAACAGATTCAGCCGTCATCAGCCTGCAGACGTTTAACAAACTGGCCGCTGCGTTTCTGTTACCCGACCTTGACAGTGTCCGCTTTGAAAATCGCTTCGAGGAGAATTCCTTTCTGGATCAGTCCAATAATCTGCTTACGTTTACTTACTCAACAAAAGACAGCAGTTACGGGTTAAGAAGAGTGGATGTGCTGGCAACGCCGAATCCGGGCGGAACGGACAAGGTTAAATCCATTTATCTGGAATCCAGCTCCAGCGACACGGACGGCCTGAAACTCACCAAAATGTATTGGAGGGCCGGCAAGAGTTTTAGCATTATTCATATTTATCAACCCGCACACGGCGAAACCGGAACGAGCCAGACGAATGTAGTGTGGGATAGCAGCGATTAAGCGCATGGACCAGGAAGCATTTCAGGAGATTTCTAAAACGATACCGCAGGATCCGGGAATATACAAATACTACGATGTCCGAAAGGAATTGCTGTATGTAGGCAAGGCCAAAAACTTGCGCAAACGCGTGAGTTCCTATTTCAATAAAACGTTTGCCAACTATAAGACCTATGAGCTCGTCAAACGAATCAGCGCTATAGAATTCACCATCGTGAATTCGGAACAGGACGCTTTCCTGCTGGAGAATTCGCTCATCAAACAATACCAGCCGCGGTTTAACATCAACCTCAAAGACGACAAGAGTTATCCTTTTATCGTTTTAAAAAAAGAACCTTTTCCCCGCGTTTTTCTTACCCGGCGAAAGATCGAAGACGGTTCGGAATACCTGGGCCCTTTTACTTCCGTGGCGAAAGTTCGTGAACTGATTGAGTTCATTAAATCCAGTGTTCAGCTTCGTACCTGTAAACTGAATCTCAGCTCTTCGAACATCGCAAAGAAGAAATTCAGAGTCTGTCTTGAATATCACCTGGGCAATTGTAAGGGTCCCTGCGAAGGACTTCAGTCTGAAGCCGATTATCTGGAGGGATTGAAGAAAATAAGAAATATGCTCAAGGGAAACCTCGCCCCGGTGATCAGCAGCTTCCGGCAGGAGATGAAGGAATCCGCTTTGAATATGGAATTTGAAAAGGCGGAAATCATCAGGAAAAAAATAGACCATCTGGAAAACTATCAGGCCCGCTCGGTGATCGTGAGTAAAAATCTGCAGCAGGCAGATGTATTCTCCATGTTCCGCGATGAAGGCGGAGCCTATATCAACTACCTGATGGTTCAAAATGGAACCATCGTACAAACACATACCACGGAAGCCATAACGCAACTGGAAGAAACGGATGAAGAGATCCTGGCATTTTCCATTGCCCAGCTGAGAGACAGGTTCAACAGCCAGGCGCCGGAGATCATCGTGCCGTTCGCAATCGAATTTCCGCAGGAGGGCATAATCATTACCGTTCCAAAAGGAGGCGACAAAAAGAAACTGCTGGATCTTTCTGAAAAAAATGTGAACTATTACCGGGAAGAAGCCGAGAAGAAAAAGATGCTTCACCTGATGAAGAAAACTCCGGAAGAAAGAACCCGGGTATTGGAGCAATTACAAAAGGACCTGCAGCTTTCGTCATTACCCGTACATATTGAATGTTTCGATAATTCCAATTTTCAGGGAAGCTTCCCCGTATCCGCAATGGTTTGTTTTATTAACGGTGTGGAAAGCAAAAAAGATTACCGTCATTTCAACGTGAAAACCGTTGAGGGGATCAATGATTTCGCCACCATGAAAGAAGTGGTGTACCGAAGATATAAACGCCTCGCAGAAGATGGCTCATCTCTGCCTCAACTCGTAATCATAGACGGGGGCAAGGGCCAGTTGAGTGCTGCGCTGGAAAGTATTGATGTGCTCGGATTAAAGGGGAAGATGACCCTGGTGGGCCTTGCCAAGAATGAGGAGGAAATCTTTTTTGCCGGTGACCAGGAATCGCTCAAACTCCCTTACGATAGTGTCAGCCTGAAATTCATCCGCAAGATACGGGACGAGGTACACCGGTTTGGAATCAGCTTTCACCGGAACAAAAGAAGCCGCGGAACCTTTCAGAATGAGCTTGAAAATATCCCGGGCATCGGAAAACAAACAGCAGATCAATTATTAAAAATTTTCCACTCGGTAAAGAAAGTAAAAGCAGCAACCGAAGCAGAGCTAAGCAACGTAACCGGAGCCGCCAAAGCAAAAATGATCATTGCCTATTTCGAAAAAAAGCAGGAAGAGGAAACGCAGGCTGGGCAGGGTGTGTAACGGATGAGGGCAGTAAAAATAAAAAGGGGCCAGAATGGAAATTCAGCCCCGTTTTTAAAATCCAATATCCTATGAAAAACCGTTGTAAAAATAGCAAAACAATTCTATTAAACAAGAACCCCTTCGGGTATTTTGAAAATAATTATCAACACTATAAATAACATTATTTCAGCAACTTATAGTATAAATACGATGCTTCCCAAAAAGGGAAAGCCAAAAAACAAAAAGGCTGCCAGGTTTAATTCCAGACAGCCTTTTAAAAGATATTCTTTATATTCTAATATGACCAGAGATCCTGTTCGTAATTGAAGATCTTGTTTTTAATATTATCCCCTTCCAGCAAATCCAGGATGGGATCTTTGATATAGGCATTGATGAACTGATCGCCCGGGTTGTCTATCGTGGATTTTACAATCCTGCTGGCGAACATCCGGCTTTCAAAAAGCTCTTCCCAGCTCATCCTGGCCCCGTAGTTCTTGCCATTATAAGCTTCGTACTTAGCGAGATACTGCCTTAGATCGGGGTAATAAACCCAGAAGATCGGGACTACTGCACGGAAAGAACCATCGGGATTCAGAATCGTTTTTTCCGGAGCAATACCCAGGATACGGGCATACATTCTGGATGATTCCTTATCGAAAACCCATTCTTCCTTGAGCTCATAGCGCTCTACCTGATCCGGATTAAATTCCTGTACAATGGTGGTGTCTTTGGTGATTCCTTTGGAACCATCCGGATCCACGGTCATATCCGGGATTTGGATGACCGAAGGTTTACCTACCATACTTTCAGCAATCTGCCGGAAAGTCATTGGCGTGGTAAAACGATCATCAATAGTTGCATCAAAAGCGGTTACCTCACCAGTTTTGATAAGATTCAGCAGAATATTAATGAAACGTTGGTTACCATTGTCTTCTGTAGCCTTATACACAAAAGGGAGGTTCATTTTCTCATGAACATCTATTTCCCGCCAAACGCGCTGACGATAAACGGCATCGTCTTCCCGGATATGCTCATAGGCCAAAGGCGTACGATCTTTTACCAGGTTGAGCTCGATGGCCGCATCATTCCGGAGTGATTTACGGAGGGTATCGAATTTGATATCCGCTACAAATTCAGCCACAGGTTTGGTCACTGTATCCTTAGGGGGAGCCACTACCGCACTGGCGTTGCTGTTCCTGCTGGTATTGGTTTTCTTTTTTACAGTTGACCTCTTATGCTTCGGCCTTTTGACAGGCGCCTGGGCATCCACGGTTCCCACCGCCAGAGCAAACATTGCCGCCAGGAGGGATAATCTGATCAAACGCTTCTTCATGTACTAAAATTTATCGTGAGAAAAGGACAAAACAGATCCGCCACTGTTACTGTGACGGGATCCGGGAATATTTTATTTAAGACTGAATACCATGGGCGTAATTTCACGTTCCTTGCCGTCGGGTCCTTTAACATGGATCTGATCAAAGTAAATGTAAGTGCCCGGGGTAGCGCGACTAACGATAGTAGCCGCATTTCCTGACCATCTTACACCGTCGTTTGTAGCTTCCGTGTATTGGGGAATTCCACCACCGATAGCGCCGAGTTTGTAGCTCACTACATGAAACGGGGCATCAAAGTCAGAATCTTCCAGATGGGCCTGCAGACCTCCGATGGCTTTGAATTCAGCCGAGGAAATTGCACCGCCCTTCTTTGCTCCGACGAAACCAGCCGGCAAAGGCAGGTTCTTGACCCGGATGGGGAATTTAAAATCTTTACCATTTGCATTTACAATGATTTCGGCCAAACCTGGTGTAGTTGGTTTGATCACCCAGTCATCACCGCCGGCATTGGTCATGGAAGCGCCCGGGCTGGTAAAGCTGACATGCACTTTTTCACGGCCTACGCTACCACCCGAGATGGTCAACGGATTTTCCACGCCGATATATACCACATTCATTTTCTTCAGGAAAACGGATGCGCCGGAAGGCAATCCAACAGTATATTTTACGGGCTTGTCTACAGTTTCAGGTGTTCCGTCAGGCTTGGTATATTGAATATGCACCATTACGGTGTGCTCTCCTGCTCCATCGGCCCTGGTCTTGAAATCGGCTGTGCCGTCAGCCCCAAGGGCCTGTGGCTGACCGTTAATGGTGATGACGGGTTTGGCAGCTGCACTAAAAGCGCCCACGCCGGCCGTAATATCCAGCTCGTCGCCGGGCATCACATAATTGGAACTCGCCTGGGCAAGTACCTGAAATTTATCATATACCACTTTTACTTCGCCGATTTTCTTGTGCAGATAATCAATCATCTGGGCTTCAGAATTCTTCACATCATTCTGGAACTTGCTGAGGATGGTCAAAGCCGCAATGGTCGGCGTCATGTGAAAGTAATTGTTCACCCAGTCCTTTGTTGAATCCCCGGTGCTGGGGTTACCAGATTGTGATTTGGGAACGGAAAGATCCAAAGGCAGCTGTTTTGCGAAATCAGCCCTGGCCTTAATGATATCCGCCTGAATTAATGGCTGACCGGCAAATTCTTCCGGGTTCAGCACATTCAGCAGCTGTTGCTTGTATTTTTTCAGGTCATCATATAAAACCTTCCCCTGTCCCTGATTTCCCATCAAACGGATGGGCGCATCCAGGTCCGCTTCGCGATACACTTCTTCACCATTCTTATTTACTTCCAGGCCTGATTCCTGCTTCAGTTTCTTTTTCAGGGTTTCGAGCTCATCGAAGAGATCTCCCGAGAGTTTCTTGGCGACTATTGCTTTGGGCTCCCAGATAGCTGCCTGCGCATGTGTCTGCGCATCGTTCAATTTATTTTCAAAAGACTTATAGGTGAGGTCATTTTTTTCTGTGATCACCTGGTTGGACTTGCCAATACTGGTGTTTACGGTTTTGAAGGCATTCAGAATTTCAGCAGATACATTCAGCGCCAGCAATGCTGTCAGCACCAAATACATCATGTTGATCATCTTCTGCCTGGGCTCTTTAGGTAAGGACATGAGCGTGAGAATTTAATGTGTTAACAATGGTTTTTCAGGGTTGTTAGTTCCCGGTTAATTGGATTAATGGTTAGCTGTCTGTCTTCCCTGCATTGCGCTCAACATATTACCGTATACATGGTTGAGGTTACCGAGGTTCTTGGCCAGTAAGGCAACCTGTTCCTGCGTTTTCTTGGCGTCTGCAACACTGCCATTCATGGCTTCTGATGCCTGGGCCAGATTGCTGTAGAAGCTGTTCATGGCTTTCAGGTGGTTGTTGCTATCCTGCAATTCCAGTTCATACAATGTGTTCAGTGAACCCAGATTTTTGGTAAGAACCTGAACCTGGCTATGAAATTGTTTAGTGCTTTCAGCAGCATTATTCAAAGTGGAAATGGTATTGGTGGCGCCCTGGTAAGCATGTTTCATGCCATCCAGCGCAGCCGTAGCTTCTTTTGTTTTAGCTGTATAGTCTGTTGTCGCGGCCAGTGCGCCGGATACATCCTTGATATTATCAACGGTAGTGCCAAATTTCTTGAAACCTTCACTCAAACGGCTCAGGCTTGCCGGAGTGATATCTGCTTCCTGCATCATCTTATCCATTTGTTGCAGGGAAGGATTTCCGGAACCGGCGCCAGCCAGTTTAGGAAGCGCTTCTGCAAGAGCATGCATTTCACCACCGGGAGGCGGTAAGAAGGCGTACACGATAAAGATCAGGGCTTCTGTAAGCAAACCTGCTGTGAGGAAGAAGTCAGCCAGCCGTTGGTGGGTGATTTTCTGCCATGCACCAAAGATTACAACTGCTGCACCAACGCAGACAATTATGTTTACAAGTTTTTCGGTCGATTTTGAAACTCCGGCTGACATAGTTTTAAATTTTTAGTTTTTAATGGGTTTTCTGAGGGGATCCGGAATGATTATCCGGGTTGATTGGTTAATGAATCAAACGTGGTTTATTTTAAAAAATTTTGTCCCGTAAGCGAAATTATGGTTACTTCTTGGCCAGGGTTGCCGGCAGATCAATCACACAACGGAAACCGATATAAGATTTTGCCGTATCCTGGTACTCATACGTGCGGGTGCTGGTTTGCAGGAAATAGCCTACATCTTTCCAGCTTCCGCCGCGGATAACCTTACGCTTCATACGCGGAGGATCTGAATCCTTTGCGTTGTAACGGATATCCGGGTTCATATCATGCTGGAAGTTATAAGCGCCTTCGTAGTACACTGATGAAGTCCATTCGGCAACATTGCCGGCCATACAATACAGCCCGAAATCGTTAGGCCAGTAGGCATCGGCGCGTGCTGTGTAAAAAGCACCATCTTCAGGGTAGTTGCCGCGACCTGGTTTAAAGTTAGCCAGGAGACATCCTTTTTTATTTCTCAGGTAATAGTTACCCCAGGGAAACATTGATTGTGAGCGTCCGCCACGGGCAGCGTATTCCCACTCAGCTTCCGTTGGTAAACGGTAAGGAGATTCGTTTGCCCTTTTAGTGCGATCCAGGTAAGAATTCAGA
The DNA here is from genome assembly GCA_030706635.1 of Bacteroidota bacterium. Lineage (GTDB taxonomy): Bacteria > Bacteroidota > Bacteroidia > Chitinophagales > Chitinophagaceae > Puia. Next base: position 29,683 of record JAUZOD010000043.1, read on the forward strand.
TACTGGGTCCTCCATTCGCAGAATGCAGTTGCCTGATTCCAGTTCACCCCAACCACCGGATAGTTACCGAAGGCAGGATGGGAGAAATATCTTTTAGTCATCGGCTCATTGTAGGAATAAGAGAAGTCACGGATCCAAACCAGGGTATCCGGGTAAACCTTCGTGTCTTTCTTGATGATGAACTGGGAACGATCCTTCCCTTCATTAATTTTCTGGGCAGCTTCCTTCAGGTCAAAGGTTTCAGAATGATATAACAGTTTGGCAGGGTTTATTTCTTTTTTGCCATAAATGCGATTTTCCGGCGTCAGGATCAACTGGTCAATTTTTTCAATCGTTGCCTTATCACCCCATTTGATGGTATTGGCCTTTTTCCAGTCTACCTGGAACTTGCCATCCACTTCCTTGCCGTATTGCATCAGGGTGGCTGCTATGGAATCGCGAACCCAATATACAAACTGGCGGTATTCGTTGTTGGTGATTTCGGTTGCATCCATCCAGAATCCCTGGATTGAAACCTGCTTATTGCGTGCCGTATAGGCGTAATTGACATCTTCATCGCTGGGGCCCATATGAAAGGTTCCGGGTGGGATATAAACCATTCCGGGGGGTTTGCTGAGATTGTACCTGCTGGCGGGGGCAACACCGTGTAACTGACCATCATCCGGTAATCCCTTGTGGGATTTTCCAATTTTGCCACATCCGGTTAAGGCAAGAGCCACAGATAGTGACATCAGAACGGATAGGTTTTTCATTTTCATAATATTAAAGGGTATTGGACAAAAATAATCTATTGAGAATATTTCTTTTGAGAATATCTTCATCGCAAGTATAGAATTAATTTTTAACAAGTCAAAGTATTGCCTGTACATTATTAACGGTGAAAGGGGCCGGCTTATTGTAGTTTCTGGCTGTTTCCGAAAGGTTTTTTTAAGTAGTTCCCATTAGCCTCAGGAGCTCATCCGGCTCTGTCACAGGTTGTTGGCAGGCATAATCCCTGCAAAGAAAAAACTGCGACAATCCGGCAACGGGTTTGTTTCTCAAAAGTGGAAAATCCGGCTGGTCGGGCGAAGTTAGCTGAAATATCCTGTTGGGTACGAACTGGGCCAAAAATCCGAGCTGTTTTTCCTGCTGATTCTCCCCACTGAGCACCACCTCATACATTCCATACGCAAAGGCATTTAGCAAAGTTGCCCATGTGCCGAAAGATCCCGGATATTTGAAAATCACGGCAGTTAACCCGTCCATCATCCGGGCACTCCGCTGTTTCCAGTCCCGGGAATCAAGCGCAATGCCCAGATATAGCAAATTGTTTGCCATCACTGCGTTTCCCGATGGAATGGCTCCGTCGAACAGTTCTTTTTTTCGCACAATCACATCATCCTGTTGTTCATGGGTATAAAAGAAGTAACCGGTTTCCTCCTCGCTGAAATACCGTACAACCCAATGGGTCAGGCCGGCGGCTTTCTCCAGATAATCCGACGAGCCGGTAATCTCCTGTAATTGGATATACGCATCAATCAGATAAGCATAGTCATCCAGAAAAGCAGGAATGGCGGCTCTCCCCTCTTTATAGCTATAACTATGGTAAAAATGAAAAATCCCCTCACCCCCGAATTTATCTTCCAGAAAGGCCATTCCATCCATGGCCAGCCGACGATATTCGGGCATTCCCAAAGCGGCAAATGCCTTGCAACAGGCGGTGATCATCAGCGCATTCCAGCCCAGTAATACTTTATCATCAAGCTGCGGAGGAATCCGGTTTTTCCTGGCTTCCGTCAATAATTTCCGGCATGCCTGGTCGATGCTTTCAGGTAGGGGGTTTAAGGGATCTCTTATCCTCAGAATGTTCCTGCCTTCCCAGTTTCCTTTCTCCGTAATATCATAATAGGCCGAAAAAGAGGGCGCGTGCTCACCCAGCAGGGTATCGGTTTCTGCCTTGTCCCATACATAATATTTCCCTTCAACTCCTTCGCTGTCAGCATCCAGGGCGGAATAAAACCCTCCGCCAGGCGCCAGAAATTCCCGGATTATGAAGCCCATCGTGTGGATTATGGTTTTTCGATAAATGGGCTTTTTAGTGATTTGATAAGCCTCACTGAGCGTCGTAATCAGTAAGGCATTGTCGTACAGCATCTTCTCAAAATGGGGGGCAAGCCATTCCCCATCAGTAGCATACCTGGCGAAACCGCCACCCAACTGATCGTAAATGCCACCATAGATCATTTTATCCAGGGACAGGCTGGCCTGCTCCAGGGCCTGTTCATTATGGGTATAATAATAATGCTGCAATAAAAAACGGATAGAAAAGGTTTGCGGAAATTTGGGGGCCTGCCCGAACCCACCGGATATTCGATCCGCTGTTTTCATAAGATTCTCAAAAATGATTTCACCCTGCTCTTTGGTAAAATGAGCCTGAAACGCAGATTTGGGATCCGGGAGGCTGGCGATGCTGGCATGGGCGATGTGGCTGGTCAGGTTTTCCGCCTGCGCCTCTATCTCTTCCCGCTGGTCGCGAAAAACCGAGGACACGTTTTTCAAAATGGCCGTCCACGAAGGCCGGCTGAACGCATCTACAGGAGGGAAATAAGTGCCTCCGTAAAAAGGTTTTCCCTCCGGAGTCAGAAATACATTCAGGGGCCAGCCGCCATTGCCCGCAATGGCCTGTACCGCATCCATATATATATGATCAAGGTCAGGTCTCTCTTCCCGGTCTATTTTCACATTCACAAAATCCCGGTTCATGATCTCCGCGGTAACCGGATCCTCAAAACTTTCCCTTTCCATTACATGGCACCAGTGACAGGCAGAATAACCAATACTCACGAGCATGGGTTTGTCCTCAGACCTCGCCTTTTCAAATGCCTCATCTCCCCAGGGAAACCAGTCTACCGGGTTGTGTGCGTGCTGCAGGAGATACGGGGAGGTTTCGTTGGCGAGACGGTTCATGGAATGCTAATGTGCTGATGTGAAAATGTGCAGATGTGTAAATGAAATGCAGAGCAAAATTAACAAGTCAACTCCGTAATGCTGGTGCACACAAAGAATTTTCACATTTCCACATTAGCACATTTCCACATTCGCCTACCGCTTTTTCGCATCACTCAAATATTTCTCCAGTGCGGAGATCATGGAAGGCGCCATGGGTTGAGGAGCTTTGATTTCGAGAACAAGTCCGGCTTCTTCTGCCGCACGGGAAGTATTATTTCCAAAAGCACCAATCAGCGTCCCGTTCTGTTTGAATTCGGGGAAATTATCAAAAAGGCTTTTTACGCCACTGGGGGTAAAAAAACAAATGATATCAAAAGCCTCTTTACTGAAAGATTCCTTGATATCGTTACTGATGGTGCGGTACATGTAGGGCGTCGCGAATTCGCAATGATTACTTTTCAGCCAGTTTACAATTTCGTTATCCTGCTGATATTCAGATGTGGGATACAGGAATTTCTCATTCTCTTTATGCTTGTTGATTACTTCAAGCATACTTTTATTGGTGCCGTCTGCGCCGTAAAATACTTTCCGCTTTCTGTATAAAATAAATTTTTGCAGGTACAGGGCCACGGCCTCAGTAACGCAAAAATATTTTGTATCCTGGGAAACATTGATCTTCATCTCTTCTGCCGTGCGGAAGAAATGATCAATGGCGTGCCGGCTCGTAAACACAACCGCGGTATAATTGCCGATCTCCACCTTTTGACGTCGGAAATCCTTAGAGGCTATGCCTTCCAGGCGAATGAATGGCAAAAAGGCCAGCTCCACATTATGGCGCCTGGCCAGGTCAAAATAGGGCGACTTGTCAGATTCCGGGCGGGGTTGCGTGATTAAAATTTTTTTGACAACAATTTCTGGCATCTCAGCTAAATCCTTTTTTTCCCTATTTTTAATCATGTATTTATTAAAAAAGCTCAATGGCAAAATTAGTTAGCTTTTTCCAAATAAGTAAGTAACACTTTGTAAATCAATAGTAGAGGTGCTATTTCAAAGGCGCAAAGGTAGAGAAAAAAGTGTAATCCACTGATTTTTATTTCCTTTCTGAGCGTTTTAAATGAAGCGATAATCCGGTACACATAGAATATACCGATCATAACGGCTGACAGCGTGAAGCAGATCATGGAGACCAATGGCCCTGATAATGAAATGATTACCAGAAAAGGAAGTAAGAAAATACCAATGATCTTATTGGTCACGAATACAATGAACAAATAGGTTTCCACAGTCCGCTGAATATTAAATATCCAGCCGGTGATTTTCAGGGATACAAATTTTATGAGGTAGATAAGAGCCAAAACAAGGCAGCCATAGGCAAAAAAATTCCAAAACTGTTCCGGGTCCCCATAATGCTCATACGTCATTAAGAATGAAGCATATAAACCCGCGGAAAGAATAAAAAGCAGGTTTAGTAGTAAAGAGGGGAAAGGGGATTGCAGCACCTGCTCCCGGATTTGCTGCTGCCGCATGGATACCCGGAAAAACAGGGTCAGTATGTTGCCCAGGTATTTGCCGAATACCAGTTTAACGATCGCAAAAAAGAACAACATGCCCACCAGCAAATAAAAGAACCCATCGTAGGATTTCGACTGGTATTGCTCCTCCCTTATGCTTAACGTCTTCCCCCCCGAAAAATTAAACCAGGCAATTGATTTCAGCACTCCCATCCAGTCTGACGGAAAATCGGGCCTCCGTGGATTCTTATTGCTGAACCGGAGTGAATCAGTATAAACCGGAATAGTCCTTTCGCTGAGCGTGTCCGGATGGTGATGATGCGCCAGGGTATCCGGAACTGGTTTCGGGATTTCCCTTTTTTGCTTTACAACCGGGGCGGCCGTATCCTTTACCGGGCCCCGAATGGCAGCGGTATCCCGCGAGGGAATGGAATCGGCCGGCGTTTGGGACACCGCCCGTGTGGCCAGCAGTAGAAAACAGAAAAGTAACGGGTAAAGTTTTGCCAAGGAATCTGTGGTTACTATTGAAAAAATCCGGATCCCTTTTACTTA
>JAUZOD010000044.1 GCA_030706635.1 Bacteroidota bacterium
ATGACCAGCACCGCCATGATTGCGGGTATGGTGCCCATGGCCCTGGGGCTTACCGAAGGTGGCGACCAGACAGCGCCTCTTGGAATTGCGGTGATTGGTGGAATGATCTTTTCCGCCTTCAGCGTCTTATTTTTTCTGCCCCATATTTATCAATGGCTGATCGGGAGAATGACATATATACCGGTGTCCCTGGATCCGGATGATCAAAACAGTAAAAACTATGATATCAAATAATATGCAATATTTAACGCCTGTCAGATCACTGACCTTATCCATTTTGGTCTCCCTATGCTCCGCTTGCGGCGGCAGCGGAAAACAGGACTCGAAAATAGCTTCAAATGAGGCTGCTATGGTGGATACCGTACCGGTATTTATACTAAAGACCGACACCCTCAAAAAGACTGTTGAATTACCCGGAGAGTTGCTTCCTTATGAGCAGACTGATCTTTATGCCAAAATATCCGGCTTCGTAAGAACCATGAAAGTGGACATCGGAGACCGCGTGCACAAAGGTCAGACCCTGGCCGTCATTGAAGCGCCGGAAGTAAATACAAAATTCGCAGAAGCAGGGTATTCCATACAGGCTGCAAAAGCAAAATGGACGGCCAGCAAAGACAACTATGAACGTCTATACAGGGCATCACGGAATCAGTCCCCGGGTATTGTAGCGCCTGTTGATCTGGAACGCAGCCATAATGAAATGATGGCCGACAGCGCTACTTACGAAGCGGCAACGCAGCAGGCAAAAGCTTACAAAGAAGTATCGGGATACCTTTATATTACTGCCCCTTTTGACGGAGTGATAACGGCCCGCAAGGTAGATCCGGGTGCTTTGGTGGGAGTCAATGCCATGCTCCTAACCATACAAAATAACAGAACACTCCGGTTGCGGGTAGCCGTTCCTGAAATGTATGTAGCTTCAGCAGGTAAAGCCCGGAATATTTTTTTTAGTGTGGATGCCTATCCTGAACAACAGTTTAGCGGAGTACTAACCCGGAAAACAGAGACGGTTGATCCGGCCACTCGCACAGAACTCTGGGAGTTTGCAATAGACAATAGCAAACATTTATTGAAGGCAGGGGTCTTTGCGCGTGCAAAAATCAAAATAACAAGGAGCGGCCCTTCTTATGTAATTCCTCCTTCGGCCATCGCCACTACCCTGGAACGAAAATTTGTGATCAGAGTAACTGGCGGGAAAGCCGATTGGGTGGACATACGGCAGGGAATTACAACAGATAGTGGAGTAGAAATATTCGGGAATCTGAAAACGGGAGATACCTTGCTGATAAAAGGGACGGACGAGCAAAAACAAGGCAGCAAAGCGTATTGGAAGATTCGGTGAGTGACGACGCACGCTTGCGTTATCGTTATGCTTAAATTACCATGTCTTACCTGAAATTTCTGGCCCCGGGTAAAACGATTTCCCGGGCCGTATTCTGCGCATGTATTTTTTTATTCTGTTCCGGAGGAATGGTCTTTTCATCAGCACGGGACAGGGTGAGTAAAGGCAGGTTCTCTCCCTGGGATGGGGTGAGTTGTCGCAACAATTTTGACAGATCATAACAGCTGCTTACGATCACATGGATCACCTCGCCTTCTCGCTGTAACTTTCCTTCCGCCATGATCAGCCGCGACTGCAGGATTTCCTTACGGTATTTATCGAACAGGTTTTGAAAGATCACCAGGTTTGCACAACCCGTTTCATCCTCAATGGTCATAAAGCAAATGCCGCCTGCCGTTCCGGGTCTTTGCCTCACCAGCACAAGTCCGGCCACTTTCAGCAATTGTCCGTCAGCGATATCCCCCAGTTCGCCGGTAGATACAATGTGCAGCTGCCTGAGTTTTTCCCTCACAAAACTAACCGGGTGCGCTTTCAGCGACAAGGCAGTTGCTGCATAATCATGAACCACGTGCTCGGATATTGTCATTACAGGCAATGATGAACCCGTTGCATCAGCGGATGGCTGACCGGCAAACAATGCAAGCGGCAGATCCCGTGTGGAAACCTCCCATAATGCCTGACGCCGGTCGAGACCTATGGATCTGAAAGCATCAGCATCCGCCAGTTTTTCAAGCGCAGACTGGGATATTCCGGTATCCCGCAGGGCATTGATACCGGAATATTTTATTTTTCTCGCATTCACCAGCACCTGCATATCCTCATCACGCAAGCCCTTTACCTGCCGGAAGCCGAGCCGCAGTGCGCCGTATTTGCCTGATCTTTCTTCCAGTGTATTGTCCCAGTCAGAATAATTAATATCCACCGGCCGCACATCAACGCCATGTTTCCGGGCATCAATAACGATCTGTGCGGGCTGATAGAAACCCATTGGCATGCTGTTCAGTAAGGCACACGCAAAAACATCGGGATAATACCATTTGATCCAGGAAGAAACATAGACGAGCAGCGCAAAACTGGCAGCATGACTTTCCGGAAAACCATAACTGCCAAAACCTTCCAGTTGTTTGAAAACCCGTTGTGCATATTCAAGGGTATAACCGTTTTGCATCATGCCGCTGATCAGCTTCTTTTCAAATTGGGCCACCATTCCCCTTGCTTTAAAAGTGGCCATGCTGCGTCGCAGCTCATCTGCTTCGGATGGCGTAAAGCCTGCCGCCACAATGGCAATCTTCATGGCCTGTTCCTGGAAAAGCGGAACACCCAATGTGCGTCCCAGGATATCCTCCAGATCTTTTGATGGATATTCCACGGGTTCTTCTCCATTGCGGCGGCGCAGGTAGGGATGCACCATATCGCCCTGGATGGGCCCAGGTCTCACGATGGCGACCTCGATCACCAGATCATAAAAGCAGCGGGGTTTTAGTCGCGGTAACATGCTTTGCTGGGCCCGGCTTTCGATCTGGAAAACACCGATGGTATCCGCATGACAGATCATTTCATAAACCGCCGGATCATCCTGGGGAATATTCGCCAGCGTCAGATCCAAGCCATAATGCGCTTTCGCTTTATCAAATGCCTTGCGGATACAGGTGAGCATGCCGAGGGCCAGCACATCTATTTTAAGAAAGCCCAGGGTATCAATATCATCCTTGTTCCATTCAATGCAGGTCCTGTTCTCCATACGCGCATTCATCACCGGGCAAAGATCAGAAAGCTTTCCCCGGGTGATCACAAATCCTCCGGTATGCTGGCCCAGCTGTCTTGGGAAACCCATGAATTGCCGGGTGAGTTGCAAAACCTTGCGAAGATGTTTATCCTTCGGATTCAGTCCCTGCTCCAGGAGACGTTCTTCTTCAAAACATTCATCTGTGAATTCCCAGATGGAACCGGAGAAACGATTGATGGTATCCACGGACAGTCCCATGGCTTTCCCCACATCCCTGATCGCTCCTTTGTGGTGCTGCTGGGTAACCGTCGCTACGATGGCTGCACGGTCCCTTCCATATTTCGCGTAAATGTATTGGATCACTTCTTCGCGACGTTCATGCTCAAAATCCACATCAATATCCGGTGGCTCGTTGCGGGCGGAAGAAATAAACCGTTCGAAAAGCAGCTCGAATTTGGTTGGGTCAACAGACGTAATGCCGAGGCAATAACATACCGTTGAATTGGCGGCCGACCCCCTCCCCTGGCAAAGGATATTCTGTTGCCTGGCGAAGCGTACAAGATCATGAACGGTGAGAAAATAAGGCGCATAATTCATCTGCTTAATAAAGCCAAGCTCATGTTCGATAGCTTTCTTTGTTTCTTCAGGAAGAGGATCTCCAAAATGCCGCCGGGCGCCTTCCAGGGTCAGAAACCTGAGCTCTTCCTGGGGGCTACGGCCTCCGCTGCTGATCTCCTCGGGATATTCATATTTCAATTCATTCAGGGAGAACCGGCAGGCTTCCGCGATTTCCTGTGTGCGCCGGATGGCATCAGGGTATTGTCTGAATAACCGCTCCATCTCCTCCATTTTTTTCAGATGTCTTTCCGCATTTTCATGGAGCCTGTAACCGGCATTCTGGATCGTGCATTTTTCCCGGATACAGGTTAGGATATCCTGCAGTTCCCGCCGGGCACGATCATGATAATACACGTCGTTGGTGGCCACCATGGGTATTTGCAACGATTGGGACAGCTGGAAAAGGCGATGAAGCTGTTTGGCATCATGACCATTATATTGACGGGATGCTGACAGGTAAAGATCTTTCCCGAATACATCCCGGTATTCCTGCAGGGAATGCCTAAATGAATCCTCATAATCGAAACTGGCATTCAATGCCGCCGGTGGCAGTACGATGAATTTTGTGGCTTTTGCATGCTGGTACACATCCTCCTTGTATAAATGGCACTCACCTTTTTCTGCACGAAGATTACCTGTAGAAAGTAAGGCGGAAATCTGAGCATATGCATTTTTATCCGTGGGATATGCTAACAGGCCGGGGCCATCCAGGAGATCAAGACGACATGCCGGCATAATACGTATACCTTTCTTTTTAGCGGCAGCATGTCCGCGAACAATACCCGCAAAGCTGTTCCGGTCAGTGATCGCCAGTTCCGTATAACCCAGGTCTGCTGCATATTCCACCAACTCTTCAGGATGGGAAGCGCCGCGCAGAAAGCTGAAATTGCTGCTGATCTGTAATTCCGTATACTCCATATCCTTGCCCTTTTTATGCAAAAAAACCGTATAGAAACCATTGGCAGGTTTTATCTTCTCCATAATGGCCGCAACGGAATACCCAGTACCGATGGCCTTCTTCATCTTCCACACAATAATAATCCCGGTGATCTCCTTCTTCCAGCCACCATTCCCGTTCTATGCGTTCCGGTCCGTCGGCCTTTTTGATCTTATGCAGCTTTCCCCTATAACGAAACAACATAGGGGGGTAATCCGGTACGGGCGCCGTTACCTCGATGGGCTCAGGCTTTGCTAAAAGCTGCAGCGGCCTGGGTTTGTCTGTTCTCCAGGCGGTAGCTGATCTTTGATGAAGGGAGGATGCCGGTTTCAGCGATCGTTCCGGCCAATGCTGTTCGTTGGGGATATAACGGTGTATAGTATGCGCACCCAGCCTGACGGCCAACCGGTCAATCAGTTCTGATAACCGGTTATCTTCCAGTCCGCCGCCGCCCTCCCATAATTTTTCCTGTGCCGGCGAAAGTTCTTCTACTTTCGGGGCTTCCAGCATGAATAATTCTATGCCCAGGGCGGGTTCTAACGTGGACAGTTTAATTTCGAACAGCTTAAAAAGATGGGCGGCATGATGGGAAGGGCGATTCGTTCCAATACGGATCTCTTCTATTTTACCATCCACACGGTAACCCTTAAACGAAGCCATGCGAAGCCCTTTCTGCTCCTGTTGCAGCCGGCCGCATAAGCCTTCCAGTAATCTCTGCAAGGCAATTTCTATCCCGGTTGCCGTTATGATTGGTTCCAGGCAGGGAAGTCGTTCCTGGTAAACTACAACGGGTTGTTCGGGTATGATCCTCTCTTCCTCCAGTCCGAGGGCCTGATCTAAACGGAGCAGCAGGTGCGGACCAAAACGTCTGCGGAGGGAAGGACGGGGCATATTCATAAAATCCCTGATCCGGCGAAGCCCCAGTTTCTGCAATAGTTCCTCCGTATCGGTTTCGATACGAAGCGCTGTTGCCGGAAGTGAGAGCAAGGCGTCCATATGCTGTCCGCTGTCAATGACAACTGATCGTCGGGCAAACCGGGCAGAAGCCCAGGCTGCGCCAATGGTATCTGCCATGGCGGCCCGCACACCATAACCAGCGGTCTTTAATCGTATAATGATGGCTGTTAGATAGTCTTTGTCACTGCCCCAAAGATGAGCACAGCCGGTAACATCCAGCAGAATTCCGTCGGGTGGATCAATTGCTGTAATGGGTGTAAAACGGATACAGTCCTGAGCAAGCTGCTTCAGCAATCGGCCGGAAAGTCCCGGACTGTCATCCAGGACTTCCAGATTCGGGATGATGGCCCGGGCATCTGCCAGCACCATCCCGCTATCTATTCCATTTGTTTGCGCCATGGCGTTGGCCGCCGAGATCAGCATCCGTCCATGCACAAGCGCACGTATAACAAAAGATGCCTGCCGGAGTTCAGGACGGCGGATACTGTGCCAGTCCGTCGCCAGGTGACGGAACCAGATGGAGACAAAACGTTTCTGCATATCATCCGGTTTTCTGCTGATGATCATACATGATGGCGGCCAGGCTGGAAACATGCCTGAATTTTCCTGCAGCCCATTCGATCTGCCAGGCTCCCGACCTACCATTCCTCACTTTCAGTAATTCCACATGCCATCGGGGAAAGCCAATACCGGGCAAACCATCTTCTGCCACTCCGGGAAGAGAGCTAATTTTCCAGCGCGAAACACAAGCGGTCGTATTCAGATTCCGTGGATTGCGGCGAAGGATAAATCCGGTTACACGGCTCTGTTCAACTGCAAGCTGAAGCCGTCTGGAAGCGGCAAAGCTGATCTCCTGTATCTCTCCCACTACGGCCGCAACAGCACTGCACTTCAGTGCTTCTTCCATGGCCCAGACCACATCCCTCTCTTTCTGCAGATCCACGAAAATAATCCTGTCGGGCTCAACGCCAAAGCTCTTCAAAGCCGGCGGGAACAAGGTTCTTGAAGAACTGATCCATACAGCCGCTCCCTGGTTTCGCATCAGTGCAGCCAGCAGGCCGGATATAAACCCGGCCGAAGCCGCTCCGTCTTCAGCATCCGGGCTTAGAAATTCATGCACCGCACCCAGTGGAAATGTTCCGTTCGGAAAAGCATCATCTATCACGCCCCATCCAATATCCACGACGATGCCAGCGGGCATTGGCCTGTATCCCTGTAAAGGGAGGATATCCTTTTGCAGCCGGGCGATGATATTTGCTTTTGAATCGGGCATCTTAAGGCAAGAATACTAAATATTTTAGTAACTATCGATTATTTTTTTAGCCTGATGAACGCGGCTGTTTATTGCCCTTCTCCCGAGTCCTGATCATCTGTTCCCATTGATTTGACTTTTAATTGTTTAAAAAAATTGTTGTCGTAGGTCGGGGCGTTGCCTCCGGCATGCCTTCTTTCACAGCCGGATCACAGCCTGTGAAAAATATTTTTATTTTTCCGGTTTCCCTTGTTTCTGAATGGCTTGCAAAGGCCGTTCTGCCTGGATTCCGAATGCGTTCTGCAGAGACAGATCTGTATTCTGCATTTGGAGCTCGTTTCCAGCATATTGATCCCGTATAAAGAGGTTTTTTACTCGCAGGTTCTTCGGGAGTTCTCCAGGAATTCCAGCCGATCTCCTTGGGAATCCTCCGAAGAAACTCCGAATAAATCTGGTAGGAAACTCTAAGAACCAAGGCAGGAAAATGCTGAAAATTTGAAAGGATGCCTTTTGAGTCCAATTAGAACCTGTCCGGATTGATACAGGAATCGAGGGCGATTATGCAGTGATTTCAGCGTCTGACCATACTCCTAGTAAAATCCTTCTGCCTTCTTTTCAAAACAATTGGTCGGAGACAAACAGGATTCAACTGATTGTGATTCATAATATTAATGCTCGTTCTCCCACAAGAGCACGCAAAATTCTGAAATAAATTTTTCAAAGGCTGTGATCCGGCTGTGAATTTTTGGGAAAAAACAATAGCATATTTGTACTCCGGGAAATATGATTTGTAACCAGGATCGTTACCCAAAAAAATTAAGCATGAAGTTCCAAAAATCCATTTTACTTATTTTCCTTACTCTGTTGCTGACTGGTATCCGCAGCGGCGCCCAGCCAAACAATATGCTGCCGTTTTCGGATCCCGAATCCCAGGGCGTTGCTTCCACAGGCATCCTGCATTTCCTTGAAGCAGCCGGTAAAAGCAGAAATGAATTGCATGGCTTCGTATTTCTCCGGCACGGAAACGTCATCTCTGAAGGGTGGTGGGATCCTTATTCGGCGTCATTGAAACATACCCTCTATTCCACCAGCAAAAGCTTCACCGCTACGGCCGTCGGATTTGCCGTAAGTGAAAAGAAGCTTAACCTTTCTGATAAAGTCATCTCCTTTTTCCCGGACGATCTGCCCGATACTGTCAGTGCCTGGCTGTCGGCGCTCACGGTGAAAGACCTGCTGACCATGTCCGGCGGACAGGACCCCGAACCCACGGTCCCGGTAGTTTCTAAGGAAAGCAACTGGGTGAAGGCTTTCCTGGCATGGCCTATTGTGCACCAGCCCGGCACCCATTTTCTTTACAATAGCCTGGGCTCCTTTATGCTTTCGGCTATTGTGCAAAAAGTGACTGGTGAAAAAATAATTGATTATCTCCGCCCCAGATTATTTGAGCCTTTGGGTATTGAGGGAGAAGACTGGGAGACCAGTCCCCGGGGCGTCAATACCGGTGGATGGGGCCTGAGATTAAAAACGGATGACATGGCTAAATTCGGACAACTCTTCCTGCAAAAAGGAAAATGGAACGGCAAAGAACTGTTGCCCGCCTCATGGATAGCCGAAGCTTCCACGGAAAAAATCATCCAGCATCCGGATATGCCGCAATCGAAAAGGGATTCGAGCGACTGGGAACAGGGCTATTGTTACCAGATGTGGCGGTGCAGGCATAATGCCTACCGCGGAGACGGAGCCTTTGGCCAGTTCATCATCGTCATGCCCGATGAAGACGCAGTGATTGCCATCACCGCTGAAACACCTGATATGCAGGATGAATTAAACCTGGTCTGGAAATATTTACTGCCTGCCATGCACCCGGCGAAATTATCGCCGGACAAAAAAGATCGAGCTCTTCTGCAAAAAACACTTTCCGGTCTTTCTCTTCCGAAACCGGCAAAAACGGTCTCTTCCTCTTTGGAAAACAGCATTTCCGGAAAAACTTACAGGATGGAAACAAACGAAAAGCGTATCGGAGATATGTCTTTTGCATTCACCAGCGGAAAATGCCTGTTGACCCTGAAGACGGACACAGCCACTTATAATTTATCTTTTGGTTTGAACGACTGGCAAAAAGGAGAAACCGCCAGACTGGGTCCTACCCTGCTATCCAGTGAACGGTTTAATTCCTTACCATTCAGCGTGAGCCAGGTTGCCGGGATCTATCGCTGGGCGGATGCGCATACGCTGGAGCTAACGCTGCGATACGTTGAAAGTCCGCATACCGAAACAACGGTTTGTCATTTTGATGGAAATAAACTTTCAGTTGTTGTTCAGAACAGCTTTGATTTCGGAAAGAAAAAAACGGAACTGTCGGGTGAGCGTGACCGGTAGCAGTAGGCAAATAGAAATATAAAATGACAAGCGCAATAAATAATCATCAGCTCTTCCCGGTTTTAATAGGTCTGTGCCTGTTTTGCTCATTTAGGCGAACAGAAAATCAGATTCGTATTTCAGGAGCTGAAAGCAAACATCCCCGTATCGTGAATATTGTCAATTTCATCCGTTTGCTTGAACCCCGCGACGCGGCCATTACAGAGGACGTGCTTTATCAAACTGTAGTGCAGCAGGTACGGATCATGAAAAAATACCGGCTGAAAGGCAGTTTTTTATTGCAGTACGATGCTTTGATGGATCCGCGATATCAGCAATTGCTGAAAAGTCTGCCCAGGGATTCGTTTGACATCGGCGCCTGGTGGGAGATTCCGCAGCCGTTGGTGGAGAACGCGGGACTTCGCTGGCGGGGGCGTTATCCCTGGGACTGGCGGGCGAACATTGGCTTCTCCACCGGCTACACGCCTGAGGAAAGAGAAAAGCTGACGGATACTTACATGAAGGATTTTAAAAAGATATTCGGCTACTATCCCAAATCGGTGGGCTCCTGGTTCATCGACGCTCATACCCTGGATTACATGTACCGGAAGTATAAGATCGTTGCTTCCAGCAACTGCAAAGACCAGATCGGCACAGACGGCTATACCCTGTGGGGCGGTTACTGGAACCAGGCTTACTACCCCAGCAAACTCAACGCCTATATGCCCGCGCAGCATGAAAACAACCAGATCCCTGTCCCCATCTTCCGGATGCTGGGCAGCGATCCGGTGAGGCAGTATGATAACGGACTGGGATCGGAGACACAGGGCGTAGTCACCCTGGAGCCGGTTTACCGGTTCGGCGGCGGCGATTCCACCTGGGTTGACTGGTATTTCAAAGAATTCATAGAGGGAAAATCCATGGCGTATGCGTACACACAGGCGGGACAGGAAAATTCCTTTACCTGGGCGGGCATGCAAAAAGGATTTGAGATACAAATGCCCCTGATCGCGCAGTTGCGGGATGAACGGAAAATACTGGTTGAAACATTGGCAGAATCCGGACAGTGGTTCCTGGATCATTATAAAATCACCCCGCCCACTTCGGTTACGGTGAATGAGGATATAAAAGGCAGTGACCGGAAAACAGTCTGGTTCAACAGCCGGTTCTATAGGATCAATCTATTGTGGGAAAATGGCGGTTTACGTTTTAGGGATATGCATCTGTTCAACGAGAACCTGCCGTCTCCTTACATCACAAAAAAAGCCGGTTCCGATACCTGTGCTTTTTTCACCCTTCCCTTTGTGGATGGCTACATCTGGAGTACAAGAGAAACCATAGCCGGTCTGCGTTTTAAAGTGCTGGCTGACGGTAAAGAAATACCGATGGACGGTGGAGACCCGGTAGTACAGGATTCTATTCCCGGCAGACTACACATATCCTGGCCTTTGAAATTTAATTCCGCAACACTGGTTATGGATCTGGATGAAAGACGGATAAAAATGAAACTGGAGGGCGGCAAATCATCGAACTGGTTCCTGGAAATGACCGCAGCAAATAAAGCCGTGCTGCCTATTAACACAATACGTGCTGATCAAATTGACTGCCGGTTTGAAGGAATGGAATATCAGGTAAAAGCCGAGAACGGTTCATTTTCAAAACCGGGTAATGGAGTGGTTTTCAGAATCACGCCTGAAAAGAATACCATCGTGCTGAATTTATCGGGCAAAGATGTTCAGCAACATGCTGTCGATAACCATAAAAGAAATACAATTTGCGGTTTGAGACCGCGCAAAAGCAAAGTGAAAACTGAAGATCAGCAAAAAACTGCGGATATTCTCATCAAATTTGATATAAAAGCGGCTATTGCTGCGCTGGACTTTTGAGCAAGGCGCCGGATTTCGAAGCGGCGTTCCCATTCACCCGGTCATCCTATAAATAGACAATTAACACTGTCCTTAACACTGTATGTTTTAGTTTTGTTATTCGAAAGGAAATAAAGATATACGAGCTTCGTAATAAAAAGACCGATCCGCCTGAATACGATTTTATAAAAATTTTCTCATAAGCAGTTAGTTTTGGTTAACGGCCCCTGTTTCCACAGGGGCTTTTTTGCGTCAATAGTCCAAATACGGGTGACGTCAATGCTGCTTCGCTTTTATTATCAATAACCATCCTTTCGTTGGATTTACAGGAATTAATTCATTCCTTTTGAATGTGGCAGCAGGCTGATAATTTTCTATTGCCGGTGCTGTCAGCGATTCTTCCGGCTTCCAGCCAATCTTGTTCCAATTGATATTCAGCCTGACCTGCACGGGATCTTTGGCCCAGCTGGCAAGCGCAATCAACATTCGATCATTTTTTATATACGCAGTAGCCAATACCGAAGAATCAGAAGTTGTTATTAGGTTGCTTTTACTCCAATATCCAATCATTTTTGACCGGGCGATTCCAAACTGGTCCCATATCTTCCAAATGGCGCGGGGATCGCAGTTTACGCCTTCGGTGTACCAAGGATAACGAACCGTCATTCCATAGACCATACCTCTCCAGGGATTTCCGCCTCCCTGTAACATGTCGCCCATCAGACCGAAAGGGATGCCAGACACTTCTACCAGCCAGTTTGCCGGCGGCATTTTATCATACTGAAAACTCTCTCCAAACCACAATTTATTCAGGTAAGGAAAATATTCGGCGTACTGGGTTGCCGGTCCTTTGGAGAACCCGGTATTGGAGTGCAGGTCAATCAGGCATCCGGGCTTTTCCCGGTCCATGACCTTTCGCATCCGTTTCAGCATGGACCGGTCAAAGGCAACGTCATCGAGGTACACGCCGTCTATTCCTGTATTCCGCACAAGCCAGCGAAGCCCTTCTATATAATAGTTGTACCACCTGGAGTCGATACCAGTCAGTATAGCCGCATCGCAGTCGTCAAATCCGGCAATGGGTGTAAACCACTGTGAAGTGTAGTGATCCACCAGATGTTCCCGCAGCCACATATATCCTCCTCCGGGACCATCTGCGAGTATTTCCTGTCCGAAGCTCCTTAAAGCCCATAATTCGGTTACCTGATCGGATAATTCCCGGATGGTATAATATAACTTGACTTTTAGTCCCTGGCGATGCCAGGTCCGGACAAAAGAACGGATCTGGTCTGCCGAGCGGAAAGGATAGTTGATATATGGTTCTATAGGGTTGCCCTGGTGTATATTGATCACTTTTACTCCCGATTGCAGATCCTCTTTCGTCGGCGCAGGATGGTCTGCATTATGGTAGTACCGGTTAGTGAACTGACTTTTCGTATCGATTTGTTTAACCGGGGTGATCAGCATGGAGTACTCCAGATCACAAGTGTCTCCGGCCCTGAATATTTTCAGCCCGGTGTATGCCACACAGGTCACTGCGTCATCGTGCCGGGATACGCTGAATCCCCCTTTGTTATCATTATACCATGCCGGTGGTGGAGCAGGATGATAAAGATTCAGCATAGGACCGTCGTAAGTGGACCCCCTGAATTTACAATAGATGCCTCCATCCGTATCACCAATCCAAAAAGCATTTTGTGGTCCGTGCCATTTCCAGGAATATGTGACCGGGCAGATCATGCCCGGAAGTCCCATCCCCATGAAATAAGCCGCCTTGTCCTGTTTAACGGGTATCTGTAACCGAATATCTTTGAGTGTTTGGGCACGAAGGGAAACCAGGCGGACCCGGTAATGAAGATAACCGTCGGGTTCCATGCTTCCATTGCACCGGATATGGATATCCCCGCCGACCGAGTTGCTCTCCCATTCAACCAACCCCTGCTTCTTCTTCAGGAAATGCATCTCAGCTGCGCCGGTGTTCAGGAGCCCTTTGTCTGTAATAATGTCCAGCGAAACAGGTGCTTTCAGTATCTCCTGCCCTCCTGCACGGATGGATGCCGGGAAACCCGTTTTATCCAATTGAACCCCGGCATACCTGCAGCGGATGATCTGATCGTTCACCTGCAAGGCGGTGTAAGGATGAATGACTGAATCGTCAATACCCAGTGTCGAATTCAACCATCTCAGCCGCGAACCACGCCAGGCTTCTCCGTCCCCCCGGTCAGCCAGTCTCTGGCGTTTAACGAGCAGCGATACACGGACGGTCTGGGTGGAGAGGCCGGCCCCCGATATTTGCACATTGAAATGATGCCATCCCGGAACTGCACCCGCCGGAATATCTACACCAAACCATAAGGGCTGTATCTTCCCCTGAGGCAGGTCCAGATTCTTTTTAAAATAGTTTCCCTGCCAGTCTATCCCTTCCAGGTTGAAACAGGTCAGGGGGAAAGAAGCGCCTGCATATTGGACCCGCACCTCCCCGACTCCCCGTTCAGCAGCAAACAGCCCTATCTGGAAAACATAGTATTCATTGCGGCAGGCGATTCCCGAAAAAGTATTCGACGGTCCGGACTGAATCCATTTCAGCGGCAGGTCATCCTGCATCCGGATAGGCCGCGATCTGTCCTCAGGAAAAAGCAGGAAGTCGCCGGGATATTTTGTTTTCAGGGCAGCGACCTCTTCCTGCGTTGCCACCACCTCCATCGGATAAAAACTGTCAAAGGCCGTTCTCGACTGGATGGCGGTAACGGTTGCCCTGGGAAGCCCTGACGAGTTGACTGCCCTGACCGAAGCAAGCCAGGCGGGATCTGGCGGCGGAACGGTTTTCAAATAATCCCCTTCAAAGTATCCAATGTTTTTTTTGCCCCGGTATGGCAGGTAATACACATAATACACGCCTGCGCCCGATTGCGGCCGGAAGATGAGTTGTCCGTGTTCCCTGTTTATTAATACAAGGCGCAGTTCCCTGATTTCATTCCCACTGGCATCTGTTATCAGAAAGGCCTTGTTCCCGGGGTCTTTATCTCTTCTTCGCCAGGGTATATCCACGAACACCGCGTTCCCGGCCGTTTCCGTGTGAATAACGGCCCGATGATTTCCAAGACTGTCATCCCATGGTTTATCCGGCACGGAATAGGGAATGGCTTGTCCATATATATTATACGCCCAACCGGAAAACAGGATCAAGACAAGCAAAAGCTTTTTGCGACTATTTGAGCCCATACGATTTGAATTGCCTGAGGTTTTGTAAATGAAGTTACACCGGAAGCCGATATATGAAGGAATAGTAAGAGCGGCAGATCATTTATTTATCCTGAATTATGTTTATTGAATCACCAGCCGGCTTGTGACTTCAGCGCTCTTTATTCCCAGTAGCTGAAGCATGCCGTTGGCAAACCGGTCCCCCAGGGTCAGCATACTGTCCGCATCAAAATGAGCAAGTCCCCCGATGCCTTTCCTGGAAAGATCCGTTGTTTTAATCAACAGGCTGTGCGGATCATTCCGGCATGCTGTTGCCTGGCTTTCCCTTCCGATATCTGCAAATGCCCAGGTATGGCTGTTGATCTCGCCCACAACAAACGGAAGATTCATGACACCCAGGTCATGACGCACCGAATTCATGAAAAGGGTCAGCAGTTTCCCGTAATCATTTGCCATGGTTCTGCTGATGCCCGCTTCGTGCTCTCCCTGCATCCAGATAAAGCCACTGATTTCAAAATTCCTTCCTTTTTGCTTCAGAGAGGCGAGCGCATCGCGAATATTCGTGATGAGGTTTTGATAAAGTATTCCGGCTTCTTCCGCTTCAACAGGAGGGTGCCAGTTCTTTCCCTTATCGTCAAATCCCTTCAGTGCAGGGATATAGTCCTGATAGTCTTTGCTGCGGGCGATACCGGTAGCGCCGACTGCGTATTTAATGATCGCAATATCTTCGTTTGGCAGCTCTTCCGAAATTGTTTCCCCGAATCCGATTTCCGGTCCAAAACAGGCTTTACTGAATGATGGCTGGTCGGAAATATCTGAAATGCCAACCTGCAGACGGGTCCAATGGTTTGCGAACCCGTCCCTGGCATTACTTCCCGGCCAGAAAAGGATATGTGACCGCTTGCGGAATGCAATCCTGTAATTTTTCTTTCCGCCATGGAACTCGCGAATATTATTATAGCCGACAGCATTTGACTGGCCAGCCAGTATAAAAACTTTCAACGTTCCTTTTTCCTGCTGTATTCCGGTTATGTTTTTGACCGGAATATATTCTACCGGAATGTTCTGGGAAAAGGCGCCACTGAAAGCAAAGGAAAGGCAAAGGGATAAAATAATTTTAATCATGTTATGACAGATGTTTAAAAGAATGTGAGCGTATACCTTGGGCATGATGCCGGTAATGGTAACTAATGAATCAACCTGGCTTCACACCAATCTCCATAAGTTCCCTTGAGGTCGTCGGAATCAATACCATTAAGCGTGCGTATTTCTATAAAGGAAGCATGAAGGATATCAAGGTCAACTGCTTTGGCCTGATCCTGCTTACGCATGGATGTGCTGCTGAATATTTTTCTATCATCAATCCATACCTCAAAAATAACTGCGGCATTTCCACCATCTTCATTGAGACCGACCAAACATTGGAACCGTTTAAAAGATTTTCCGGAAATATCATACCGGATCCTTCCATAGGCGTTAGTCCCAAGGCCGCGCGCGAATTTCCTGCCGGCAACAATTAAATCAGCGCCGCTGGCGCTTTTGTTCAGTTGAAGCTGTCCCAGGCTCATCGCCACTTCCACGGGCAGTATCTCATCAAGATAGACAACAGAGGCATTGTAGCGGGTCAGGTTCTCCCCTTTAGTAAAAACCTGGTTGGGCCATGCGGTGATGATCTCCCTTTCCATATTGATTCTGGCGGGAACAGGAAGGATCTCAGGATCGGGTAAAGGCAGCATATCCTGATATTCAATACTCACTCCAGCATTCTCCAGCGGATGTTCAATCCAAAGCCATCCCCCTGTTTCCGCCCTGAACCTCCCGTTCTCATTCGCAGACGCGTCAATACAAAAGCTAAGTTCACTTTTTCCTGATGAAATTTTGAAGCTGATATAAGACCAGTCAGAAACCGGCAACTCAGCAAATAGCTGCATATGAGGAGGAGTAAGGGTTGGACGTGAGAGATTAAACTCAACAGCGCTTCCGTTTACTTTTACTTCGCAATGCGGTTGATACCCCGAAGGCAGCACAGGCGAAAAGAGAATATGCATCTCTGCAATGCTGCCCTCAGGAACATGTGCAATGCATCCTCCTCTTAATTGTGATTTACCATTTTCCGTCTCCAAAACAAGGCTGCTATTCTCCACAAGGGCACGCTGTGGGTTCCCGGGAAAAGTCAGGTGCATTTTTGCGTCTTTTCTTCCGGCATTCGGTTGCGTTAAATTCAGTGTGGTATTTCTTGACCCTGTAACAGATAATTCCACAGGCTCACCCGGTCGTCCAAATACATTATACATTATGCTTTTACCGCTACGGCCAGTCTCCATATAACGTGCTCCTTTGAGGGAGACAGCTTTCGGATCAAGCGGTTCTATCTGAACGATAACCGTTTCATGTCCTGCTAGCAAAAAATGGACTGGCTCAGCATATTTAATATCCGTTTTTATCACCTTCAGATACGGGTATATCACCCGGGCAATATAATGCCGGCCCGCTTCTGCTTCCTGCAGCGCTTTATTTTTGGTCCGTCCGGAATCAGCATTTAAAGGGATCGAAACGGTGCGGGATTCTATAAACGGGTTATAAAGAGCCAGGATACCTCTCCCCTCGTGGAAATGCGCATACCCGTAAGGCTCACGCTTTAACGGATCGCCCAGTATGAGTCGCGTTTGCCAGAAAACAGATGCATTGGTTCTGGCCCATTTCAATGCTCCGGCAAGAAAAGCCCAGTCCTGGTCATTACGAAGCAATTCATAAGGGTTGAGATATAAACTTAACAGGCGGGACCCACGACCGATAACGGCTATAATTTCATCGTACAGAGTATCATAATCCGGCGTGTAAATGCCAAGATGTTCAATGGCGTTTGACGGAAAACCGGGATTCTCCCGAATGCGTTTCCGAAACAGTGCGTCCCGCGATATAAAATGCCCGTAACCGGGTATGGGTGTCGGGGCAATAGCCGGCGGCACACCATCGAACATATCTCCGTAAACCGATTCCGCATGCTGCAACCACCAGGGGCTTAACCACATCCCGCTGGTGGGATCAAGAAAAATATCCGGATTGGTTTCCCGGATTCTCTTTAATAAATTAATATAGGCATCCACGTTAGACTCTTTGGAATAATTACCGGGAAGATGCCAGGTATGACCGGGGGCATTACACATAGCGCAAAAACCATCAAACTTAAAAAAATTCAACCCATACGTTTCTGTCAGACCGGTAACGTTTTTTGTCAGATCTGCACTATACCTTGGATCAGACTGGCACATAAACCAATCCCAGGTACCATTTCCCGGATATCCTTGTGAGCCAAGCCACGGTGCATGGTCATAGCCAGAGGATGGCGAAAGCCAGAGCCCAAGCTTTGCATTCATGCGCTTCAATGCGCCTACAAGCGGGGAAAAACCGCGCTGAAACCGATCTTTGTTAATATCCCATAAACTGTTTTTTTTATCCCATCCGTCATCTATGGTATATGAGTCAGGATACACCCCGTAGGGATCGAATAGTTTTTGCTGAAAGCGTTCAATTAACGCAAGGGAATTATTTTCTGTGGCCGGCATCAGGGTGGTCCAGGTGTTATAATCAACAAACAGTTGTTTTACCGAAGGCGGAGAAGCCAGGATCGTTTCTATATAATATTTAAACCTGCTGCTTACTTCCTTTGACTCCGACACACCGAGCGCAGCCTTTTTACTAAGGAAACGGCCCCTGACCGTTCGTCCCGGAAAATGGGTAAGTGTCAGTACCCCATCCCGATACTGGTTGTACCCCGCGGGATGTTCAAGGCCCCAGAAGCTATCATCCATAAATACGGGAAGACCAAAACCCTTCGTACCCGAGAAGCCAAATGCGGCGGATACATTTTGAGGAGGCTCGTTTTCCTGGAACGAACACACCCCGTCAAAACCAAGCTCCCAAACATTCAGTTGTCTGAGCTCCAGTGGCAACGCCGTCGTCAAAATCAATTGCCGGCGCGCAAAAAAATCATGATGGCCAAGCTCGTAGCAAATGACCAGCGCGATATCCTTTGAATGATGGTGAAAATGTAAACAGAGACTGTGTCCCTGCTTTGTTTGGTCTTCACGGTAATCTTTGAAGCGGAAGTCTTTGGCGGTCAGAGCGTCCTGACCTTCGATGCCAATTGAAAAATCGTCGGACTTAATTTCTATTCTGTGGGCGGATAACAGATTGACAAAACTAACCAGACTCATTCTGTCTCCCTGTTTCGCAAAATGCATTTCAAGGTATTGGTTTCGCAGTGTAAGCTCCTTATCCCCGGAGAAATGTTTATTCGCTGTTAAAACAAGAGGAACCTGAATATACTTTGCGGAGCTTAAAATAAACATATTCCTGATCAGGGTTCGCCTGTTGATGGCCATAGTAATAAATTTAAACCTGTCCGGCATTTTTTCAGGACAAGAGGGTCGTTCGCAAAAAGTTTAAATCTATCAAATCTTTACATGCTGATCTGTTTTTATTTATTGTTTTGGATTGGAAGCGAGTTTGTTATCCGGAAGAGTATCTTCTAAATCAGGATTCAGCGTTCCTGGATTAGTTTTTACCACGCCAAAAGAGTTGGATACAACGCAGCGATATCTGCTGCCGATATCCCATAAGGTTGTAGCCGGCGTGGTATAGCTTGACAAGGTCGCTCCCGGAATATCGGTCCGGTTTTTCTGCCACTGGTAGCTGAGGTTCGCGCCGGAGGCCACCACAGTGAAGGTAGCTGTCGCGGGGAGCACTACCGTTTTGTCTGCAGGATGCCCGGTAATGACCGGCGAACCGGCGGGAGCCGGTGTACAGTCGGCACGCGTGATGTTATAGGTCACTCCGGCAGCTGTAATGAAAGTGAACTCTTCCTCATTCTGAATAGTGGAAACCGGCTCTTGATTGTCTGCGCGGGTCACCGTAATGCATGATCCCTGGAACGGACTCTGCAGCACACAGGTGTTGCCCTTTTCGCTAAATATCCGCACCGAATCCACCACCTGCCCCGAAGCCCGGTATTTCGCGCCGACAAGGAATGCTCCTTCCGCCCGCAATCTCTTAAACCCCGCATTGACTGTTTTGTCCCAGTTGGGAAAAATCCTTATCACACCGTCCTGACTCTGCATGAGCATATTGTTGATGGCCTCAATGATTCCCGCGGTCTCGATACCGCCTCCCTGTTTTTGAGATACAATACCGTTGAGTTCCGGTTTCCAGCCCTTTATTCCTTTTATCACAAGATCGGGGCGGTAGCCTGCCCTGACGGCCATGACAAACATCATTCCGAAATCATTAGAATCCTGCCAGCCGGAAAATCGCTGAGGGTAAAAGAAGTTGCCCTTATCCAGGGTCCTGCACGTGGCTATCTTGTATGCCGGCAACGTGGAGTAGCTGATGTTATCAAACGTAGTGGTGAACATCAAACCCGTATTCCGGGTGCCTCCATGAAACGTTATGGCATCCATCACGTCATGAATCCAGTCTGGTCTGAAGGTTATCGTATTCCCCCATTTCTCGAGCGGATACGCACTCATGTTGTTCAGGATATCCTGCCAATGTGCTCTTCTGTCTGCATCGCGTCCGAGCTTAATGCTCGCGGCCAGGATTTCCCTGTACAGGAATTTGATAGCGCCCAGACTGAACATATCATTTGCCGAAAACCAGTCTGCGCCCTCCTGCGCTGACCCGTACACATTGTACTGTCCGTTTACCGGCTTCCCGATGTAATCGTCATAAAAATCGGCGACTGCAAGCATTAACGGATAGCAGGTGTCGGCCAGGAATGAGCTGTCCTGGCCATACTTCCATTTCCATTCAATCGGTAAGATGCCGAATACTGCGTTCGTGGGCATGGAACCATCTTCCCGCACCCATGAACCGCCTCCGCAGGATGTTCCATGGGAGGTGAACGAAAGTTCAAACTCCACTCCTCTGCAATTCGCTGGCATCCGGGCCTTGATGGTAGGCGAAACCCACCTGTTGATGACCCTTTTTCTGCCTGTATTCTCCAGGTAATATTTTATAGATTGTATATACGGATCAACCAGGTTGACGTGGTTGGAAGAGAATACACCGTAATACGGATTTTGTCCATTGTAGTTCATTGATATATTGCTGAACCACATCATATCGTCACTTCGTACCCAAGGTCCCCAGTGTCCGGGCGCTTTCCCGGGCGCGTTGTCAATGCCGCTTCGGGCGCAGGAGCCCATCATGTATAAATGATTATACCAGTATTTCTGAAGAACGGTATCGTCGAGATCTATATAAGATTGAAGCCAGAAATTCTTCCACCAGGCTTTGTGCCGTTTATAAATTTCGGCGACACCGGCATTTGTAATCTGCCGCAGGCCGGCCTGAACGGAGTGGAGGGGCGAGGCTGCGTTGGTGCTGTGTTCCGCTTTGAGTACGATTTTTACGATTGATCCGTTTGCAGGCAGGGTGAAGGAAAGTCTGGAATACGTACTGTTGTCGGTCGTCGCCAGGGCCGTTGCGCCGAGCAGTTTTGCCGCTACGGCGCCTTTTACATAAAAGGGTGCGCCTTCGGCGTTGGGCTCTTTGGTGACCCATGCCACAGACCCCAACTTGCCCGCGTTCCTGGCAACATAGGCATTGCCGATGACTGAAACCGTGGCTTGCAGCGAAATCTTTTTGCCGCTGTTCGTGGACAGCTCCAATACAAGAACATTCCCGGAGTCTGATATATAGGCTTTTGTCTGAAGTGGAATACCCGCCATAGTAGACTGGGTCCTGATTTCGGCGTTCTTAAGATCCTGGGTAACGCTATAGGCATTTCCCGATTCGGCGCCCGATGATTTTTCTATTGTCAATATGGCTAGATTCAGAATATGTTGCGTCCACATCTTCGCACCCAGATCGTTTCCGGCATGAAATCCGTTTTTTCCCAGATAATATTTTAACGAATGTATGGTGCCGCCCAAATGGGCGCCGAAATCGCCGTTTCCCAAATATGCGCCTTCCTGCAGCGTTTTACAGGTGCTATCGTCCCAGGTTTTGGCATAGGTCGGTGAGGACATATCCAATAAGGCGGAGACAACAGGCCAATCCATTTCATGGGAGAACGAAACCGTATTCCCGGGGGACAGCATCAATTTCCCGGTCTCGTTCTGTGGCCCGGAGAGATCCGATACAGGCGATGGTGCCTGCCTGCTGACCCCAATCTGGGCGCTTACATTGACGCACAAAAACAGTATGCTGATCACAGCAATAAAATTGTTCTTTGCTTTAGTATTCATAACCGGTTTTTATTATTGGTCAACACGTGATCCCAAATCCATCAGCGGCAACGGAAAAAAATTATTTCCGCAATTGGTCCAGCACGGGCGCCTGCAGTGCTGTTATGTCAGTATGTTTTTGTGCATTTTGTTGTTCAAAAATCAATATGCTGTTTTCCCCTTTCATAAGCCAGCAACCAGGCAGATATAAAGTTTGCTGCGGACCTACATTCCAGTACCGGCCCAGGTTATGGCCATTGACAAACACAATACCCTTTCCCCATGAATTCATATCCAGGAAAGTATCGCCGGTTTTGACCAATGTAAACTCACCGGCATAAACCGTTGGATGATCCCGGATATTCCTGTTCCGGAGCTTGCTGAGATCAGGCGGATGAGAGAAAGGAAACCGGTACATTTCCCAGTTGCCGCTGATTGTTCTCCCATTGATAATGACCGGGCTGATAATACCTTTTAGATTATGCACGATTTCAGCATCATAATTGATACGACCCATATTTTCCACGAGTATATCCAGGGTTGCCGACGCGGGTATATCAACAGCACAGGAAAAAATACTGTCCGCACGATTGAGCACTGCCAGGAATCTGCCATTTACATATATCTGCGCATAATCTCTTAGTCCCGCAAGCACCAGATCACCTTGTAACGGACGTGTAAACTTTCTGCTGTACAATACATATCCGTAACCCTGGTTAAGATCTTCAAAACTCATAGCCGTGTCATTTACCACAGGTCTTATTTTCTCTTTAAGATCAAAAAGATCCACGACTTTATTTAACCGGATCCGCGGAATGAAAATCGGTGCTGTGATAGAAGGAATATCGGGCAAAGGACCGGTTATAAACCGGGCCATTTCATCCCGTACGGCCTTAAATTTCGGAGTAGCGCGGCCGGCTTCAGTGATGGGCGCATCATAATCATAGCTGGTCATATCCGGCTGTATCGGATCTTTCTTATTGTAGTTGGCGCCGCTGGTAAATCCGAAAAGCGTGCCACCCTGCGCCATATAGAAACTGAAGGATACTCCTGCTTTAAGATAAATGTCCAATTGCCTTATCAGTTTGTCCGAAGCCACCCTCCGGAACGGTTCTTTCCAGTGATCCAGACTCCCGGTGTAAAATTCTCCGATCAGGTACGGGCCCCTCCCATCATGATATTCACCAACAATCTTTTTCAAAAAATCAATATCTCTTTCTCCGTTAGCCGTGGGCAGAACTCCTTCCGTGGTGCCTCCTTTGAACTCATTGCTACCATCAGCCGTAAAAAGTGGAACATCAATACCCGCCTGGACAAGATCCTGCCTGATAGCCCGTAGATATGCTTTATCATCAGAC
This sequence comes from Bacteroidota bacterium, assembly GCA_030706635.1. GTDB lineage: Bacteria > Bacteroidota > Bacteroidia > Chitinophagales > Chitinophagaceae > Puia. Next base: position 22,844 of record JAUZOD010000044.1, read on the forward strand.
AGGGGAATATCCGGTCGCTGCGATACGTAAGAGCCAAATTCATTCTCGACCTGCACGAGGATCACGGGCCCCCCGTGTGTGATCTGCAATTCTTTTATCTGTCCGGCAAGCTTGTTAATATATGTCTTACAGGAATCGAGGAAAGATTTATTATTTGTACGCAGCACCAGATCTTTATTCTTTTGAAGCCACCAGGGAAAACCTCCAAACTCCCATTCCGCACAGGTGTACGGACCCGGTCGAAGGATCACGAACAGACCCTCCTGTTGTGCAAGACGGATGAACCGCACAATATCCCGGTTATCCGTTCTGAAATCCCAGACACCGGGCGCCGTTTCCTGATAATTCCAAAAAACATAGGTAGCCACGGAATTCATCCCCATCGCCTTCAGCATTTTAAGGCTTCGTTGCCAATAGGGTCTTGGAATACGCGCAAAATCAATCTGGCCTGCATGGATATTAACCGGTTTACCGTCATAGAGAAAAAACCCATCTTTAATGTCAAACGTGTGCTTTTGCTGAGCGGCACAATTACTGAAATCAAAAATGCATAAAGCCAGGAATAAGAATAATATTTTCAGTTTCATAATTGCGCTTCTGATATTTATACCGGATTTCGCTTTTTCAATTCTTTCCACGCTTGCATCTATCCGCTTTCACCAGGTTCCCGGCAGTCGTCAGAGCCATGTAGGACAGCAGCTGATTCATCAAAGATTTAAACATCTTTTGTTCAGCTCCATGAAGAATGGCATGATGAAAATTATTGGCTCAATACCCGGGATTCTGGCCGAGATCGTGGCCATGGGCCTTATAATAGTCAATTTCACTCTGAGGAAATGGCCACAGGTAGTTATTCGGCAGAAATACATACTTTACGGGCGACTGGTCTGTGCCGATCGCGCCGATCTTTTCTACACCCAGGTTCCACCGTTTCAGATCCAGCCATCTTTGACTTTCAAATGCCAGTTCAATACGCCTTTCATGCCTGATCGTATCTCTCATCTGGGCCTGTGATAAGCCGGAAGCCAGCGGAGGGAGATTTACGCTCGGACGGGTGCGGACATCGTTTACAGCCTGATATACGCTGGCATCCGGTCCGCTGTTTTCATTCTGCGCCTCGGCATAGCTCAGTAAAACATCTGCATAGCGGAAAATGACTACATCGTTCTCACAATGCTGGGATGCAGAAACCCCCTGAATGGTTGAATCCACATATTTTCTGATATTATACAGTAAGGGGCTTTGAATAAGCACCCTGCGCTGATCCCATTTAGCGGCGCCATCAGGGCCAAATCCATAACTGGAGCCGGGAACGACGATCGTCGCATTCAACCGCGGATCACGGTTGCTGTATGGTTGCGCCGGGTTATACAGAGGGGATTGGGTGATCGGCAGGCCGTCTGTGCATTCATACGCATCAACCAGGTTTTGGAAAGGGCTTACGCCCAGGTACCATCCCCATTGTATATTACTTTGATTCTCGTCGTTTGGAGAAAGATATCTTACTGAAAACATGATTTCTTTGTTATCGGCACCCTGTCCCTTGGTCAAAAACAAAGTATAATAATCCGGGTATAATGAAAATGTTCCCGACTGCATGATCTGGCTGGTCAGCGAAGCAGCATCCTGAAAATTATTGTCGTATAACGCGATCTTGGCCTTAAGCATCAGGGCCGTACCCTTCACCACATGACCATCTGTGTATGCCTGATCGGGAAGAGACTGGATGGCCGTATTCAGATCGCCCAATATCTGGTTTTCGACATCAGCTTTTGGTGATTTTGGCAAAAGGGAATCGCTCAGCGTATAGGAATGAAGCGTGAGGGGGACATCGCCATAGAATTGCGTCAGGTAGAAATAGTAGAATGACCTTAAGAACAGCACCTCGGCTTTCCACTCATCTAACTGGCTCGCCGGCACATCCACCGACCCGATATTATCCAGGAAATAGTTACAAACGCCAATTGCCTTATAGGTGGTGTTGTAAAAGCCTGTGATTATTCCTCCCGTGGTTGAGGTAATCGGAGCGATCATCGCGCTTTGTGCTCCAATGTCATTTTCAAGGGTCCAGCTGTCGTCAGTCAATGCATCCCAGGCAGCAAAATTATTCATATTAAAATAACCCGTGGCCAGGGTATGGTAACAACCCGTAAGCGCCAGCTGACCGTCCTGCTGTGTTTTCCAGAATGTTCCCTGTGATAGTTGATCATGGGGATTCAGGTTTAAGTTGTTTCTGCTGCAGGAACTCAGACCCAGGATCAAAGAAAGGGAAATGATATATTTATATTTGAACAGTTGCATAAAATCAGATTTTATAAAATGATGGTTTAGAACTGGACATTTACTCCAAATGCCAGTGAGCGCAACATGGGATAAGAGAGTCCCCCGGCACTTTCCGGATCTCCAAACTTGTATTTCGTGAACGTAAAAAGATTCTCTGCAGAGAAAAATATCTTGAACCGCTGAATATAGAATCTTCTGGTCAATGAGGCAGGCAGGGTATATCCAAGGGTAATGTTTTTCAGCCTGGTATAAGACGCATCATCTAGCCAGAAAGTTGAAATTGCCCTGGTGGATGCACCCAGTGGTCCGCCATAAAAATCCATTTTGGGTATCGAGGTGGAATGATTTTCAGGTGTCCAGGCATTTGCCCACCAGGAAAGCAGCGTTCCTCCCGAAAAAGGAAGCACGCCATTGTTATTGGATGATATCACCTGTATCTTTTGACCCTGCACTCCCTGGAAAAACAGGCCGATATTAAAGCCTTTCCAGCTGGCATCAAGATTGAATCCGAAATAATAATTGGGATATGCGCCTTTAACGGCAACCCGGTCGTTGGGGGTTACTTTACCGTCTCCGTCCACATCTCTGATACTTACATCCCCCGGAGATTCCACCCAGGGTGTGCCCGGCCCTTTCGTTATATCCGACTGAGACTGATAGATTCCGTTTGCCTCGTACATGTAATAACCGTTCATTTCATTCCCTTCTCTAAGCAGGGTAACGGGATCATATTCCGGAGAGCCAAACTTCAACACTTTATTCTTATAGGCAGAAATATTGAATTCTGCATCATAAGAAAATGCGCCTATATGGCTTTTATGTCCCAGTACGAATTCAAATCCTTTATTTTGCACCTCCCCCTCATTCACGAACGGTCCGGTTATCCCCGCATAACCGGGAATCTGCTGCTGCCTTAATATTCCTGAAGTATTTTTGATGAAATAATCGAAAGTTGCGTAGAGCAGACTGTTTTTTATGTTTACATCAAGTCCGAGATTCCGGATCGTCGTTGCTTCCCATTTCAGCTGATTATTATTCAGCGCATTCAGTGTCACTCCATCCTGCAGGCCGGAAAATGGATAACTCGCTCCGGTAGAAAGCACGGCCTGATAAGGATAGTTGCTTTTCACATTATCATTTCCCAGTTGTCCATAAGAAGCCCGGATCTTGAGCTCACTCAGCCAAAGCAGATTATCGGCGATAAACGGTTCACGACTGAGGAGCCAGCCACCGGAAAACGAGGGGAAATAGGCGTATTTATCACCGGGTGGAAAACGGGAGCTTCCATCCCTGCGAAGGCTCGCTTCAAAGAGGTATTTATATTTATAACTTAAATTCAGTCTGCCAAAAGCGGATTGAAGAGCATATTCTGTTTCCGTACCGCCCGTTGTCTGATTAAGGGCGGGTCCGGCAGATAATACATTCAGTGCGCCTGAAGCAAATCCGATCCGGTAACCCTGCAGACTGACGATATCATTCTTTTCCTGACTTATTCCCACCAGGGCATTCAGGTGATAATCGTTAAGGAACGTTTTTACATAATTCAATGTGGAGTAGATGGTGTAATAACTATTCTTGGTATTCATCTCACTTAATGTAATCTGGGCCTGGCCATTATCAAACCCCGCAGATTGGTTCGTCAGATAATTATAAATAATGACCGCGGGTACCTGCACCTTCAAATCACTTTCGTTATAACTCATTCCTCCCTTCACCTCCCAGGTTAAGCCATCCAGTATTCTTAACTGCGTATAGGCAGTCCCGTTAAACCCGAAACGATTCGTCCATTGCCCCCCGTTTTGCGCAGCAGCGATAGGTGATTTCTGTGGATGCTCCCAGGGTTGTGCTCCCCAGGCATAGCGACCGGAGCCATCTGTCAGGTAGGGCTCATAATCGGGGTTTTGATTTATAATGGAGGTTATTTCATCAGGCCCTCCATTCCAGGATGCTTTGTCCTTATCTACAATTCCATTTGTGGTGATGCCAAACTTAAATCTTTTACTAACCTGGGATTCCATGTTAAACATGCCGGTATATTTCTTATAGTTAAACCCCTGCACGATCCCATCCTGATCCCACACACCCATAGCCGCCATGTAATTGGTACTTCCCGAATTACCGCTAATGGCCAGGGAATGCTTAAAAATATTAATGGGCTTTATCATGAAATCTTCCCAGTTGAAACTGGGGTATTGCTGACTGGGCGTTTTATATAAATCAATTACACTCTCGGGGTATTGTGTATTTCCACTGCCTGCATTTACGGCGGCGGAATCCCACATCGTCATAAACTGCACCGAATTCCACACTCTTTTGGGCCAGTTGATTTTGCTTTGGTTGATATAACTTCCGTTGTATTCCAGGTGCAGCCCGTTATTTTTACCGGGTTTGGTAGTTACCAGGATGACCCCGTTAGAAGCCCGGGCGCCATATATAGAAGCCGAAGAAGCGTCTTTCAGCACGGTGATGGATTCGATGAAAGCGGGATCCAGATCGGCTAAATTTCCAACCACGCCGTTGACAATTACCAGGGGACTATTGTCGGAAGCAAATGAATTAGGCCCCCGGATATTCAATGTGAACCCTTCCGCCCCCGGCTGGCCGGTAGTTTGCTTCACAACAAGCCCCGGAAGCCTTCCTTCCATGGACTGGTAAGCATTGACCAGCGTTGGATTTTCTATTTCAGCTGAATGCATGCTCACGATGGAACCCGTTATGCTTTCTTTTCGCTGGGTGCCGTAACCCACGATTTCGACACCACTGAGTTTTCCGGACAGCGGTATCAGCCGGACCGCGATTGTGTTTCCATTATCTACCTTCACCTCCCGGGTTTCATAACCGGTGTAGGAAACAACCAGTACCGCGTTATGGGCAATTTCTTTCATTTCAAAATGCCCGCGTTCATCCGTTTGAGTTCCCCTGCGGTTACCCTTGACAGTTATGGAAGCGCCGGATAAAGGAGAGCCGGAAGAATCCGTGACGTTGCCTTCGATATCCAGTGGCGGCGGCGCCAGGGATTCCGAGACCTGAAGAATACCGGCGTCGGCGCTGGACTTTATAATTATCGTTTTATCAACGATCTTATAGGAAAGCGGTTTCCCCTTCAGACATTCTTCCATAGCCTGCTGTAACGAGACATCGTGCACATTAACGGTCACATAGCCTGCCTGTTGCAATAGCTCATAGCTGAATAAAAAGTCGTACCCCGTTTGTTTTTGTATTTTTTTAAATACCTTCTGCAGCGGGACATTTTTCTCTGTGAGGGTAATCTGGGCAACTCCCTTAGCACTCACCTGAAGGCAGGCCGCGAGTAAGATGACTGCAGTTAATTTCAAAGCGAGCAGTGTTTTGGTTAGCTCTCTCCGTTTTGAATACGAAGGGTCGCAAAGAACTTTTAAATCCATAACTTTGTGTTAGTTTGGGTTACATAATTGAGCATTCCTAGACCGATTGTTCTTATTGGGTTAACCCGAACTACTCCCCGCTCCGGCCTCTACTCCGGAGCGGTTTTCGTTATGGTTTCCCACTATTTTGTTCTACGGCATGACCGTAACTTTCTTTCCGTCAATACTGAACCGAACGGCACCCGTCATCTCCAACATGTCAAATACCTGGGAGGCTTTTACCCCACGGGAAATAGTTCCTCCGATATGGTCCGAAACAGTTCCACGATATTCCACCTCCACATCATACCATCTTGCAATCTGACGCATGATGCTGTTGATATCGGATGCCTCTCCGAACTGGAACTTCCCGTTTTTCCAGGCCATCACTTCATCCGTATCCACATCCGACAGCAGTTTCAACGTGCCGTTCCCGATTTGAGCCTGCTGCCCGGGATGAAGGATACTTTGACGCCCGGCATCGGCTACCTGAACGGCTCCTTCCAGCAGGGTTATCTTCATGGAAGGCTCATCATCATAAGCGTTTACATCAAAGTGTGTACCCAGAACACGGATCTCTGTTTCATCATTCAGCTTTTTGACAATAAAAGGCATGGCCGTATTTTTCGATACCTCAAAATATACTTCGCCGGTGATTTCAACCTGCCGCCTGTTCCCCATAAACGCTGTCGGATACTTTATTGAAGAAGCCGCATTGAGCCAAACTTCGGTTCCATCGGGAAGACTAAGCTGATATTGACCCCCTTTAGGCGTTGTCAGCGTATTGAACCCCACGACCGCTGATTCCTGGCCTGTCGCATCGTACGCCAGTTTCCCGCTGTCCAGTTTTACGATCGTCGCATTCCCCTGCCTGGCGAACATCCCATTGTGCACGCTATCCAGAATAACTTTGGCGCCATTGGCCAATGTGAGGAAAGCCCTGTTGCGGCCGGGATCCAGATCATTCCGAAAGTGTTGGAAAGTTTTCGTTAACGGACCCGCTGCATGTCCTTTATTAAAAAACATCAGGTAACCCGGAACCATTAAACAGACCAGGGCGGCAGCGACCCACCAATATCTTTTTATAAAATGCATCTGCCGGACAGTCTCCTTCGTCTGGCCGCTCTCCCGAACAGACCGTAAAACCGCCTGCAGACGCTGTTCGCTAAAGCCGGTTTCCGTAACGGTCTGCTCCAACTGACCGACCAGCCAGTCTCTTGATGCTTTTTCATTTTCCTGTATGTCCAGCAGGGTACGGAGCAATAAAAGTTCTTCCCGGCTTGCACGGCCATCCACATACAACTGCCATAAATAAAACAAACGCGCGTGATCTTCCATATAGACTTCCAAACAATGAATAATAGAGTAAGACAACCCAGCGAAAGAGATGAACTAGTTTACCGAAAAATATTTTGAGATTAGTTCTCCAGCAGCAGCACTGTACACGCAATGAATGCCGAGAGTAATTTTTCCTCTTCCAGATAGCACCGGATGGAACGCAGCGCCTCTACCAGGTGATTGCGTACCGTATGTGGGGAAATTTTAAGGATCCCGGCTATTTCCTCGTAATTCAGGCCGGACAAACGGCTGAGATGATACACCCGTTTTTGTTGTTTCGGGAGACGTTCAAGAGCCTGCTGCAATAAAGCCTCCTGGTCATGCAGGAGCAGGCGTTCATCGGTATTGCTGATGAAATTTTCGCGGGAGTAAGCTGCGAGCCGCTTCAGCATCTTTTGTTCACTGAGATTTTTTTTTATCTGGTTCAGCGCATGATTCGCCGCCGTGGTAAGCAGGTAAGCCTCCGGGTTGTTTACCGTATCCAGGATACGCCGGTTTTCCCAGATTTTGATAAATATTTCCTGGGTCAAGTCTTCCGCAATTACCGGGTCATGGATCATTTTAAGGGCGAAGAAATAAAAACGTTTGTCGTAACGGCGGAACAACTCGGTAAAAGCAGCCTCGTCACCCTTTGAAATGGCCGCAAATAGTTCCTTTTCGGGATATCGTGGACTATCGTTACCCAGCATCTGTCTTGATGATTAGCAATACGAATATAAAACTTTTTTAAGGTTATACGGCAACTTCATTATGCCTCAGCATTACCCGCGTAACCGTCGCCGGTTTCCGACAACATAAATGTTCTTCATCATTGCTGACAAAGAAGAGATAAGAGAAGCTGTTAAACAATAAAGACATGCTTAAAAATATCCATTCGCCGTTTCAACCAGCTTTCTGATCCCCGTGACCACCATGATCTCGGTCATACCCCTGGGCCGGGACGCCTGTTTCAGATTATTTTCGACCCGGTTCCGCCACAGTAATGGTGGTTGTTTTTTCATCCTGATGTAATCAAGCGCTTCCAGTCCCGAAACCGAAATGACGGACAGGTCACGGGACAGCGTTTCAACTTCCTGTATTGCGGGGTATCGCCTGAATGCTGACTGCAGGGCAAGATGATTATCTTTCCATTGAAGCAGCCATTGCCTTATTCTTTTTTCGGTGACAGCATCTTTCGTATTGGCAGCAAAGTTGCGGGCCAGCGTGTTGAAGTCCCTGGCGACTTTGGCGTCCGGTCTTACCGCATCCACTATTTTTGTAAAGGGCGACCCTGTGGTATAACCCGCATAATCAATCAAACCATAATCCTTTATCGGTTCAAGCACATCTGTAAAAGCGCGCAAAGCGGGAACGTTCTCATTACCCGCCAGACGACGCAAAAACATATCCACGTTTTTCTCGTGCGTCAGACCGAGTTCTTCGAGCTGTGGGCTGATCCGTTCCAGCTTCGCATACATATTCGGCACGTCATTCACAGAGGCATCGGACCATAATCTTTCCGCGATGGCCGCGGTCCTGGGCCAGATCCTGGAATCAATGGTCTCCCAGGTGACCATTTCGCTCCACATCGTTGCCTCTCCGCCCAGAATAAGTTTCCGTTGAGGCATCGTCAAATGAAGGCTGTCCGGCAAAGGATCAGTTAAATAATGATCGGAAGCGGGAAAATTCAGATCTATATAATATCCACTGGATAGTATTACAGCGTATCCGGCTTTTGCGGCTGTGGCCAGACCTTCCATGCCACGCCAGGATTGAATAATGGCGGATGTGGGAATGCCGGGCTGCATAATTTCATCCCATCCGATCATCTTCTTCCCGTATTTTTCTGTAATTGCCAGCAATCTCCGGTTAAAATATGCCTGCAGTTCGTTGTTGGAATGGATGCTATGTTCCTGCATAAATAATTGAATAGCCGCATTCCCGTTCCATTGCTTTCCATTGTTCTCATCGCCACCGATATGAATATATTCATCGGGAAAAAGTTTTGACATTTCACCCAGGAACGCATCAATGAATGTATAGGTGGATTCACGCGCAGGATCCATCACCGGATCCATAACGCCCAGGCGGTGCTCGACATGATAAGGTCCCGGAGCGCTGGCCAGTTCCGGATATCCGGCAAACCAGGAGCTTGTATGCCCGGGCATATCAAATTCAGGAACGATCCGGATCCCCCGTTCACCCGCGTAATGCAATAGATCCCTGATTTGGTCCTGTGAATAATATTCACCTACAGAACCCAATTCATGCAGTTTTGGAAAAGTCTTGCATTCGATCCGGAATCCCTGATCTTCCGTCAGGTGCAAATGGAGAACATTCATTTTCACAGCGGCCATTCCATCGATGTTTCGCTTGATGACGCCGACGGGCATAAAATGTCTTCCAACATCAATTAAAAGACCCCTCCAGGGAAACCGGGGTGCGTCGTCAATAACGCAACCCGGCAGATAATAATAGCCGTTCCCGGCCTGCAGCAACTGAAGTACTGTTTCCAGTCCGCGAATCGCGCCCAGATCAGTTTCGGCATTCAGGGTAACGCCATCCGCCGTAATCACAAGATGATAGGATTCATCCTCACCCAATACATTGTTTGCCGCGCGGGCAACCCGGATATGCAGCCCTGAAGCCGGCGCCCCGTCGGCAGACAGTACTTCCTGCCGGGTGATGAAAAGGCCCGTTCTACCTTTTAAACGCGTCAGCATCCTTGTGGCTGCGCCATAAATTCTTTTATCGGGGTGACCACTAACTGTTACGGTAAAGCCCACGCTTACCGGAAACCTTGCTTCATTGAACGAACATGCCTGCGGGTAAGGTATAAGTATTTTTTTATAGTCCTGGCCCTGTATATTTTTACAGCACAGCAAAAAAATAAGTATGTAAATCCGTTGCATATTCCAGGGGGTTAATGAATAAAACCATCCTTGTCAGAAATCATTCTGTTCTTATAATCTGAAGAATATTGCCTTTTTATACAGCCAGTAGCAAATCCCCCATTCCAACGCAAATATGCATAAAGAGGAGATGATTTTACTGAGTATTGCGGGAGTGTGTATTAAACCAGGCAAACCACCGGTAAGATCAACTATGTAAGCGTTAAAAAACCGCGATCCAACAATTTCAATAAAAAGATAAATGAATATGGAATTCATCCCTACAATGGTGAAGAATCTGGTGTGCCGTCTGTGGTTCCTGCAATCGATCCACCAGTAAAACAGGCAGATCGCCAGTAAACAGAAGCCCAGTGAAGCCAGGGTAAAGGAAGAAGTGGCGATCTTTTTTATGATGGGCGTTACACCGGATACATCCAGGAAGAATCCCAGGGTCAGACAGATCAGCCCCCATTTTAAAATGAGCGACAACTTGTTTTTTGACTGACCGGATAAAAGTCGGCCCGTGAGCGCGCCTGCAATGGTATGCACCGCGGTCGGTATGCAATTTACAGAGACCCACCCGTCGGGATCTGTTTGATTTGTCAGCAGCCTGTCAACATAGTTTCCAAAATTATGCTGGTTAATAAAGGGCTGGTCATAGCCTGGAATATGGGTGAACCGGTATAAAATTTCCGTAACCAGCAACAGCCCGGCGCATACCACAATCTGGGCAGGAACAGTCCATCGGAATATCAAAAAAGCAACCAGCGTCGTAAAGGACAGTTGGGTCAGGACGTCCGTCAGGTCCAACGAGAGTCCGCGGGGCTGCACGGCATAATCCATTACCCCCCAGAAAAACAGCCAGCCGCATCTTCTCAATATTTTCCTGAAGGAGGAGGACCACGGGATTCCGTTCAGCTTTTGTTTCTGTAAAGAAAAAGCCACGGAAACACCGGCCATAAACATAAAGCCGGGCTGTATCAGATCCCAGAAATGCAGACCGTGCCACGGATGATGCATGAATTGAAGGACCCATCCGTTCCAATAAGTGCCCGTGCTGGCTTCGTCCAGGTGATCATAGAGGCGTGTACTCTCCAGCATCAGCAGGATCATTATAAGACCCCGCATGAAATCCAGCGAAAGCAGTCGTTTTGAAACGGGTGGACCGGCATGAGTTATTCCCATTCTTTATGATATTGATTAGGACCGGGCTTATCTCAGAATCCATTCTTTCCAAGCCACGCCAGTGCATACCCGGCTATTTCCTTCCATCCGTGGTCAACGACAAGCGAATGTCCGCGGCCTTCAAACAATTTGAACTCTGTAATCACCGATGAATTATATTTTTTGAGCGAGGCCCTGCCCAATACCGGAGGGGCAATATGATCTTTTTCGCCGCCGGTAATCAGCAGCGGTCCCCGGGTACTGTTTGCTGTATTTACTTTTGTTTCGGATCCGGCGATGCTGGCAAATGCAGCCTGAAAAAGCGGACGCCCCGGAGCCGGTATGGTCCACCGTTCGTAAAGTTCCCTGGCTTCCG
>JAUZOD010000045.1 GCA_030706635.1 Bacteroidota bacterium
AATTTCAAGCTTATATCCTTTGCCGCGTATAACAGCAATTTTGATATTCGGATCAAATTCCAGTTTTTTTCTAAGTTTTGATATGAACATATCGAGACTGCGGCCAACTATAACACCTTGATCTTCCCATATCTCTTTTTGAAGCCGGCTTCGCTCTACAGCCTCGTTAGGAGACAGCGCAAAAATGCGTAGTACACGGGTTTCCGTCTTGGTCAGGTCTATGGTCTTTTCATTTACCATGAGCTTACGAGCCTCGGTGTCGAACGACATTGACCCCAAAGTGAACATACCAGTATGCCGACTGTCGGGTAACTCGGGTAACTCAGGTAATGCCTTCCGCGACTTACCAGATATCAAAAAAAGAAATCCAGTGAATGCTAAAAATAACAGGGCACCCAAAAAATATTCATTCTTTGCTGTAATTATACCCGTTGGTTTAAATTTAATGTTGATCATGTAACAGGCGATGGGTTGCGTTCTTCCTATACAGGCAACAATATCATCTTTCTTATTTTTTGATATAGCATATCCATAGGCTACACTGGCATTGGCACAGTTCAGTACGTTAACAACATAATCACGTGCCAGCGGGTCTTTGGCCAACAAACGCTGAGTCGTATTGACGAGGGAGTCTGGTCGGAAAGTAAGATCATTTTCAAACCTGATCTGGTATTCATTTTCGGTTATCTTTTTTACCGGAAGTACCCGTGATGTACTGTCGCCCGACTGCAATAGTATTTCATGCCCGATCCGGCGGAGTAAAACTTCCCTCCTGGCGATATCGTAGTCGTCACTGCCCGCCATACTGAAAGCCACGCATATCAAAGAGATGAACATGAACAGTAACAACCCGTACAGGTATTTACGTTTCCCAGACAGGAGATCTCTTCTAACAAGCATAATGTCAAGATATTATTTACAAAGTTTACATTTTTATTTACAATCCAGGTCCCGTAGACTGAAATAAATCAGGGTATTTTTATCGCAGCAACTTTAAAAGGATACGAAAAATAAAAGAAATGCCTTAAACGCATCTGACTTATCAGGAGATAGATCTACGTTAATTAAAACTACAAAAAATATGAAAAAAGTTATTTATGCGCTGATCTTACCGCTGGTTGTGGTAAGCGGACTAGTATTTGCCAATCGCGAAATCAAAAATGAAACTTCTAAAAAATCAACCCCAAAGCCACTCTCTGCTGCTGAAATGAAAGCCGAATTGAAAAAATGGGAGGCTACTCCTGACGGTATTAAGTACAAAAAGTGGGAAGCGTCTCCCGAGGGTAAAAAAGTTCTTGACGGTGCTGCTAAAATAAGGAATCATACAAGTGCTTTTACCAATATGGAGGCTGTTGTAACCTCTCTTTCTCTTCCGCCAGGCTCACGATTAGGTTTCGGAGTGATGGCCAGGATTAATGGGGACGATTATATTCTAAGTTTTGGGCCGGAAAAGCCCAATGAATTTCAGCCATTGCATAGCCTGAAAGTTAACGACAAAATAATTATAAGAAGTCATGGTGTATCGTGGGCGCCCAAGTATTCATATCCGATAGTATCAGGCGACTATGTAGAACGAGATAGTAAAATAATTTATAAACGTGCCCCTCGCAAAGGTGGTTGCTGAGTAAAGTTATGATGGAAAGACCTTTACGGAATTTAAAGGTAAAGAGAGTCAGAAACAACTTTTTTAGCTTGGCGTCGGCGACAACACCACGCACGATGCCCTCTCTAAGATCATATCAGACCTGTTATCTTCGGGCAAGATGATCTGGATCGTTAAAATATATCTGAAGTAGTAAGCAACAACGAGTGCGGCAGGAGTGCTGATTGATAGCCAGGTGGCCATATCCCTGGCGATTCCCTGCAAATGCTTATAGTAAAGCAGATATGCGCCCAGTCCGATAAGAATGCCAGCTACTGCAGCGAGAAAATAGCCCAGGATGCACTGCCATACCCATTTTTTTGGAAATTTAACCATCGGTTTTAATTGTATGGCATTGATAATACCAATTGACAGGAACATAAATAATATGTCGAAGGGGACGAATAGCGTATAGTAACCGAGCCAGAACACCCAGGGCGTAAAGAATAAAAACGGCCAGATGCGGGTCAGGGCTTCGCGTTTCCCTGCCATTTGAAACAGCCTGTGCTGCGTTCTTGCAAGAAGGAAAACAAAAACAAATAAAGACAGGGTATGCATAATAAACTGCGGGGTCGTTAACAGTTTATCATGATCGCCGGTAAGCCCATGCGCAATAAGCGGGTGAAAAAGTCCTAACGCGCCGGAATAAACGGCGATGTTGCCCGTTACCCACTTTTTTAAAAAAATGTTTTTAGCTGATTCCATAAATTTGTAATTAATGATGCAAAGAACCACCATTGCACGGGCGGGAAAAAGGGTATTTTCTGCCTAAAATGATATATTTTATGCCATGGCTTTACAGGGAACGGTCATTCGCACTGTTTTTCAAACGGCTACTTCATTTGGAGTAGCTTTCGATACACTCTGCCAGATGTCGGGCATCAGCCCGGAAGAAATTGGAAACTCGGAAAATATGGTTGAATGGGAGAAAGCGGCGCTCATTTGGGTGCCTCTTTTAAAGTTGTCGGGTGATCCATTGATTGGCCTGCACATAGGCATGGGCGTAAACAGGCTGCTTCACGGAATGGTGGGCTTTTTGATTCAAAGCAGCAGAGATCTTGACCAGGGGCTGCGGATGTTATGCCGGTATGGCCAAATGACATCGCCGATGGTTGAATACCGCTGTACCATCGGTGACGCAGCTGTTCTTGAGATCACGCAGAATAAGATGTGGCTAATGAAACATCCGGAACCAGCAAGGCACGCCAATGACTTTTTATTCGCAGCGATCGTCAATACGCTCGGTGCCCTGTCGGGAAAGCACATTGTTCCGCTAAGGATTGAGCTGGCTTACAAACCGCGGGAAATTTCAGAATACAGGAAGTTCTTTGGCTGCGAGGTGCTTTTCAATAAAAATGCCAACCGCATTGTTCTAAGTAAAGAAGCCATAGCGACGCCTATACTCACCAGCGATCAATCCATGTTTCAGCTATTCAACTCCATTATGGCCGACAAGCAAGCGTTGCTGGCCACTAACAGTACCGCAGAAAATTTAAAACAGGTACTATTCATGCAGTTCAAGGGAAGGATACCTACGATTGAAGAAGCAGCCTCGGCATTGAATATGACAGCACGTCATTTGCAACGCAAACTGCTGCAGGAACAAACCAGCTTCCGCGCACTTGCAGGAGCAGCAAGAAAAGAAATTGCCCTTCAGTTGATGCAGAACCCGGCCATAAAAATATCCGATATTTCCGATATCTTAGGTTACTCAGATCTTACTGCATTTAGAAAAGCCTTTAAATCGTGGACGAATTCAACACCGGGGGCAATAAGAAAGGGCCGGGTGTAAAAAGCTGTTTATTTCAATATTTATCGTTTCGACGTTTTAGGTATATTTATTCTATTGCTTCATAAATTCGACAATCTTTTTCCTTTCTTCGTCTGTGAGCAGGGCCCGGCTTTGCATATGCAGCCCAATGGTTTCCCACTGCTCAGCAGAGAAGGAAGCGGCCGACGGCGTATTGTGACAACGCTGACAATTTTCAGTCCATAACTGCACACCCGTTTTAGCAGCTACTTTTTGACTTACTTTACACCCGTTAACGCTGAAAACAGCTATCAGTCCGGCGGAAATAATTAACAGTGACGCAATACTTTTTATAGATATGGTTGTCATGGTAAACGACTTTATAGTTCGATAGAAAATTGCAAGAAGAAAGAGGCCGATTTAGTATAAGTACCCTGATCGCCCAATGTTGTGCTGGTGGTTTTGCTGGATAAATATCCGAATTTCAATGCCGTACGCCAGTTAAGCCAATATAGCAGTGCGGCTTCCACAAGATTTGATTTTTGACCCCATAACGAATTTTTGGGAGTAGTGAAATTACCCAGTCGGAACGCTGCTTCCAGGTTTTTAACCAGCTTATTGTGGGAGCCTGCCGGACGAATGGATATCTGGGCAAAACCGGAACTATTATTATTGTCAAAAGAATAGGAGGTGGAATCGTTCGGGTTCAAATAATTCTGTTTATCAATATGTATATAATTATACTGCCCTTTTATATTGAGTAATATCGGATTGAATAGTTTTACATAATTCGCATCCAGTGCAAACATGCCGGACTTCCTCCCCTGAAAGGAGGAATTATCGTCTCCCACAGTTCCATATAAACCACTTACACCAATTTCCAGGGAAGAATTGGAGAAAGGCAGTAATCCAAGCCTTGCCGTGACGGTTTTGTTTTCGTTGTTATCAACGATGCCGGCGCCTTGTATTTCTCCATCGGGCAGCAATTGCATTCCATTGGTTACACTGATATCATAATTCCATTTCATGTTACCCAGGGGCAGGCCGCCTTCTACTTCTACACCAAAATCGCTGCCCGGTGGTAAATCCGCAACGCCGGCAGGATCAGTGGGAAGCTTGTCGATCCAGCCCGCGGCCAGTCTTTTATTATAGGTACCAAAGGGAATGACCAGGTATCCGGCTCTTATGATAAGCCCGGGCGCAGCGAAGTAAGAAATATCCGCCCAATTCACGCCCAGTGAGTTCCCGTCAAAAGAAGGTTCAAATTCAAGCAGGAACTTTTCCCCGTGCCGCCAAAGCAGCATCGGACTAAATTCGTAGTGATCTGCATCGGCCAGGCTATTTGTCTTGGAAATCTGGCTGGTTCCGTTTGATGTAACCGTCGTCTTGTTGGTCACAAATCCGAATGTTGCCAATCCAACGACCATGAAATGATCCTCTCCGGGCTTCTTGTAGGCAACCTGTTTCTCTAGGTCAGCTAACCGGTCATATACCGATGAATCAACGGTGGTTTGCTGGGCCTGCAGATGCTGTTCAAAACTGTTAATAGAAAGCAGTAACAGCAATAGTTTTGGTAAATTCATTTTGATTCTCATACCGCAATGCTTATAAGGTGATGGAGGGGGCTATTTTTTTGGAGTCTTATTTAGCGTACGTATATAGTCAACCAGTTCCCAGCGCTGCTTTTCCGTAAAAGTCGTTTTGTATTGAGGCATGGGTTTTCGTCCTTCTGATATTTTATAAAATAAGGAGCCATCTGTTTCTGAAAGCAGTGCAACTGAGGTATGGTCTGCCGGTTTAGGATCCAGTGCAGCTGCAGCGGGCCCGTCGCCTTTTCCTTTTGTACCATGACAGGGAGTACAGTTCGCCGTGTATATCGCCCCACCTTCCTTCAATGTAATAGCGTCTCCCGGAATTGGGTTTTTCAGGCTCTTTGCATCGGGGGGCGCTATCCAGGGCTTCGATTGCGCCTGCACCCGAACGAAAATTGCTGAGGTCAAAATCAGAATAAACACCGATGTCCTGATAGACATTTTACTTATAATAGAAGACTTTGGCATAAGATAGATTATAACAATGATCAAAATAGCTTCTGAGATGTCATGCTAAAATTGTCTTAAAAAGAAATGGGGAACGATGACTTTTATCAATAACCGGTATGACTTTCGTTGAACGCCTGGTTTATAGCAGCAGGTCATGAAAACTATTCGTCGGCACCGGCAACCAGAGGCCTATTCTCCCTTTAAACGTCTGCTGTATTGATCCTCAGGGCGGAACTTCCCAATGATCAGGAGGTTGTTCAGGTGCTTCTGCATCAATTGCTGCTGAAGGCTGCAGAGCCGGATTTAGATTCATCGATTGGCCGGGAAATTGCATGCACTACACTGCAGAGTGGCAATTGAAGGAATGGTTTACCGAAATGATTGAATTCTGTGTGCATTTCTTAAAGGGCCAGGGAGGAAGAAGGATATCTATTCAAAATGAACACCAATAGATAATTAATAAAAAGCAATGGAAATGAGACTTAAGCAAATCCTAACGATTTCAACAATCGTTGCAGGAATATCTCTTTCTGGCAACTGGTATGTGGATACGCCGAACGCAAAGCTGAACTTTACCGTAGAAGGGCCGTTTGGAACCGTGCACGGCAGTTTCACTGGCCTGGAGGCGACCATAAAGTTTGATGAAAAGGATCTTTCTGGAAGTTCCATGTCAGCGAGTATTGATGCAAAAACAGTAAGTACCGGAATCGGCCTGCGCAATAGAGACCTTAGAAATGAAGAAAAATGGCTAAATACGGATAAATATCCTCGTATCAATTTTCGATCGAGGAAGATTGAAAAGACTACTAACGGCTATAAAGTAATAGGCGATTTGACTATCAAGGGGATTGTTAAATCCGCAGAGATCCCGTTCACTTTTTCCAGTAAAGGAACTACCGGGCTTTTTGCCGGACATTTTACTATTAATCGGACCGATTACAATCTTGGCAACGCAGGTGGCTCGGTGGGTAGTATAATAACAATAATTCTCACGGTGCCCGTTAAAAATTAGATTAATATTATTTCTGGTGTTGAAATATGTAGTAACGATGAGCCCAATGCTGCAAAAGCAGGATGATCTCCTGAAACCCCAATCGATTCATTTGAATATGGATGAGATTCATTGAATTCTAAGGTAATGAACAGGCATGAAATGCCGGTTTGGAATCGCCTTTTTAATTTTGAATTATTATGCACCAGGAAAAACATTTGAAGAGTTCTGAATTTATTGCGGATGTTGTGATTGGCATGTCGGATGGATTGACAGTTCCATTTGCACTTGCTGCAGGAATAAGCAGCGCAGTTGCTGATAATCATATCGTTACTACAGCGGGCATTGCAGAAATTATTGCAGGCTCCATTGCCATGGGTTTGGGCGGGTATCTGGCCGGCAAAACGGAGCAGGAGCATTATGCTTCTGAATTGACACGGGAGTATGACGAAGTGGAAAAAGTACCGGAAATCGAAAAACAGGAAATTAAAGACATATTTAATGAATATGGGTTGAGTCCGCAAGCCCAGAAAGTTATTGTCGATGAATTGGCGGTCGATAAGAATAAATGGGTAGGGTTTATGATGAAATATGAATTGGGCCTGGAAAAACCTGATGCCAATCGTGCCCGGATAAGCGCCCTGACAATTGGCGTTTCCTATATTGTGGGTGGCGTTATTCCACTGCTTCCTTATTTTTTTACAGCTACACCCATTGAGGGATTGAAACTTTCGGCGGGTATTACCATCGTTTGCCTATTTGTCTTTGGGTTTTTTAAAAGCAAGGTCACTGGTCAACCGGTCCTTAAAGGAGCTATAAAGGTAACGGTCATCGGAGCGCTTGCCGCTGCTGCAGCTTTTTTTGCTGCAAAATTAATTGGCGGATGAATTTACATCGTTCGAATGGTTCTGAAGTTTAAAACGCGGATCAAAGACAACACTTGAATTTCAGATACAGGGAAATAATATCAGAGATCAGATCGACGGGCTGGGTAACGACTGTATCTTGTTTCACCCGCACTCCTTACAGAACTCTAAAGATATGCCTGAAGACATCTCAAATGTCTTACCCAAAGTTGATGAACTAATCAAATTGATGTAAGCCTGTCGCCTTCCTTAATAAAGGGCACCTGAGCTTCGGAAAATGCAAGCCAGACAATCGTTGCCCTTAGTTGACATCCGGAAAAGGCCCTTCTGCTCTGCCTCCGGAATTTATTACTGATGATATACAGAAATCCCCCTTGACCATCACCGCATATTTGCGGGATCAACCAATCAGAAAGTCTAAATTAGTGCTGCCCTGAAATCAGGAAGGCCTGCATTCAAATTATTTTTTCATGCAAAGAAAACGATTTATAAAAATTTCGGGTTTTTCAGCCGCTTCCCTGTTCTTTACACGGACCAACGCGGAGAGCGGAGCTTCATACCAGGCGATGGGCTTTCCTTCGGAGGTCGCGATCCTAAGTTCAGGACAATGGATGCGGCTGACCGGATCCGGTAATCAATGGACCGGCGGGCCGGTTAAAGTCAAGCTGGAACATGCCGGCGAATCGCTGACGGTCAGGATTCATGCTCCGGGCCTGGAATTAGAAAAGGTAAGGCTTGGCTGGAGCCGTGTTTTTCCGCCGGATGCAAAATACCTGGGGGATCATTGGGAAAGGTCCTATGGAGATCTGGCCTGGGAGCATGTTTCGGCCCGGCGCAAAGCGCCCTGGTACCTGCTGGTTCATGACGGACGTAAGACCTATGGCTTTGCAGTAAAAACCGGCGCCGCGAGTGTAGCCTACTGGCAGGCGTCGGGTCAGCAACTGGAGCTGTTTTTAGATACGCATTCCGGCGGTTCGGGTGTGGTGCTGGGGGACCGGACGCTTTTGGCGGCAACCATCGTCGCGATCGAAAGCAGGGCGGGAGAATCAGCTTTTCAGACCGATATCCGTTTTTGTAAAATGCTTTGTGATCACCCGGTGCTCCCGGAAAAGCCTGTCTATGGGATCAATGACTGGTATTTCGCCTATGGAAATAATTCCAGGGATCTGATCCTGAAGACCACCAGCTCGATGGCGGATCTGGCGCAGGATGTTTCCAATCGTCCTTTTTCGGTAATAGATGATGGATGGTCCCTCCCTTCGGTCAGGGGCAACGATGAATATTGCTGGGGTGATGATTACAGCAAGTCGAATGCGAAGTTCGGCGATATGTCATCGGTGGCGGCAGAGATCAAAAAGCTGGGGATGCGGCCCGGTCTCTGGACCCGCCCGCTCCTGGCCAATAAGAACGATAGCCCAACGGCGTTGATTCCGTTACGCAGTGATCAGAAGAACCTGAAGGAGCGGTCTCTGGACCCAACCCTTCCCGAGAACTTACAACGCATCGGCGATATTATCAGACTTTATAAAGAGTGGGGATTCGAACTGATCAAACATGATTATTCCACCTATGATCTTTTTGGAAGATGGGGGTTTCAGATGGCGGAGGAAATGACTGCGCCGGGCTGGCATTTCAATGACCGGTCGAAGACGAATGCGGAGATCATCCTTCAGTTGTACCGAACCATCCGGAAGGCAGCCGGCAAGATGTATCTTATAGGTTGCAACACGGTCAGTCACCTCTCAGCCGGGATCTTTGAGCTCAACCGGATCGGGGATGATACCAGCGGCAAAGAATGGGCCCGGACGGTGAAAATGGGCGTGAACACGCTCGGCTTCCGTCTGCCCCAGCACAATGCGTTCTATGCGGCAGATGGGGATTGTGTAGGGATCACGACGGCCGTTCCCTGGAAGGAAAACCGGCAATGGCTTCAACTGCTGGCAGAGAGCAGCGCGCCGTTATTCATCAGTGCCCAGCCGGAAGCAATGGGTGCGGAGCAAAATGCAGCCGTAAAGAAATCTTTTGACCTGGCGGCCCGGGCACAACCACTTGGAATACCCCTTGACTGGCTCACGAACCCCAGGCCCGCCAAATGGGAGTTGAATGGAAGGACCGTTGATTTCGATTGGGCATATACAGGACAGTAGGCAACGAGGGGCGCGGCTACACCCAGGGGAAGCTTCCCAATAACTTTAAAGATACTCTTCCAAAAGAAGTTTCTCCCTCGGCCAAAGCAGTTTTTGAAAAGAACCTGGATGGGTATAAATTTCTTTAAACCGCTGTCGTAAACCGGAGTGACCCGAAACCGGTAATTTAAATGGGGCCTTTTTCTTTCGAAGGGATAATAACTATAAAATATAGGTTTTCAATTGATTATCATTTAGTTCGGGTTATACTTTGCGAAAAGTATGTTACTGACCAAATTATGACAAATTCGGTGTGGGAAAATGCAGATGAAAAGCGGCTAAACTGCGGCTGCCTCAACGGGGGCACCCGCACTTGAGCCGCACTTAAGCCGCACTTGAGTGTGAAGAATCGCTCCTAAAACAGCTTTCCGGCTCACTTTCTAAAGATATCCTGGAACAGGGAATGCAAATGCTCACCAGCGCCGGATTCAGCAACATCCGTGCTTTTGATAATCACGCACCGCTTGGTCATGGTATCCATGAAATGGGGACGGGCAGAATGGGGAGAGATCCAAAAACATCCCTGCTGAACGGATTTGATCAGATGCATGCAGTTAGGAATGTCTTTGTCTTTAACCTGTATGGCTCTAACCGTAAGAGCTGCTGATCATGCAGTGCACGAATTGAAAAAGGGGAATATTTAATTTCCTGCCGGTTGCATCATTCTTGCGTTCGGCTTCACTGCCGGGGGGTTTGATGCCGTTAGTTTTACATTACCGCAATCGTGTAAGATGCCATTAACCTGTCTTTTTTATTCTTAGTCACCTTCATCAGCAAGGTATCGTGTCTGCTCGTGTCTTTATCAACCTTTAATTCAAAATCCTGCAATACGGTAAGGGGGTTCGCACCCTTTGGATATAACGGAGATCGATAAACCTCACTTTCAATGTCTTTTGGGAAAAAGAAATTCGTAGTTAATACGGTCGTACTCCCGATATGAACTTTGGCGTGTAAATGCGTAATCCTTTTGGCATACCAACCCGGGAAGATGGATGTAAATTTGCATTCTCCATCCTTGTTGGTTTTTTGATAACCCCTGAGCCAGGTTTGCCCAATGCTGTTTTCGTTATCAAAGTCGGAATAATGACCTTCTGCATCACATTGCCAGATATCTACAAGAGCATCCTTTATAGGCATGCAATTTTTGTCCTCGACCCTGAAAATATAATCAATGGGAATTCCTTTTTTATTTTCCGTGATGTCAATTCTGTTGAGATGTTCATTTTTATAATAAGGGCCTTCAGGAACCGGAGGCGTGACCGGATCGTTGCAATTTGTATATGCCGTTAATTTTGGCTTTCCTTTCGCAGACGGGAAAATAGTACTCATGAAAGACAATCCGATCAGGGAGAGAAACTTGTTTCTATACATTTTGGCAATCTTTAAATTTAAAAATACCGGCGGCTAACTAATATACTCACTTTCCTGCACCAACACCGCCGTCGGAGAACATTTTTTCAATAGAGAACGGAATCCCTGGCCGCGGGTTGCTGAAATATATAAAATGCATCAGCTGCAAAAGGACAAGCCATGGCCTGATGATTCTTTAAGGTATTACAAAAGGGTAATGCAGCAACGCGATTCGTTGTCAATTAATCGGGTGCTTACGGCTGAAAACCTGGTTACTTCAACGGATGATCAGGGGAGATCTTTATTCTTTACCGGCCAGGCTTAATGTGACGTACAGGAGAAAAAGAAAATTGGACAAAGAAGTTCAGAAGTCAACCATTTATTTGGTTACTCCCGCACCCGTTCAGATTGAAGAAAATGGCTATTACGATTCGCCGCTGGAAATTTTCACCATGGGGTATTGGGCTAAGTCTCAGAAATTAGCAAACATATTGCCCTTTGACTATTGGCCTGAGCCGGAATAAACCTTCGGATCACCGGGCAATGCCTCCCCAGAAAATTTGTACAAAAGTGCAAATATTTAGTATGTGGTATGGATTATGTGTTATAGGGCGGGATGTCTCCACTAACCGGATCAAATATGGAAATCATTAGAAGCATTCAGAACAGAATATTCGAAATACGGGGCGAAAGGGTGATGCTGGACAGGGATTTGGCGGCCTTGTATGAAACCGAAACCAAGTCGCTCAACCTTGCGGTGAAGCGGAATTTAAAGCGGTTTCCCAAGGATTTCATGTTCCAGCTTACCAAAGAGGAGTATGAAAGTTTGAGGTTGCAGATTGAAACCTCAAAAACAGGAGATTCTTTGAGGTTTCAATCTGAAACCTCAAAGGGAAGAGGCGGTACGAGGTATTTGCCCTATGCCTTTACCGAGCAGGGCGTCGCCATGCTAAGCGGAGTCTTAAATTCCGAAAGGGCGATCAATATGAATATTGCCATCATGCGGACGTTCATAGAGATAAGGCGTTTGAGTCTTCATCAAATGGACCTGAGATCCCATCTCAAGAGCATCGTGGATCATTTGGGTGAGCATGATATACAGTTAAACCAGATTTATGACGCTATGGAGAATCTTTTAGATGACAAAGTCGCTCAAAAAAAATGGGAAGACAGGGAAAGGATTGGATTCAGGAAATAGCCTGCCGACCTGGTACTATGGGGGGCATTATCTTTGCATCCGCATTCAAAAAGAAGACATGATCCGAAAATTAAAATCCGGAGAATACCGGTTATATTCCCGGAAAACTGATCCTAAAACGAAGAAACGGCGTAACCTGGGGACGTTCAGCAGTATGCAAGCCGCGAAAAAGCACGAGCGGGAAATTCAATATTTCAAACGGCATTGATGCTGCGTCGGTCAGTTCATTCGTGAACTGCTTCTCCCCGGCCCCAATTATGGTCATTTTTTGCGCAAAGGATGATCTGATTGATATTCTTTTCAATCAAAGTTCTCATGGCCATGTTTAACATCCATTGGGAATTCGCCTTCGGCTCGAATACATAATCTTCGTTTGCCTGATAAATGGGCTCGAAGCTGACAGAATCTTCGACGACGATTTTTAAAGTGGTTATGTTTGGCACAGCCTTAAAACCAACTTCTGTTTTAATGATGTAATCAGACATGAGGGGTGACTTCGTAACAAATTGTGATGCCTTGAGCAAATCTGCCTGAATTGATTTTTCTGCCCTGTTACCGGATTCTACAAAAAAAAATCTTTGCGCATGGGAAACATACACGCTGGTGACTAAAACCAGCAGAAGTATTATTTTTTTCATTTTTATCCGGTTGCTGTTAAAATGCCCGTTGAAGGGGCTTGGAAATCCTGCAGCTTAAAGTTAATAGAATTTCCGCCTTATTCAATTTTTAAGGCCATAACAGGACATCTGATCCTTGGAGGTTTTATAATTTATTGATGGCGGCAATCATTTGATCAGCTTCCATCTGCTGAAAATTAGTCAGCCCGCCGTCAAAAGTCAGTGTATACCATACTCCTTCTTTTTTATTCAGGTCAACCCTTTTGATGGTATAATCCCTAAACTCTGCTACGTCTCCCGTATTGCCGGTCTTCAGGGTAGACAATCCCTTTTGGAAATATTTCAATTGTTCTAAACTGCCAAACCGCAGGGTCTTCATGATTTTTGCATTTGTATATTCCTGCGTACGGAATGACAATACATAACTCGTGTCTGTTGCTTTTGTAATTTTTTGGAGATTTATTGGCCATGTGTCCTGCCGCAATTCGAGCAAATTGGTTGTAGATATATTGACAATTTTAAACTGTGCCTTTCCGAAGAAGGGAATGAATAAGGATATCCAAATGAGTTTTTTCATATCAATGATTTGTTTTAAGTGTGGTATATAAGTTTTGTGTATTTCTGCCGGTATCGGACAAATGATATCCGGAGTTCACCCAATTTGAACTAGGGTATAACGACTAAAAGCGCGATGTATTATGAATCGCTGCTTGAAATTTCACTTATAATGTAAAAGGGACTTGACGAGTCGAAATTAATTGAGCGATAAGTATTTACATCTAAATTAGACAGCCTTGAAATGCGTGCCGATTATTCGGATTGGTCCCGGGTTGGAAGGCAGAAATTTTTGTTAAAATTGCGATTGCCTTTGAGGAGAGTAATCAATGAAGAAGGTTCAAAGGCCCTTGATATTGGCCCTTTCTGCTTTTGGATCCATCGGCCAGTGGATAAAAAGAATACCGGGCTTTTCTGACAGGATCAGCTTTTCCATGCGCTCAATTTGTTTTTTATTTAATTCCGTATTGGCATCGATCTGACCGGCGAAAATGGCCCTGGGCGGGCGCGCTATAGCTTCCTCAAGCATTCAAATATATTCCTTTCATGTCCCTCTCTCAAACTCAGCACTTTTTCATTTTCCGATCGAGTAGATCCGATATTGCCTGGGATTTGACAAGGGTTTTTGCCTTTCTGAAATTTTCCAAAGCGTCCTCTTTTTGGCCTGTCTGGAAATAGAATTCTCCCAGGGAAGCATATAGCAGGTAATAATTTTCCAGCGCCTTTCTGTTTTTCAGCTCATTAAGGCAACGAATGGCAGCCGCAGGACCGTCCTTTTTTCCGACAATAATGGCCAGGTTCAGTTTAATTACCGAAGATGGCTTCAGTTTCTCCAGGGCAGAATAGTAGGTATGGATCTTGGCCCAATTGGTTTCACTAAAACTCGGCGCCAGACAATGTTCCGCAGCAATCGCGGCCTCCAGGTGGTAAGTGGTTGCTGAATTTCCGGTAGCTGATTGAACGAGATATTCAAAACCCTGTGCAATCAGCTCTTTGTTCCAAAGCGCCCGGTCCTGATCTTCCAGTATAATCAGGTCGTTATTATTGTCAATCCGGGCGTCAAAACGGGCAACGTGAAAACACATGAGTGCCAGCAGGGCATAAATAGGGGAATACCCGGCAGTGACCGGCGTACCGACCAGCAGCGTGGCCAGTCGCATGGCCTCCAGGCACAGGTCTTTGCGGATGGTCAACCTATCCCCGGGGGCATTATACCCTTCATTGAATAATAAATAGATAACCAGTAAAACGGAATCCAGCCGCTTCATCAGATGCTGACCGCTGGGGACCGTGAAATCAATTTGCTCATTCCGTATCTTTTCCCTGGCCCGGTACAGCCTTTTATTGATGTTGGATTCTGTTGCCAGCAAGGCGGTTCCGATTTCTGCAATACTAAAACCACAAAGGGTCTTTAACGTGAACGCGATCTGGGCTTCGGCAGGCAGAGCAGGGTGACAACAGGTAAATATCATCCGGAGCTGACTGTCCTTTATTTCATCTTCGAGAAAAACATGGTCCATGGTATAGGACGCGGTCCATTCGGACTTTAAGAGGGCGTCCATATCTGAGGCAAATGAACGGAAAAGCCTGTCCCTTTTTATCGTATTGATGGCTTTCCGCTTGGCGACGACCATCAGCCAGCCCGCGGGATTGCCCGGTATCTCACCCTGGCTCCAGTCTTTTAATGCCTGGTGCATCGTATCCTGAAGCACATCTTCCGCCAGTTCCAGGTTGTGTATACCGAACAGACGGGTTAAAATAGCAACCATCCTCCCCGCTTCCTGGCGGAAAAGATGGTCGATTAAGGATTGAACATCCCGGGATGGAGAAAGCATGATCTGAAGGGGATTACATCATGGGTTTCAACCTGCGTAATTCCAGCTGGAACGGGCCGAGAAGCGGACATTGTTGGGTGAGTTCGGTCGCTTCCTGGATGTCGTTGGCATTGATGATGACGTAACCGGAAATCATCTCCTTGGACTCCATGAAGGGGCCGTCCGTTAATACTTCGCTTTTGGATTTGAGCAAACGGCCGTCCGTTACTTCCAGCGGAGCACCGCCAACATAACGGCCTTTCAGCACCTTTTCCATCCATTCGCCGAAAAGGGCCAGCCGCTTTTGCATTAGCTCCGGTGATGCTGTTAAATGATCGCTACCTTTTACAATGATCAGAAACTGGTTCATAAAAATGAGTTTGATGAGTAATGATAGCTTGTCAATCGGCTACCCTAAATTAGGACAAGATCACGGGAAATTATTTTATGATGAGGCTGCTCAGTTTCCGGGTATTCAGGGATCGTAATAATTGATCTATATACCCGGGACTGCCTTCTACGTACATCGCTACGGTCTGAATTTTGTCGGAACCAATCTTTTTAGGCGTTTGCTTATCCATATTTTTTATGTCTGCTGTGTACCGGGCATGATATCCATGGGATTGATCCGGATTCAGATCCCATTTGCCAAATAAGATGATGGCATAATCGGGATTCCGGGTAAACTGATTTAAATCGAATATGGCTTTTTCGTCTCGCTGGCTGTTGTGCAGCAGCAGGGAAAAAGATGAACCGGGAACGTTCAGCGGTTTTACAGGCTGCGTAACAGATGGTTCATAGGAATTGGTGAGGGTGGCATTTACACTGAATTTTATTCTGAGCATACAGGCATTGCGAAACGAAATCGTTTTCGCGCGATTGTATGCAGTGAAATCCTGATAGGTTTTGTTTGCTGCGGAAAGGGTTTCTTCCGTTTTGGCATTCGATTTATTTGTCCAGTAGTCGATCTTGTCTTCCAGTTCTTTTGAGCCGGCCTCATACTTTTTGATTTCAGGCTGGTTGTTATTTACAACGGCTTTTTGATATTCAGCCATATGTTCAGTAACATATCTGGTCTGCAGCGTTACGTAATAGTTCGCCGAATCCATATTGACCTGCTGAGTCTGCTGGAAAGCGGGGTCACTGGCCGCCTGCTGATAAGCCTGGGTTGATTTTGTCAGCTGTTCCTTCATATCCTGGTTGTACCAGTTTTGCCATGCATGCAGTGAATCCTGATTGACCAAAACGATAAAGCTGATATCGAATACATGTGGTTTTCTAAGGGGGAACGCCAGGGGAACCGGATCCTGGTCTTTTGGAAAAATGGATATGCCATTGGCCTCTTCGGCAAATGGATAAAACGACCAATGTCTGGATGCTGTTGCTTCTTTCAGCAAATCTGTAATATAATACCTGAGATAATTTTGCATGGAGATTTCTTCCGCAACAATGAAATTGCGTATGCAGGCCGTGGAATCCTGCACACTTTCCATGTCCTCAGGGCAATCGGCTGGAAATTGCGGACATTCCTGCGCATGTAATCTGTCGGGAACCCATAAGAGGAATAATAAAAACTGGAAAACGATTAAGGTATTTCTTGTTTTGATGTTCATGCGGGAATATGTTGCAAAGAGAAATTAAATGATGATGGGCGGCAATCGGATAAAAATATGATTTCTCTCAGGGGAGGATCGGATTAGGAGGACTTTGTTGCCCTGAGCATTTCGCGTTTGCCGGAAGCTCCCGGAATCTTTTCCCAACGAATGCCGAGAGACTGCAGATTCCTCTTCAGATTCCCGTTTACGGCATAGGTTACCAAAACCCCATTCTCCGCGAGATGACGGCAGATGTGGTCAAGCGTCTGTATCGTCCACATTTCTGGCTGTGATTTTTCCGAGAAGGCATCGAAATAGATCACATCAAATTTTGCGTTTGTTTCAAAATCAAGTGCTTTTCGGTGGATGATTTCCCACCCGATATAGGGGGAAACTGATACCTTCTTTTGAATGGCATCCTCATAATTCTTGCAGAACAGATCCCAGATTTCGCGGCTGACATAATGCTGATAACCACTTTTGACGATTTGTTCCCAGCTTAGGGGGAAGGGTTCGATGCCACTGTATTGCAAAAGGATCTGATTATCCTGGCAATATTCGGCGCTAAGCAGGAAATTGAGCCCGGTTCCAAATCCAATCTCGAGGACCGAAACCAGAGCGGATCCCGTTTGTTGCTGCCTGTATTTTAATCCGGATTCGATAAATACATGCCTGCTTTCCTGAACGGCGCCATGCATTGAATGATAATACTCTCCCGCGCCCGCATGAAAAAGGGTATTTGAGCCATCGGCTGTGCGGATGAATTGAATCCCGTCCATTGAATCTTTCTTTATTTGCGTGCTCCCGGCAGACAAAGTTCGTAAAAGGGCGGGTATCAGATCAATAGGCCCGGTGACCCCGTTTCGGTTGCCGTTTATTCATATTTTGGTAACATTAAGATAATATGACGTTTGGGGCCTAAGCCCCAAATTTGCAATGGCTTTTATATACAATTCTGTTTTATGCAAGAAACATTCAAAATGCTTTTTGGCCTGTTAAACCGGGTTGGAGAAGTGAGAAAATCGCCTTATTCCCTGGTAATATTAAGGGAAGGACTGTATTCGGTTTCCGTGGATAAAGTTCCACTTATTGAATACTATGTCTATTTTGACAGTCCCCTCAGAACAGAACAGCTCAAGCTGAAGTTCTACAAAACGGTTTCCGACGGAAAATGGTACGATAAGTCCTATTCCGAAGAAGCAGAACTGCACTCTCCTGAATTTGGTATTCCGGAAATGAATGCGGAACTAAAAGCCGCCATTGATGCTTACGAAACAACACATGCACGGGTAGACAGTTTTTCCATTTAATCCGCTGTGTTTGCCCGGTGCTGCCTTCCGTAAGCATGGATATACTTTCTTTCCTGATTTCCGAATCCGGGGTTGCCTGTTTTTTTGATCAGTTCGGTGGACTGGTCTTTTTTCTTAAGGCGTCCAGGTATTTCGCGTAAAGTATTCCCTGGGCATATAAGTACAACTCAATAAACTTTCTTTTTTTATCCGGACGAACGATGTTGCGGGTGAAAGCATCGTAAAAACCTTTATAGAAAACAGTCATGCAGTGAAGTTTCAGGCTTTTGTCGTATTCGTGATGTAGTTTATATTCAATGGAATTCAGAATTTCGTTCGCTTTCTCCAAACGATCGTTTGGAGAAGGGGTATTGTATAAGGATGTTTCTTCGGGGCCATTTAATAATGTATCGAAATCGGGTGTTGGGGTCAGGAATTTGGAAAGAATATACGTGCTGTAAATGGAACTGTTGGAATTCGCCGGTTTGATATTGAAACGGTAGTCGTTTTTAAATGAAAAGAGTTTTTCGGTAAGGGCCGGATTGTTGCGCTCCTTTTTAAAGATACCAGTTAAAAGTTCGGTTTTATCTTCTTCAAAGAAAAGGGATAGTGCCGGATCAAAGGATGGAAAGGTAAACGGGATGATCCCAAAATGGCGGTCATAAAAGGATAACTTATCGATATACCTCTTAAGCGTTTTGAATTCCTGATGAAGAAGCTTTATTTGCTTTTCTGAATAATGCTCCATAATAAAATGCCATGGCTGGATTTGCCAAATATACAATTCGTGACAACCCCTAAGCAGGTGGTAAACGGTATTATCAAATTGTTAAGAGGGGCCGCTCTGCTAAAGCGGGCCGCCCGGATTCGATGTAACGTTTTGGTAATATCGCCATAACATTACCATCACAATTTTGTAAGTCATTTGCATGCGGATGATTAAAATAAATCCTTTATGAGGCTCTTACCAACAACCAAAGCATTACTCAGATTTTCTGCAGTATTTTTTCTCTTCATTTTTTTATTTCATGATTCAAAGGCCCAGTTCTTACTCAATTCGGATTCTGCATTTAAAGCAGGCGTCCCGAATTCAGGCAGAATATGGGGCTATTCATTCGGGGATTATTTCCATAAAGCACACAGTGATTCCTTAAACCGGGGGGGCAATAACCAATACACAAATGTAAAAAAGGGGCAGGACGAATTTCAATTCCGCCGGATATACATAGGATATGATTATAATATAAGTAAAACATTTTCAGCGGAATTTCTATTGGCGGCAGAAGATGACTTTACAAGCGGAGACCTTCTTCAGAATAATAAATTTACGCCGTATATTAAATTCGCAAATATACGTTGGAGAAACTTTTTATTTAAGGGAAATGACCTCGTTATAGGATTGCAACCTACTCCTGCTTTTCCTTATATGAGTGAGAATATATTTAGCTATTCGAGACCGATAGAAAGAACCATTACGGATATCCGCAGAACGCCTTCCTTCGATTTTGGAGCTGGTTTACAGGGAAGATTTAATTCTAAAGATAATTCAGTAGTTTATGGATATAATTTTTTGGTAGCTAATGGGTCAAGTGCTAAAGTTCAGGCATTGAACGGTAACCTTTACAAATGGTTCTACGGAGATGCCTTTGTCGGTTTTCTTAAC
Organism: Bacteroidota bacterium; assembly: GCA_030706635.1. Classification (GTDB taxonomy): domain Bacteria; phylum Bacteroidota; class Bacteroidia; order Chitinophagales; family Chitinophagaceae; genus Puia. The sequence goes on from JAUZOD010000045.1 coordinate 19,559, forward strand.
CATAGATTGATTTTTGATCTTTATGCAGATTACCAAAGACAGAGCTGGACTCCCGGCACTCATGGGCATTCTGCCCGTCATATGACCAAAGGGGTTATAGTCTGGGTCGACAAGAAGTTCACCATCGGAACGGAAGGGTTTATCAATGGTTTAAAACAGGCTGAGACCGGAATAAATGGCACTGTAAAAGATACACTCGATGGCCGGGCAACCGGAATAACTTTCTATGCCCATGCAAACATTATTAAAACCAAACTCCGGATTTTTGCACGGTATGACCTCTACAATCCAAACACCAAATATGACAATGCTGCCTATGGTAAATATGCTGCACTGTATACGGTGAGCACGTCTTATGAACCTAATAACAAAGAGAGGTTCGTATCCGTTGGCCTGGATTTTTCACCGACCAATAATATTCACTTTATACCTAATATCTGGTATAATAAATATATCGGTCAGGGGGCAAATTTGACCGGGTCGGCTGCTCACGATTATGACCTGGTTTACAGGCTGACATTCTATTTCACGTTTGGTAAACTTTTTGCGAATCCAACATATTCTTATTACCCGTTTAGTCATTGACTTTCACTACCTGATGCACTGCATCTCTTTTTATTTTGTTTTCGGTAAAAAAAATTATAAAAGTTAAATTTAAAAATATGATACGCTTATTTCGCAATTCAAAGAAACTGGTTCTTCTAAGCCTGATCGGACTGGTTTCGGTTTTGGGGCATCAGAATAAGCTGATGGCACAGAATGACGACAAAACCCTGCTGGGGGCGGGCAGTACATTCATTTATCCACTGTTTTCAAAAATGTTTTCGGAGTACAATCAGAAAACAGGTATCCAGGTAAACTATCAATCTATCGGTTCTGGCGGCGGAATTCTGCAGTTGACCAACAAGACCGTTGACTTTGGCGCTACAGACGGACCATTGAACGAAGAACAGGCTAAAAAGATTGGTGTTCCCGCCCTGCATATTCCCATGGCCTCCGGCGCAGTGGTTATTACCTATAATCTTCCGGGCGTCAAGGCACATCTGAACCTTACCCCCGATATCATTGCCGGAATTTATCTGGGAAAAATAAAACAATGGAATGATCCGCAGATTGTTTCTATCAATAGAGGCATCAGTATTCCGGCATTCCCCATTCTTGTAACGCATCGTTCGGATGGCAGTGGTACCACCAATATTTTTACGAATTATCTGTCTAAGGTGAATCCCGAATGGAGTTCCAAAGTGGGTAGCGGAGGTGCTGTGAACTGGCCTGCCGGATTGGGGGGTAAAGGAAACGAAGGGGTCGCCGGGCTGGTTAAACAAACACCCGGAGCTATTGGATACGTAGAATTGATTTATGCCCTTCAGAATAAAATGGATTATGCGCTGGTGAAGAATAAAAAAGGAAGGTTCATTCTGCCTTCGCTCACATCTGTAACGGCAGCGGGTAATATCAATCTGCCGGCAGACGCTAAAATATTTTTGACAGATACCGAAGCAGCCGACGGGTATCCCATCTGCGGGTTTACCTGGGCGCTGATTTACAAGGAGCAGAATTACAATGGCCGCACGGCGGCAAGGGCAACCACGCTGTTGAAACTTTTGTGGTGGAACATCCATGAAGGACAACAATATACCACGCCACTGAATTATGCTCCCCTTTCCAAACAGGCATTACAGGTAGCAGAAAAGATTTTGAAATCTGCCACCTATAACGGAAATTCCATATTAAAATAGGTACTGATCATCGACCAGAGGCAATTTCCAAATTATGATTGAAGACGAAACATGGGGTTCGAAAAGAGTGAACCGTTCCCATGGACAAATACGTGCAGAAGCCCTGTTTAAGCGGTCTTTGGTGATCATTGGATTCTCCATGCTGGTGCTGGTGCTCGGCATTCTTCTTACACTGATTATCGAGTCCATTCCATCGCTGAAACATTTGGGCGTAAAATATTTATGGGGCAAAACCTGGGATCCGGTAAATAATGTATATGGAGCATTCCCTTTTTTGCTGGGCACCCTACTGACCTCTTTCCTGGCCTTGATTATATCAATACCTTTTTCTTTTGCGATTGCCATTTATCTGGGAGAATACAATCCCAAGGGATGGCTTTCCAATTTCCTGAAGAACACCGTTGAATTGATAGCAGCGGTGCCATCGGTGATTTATGGCTTCTGGGGTCTGATTGTTTTGGTTCCGATGGTCAGAGCGCTGGAAACCAAATTGGGTGTTCTTCCTTATGGGATCGGGATATTTACGGCTGCGCTCATTCTGGCCATTATGATCATCCCTTATGCGGCCTCTCTGGGCAGAGAAATGATCAGGCTGGTACCTTCACCCTTGAAAGAAGCGGCCTATTCACTGGGGGCAACGCGGTTTGAGGTGATCCGGAATGTGGTTTTGCCTTATACCCGGTCCGGATTGTTTGCGGGAATCTTGTTGTCGCTGGGCAGGGCGCTGGGAGAGACAATGGCGGTGACCATGGTCATTGGCAATACGAGTCTGATACCTACCAGCATATTCGCCCCCGGAAATACGATGGCCAGTGTAATTGCCAATGAATTCACAGAAGCCGACCACACGGTTTATTTGTCGGCCCTGATCGAACTGGGGTTAGTTTTGTTTATTGTAACGGTGATCATCAACATGGCGGGGAAACGGATTATCAAGCGGTTCACCAATGAATAGGATATGAATGTGCATGTAAAATACCGGGTGGCAAAAAGTAAACTGGCGCAGGCGGTGATCGTATTGCTGGCTTTTATTATCACGCTCCCTCTGCTGGCCATCATTATTTATATTTTCCGTGAAGGTATCACCAGAATAAACTGGACCTTTCTGACGCATATACCTAAGCCAGTAGGGGAAACCGGCGGTGGTATTGTAAACGCATTGATCGGAAGCGTGCTGATCGTGCTGGCTGCTTCCGTGATGGCAATACCCATTGGCGTTATGGGTGGTATTTATCTGAGTGAAAATAAAAACAGTCGTTTATCTTATTGGAGCAGGCTGGCCGTGGATGTACTGCAGGGCGTGCCGTCGATTGTTATTGGCATTGTGGTTTATTTCTGGATAGTTAAACCCATCGGCAGTTTTTCCGCGTTTTCGGGAAGTGTGGCACTGGCCATCATGATGCTGCCCATACTCATCCGTTCTACTGAAGAAACGCTAAAACTGATACCCGACTCCCTCAAAGAAGCGGGATTGGCGCTGGGACTGCCATACCACAAAGTGATTTTAAGAGTGATCGTACCCTGCGGCATGAGCGGAATCATTTCCGGCATCATGTTATCCATAGCCCGGATTGCGGGCGAGACAGCCCCGTTGTTATTTACTGCATTCGGTAATCCTTATTTGAATACGAACCTTGCCAAACCCATGCAAAGCCTGCCACTGCTGATTTTCAATTATGCTACCAGTCCTTATGATGAATGGCACGACCTGGCCTGGGGAGCGGCCCTGATCTTATTGTTTACCGTGCTGCTATTAAATATTATTACAAAGCTGACAACAAGAAGATGGAACGTACAATTATAAGGAGCCGGGATTTTAATGCTTATTTTGGAACGAATCATGTGGTGAAACACGTGAACATGGATATTCCAAAGAATAATGTGGTCGCGGTTATGGGTCCCTCTGGTTGCGGTAAAACCACTTTTCTGCGTTGCATCAACCGGATGCATGAACTGATCCCGGGCGCAACCCAGGATGGTGAAATGCTGCTGAATAATGAAAATGTGTATCAGATGCATCCCATATTTGTGCGGCTGAAAATAGGTATGGTCTTTCAGCGCCCTAATCCATTTCCCAACCTCAGCATTTATGATAATGTTATAGCCGGGTATAAATTAAATGGATTAAAACTCACGAAGGCCGAAAGAGATCTCAAAGTGGAGCAGTCTCTCGCGAAAGCCGCATTATGGAATGAAGTGAAAGATTCTTTGCATAAAAAGGGCACTTTTCTTTCAGGTGGTCAGCAGCAGCGCTTGTGTATCGCGCGTGCGGTTGCTATGGAGCCTGAAGTATTATTGCTGGATGAACCCACATCGGCCCTGGATCCGATTTCCACTTCGAGTATTGAGGAGCTTTTGCACGATCTGAAAAAGAACTATACCCTGGTGATCGTCACGCACAATATGCAACAGGCAGCCCGCGTAAGCGACAAAACGGCATTCTTTTATCTGGGAGAACTGGTGGAGTATGATGAAACCAAAAGGATGTTTACCAATCCGCAGGATAAACGGACGCAGAATTATATTACCGGCAGGTTCAGTTAAGTGGGGGATCAGCATCATTATTTAATTTTCATTTTATGTCACAGTTAGAAATAGAGTTGAAGCAATTAAAAACCGAAGTGGTCAATATGTGGAACCTGGTGCATTCCCAGCTGGTTAAATCCAACATATCGATGGTGAATTTTGATAAGGATCTCGCCCGGGAGGTGGTATCCCGTGAAAAACGGGTAAATGGTTCCGAATTAAAAATAGACCGGGATTGTGAGAATATTTTTGCCTTACTCACGCCCGTAGCTGTTGATCTTCGTTTTGTTCTGGCGGTTTTGAAGATCAATTCAAACCTGGAACGAATCGGAGATATAGCGGAAGGGGTGGCAAAGCACGTATTGAGTGCCGGAAAGCCATTCAATAATGAATTGCTGAAAGCAACAAGCACGGTGAGCATGTACGACGAAGCCATCAATATTCTGGAAGACAGCCTTTCCGCCTTCGAAAATGAAGATACCGCGTTGGCCAGAAGTATATTTCAAAAGGATGAATTTCTGGATAAGATCAATATGAACGCCACGGAATCCATCGTTAAATACCTGGAAAGCCATCCCGAAGATCTTCAGCAGGCTTTATATAATCTATCCATCATCAGGAAATTGGAAAGGGTAGGTGATCAGGCAAAAAATATTGCCGAAGAAACCATTTTCTATGTGGAGGCCAAAGTTCTTAAACATAAGCGTGAAGGTTAGTATGAATTGATACCTGTTTGTTAATCGGCCGCCAAGATTTAACTTTGTTGCAGGAAAGGGTTAAATTTCATTTGGAATTTCCTTAAAATCTCCAGTATGAAAAAATTATTCGTTCATGCAATCCCTGTTTTGTTTTGCGCCTGCTCCTTAACTGCGGCACGTGCCCAGATGGATATGAAGGATGCCCAGATCGAATTTGGGTTTTTTGGCGGCATCAGCATTCCCAATCTTACGGCCAGCGGATCTATGAATAATCCACTGAATACGGGCTATAGTTCCCGCCTGGGGCCTGACTTCGGATTGGTGCGTGAAATGCACTTCAGCAAGCTCTTTTCCGTAGAGACGAAACTCGAATATTCCTCTCAGGGTGGTAAGAAAGATGGATTTCAGGCATTTCCGACCCCTGCCTTAGCGGCCTTATATTTTCAGTCACAGGGCATGCAGGCCCCTCCCTATCTGTATGCAAACTTCAAAAGTGAGATCCGACTCAACTACCTCAAATTTCCCTTGCTGGCCAAACTGGGTTGGAATCTGGATGATCAGGGCCATTTCAGGTTTTCTGTAGCCGCGGGCCCTTTCCTCGGCATTCTCCTTTCTGCCCATCAGGTCACCAGCGGCGGCGGTAACGTTTATGCTGATCCGCAGGGTCAGCAGCAATTTCCGGGAGGACCCCAGTCATTTGACAGCACCGATAACATCAGAAGCCAATTACATAAAGCCAATTTTGGGGCAGACGGAAATATTGGCATTGCTTATATGTTCGGGAAAGACAAAGTGCAGAAAATATTTCTGGAAGCAGGGGGCAATTATGGATTCATCAATATTCAGAAAGGCTCTGACGACGGTAAAAATAATACCGGTGCAGCGACCGTTTTGCTGGGATATACCTATAAACTGACGTTCAAGCCTATGCATGGCAAAATGTTTTAGAGTCGCAGCAACGGGTTTAACATCCATGAAAACATTTGCTGAAAAAGTAATCGCCTTCAACCGTCAGCTGAGCTTTTCCGGGAAACTTCCGCAAGGGATCCGGATCATGAACCCTTTCACAGAGAACATGGATATTCATCGGCTCAGTTCACTATTTTATAATAAATATTACAGCGATCAGAAATCCCGTAGCCTGATTTTAGGAATTAATCCGGGCAGATTTGGTGCCGGAATTACTGGTATTCCTTTTACGGATCCCAAACGGCTGATCGAGAAATGCAATATTCCCTTCGATGGACCTCCGGCTCACGAGCCCTCCTCCGTCTTTATTTATGAAATGATTGAATCTTTCGGAGGCTCCGATGCCTTTTATGAAAAGTTCTATATTAATTCCGTTTGCCCGCTGGGTTTTACCCAGACAGGTAAAAATGGGAAAGAAACAAACTATAATTACTACGATAGTAAGGAATTGACCGGGGCTGTTTATCGTTTTATTATTGAGAATATAAAAAAACAGATCGCCCTGGGTATTGAAAGGCATACCTGCTTTTGTTTTGGGACGGGGAAAAATGAGAAATTTCTCCGCCAGCTGAATGCGGAAAATGGTTTTTTTAAAGAGATTGTTGCTCTGGAACACCCGCGGTTTATCATGCAGTATAAATCAAAATCAAAACAGGTCTATCTGGATAAATACCTTTCTGCGTTCAGAAGTGTTCTTTAGCTTGATCAAAGGGAATATTTTCCGGAAATATTTAAACAAATGGCTGAGCGAACTGCAAACCCGAGAGCCGGGCGCCGTTCATCTCTTTTTGCTGAACCAGTACCTTCAACTTTGTTCCCATATCCAGTAAGAGCGTATATAGAACATTTTCCTTTTCTTTAAGGTCTGATCCGGGATTCTCTTCCTCTGTTTTTTTGAGCTGTGCGGCAAAGCCAAGCCCCTGCAGGAAATGAGCCTGATGAGTAAAGCCGGAGCATGGTAAACCATATTTGCCCCCCCACCGGGCAAGGGCTGAAAAATTAATATGGGTTGTTATATCCTGTTCCCCGATGTTCAGGTAGGGATTGTTATTCATTTTGTGCCGGTGAAAGCACATCAATGTACCTCCTCTGCGTTTCTCATTGTACAAAATGGATGAAGGGTGACCATAATCAATAGTGATTACAAATCCTTTTTTCAGGCTGGCAGCGATATCGCGGATCCAGTCCAGGGCATTCAGATTTACTTCCGTCCGGAATCCCGGCGGCAATACCACCTGCAGCTCACTAAAATAATTTTTCAATTCTTCCCTGGCTGGTTTAAATGTCTCAAGGAAGCCCTGGCCGTAATCGACAAATACTTCCATCAGTTCCTGATCCATGACCACCTGATGAACCGGGAAATTATCAATCAGTTCATTTGATATGATGCAACCTGTTAAATCCGGAATATCTTCGATCCGCTCATGCCAGCTCACCTTTTCGGAAAGGATCTTTTTTTCCCTTTCCCGCATGGATGCACTTTTTTCGATAATGCAATACCGGAGGTCCTGGTAGAGTAAATCATTTCTTTTGAGGGATAGCAATATGTCCCGGCAAAGCGTGCCAGGACCCGCTCCGTATTCCACGATAGTGAAAGGCTTTTTATTCATGATCTCCCACATCTCTTCCAGCTGTTTGGCGATCATCTGGCCAAACAGGGAAGAAAAATGAGGGCTTGTATAAAAATCACCTGTTTCACCGATTCTGTTTTTTTCTGAGGTATAATAACCTGCGTTGGGATGGTATAAACACATCTCCATATAATCATGAAAAGACAGGGGACCATCCCGCTGAATCCTTTCAATAATGATTTCTTTAAGGGACATCCGGTGGTTATTTTTTCATCACTGCGCTTTTTGCAAGTTTCTCCGGGTCCTTTATGAACTCGTCCCTGCATTCGTCTGAGCAAAATCCATAAACCTTACCTCCGTAATGCAAGGTATCTTCAACAGCCTTCGAAAGTGGCATTCCGCAGGAAGGGTCCCTGATATTATCCACCATGTCCCGTGTGAATTTTGCTTTGGCTGTATCTGATTTAGCATAAGCCCGCGATTTATAGGCTGCATCCTGCTTTGGCGACGGATTGCAGGAGAGGAGCAGGATCGCAGACGCCACAAAAGATGCCGGGAGTATATTTCTTAATATTGATCTCTTTTTTAGTGTATTCATTTTAATCGTACTGAATGACAAAATTACTTTAATATTCTTTCCGGGAAATGAACTAAGTTATCCCGGTGAGCTTTTAACGGAATTTTGCCTTATCATTTGTTGAAAAGATATTTGATCGTGAGTCCGCTGTAAAAATTCCGGGACGGCGATGGATTATAAAATAAGTTGCTTCCACTGGCATCTGCATTGATATTGACCAGTGAAGAATAGTTTGCATTCAGAAGATTCCGGCCGCCGGCATACAGATCTATTCCCACGCGATTGACCTGAATACGGAACCCGATTTTGGAAGCCAGTAAAGTATAGGCGTGCTGATAATAGGTATTTGCGTCATTGATCGGGGTTCTGCTGATATAGTTCAGCACCGCATTAAAATAGAATCCATATCTTGTTTCGAGGTCCACGCCGGCATTCAGGGAATTGGGTGTTACGCCCGTGACCTTGTTCCCACTGTAATCTGCAGTTACCGGAACATTATGAACGTAGTCAAAAGATTCTTTGGCATACTTGCTGAATTTATAGTAGTTATAGGTATAATTGATCCAGGGTTTCAGCAAACTGATTATTTTATTTGAATCCTGGGAAATGAGATAAAACAGGGAAAGCTCAAGCCCTTTTTCATTCAGTGCCCCGGCGTTCACAAAACTTGCCGTACCGTATTGATTATATACGGGAAGTATAGCATTCGTCAGGTTCATCTGGTATATGGAAACATCGAAATTGAATTTGTCTTTCCATAATGTTCCCCTGAAACCCAATTCGTAATTGACTCCTTTTTCCGCACCGAGATTTCTGTTAAAAGTGCCGTCTCCGTTAATGGCTTCAAATGCGGTCGGAGGCGAAAACCCGTTGCCCACGCTGGCATGTACGGCCAGGGTTTTACGAAATGTTTTTACCAGACCAATACGGGGAGTAAAGTCTGACCTGAATTTGATGTCCCCTGTGTAGTTGTCGTGTGTCGAACTCTGTGGAACGAGGTCGGTAACATCGTAAGACAGGTGATTGTAACTGGTTCCGAGAGACAGTAAAAAATTTTCCGGCAGATCGAAGGATGCCTGCGCAAAAATGATGCTGGAAAAGGACCGGATAATATTGCTGGATTGCAAAGCGCCCGTCTCCGGCGATGTTCCCGGAATATCATTCGCGATGTCAAAGGTATTTCCCAGTTGATTTTCATATTGTAGTTCTGCTCCTGCAGTAAACCGGCTTTTCACACTTCCGAGAACGGGCGTGTAATTGAAATAGCTCCGACCCCCGATGCCATCGAAATTCTGCTTTAGATAGCCATTGTAATAAATGCTTTGTCCGTAAGGATGACTCAGTATCTGCGAGCTGCTATATACACTGCTGGTATTGGTCAGCCGGTCGTTAAACCGGTAGGTCTGGGAAACGCCAACGAGGGTATAACTGTATTTTTGCACCCCGGTTTTATTGTCTTTGCAAAACTGAACGGCTTTCCGCGGAGTCGATACGGCCCAGTTGCTGTCGACGCTGCCGGCTATACCGAAACTTCCTTCCGCGTGATCCAGCAACAGGTAAACAGATCTGTTTGGACTCAGCAGAAACTGGGAAGTTATATTTAAAGCATCTTTATTATTCCATTCATTTTCACGGTATCCGTCATAGTGCTGATGAATATAACTGGCAGACAAATTGAAGTTATCCGTATTGTTTTTATACATCGTTTGCAGCCGGTAAAGTCCGAACGACCCGGCGGTTGCGTTTAAGGACAGATCATTTTCATGATATTCGGGTTTGGAGCTTTTAAAGATAATGACGCCGCCATTGCCCGCTCCATACATACTGCCAGAAGGCCCTTTAATGATCTCCATGCTGCCGATCTGGGCGGGATCGAAATCCAGTGTGTGTGATGCGGAATTATCCGGAGAAGTCAGCGGAATGTCGTTCCAGTATAATTTTAAATTGCGTACGCCATAGGGATCACGCAAGGCGCTTCCCCTGAGGGATATCTTGTAATTGCCTGGCGCAGCTTCTTCCATTTTCACGCCGGGTACGGTATTTAAGACCGGAAGAATACTGAGGTTGTTACCCCGCTGAATTTCTTTGGACGTTATGATCGCGATGGACCCGGCGGTTTCGAGTAGCTTGCGATTGTTTTCGTATCCCGTAACCGTTACATGATTGAGGCTGGCCATGCCGGTTTGCATTTCTATATTCATAAACCCCGTGTTGCTGTTTACATTCAGCTGCTGGCTTTTATAACCGACAAAAGAAATGGTTAACAAACCCACTGCTCCGGGGGATTTTATCAGGAATTCTCCTGACTTGCCGGAGATCACGGCCGTAGAAGTATTTTTAATTCGAATGCTCGCACCTGCTAACGGTTCGCCTGTCTGACCATCAATAATCCTCCCTTTCAGAACTTGTTGTGCAATTATTGGATTGGCTATTAATAATAAAATGATGCTGTATATAAAATTCTTCATGCTGTCCAGATTTTAATAGGCCCATGCCCTCACCTGTTCAAACATTTCTATTTCAATGTTTTCAATGGTTCAATGAGACAATAAGACTTGTTGAGATAATGAAATAAGGATTTCTCTTAAGATTGTTGAATTTCCGGAATGGGGACGTTGGTTATACCGGAATAACCGGGTAGCCGTTCAGTTGACCGTCAGCCTGCATCAGGGGCGTGACACAGCCAGTTTTGATTACAGGAAACGTAACCGTCCAATCCATTTCGGTATAACCATCCTCCGGAGACATTCCCCGGCGGGAACAGGAATTTGAGTACTAAGCCTGCGGAGGCTGAAAAACGGAGATAAAATATTCCTGGGATTTTCTACAGAGATAAGGATGTTCAGCCCTTTCAAATGAAACTGGCTGGTGGAAGGTCCAACTTACCAGCTCCTCGGAAAAGAAGTGAACCTCATCCTTTTGCGTGTTGTTTATCGGTTGCTGCTGATCAGTGTCCCTGGCCAGCTGTTTGTTTAAATAACACTTTCCTTTGCAGCAGGACCCCCGGGTTTCCCGGTTGACGCAAAGGGTTGCTGCAATAAAATCTTTATTGATCTCAAAATCAAGAAACACCAACCATTTGCTGAAGGTTTGGAGTCCGATGATCAGCATAAGCAATATAGTGAGTGGAAACTTCAGCACGGAATGCAAATTACATCTATCTCCAAATAAATCAAGATCTTTCTCTTCATTTTCCACCTTCGTATTGCGGACCAGGACTTGTAACCCGGGTTTTACGGATAAATCCGGGTTAGATATCTTTTGGGGGTATTCTAAATGAATAATTATTTACCTTCGGAATTCTAATTCTTCGCTTATTTACTATTGATATCGGGTCAAACGGAAATTTTGTTTTCGTAGTGAAAAGGACATACCATGCGGGATTGATTTTTCAATTACTGATTAGTAAAAGGCAAACTCACCTTGTTCATAAATCAAACAGTACGATGAAGCAGTTATTTTTATTCTTGTGTCTGGCCATTGGCTTAACGGCTTGTAATACCAAAAAGGATTACGAAAAGATATTCAGTGATCCCAATCTTTACTGCAATGCGGTTCATGAATTGAATACAGTCGTGATGGGCAATAATTTTGGCCCTATAGTCGCATCGCGTAATTATTTATACGCTTCTGTAGCAGGCTATGAAGTAATTGCCGGTGGTTATCCGGAAAAGTACAATTCCCTGGCGGGGCAACTGCATGGGTTGAAATCCGTTCCGAAACCAGAACCGGGCAAAAAGATCAATTATGAATTGGCTTCCCTGCTGGCTTTTTGCAAGTTAGGCGAATCGGTTACTTTTCCTGAAGGGAGCATGAAGGACTATGTCGACAGCCTGAAGAACCTGGCAAAAGATCATGGGATGCCCGAGCAAATTTTAAGTAACTCGATTGTTTATGCTGATACGGTGGCATCGGCCATCATGGATTGGAGCAAACATGATAATTATTTACAAACACGGGGTGCGCCAGAGTATTCCGTAACAGATTCCCCCGGCCGATGGGTGCCTACCCCGCCTGCGTATACTCCTGCCATGGAGCCCCACTGGAGTTCCATCCGGAACCTGGTGATCGACAGCGTGAATCAGTTCAGTCCTCCTCCCCCTTATAAGTTTGATATGACCAACAAGCAAAGCCCCTACTATCTGGAGGTAAAAAAAATACAGAATGTGGTTGACAGCCTTACGCCCGAACAGGCATTTATTGCTGATTTTTGGGATGATAATCCGTTTAAATTGAATGTTTCCGGCCACCTGATGTTTGGCACTAAAAAGTTTTCTCCCGGAGGCCATTGGATGAGTATTGCAGGTATCGCAGCTATAAAATCAGGTGCAGACTTTCCCAAAACAGTATGCGGATTTGCTAAAACAGCCATTGCCGTATTTGATGCGTTTATTCAATGCTGGAATTTTAAATACATCTACAATACGCTGAGACCCGAAACGGCTATCAATAAATACCTGGATCCGAACTGGAAACCACATTTACAAACCCCACCTTTTCCGGAATATACCTGTGGACACTGTACCATTTCTGCTGCGTCTGCAGAAGTTTTGTCCAGCGTGTATGGTGATCAGTTTGCTTACACAGATTCCACCGAACTCGAGTTTGGAATTCCGAACAGGTCATTTACCTCTTTCCGGAATGCAGCTGAGGAAACAAAAACATCACGTTTTTATGGCGGCATTCATTATCAGTATTGTACCGTGATCAGTAACAAAATGGGAAAAGATATTGGCGAGCTCATCGTGA
>JAUZOD010000046.1 GCA_030706635.1 Bacteroidota bacterium
GATGATGAACATATCGGCCGCACGCTCACTTATGGGATAATTGATTCCCTGTTGAGCGCGGTGCATCCGGATTTTATTCAGGTGGATTGCAAGGGGCACCCGGGAATATCCAGCTATCCAACCAAAGTGGGAACACCCGCGAAGAGTTTTGACAGGGATCCTTTAAAATTATGGCGGGAGCTGACCAGGAAATATGGAGTCGCCCTGTATGTTCACTATTCGGGTGTATATGAAAAACAGGCGGTCAGACTGCATCCGGACTGGGCGGCGCTCAATGCGGAAGGGAAGATGGATTCAGATAAGATCTCGGTGCATAGCGGGTATGTGGACGAGCTGCTGATTCCTCAGTTGAAGGAATTAAGCAGGGACTACGGCATTGATGGGGTGTGGGTGGATGGAGATTGCTGGGCCGTTGTTCCTGATTATAGTCCTGCCGCCCTGAAAGCGTTTCAGGCGGAGACCGGAATGACCGGTATCCCACACTCTTCCAAAGACAGCGGGTACGCGCGGTTTCTTGATTTCAACCGGCAGTCTTTTCTGAATTATGTGCAGCACTATGCGTCCGCCATGCACGCATTCAATCCCGGTTTTCAGGTTGCCAGCAACTGGTCTTTTTCTTCTTTCATGCCGCAGCCGGTGACTGTTGACGTGGATTTTTTGTCGGGCGACCTGACGCCGGTTAACAGTCTGAACAATGCTGCCTTTGAAGGCAGGTGCCTGGCTTCCCAGGGAAAGGCCTACGGAAAACCTTGGGATATCATGTCCTGGGGTTTCACGCTGAACTGGGACAGGCAGGGCCTGCAAACAAAAAAATCCGCCATACAACTGGAGCAGGAGGCAGCGGAAATTATCTCCATGGGCGGCGGCTTCCAGTGTTATTTCACCCAGAACCGGGATGCGTCGATCAAACCCTGGGAGATCCCCACCATGAAAGGGCTCGGTGATTTTGTACAGGCCTGCAGGGCTTTTTGCAAAGGCGCCATACCCGTTCCGCAGGTGGCCATTCTGTATAGCGGCGCAACTCATGAACGTGAGACCCGGAATATTTTTACCAACGGCGGTCTTGAACGGATCAAGGGAATCACGACAGCCTTGCTGGACGGGCAGGAGGCAGTGGAAATAAAAATGGAGCATCATTTGCATGGGAATATGCAGCAGTATCCCCTGATCGTCATTCCCGAATGGGACTGGCTGGCAGATTCTTTGCGAAATGAATTGCTAAGCTATGTTTCGCATGGCGGCAGATTACTCGTGATCGGAACAGAAGCCACCCGTCTCTTTGAAAAGGAGGCGGGCATCCGCCTGGAAGGCCAGGCTACAGCGAATAAGATTCAGTACCTGGGATACGACAAAGATATGGCGGCGATCCAGGGCGACTATCAGCCTGTGGAATTGCTGACCGGCACCAGATCCTTTGGCATGCTTTACGATCAGCAGGATCTCCGGTTCAACGCCAGGGCAGCCGCTTCTATTGCTGACTATGGAAAGGGACAGATCGCCTGCGTATTTGCCAATATGGGTGAAAACTATCAAAACAATACTTCTTCCCTGGAGCGGGATTTTTTAAACGGATTGGTGCGGAAACTATTTGCGAGGCCTATGGTCAATGTATCCGGCTCGCACCTTGTGCATCTCGCAGTGAACAGGCTGGGAACAAAATACGTTATCCATTTGATCAATACCGCCGGTCAGCATGCAAATAAAAACTTTTACTCTTATGATGAGATACCCGCGGTCGGTCCGCTGACGGTGAGGATAAGGATGAACAAACCCACCCGACTAATGTTGCAACCGGAGAATAAGCCGCTGTCTTTCAGCTATGAGAAAGGAGAAGTGATGGTGAAACTTTCTGGGCTCAGGATACATAGTATGATCGTGGCAGACGAAAAATAAGAAGCCGATGCAGCTTATACGACTGCAGGAAAACCGGATAACAAGATGGCCAATACATCCCAAAAGTTCCTCCATGCGCAGGGCAACCGCCCAACGTACTGGCTCACCCGCTTTCTTATTCTCCGTCTGCTCGGCGCAATCTATGCAGTGGCCTTTCTTGTGGCGATCAATCAGATCGTTCCCCTGATCGGCGCGCATGGACTTCTTCCCGTCGGCATGTTCCTCGATAATGTCAGTGCTTCATATGGATCAAGGGGTACTGCTTTTTTGCACGTGCCTTCGCTCTTCTGGTTTGTTCATTCCGATGAGAGTCTCCTGGCTTTGGCGTGGACGGGATTCGTGCTTTCCTGCGCACTGATGGCCGGCTTTGCCAATGCGCCGCTGCTCGCCGTTCTCTGGTTTCTCTACATGTCTTTTGTTCATGTAGGGCAGGATTGGTATGGTTACGGCTGGGAGATCCAGCTCCTGGAAACCGGATTTCTGGCCATCTTCCTCTGTCCGCTACTCGACATGCGCCCATTTCCCAAACGCCCGCCGCCGATGCCGGTGATCGGATTGTTCCGCTGGCTGATCTTCCGCATCATGTTTGGCGCCGGGCTCATCAAGATCCGTGGCGACGAAGTGTGGCGGAACGGGACGGCCCTCTATTATCATTTCGAGACCCAGCCGCTGCCTGGTCCGCTGAGCCGGTGGTTCCATTTTCTGCCGCGGATGCTGTTGCGAGCCGGTGTTTGGTATAATTTTCTGGCTGAGCTCATTGCGCCCTGGTTCGTTTTCTGGCCGCGGGTCGCAAGGCATATCACAGGATCTGTTATTGTGGGTTTGCAGATCATTCTCGTCCTCAGTGGTAACCTCTCGTTCCTCAACTGGCTGACCATCCTTCCTGCGCTAGCCTGTTTTGATGACGGTTTCTGGTCGGCGCTTCTTCCCCGTTCGCTTGTTCGCCGGGCAGCAACCGCCGCTGCCGGCGCTGAACCATCCCGGCCCATGCTGACCACGGCGTGGATCATTGCCGCTGTAATTGCGATCCTCAGCATCCAGCCCGTGTTCAACATGCTGTCTCCCCGGCAGATCATGAATGGCTCATTCGATCCCATTGATCTGGTGAACACTTACGGTGCATTCGGAACGGTAGGACGGGAGCGTTTCAACGTGGTATTCGAAGGAACCATGGACAGCATTCCCAGTGACAGCGCGGAATGGAAAGCCTATCGGTACAAGGCCCTGCCTGTGGCGCCCGATCAGCGCCCGCCGCTGATCGCACCTTATCAGCTGCGTCTGGACTGGCAGATGTGGTTTGCCGCCATGTCGTCACCCCAAGAATATCCGTGGACGCTGAATCTCGTTTCAAAACTACTCCATAACGATGCCGGCGCGATATCGTTGTTCGCCGGAAATCCCTTCCCTGGCGGGCCACCGCGCTATATCCGGGCAGTTCTGTATCGCTACTCATTTGCAAAGCCTGGTAATCCTGGAGGCTTATGGTGGAATCGCGAACGCATCGGCGAACTCTGGCTTCCTCCCATGTCTGCCGACGATCCGCAGCTGATTGAATTTCTGAAACGGGCGGGATGGACGCCCTAGAACCTGATGACTGACGCATTTGATTTTCAATCACCGATGGGATTATTTAGACACGTAGCGGATAAGGTATTTTTAGAAACTTATATGAGAAAACTGCCGGCGAAAAGAAATGAATTGATAAAGAACACTGCAGAGCTCAATAAAAATATCAGCTTATAGAAATCGCTCCTGAAGCTCAGGAGTCGGAATCATACAGGTGTCTCGCTTTCCGAATATCTTATACCGGGATTTTGCCACCATATCATAAAGAAAATCCCTTACCGGCCGGGGAACTAATATGAAAATATAAAATGTCCTCCAGATACCATCCAGTTCTCTCAGCATTTTCAGAGCGCCCGTAGATTTCAGATAATATTCATCTCCCCTGATCAGCACGAAGGACTCAAATTCATTTACCGGCAGGCCGACCGTCCTTAGCCATTGCTGACCAATTTCTGATTGCAGAGATGCAAATTTAAACTTGCCGCCTGCATCTCTTTTTATAATGAAGCGGACCAGCCCGTTGCACAAATTGCAAACTCCGTCAAAAAGTATTATGTTTTCTGTTCGGTTATCCATTGTGAAAGATATTTTCCAGTGCCCCATCCAGAGATGGGTATCTACAGGAGACAGAAAAAGTTTATCAGCCAGCTTACTGAATCCAAAATATAAAGTAAATCCTTCCATGATCACAAACTTCTACAATATAGCTGATAATGGTTCCCCGGCGGGTAAGGATGTGTTGACCGGCTTACCGAACGGAAATAACAAACCCATGGACGCGGGCTATGGAATAGGCTCAGGGAAAAAGGCAAATCTTCCTACTTTTGATCTGTAAACAGATGGACCGCCTTTATCACAGCATGGGTGCTGCTTACCTAACTTCCTCCGTATCTTCCTGATCACAATAAACAATGGCAAAGACGATCTGCATTTTACTGGCCGATGATGATCCGGAAGATCAGGACATCCTGAAAGACTATTTGCTGAAGGAAGACTCCTCTCTTTGGATTCATTGCGTATTGAACGGAAAGGAAGCTATTTCCTGGCTGAAAGGTCGCCCCGATGAGGAAGTGCCGTCCCTGATCATTCTGGATTACAAGATGCCGTTACTGAACGCTATCGAAACGCTGGACCAGCTAAAAGAGGAACCACGCTATTTATCCATACCGAAAGTCGTCTGGAGTACGTCCGTCCAGACGGAGCATAAGAAGCTGTGCCTGGAAAGAGGCGCCATTGCCTATTTCTCAAAACCGGCCAGGACCCGGGATCTTGTGAACCTGGCCAGAAAGATGTTGGAAATTATCCAGCCCCACCATGATCAGAGCTAAAGGCATGGCAGATAGATGGTAAAAGCCGAGCCCTCACCCGGCTTGCCTTCGGCTTCGATGAATCCTTTATGATTCTGAACGATCTTCTTACAAATGGCGAGTCCAACGCCCGATCCGGGATATTCCGAACGGCTATGCAGGCGTTGAAATAAATCAAAGATCTTCTGCGCATGTTCAGGCTCAAACCCGATGCCGTTATCCCGGATGGTAATTTTAAAATAAGATTTTACCGGATTTAGTCCCGGTTCTCCGGCAAATTGATGATACTCCCTGGCACAGGATACATCAATCTGAACGGGGTGATCCTTCTGCCCATATTTAATGGCATTTCCAATCAGGTTATCGAATAACTGGCGGATTTGAAACTTTATTCCCCAGATCCCGGCCGGGCCATTCATCCTGATGCTGATACTGCCGTCCGCCAAATAGTCCTGATAGAAATTCTTTACCTCTTCCATCACCGCGGTCAGGTCTACGGCCTCGAATTGATCAGCAACCATTGACGTTGCGGAATACCTCAGGAGGTCTTCGATCAGGCTGCTCATTCTTTCGGCCGAACTGACCGAGTTATTCAGATAGGTTTTCTCTTTATCCGGTATTTTTTCCGCGAGGGTCTCCACGATAGCCGAAAGGTAAAACTGAAGCTTTCTCAGGGGTTCTTTCAGGTCATGCGCCGCTGCATAGGCAAACTGTTGCAATTCCTTATTTTGAAATTCCAGCTCCCGGGCATAATCTTTAATCTGATCTGTTGCCGCTTTGATGTCGGTCAGATCCCGGGTCACTTTGGAAAAGCCCATGATTTGGCCATGTTCATCATGCAGCGTGGTAATCACTATACTTCCCCAGAACCTGGTGCCATCCTTACGCAGACGCCATCCTTCGTGCAGAGCCTTGCCCTCTCGAACCGCCTGTTCCATCAATTGTTCCGGCAATTTTTTTTCCCGGTCTTCCGGCAAATAAAATATCCGGAAATTCTTTCCTACAATTTCTTCCTGTGTATATCCTTTTATCCGTTCAGCACCCTTGTTCCAGTTCTGAACTATCCCATCCCTGTCCAGCAGCAAAATGGCATAATCCTCTACTTCCTCGATCATTTTATGATACCTTTCTTCACTCCTTTTCAGCTCTTCCCGTTTATCTTTTAAGGCACCGGGTCCGTCCTTTGCCTTTTTTTTCTTTAAGGCAATCGGCGACTCATCCTCCCCGTTACCGGACGAGTTCGGGATTTCGTTTATCTGACTTTTTACCAGGGTCATTTTTAGCATTTACCGAATATAATAAAGTTCCCGACGCATAAACCATGAATAAATTCGCCAAACGATCAGAATCAACAGCAGTGAATACAATTGTGGAATAATTGCCCTATTCATGAACAAAACCGATGCGAAGGCTGAGCTATCTCTTTGTTTGATATCCGCACTGCTGTACATAGTGATAATATACCTCTCCTCTTCTAATTCAATCTGGGTAATACTTCAATTCCTGAGCCAGGAGGCCAGCTTTCCGGATAGCGGCTACCTTCTACCGTAATTCCGGCAGCAGCGTCATTAGTCCGGGCAAGATCATCCGGTGTGAGTTCTATGGAAGCTGCACCGAGATTTTCCCCAAAAGGATCCGATCAAAATAGATATACCCCGGGGTTTTTCAAAAACTCCTATTTACCGGTAAAAGCCGGTTTAATGATAATCATCAAATAAGCCCAGTTGCTATTGCTGTTTGCGTTGACCACATTCTTTACCTGTGGTAATGCAAGCGTTGAGGTGCTGAAAAAATGACCATAGCCGGTTTCAAAACCGATCACGGGTGTTATATCATAATTGAGCACGAGATCTGCCTCCGTTCCGAAATTTCTATTGACATAACCACCGGCAGCATTCGTTATCGCGCTGGCACTGAAAAACTGGTGCAGATCCGCCGTTGCCGCAAATCTTTTGGAAAACACATATCTGGATTTGATATAGTAATCGACCAATCCGCGGTTTCCAAAGCCGCCGGACGCATAGAAATAATCCATCAGGCCCCAGAATTTATGCGGTGTGCCATACAATGGATCGAAGGCATGGACTGTAGAACCGGAATTTCCTCCGCTGGTGAAATCAACTCCCGGCCCGGCAGAAAACCCGGAACTAAAATCATGCAGCAGGTTCGCTGACAGCAGGCCTGCAGATAATTTCTGACCGGCCGGATTGTTACCTGTCTGATAATAAGCCGAGGCGGTCAGCACCCATTTATTAAACCGGTTGTTCAAATAGAATCCGGTGGTCAGTCTCGTCCAGGCGCCGTTATCCCAGATTTTGGTATTGGTGGAATCGAGATTGTATTTATTAAACTGGTCAGCAAAAATCAAAAACGAAACATTCCCATGCTTCAGCCTGCGGTTGGCATATCCGAATTCAAAGCTCTTATACATGGCGCCGCCATTGGTATTGGCCGTGTAGTTTCCCGGAGGTGTTTCCGAATAATTGGTGCCGCTGCTGTTTTCTTTGTTCTGATTATAAGCGACCCCCACCTGAAGATTCCAGTCTGACGTAACATATTTAAAAATGCCGGCATCGTGATGCCGCCCCTGCTGAAGCCAGTCCAGATTCCCGATCAGCCGCTGGTCGTCAAAAATAATTTCCTGCCGGCCGACCTTAAAGGAAAGCAATCCTTTTTTATACGTCGTGTCGGTAATGGAAATTGCCGCCCAGGCTTCATACAGCATAAACCCATTATTTTCCTGCGTGGTGGTACGGTTGATGGTAGACACGTCCTGCCCCCAGACCCTGGTATCCTGCACCGTTAAACCGAATCTCAACCGGTATCCTGTAAGATTCAGGCTAAGTCTTGAGCGTTGGGAAGTAAAAAAAGCGGGCGCTGATCCCTTGGGCAAGGGCGCACCCTGTCCGTCGCGGTATTCCGTTCGCGTGCGCAACTGTCCGTAAAAGCTAAGTTGGGCGTTCGCCGAGAAACCGATGAGCAGGGCTGCAGAAAAAATAAAATACCGGATGCTGTGTTTGTGTTTCATATTGAGATCCATTTTTGAAAATGATTATCCGTTCCCTGTTGTACATAAAACAGGATCAGATGAAAAAAATGATTTAGATGAGCTTAGGCCACTTTCTGAAGCGCCGCGATCCCGGGATTGTTTTCCTTCCGATGTGTATAATAAATAGCCACTCCGGTAAATAACAAACCGCCGATTATATTGCCAAGTGTTACAATACCCTGGTTATACAGCCACCAGTCGGTGATGGTCAGTTTCGCACCAAATAGCATTCCGGCAGGAATTACAAACATATTCACCACGGCATGCTCGTAACCCAGGGCGAAGAATATAAAGATCGGAATGGCGGCGCTGACGATCTTTCCAGCTGTTGACTTAGAAGCCATCGGCAGAACAACGCCCAGGCAAACCATCCAGTTACAAAGGATCGCCTTGATGAATTCTGCTGCGAATCCGGCGGTTCCATGTGATGCATACCCGATGGTTTTTTTCTCGGCGACGGCTATCAGCATCTGTTCGATAGGACCCGTCGTGGTCAGGGTTCCGAATTCTGAAGCGGCGGCCCAATACAGAAATGCGAAGGCAAGGCTTCCCAGGAGATTTCCCGTGAATACCCAGAACAGGTTTTTCAGCATGGTTTTTCCACTGATTCCTTTTTCAAAAAAAGCCAAGGGGATCAGTGCAAAACTGCCCGTCACCAGTTCGAGTCCCAGCAGAATGATTATCACAAATCCAACCGGGAAAACAATCGCGCCCATTAAGGGCAATTTTGTTTGCGTCACGGCAGCATAAGCCAGGGTGACCGATATGGATAACAGGGCGCCGGAGAGCACTCCCCGGACCAGCAGGTCTTTGACAGGCAATGAAGCCTTGGTCAATGCGGTATTCAGCATGGTGGCGCTTACCTCTTTGGGTGATACGTAGTCCATAAAATTTGATTTAGTATTGGTGATTGATTAATGATGATTAAATGAATATGTACACATGTCCATTTTCTACTTTGACGGGATAGGTCTCTATCGCGCATTCGTCGCCGGAGAGACATTGTCCCGTAACCAGTGAAAATGTTTTTTTATGAAACGGACAGGCCACTTTCGGCTCATCCTGCTGTGTGCCGATCATGCCCCTGCTCAGCGCCATTTGCATTTTGTGCGGGCATTCATTCTGAATGGCAAACCATTCCTTACGCCGGGTAAAATGAAAAAGGGCAATCTGTTGCTCCCCGTATTTCACACAGACGCCGCCATTATGCACAACGTCCTCGACCCGGCAGGCCTGAAACCAATTCTTTCTTTCTATTGCGCAGACGGGTTCAGCGTTATTCATAAGCGATTCGTTTATTATGCAAAAAATATATTCTGCAGGTCAGGTTCATCCTGTAATCTTATTCCAGGATGCCGGTTTTTTCTGGCCCCGGAGTTCGTCAAACTGCACGGCAGGATCCTTTTGCGCCGGCGCATTGACGAAATGATTAAACCGTTTTCTGATTTCGGGATTTTCAATAGCCGCTTTCCATTCGCAGCTGTATGAATCGACCAATAGTTGCATATCCTTTTCCCACTGAACACCCATGCCGAGGCTGTCGTGAACCACCACATTGCGTAAATAGTCAATACCACCCTCCATTTTATTCAGCCAGGGCGCCGTGCGGGTGAGCGGGTCGGCTGTCGTAATGTAGAACATCAGAAAGCGATCGATGTATTTTATGCAGGTTTCGCTATCGATGTCGGAGGCCAGCAGAACCGCATGCTGCGGTTTACTGCCTCCATTGCCGCAAACGAAAAGATTCCATCCTTTTTCTGTTGCAATGATGCCAAAGTCCTTGCTTCTCGCTTCAGCACATTCGCGGATACATCCGGAAACGGCCGATTTCAGCTTATGGGGTGCCCGAAGACCGCGATATCGTTCTTCGATGCGGATGGCATAACTCACACTGTCGTGCAAACCAAAACGGCACCAGGTACTGCCCACGCAACTTTTCACCGTGCGCAGGGCTTTACCATAAGCATGTCCGCTTTCAAAACCAGCAGCAATGAGCTCTTCCCAGATCAGAGGAAGGTCACTGATATGCGCGCCAAAGAGATCGATGCGCTGGGCGCCGGTGATTTTGGTATACAGATTGTATTTCTTCGCCACGCCGCCAATGGCTATCAGTTTATCCGGCGTGATTTCGCCGCCGGGAATGCGGGGCACAACGGAATAGGTTCCTCCCTTCTGGATATTGGCCAGGAAGCGGTCGTTACTGTCCTGCGCGGTATCATTTCCTTTTTTCAAAATCATTTCGTTCCATAAACTGGCGAGAATGGAAGAGACGGGCGGCTTACACAGTTCGCATCCATCTCCTTTGCCAAACCGGTCCAGCACTTCATTGAAAGATTTGAGTCCATGTATCTTTATCAGGTCGTACAATTCCTGGCGGCTGTAGGCAAAATGTTCACACAAAACATTCCGGATATATTTTCCGTTCAGCTTCATGGTATGGACCAGAAGATCTTTCATCATCGGAACACAGCCGCCGCAACCCGTGCCTGCTTTCGTGCACTTTTTAATCGCGTCAATGGTTTCACATCCGGATTCGCTTACTGACCGGCAGATCGTATCTTTGGTAACCCCTTCACAACTGCAGATGAGCGCATCATCCGGGAGAGAAGCAATGCTGTCGCTGCTCTCTTTTTTGTCATCCCGCTGCATTAAAATCAGATCTTCCGGATTGGAAGGAAGCAGCATTTTATTCTTGTACTGCTGAAGGAGCATATTGTAGCCGGATGCCTCGCCCACCAGGATACCGCCGAGCAGATGTTTTCCGTCGGATGAAATATTCAGCCGTTTATAAATGCCATTCAGTTTGTCTTCGAAAAGAATGGTCCGCACTTTCTCCGTCGAAATGAACGGATCACCAAAGCTGGCCACATCCGTTCCGACCAGCTTGAGTTTGGTGCTCATATCAAAGCCGGTGAAAGTTTTCTTTCCGGTTCTTGACCCGCCCGCTTTCGCCTGGCACAGATGGGAAGCAAGTACTTCCGCCATTTCATAACCTGGTGCCACAAGACCATAAATCATGTCTTTATGCACGGCACATTCCCCGATGGCAAAGACTGAAGGATCTGAAGTCTGCAGCTGATCATTGACCACAATCCCTCCACGTGCCCCTGTTTCAATGCCACACTGGGATGCGAGCTCGTCTCTTGCTTTGATGCCGGTGGATATCACGAGCATGTCCACGGAAAGTTCACTCTCATCGGCAAATTGTATTCCGGTTACCCGTTCTTCCCCGAGCACCTGGTAGGTATGCTTCAGGGTGTGAATGCTCAGCCCGAGCGCCGTAAGCTTATTTTTTAAAGTGGCGGCTCCAATATCATCCAGTTGCCTGGGCATCAGCCGGGGAGCAAATTCAATAACATGTGTTTTTTTAATGCCCAGGTCGAGCATGGCTTTGGCCGCTTCCAGTCCGAGGAGTCCTCCGCCAAGTACAGCCGCCTTCTTTGCATTTTTCGCATAACCGCGGATCAGGTCCAGGTCTTCGATGGTCCGGTAAACAAAAACGCCTTTTTTCTCCACGCCATGGATTGGCGGGACCATGGCGGCTGAGCCGGTGGCCATCACGAGAACATCATAGGGAAGCGTGATTCCTTTGAAACTGGTAATTGTTTTTTCCGGGCGGTTGATGCCCGTTACGGGATCGCCAAGGTGCAGCGTGATTTTGTTTTGAGCATACCATGCTTCGGTATTGAGGTGAAGATCTTCGCCGGACTTTCCAATGAAGTAATCGCTCAGATGTACCCGGTCATAAGCCGGCCGGAGCTCTTCGCCAAAAACGGTGATATCAAATGCGGCCGGGGACCGCTCCACCAGTTTTTCGCAAAACTTATAACCCACCATACCATTCCCGATGATAATGATCTTCATAACCTCGATTATTGTTTGTGAAGTATGGCAAGTAATCGCTGGAGATGGAAGTAACAGTTACATATAAATATTTATCATGTAACTTTAGCTAAACAATATCATCTGATAAGCAATGATGTTAGACTTTATATGATAAAAATAAGGTTAAATGCCAATAATTTTCAAACTTCGCTCAAATAATGTTACATATATATAATAATAATATTAACGTATGACTAGATTAATACTCGTGGGAGCAGGGCCAGGAGACCCGGAAATGATCAGTTTAAAGGCGGTCCGGGCGCTTCGGGAAGCCGATGTGGTTCTATATGATGCGCTGGTAAATGAAGACCTGCTTGCACATTGCCACGCCGGAACTGTGAAACATTTTGTTGGTAAACGCTATGGATGTCATGCCCTGAGCCAGGGTGAAATCAATATGCTTATCGTGAAATATGCCGGTCAGTACAAAACCATCCTCAGACTGAAGGGCGGTGATCCTTTTATTTTCGGAAGGGCGCAGGAAGAAATAGACACAGCGAAAGCCGCCGGGATGGAAGTTGAAATCGTGCCGGGGATATCCAGTGCGTTGGCCGTGCCGGCTTCCCAAATGATTCCGCTCACGTGCCGGGGGATCAGTGAAAGCTTCTGGGTGGTTACGGGTACAAACCGGAACGGCGAACTCTCCGGAGATATTCGTCTTGCTGCGCAGTTGACCGCTACCGTGGTGATTCTAATGGCCATGAGCAAACTGGAACCGATATGCGATGTATTTATACAATGCGGAAAAGGAGAAATGGCCGCCGCCATCATTCAAAACGGAACGAGACCCGATGCCAAAATGGTATCCGGTAAAATTAAAGACATTTATTTCCGGGCGCAGCATGCAGGACTCGAAAACCCCGCAATCATCATTTTTGGTGAAGTGGTAAACCTGAACCGGGAAGCCATCGCGGGAAGGACAGACCAAAAGATAATTCTAAATGAAGAAAGAAAAAGACCGTTATGACCGGCAGCCTGCATTCCTGTATGAACGCTGCATGCCGGCCTGGTGGCCAGCGCTGGATACACAGAAAAAAATAACCACCATAAGAAAGGGTGATGCCATTTTCAGCGAGGGGGACGAGGTGAAGGGTGTGTACTTTATGATCGGGGGTGTTGTTAAAGTGCATAAACACTGGGGAGAAGATAAAGAACTTATCCTGCGCTTCGCCAGACAGCGGGATATCCTTGGTCATCGCGGCTTATCCACTCACTCCGCAGCCTACCCGGTTAGCGCCACGGCGCTGAGTACAACAAGGGTTTGTTTTCTGGACCTTGCATTTTTCCATTCCACGCTTCACGTAAATCCGGGATTTCTGTTCGATTTTATGATGTTCTTCGCCGATGAATTACAATTATCGGAACAGCGCATGCGTGATCTCGCCCATATGACCGTGAGGAACAGGCTGGCGAAAACGCTTTTATACCTGGCAGACCATTTTGGCATAGATGAAGGAGGTTATGTCGGTTTTCCCATGAGCAGACAGGATATCGCTTCATTCACCGGGGCAGCCTATGAAACGGTCTATAAGATACTCGCTGAATTTTGCGCATCGGGTATCATTAAAACAGACGGGAAAAAAATCGCCATACTGGATGCCGGCCGGTTAATATCGGAGCATTAACTTCTGTAACTTTAGACCGCCCGCGCAAAATAAAGATATGCCAATGAAATTAAGGGTCGTGGTACAAGGTGCCGGTTTTGGAGGATTGGAACTCAGTTCCATACTTTCTGATACAATCGGCGACGAACTTGATCTAACCCTCATAGATCAAAACGATTCATTTTATTTTGGATTTTCAAAGCTGGACGTCATGTTTGGGCGCAAGTCGTCCGATGCCGTTAAAATTCCTTACAGCAGCATCGTAAAGCCAGGCGTGCAATTCCGTAAAGAAACCATTACCTCCATTGATCCGGTAATGAAAAGGGTTACCACCCGAAACAGTGTTTATGAGGCCGATGTTCTGGTCATAGCGCTCGGGGCCAATTACGACATCCGGGCAACGCCCGGGCTTGCAGAATGTGGTGATCAATACTATTCTTTTGAAGGTGCAGAGAAATTGCGGGAAGTGATTCCCCGTTTTTCGAAGGGTCATGCCATCGTCGGCGTATGCGGGGCGCCCTTCAAATGCCCGCCCGCGCCCAGTGAAGCTGCTTTAATGTTGCATGACTATCTCAGCCATGCCGGCGTGCGGGATGCCTGCACCATAAGCCTGGTAATACCCTTTGGCTCTCCCATTCCTCCTTCTCCTGATTCATCGAAGGCATTGATCAAAGCTTTTGCGGAACGAAATATCCGGTTTATACCCCAGCGAAAAGTAAGCTCGCTTGATGAGTCAAAGAAAGTAGCCATTCTGGATGATGGCACCGAAATGCCATTCGATCTTTTCCTCGGTATTCCAAAACATGTTGCGCCGGACGTTGTGCTGCAAAGCGGGATGACCGAGAATGGATGGATCCCGGTTGACAGGGCGAACCTGCTGACCAAATTTCCCAATGTGTATGCCATTGGTGATGTAACCAGCGTAGGAACGCCGAAGGCTGGCGTATTTGCGGAAGGTGCTGCAAAAATTGCTGCGGCTTCTATTATTGCGGCATTTCACGGGAAGGAAAACACAACAGCCTATACCGGTGCGGGGTCCTGTTATATTGAGTTTGGAAAGGGTGAAGTTGGGCGCGTGGATGTTGATTTCTTTTCCGGACCCAAGCCTGTTGGAATCCATCAGGACGCTTCTGCAGCTTTGATGGCTGATAAGGAATATTTTGGCTCAAGTCGCAAAGCCCGCTGGTTTGGTTTAATGTAAATACCTCCCCCGCCGATCAGGGTATTCGGAACCTGAAACAGATCCGGCTGTAAGTCACGATTTTATTTAATAATATCCGACGATTTTATCGGGACGTTTGTCGAGTATTTCCCGGATCCCCTTTCCATATTATTAGTATTGTATCAGCAAAATAAATGAGCTGCGGGCGCGGGATTGCATATCGGGTTGATAGACAATATCCGTATTTTCATCACTTGAAAAAAGCAGTCATTATAGGAAGTGGATTTGCCGGTTTATCCGTGGCTTGCTTTATGGCCAAAGCCGGTCTGGATACCACGGTATTGGAAAAACAGGATATGCCGGGAGGCCGGGCAAGGAAGTTAGCAGCGGACGGCTTTGTATTTGATATGGGACCAAGCTGGTACTGGATGCCAGAAGTTTTTGAGCGGTTCTTCAGCTTCTTTGACAAAAAGGTCGCCGACTATTACCAACTGGACCGGTTGGATCCATCTTACCGGATTTACTGGCCGGATTGCAGGATGGACATTCCTGCAGATTATACAGCATTGCGAAAGCTATTTGAGAGTATAGAAGCAGGAAGCGCCGGACGACTGGATCAATTCATGATGGAGGCGGAGTATAAATATAAAGTGGGAATAAACAAGCTGGTGTACAAGCCAGGCTTATCGCTCACGGAGTTCCTGGATATGGATCTCTTAAAAGGGATTTTTAAGCTGGATGTATTTACATCAATGAAGGAACATATTGGCAAGTATTTTAAAAATATCCGTTTACGACAGCTAATGGAGTTCCCAACCCTGTTTTTGGGCGCTTTGGCCGAGGATACGCCGGCTTTATACAGCCTGATGAACTATGCTGATATAAAATTAGGAACCTGGTATCCCCAGGGCGGCATGTATAAAGTGGTAGAAGGCATGTATTCTTTGGCAAAAGAGTTAGGAGTAAAATTCTTATTTGATATGGACGTTAGCGAAATAAAAGTGGCGGACAGAAAGGCAAACGGAGTGGTGGCAAAAGACCCATGGCTTGAAGAGCATTTTTATGACGCAGATGTAGTGATAGGAGCCGCAGACTACCATTACCTGGAAATGAATTTGCTCCCAAAAAAAAGCAGAACATACAGTAAAGAGTATTGGGACTCCAGGGTAATGGCACCGAGTTGCCTGCTGTATTTCGTCGGTCTAAACCGGAAACTGAAGGATATCCGGCATCATTCCTTATTTTTTGACACCGACTTTAACGAACATGGGAAAGAAATATACAGAACCGGGAAGTGGCCTGAAGATCCTCTCTTTTATGTATGCACAGCATCGGTTACGGACAGAACGGTGGCAACCGCCGGGAATGAAAATTTGTTCTTTTTAATTCCCGTAGCCACTGGTTTACAGGGGGATACAGAAGAATTGCGGGAAACCTATTTTCAAAAAATCCTCACCCGGTTTGAAGAAAAGACAGGGCAGTCCGTCAGAGATGCCATTATTTATAAAAAAACCTATTCGGTAAGCAACTTCCTGAATGACTACAATTCATTTAAAGGCAATGCCTATGGTCTTGCAAATACTTTAAGGCAAACGGCAATTTTA
The DNA here is from genome assembly GCA_030706635.1 of Bacteroidota bacterium. GTDB lineage: Bacteria > Bacteroidota > Bacteroidia > Chitinophagales > Chitinophagaceae > Puia. The sequence goes on from JAUZOD010000046.1 coordinate 16,071, forward strand.
AAACCTTCCTGCAGGAGTAATAAGATAAAAAACGTATTTTTCACTGGCCAATTGACGGTACCCGGGCCGGGAGTTCCCCCCAGTTTGATAAGTGGTGAGGTAGTTGCAAGAGAAGCGCTCAAATATCTAAATAACCATAGTACCCCATTAAAATCCGGTTGAGTCAGCAAACCCCTTGGTATTATAATTAACCCTTAAAGTTACCCGGGATATGATAACTCTATTCCATGAACTTTCCGAGCAGTGCAGCAAAGCCACTACCCAAAAGTACAGCACATCATTCTGCAGCGCCATCAGATTATTGCATCCGGAGCTCCGGGCCCCAATCTTTAATATTTACGGGTTCGTACGCTTTGCAGATGAAATTGTTGACACCTTCCATGACTATAACAAGACGGAATTATTATTTGAATTTAAAAAAGAAACGTATAAAGCTATTGAAAGAGGCATCAGTTTAAACCCTATTCTGCACAGTTTTCAGAAAACGGTCAGATCCTATTCCATTCCTGATGAGCTCATCGAGGCTTTTTTTAAAAGCATGGAAATGGACTTAGGCAAAACGCTTTACAATAGCAATGGGTATAAGGAATATATTTATGGAAGCGCGGAAGTAGTGGGGCTCATGTGCCTGTGTGTTTTTTGTGAAGGCGATGGCGCCAGCTATGAAAAACTGAGGCCTTCTGCCCAGTCTTTGGGTGCCGCTTTTCAGAAAGTTAATTTTTTACGGGACGTAAAAACCGATTATGAAGAACTCAACAGGACTTATTTCCCGGAAATTGACTTCAAGAATTTTACTCCCGATATGAAAAAAGGTATCGAAGCTGAAATAGAGAACGATTTTAACGATGCCTATAAAGGCATTATTATGCTGCCCGTTAAAGCAAAGTTTGGTGTTTACGTAGCCTATAAATATTACTTATCCCTTTTTCATAAAATAAAGAGAACCGCTCCTTCCAACATCCTCGAACAACGTATACGTATACCCAATTATGGCAAAATCTATATTGTAGCAAAAGCCGGCGTAAGGAGCCAGCTGAATATCTTGTAATTATGGATATTACTGTAAGGGGCGAACCGGGGCAGCGTAAATCATGCGCGGTTATAGGTGCCGGGGTATCTGGAATTGCCGTTGCCATCCGGATGCAAAAAAAAGGATACGCTGTCACGGTGTACGAAGCCAATGCTTTTCCAGGCGGAAAATTGTCCTCAGAAAACCGCAAAGGTTATCGTTTTGACATGGGCCCATCCGTATTCACCATGCCCGGATATGTAGATGAACTGTTTCAACTCTGCGGAAAGAACCCGCGTGACTTCTTTAACTATACGCCCCTTGACCCGGTTTACCGCTACTTCTTTGAAGACGGGAGCGTACTACACGCAAGGCATGGCAAGGAACAGTTTGCTTCCGTTATGACAGCCAACAGCGTGGACGCGAAAGAGGATATCATAAAATACCTGGATAAATCTGAAATCATTTACAACCTGACAGAAGATGTTTTCCTGAAGAATTCTCTACATAAGTTAAAAAGCTTTTTTACCTGGCCAACCTTAAAAGGCATTTTGAATTTCGGTAAAATCGGTGCTTTTGATACCATGAACGGAGCGAATCAAAAAGCTTTCACAGATCCCCGCCTGGTGCAGGTTTTTAACCGCTATGCCACATACAATGGATCAAGTCCATATTTATCGCCGGCTACCTTAAATGTGATTGCCCATGTAGAAATCGTGAAAGGCGCCTATTATCCCATCGGCGGCATGTACAGCATCACAAAATCGTTGGTTCAACTTGCTCAGGACATCGGCGTTGAGTTTCGTTTCTTAGCCCCTGTAAGGGAAATATTGACAGAAAATAAAAAAATAGCGGGTATCCGGACGGACACAGGGACGACGGAATATGATGTGGTGGTAAGCAATATGGACATCTATAACTGTTACCGCCAACTGCTTCCACATGCTAAAAAGCCGGCCAAAACTTTGAACCAGCCCAAATCAAGCTCAGGCATTATATTTTACTGGGGTATCAAAACGGAATTCAGTCAGCTCGGACTGCATAACATTTTATTCAGCGGCGATTATGAAGAAGAATTTAACGCCATCTTCTCTAAGAAATCCATTTGCAGCGATCCCACCGTTTATTTAAACATAACCAGTAAACATACTCCCGGAGATGCCCCCCCGGGTTGCGAAAACTGGTTCACTTTCATCAATACACCAAACAACAGTGGTCAGGATTGGGACAAACTGATCCTGGATGCCAGAACCCATATCATCAAAAAGATAAACCGGCTATTAAAAACAAATATTGAACCTCTAATCGAAAGCGAACTGGTTTTTGATCCCCGGGTGATTGAAAGCCGCACGTCCAGCGCTTTCGGTGCCATCTATGGCAACAGTTCCAATAATAAATATGCTGCGTTTTTGCGTCACCCCAATTTTTCGAAAGAGATCAAAAATCTGTATTTCTGTGGTGGAAGCGTTCATCCGGGACCCAGCATTCCATTAAGCCTGCTGTCCGCCAAAATCACGTCAAACCTGGTAAAATAAATTGTGTACATTGATCCGGGACTTATTTAATTTTTACAATGAAAAATGAATAACGGCGCCATTATAGAAATAAAACACCTGACAAAAAAGTTCAAAAATTCCCCGGAAGACGCCGTGAAAGACATCTCCTTTACTGTCGGTCAGAACGAAATATACGGTTTACTCGGGCCCAATGGCGCCGGCAAAACGACGACGCTTTCCGTTCTTTGCGGATTATTTCCTCCAACCAGCGGTTCCGTTTTAATTGACGGAAAGAATATTCAGAAGGATCCTGCCGACATCAGGAAGATAGTCGGTATTGTGCCGCAGGATATTGCCCTTTATTCGAGTTTAACTGCGAAAGAAAATCTTGACTTTTATGGTCATATGTATGGCCTGAAAGGAAAAGACCTGAAAAATAAGATAGCTTTTTGGCTGGAAAAACTAGACCTGACCGATGCGGCTAACCGACAGGTATGCAATTTTTCAGGTGGCATGAAAAGAAGAGTTAATTTAATTGCCGGTATTTTGCATCAACCCAAGATTCTGTTTCTGGATGAGCCAACCGTCGGCGTGGATGTACAGAGCCGTAGCGTTATCATAGGGCATTTGAAGGACCTGAATAAAGCTGGAACAACGATCATATATACTTCGCATCTCATGGAAGAAGCCGAAAACTTTTGCACGTACGTTTCAATTATTGACCATGGAAAAATATTGGCAGGAGATTCGCCGGCCGCCCTGATTTCCTCCTTCAAGGGTTCCGGCAACCTGGAAGATGTGTTTTTACAACTCACTGACACAAAACCACGAGATTGATGATCAGCAAACTGGCGGCCTCGGTCCGAAAAGAATATTTGCTGCTGGTGCGGGACAGGATGGGTTTGTCCATCTTATTCCTTATGCCCATGGTGCTCATCTTTGTGATGACCCTGATACAGGATTCCGCTTTCAAAACCTTAAATGAAAAGGGCATTCCGGTTGTGTTTGTCAACAACGATAAAGATTCGCTGGGCTTTTTGATTGAGAAGGGTTTGCGCAATAATGATCTGTGTTCTTACAGTGACTCCATTCATGGGAGACCGGCAACGGCCGAAACAGCCAGACAAGCCGTTGCTGAAGGAAGATTTCTGATCGGCATTATTATACCTGAAGGTGCAACCGCCGCCGTAAGAAAGAATGTAAACAAGCTGATCAGGGAGACCATCGATATTGACGCCCAAAGCATGAAGTATGATTCTTCAGGAAGTGATTCCGCGGAAATTGATATTCTGATAGACCCGGTTGCCAAAAAATCCTTCGTCACGGCAATCACCAGCAGCCTGAGGGAATTTATTTCGGAAACCAAAACAAAGATCATGTTCGGAACATTTTCCAGGCAGATTGCCGAAATAATTCCCGATAAAGCCCGCGAACCTAAAAATGCTTTTACCGAATCACAGATTATAAAATACAGGGAGATCTACGCATCCAAGACGGCAAAAATGATCGTGCCGAATGCAGTACAGCACAATGTACCCGCATGGACCATTTTTGCCATGTTCTTTATAGCGATCCCCATTACCGGAAGCATTGTGAAAGAAAAAAGCGAAGGAAGTGTTTTTCGTCTGCGCACCATGCCCAGCTCCTACCTGATACTGACCGGCGGGAAGCTGATTGTGTACCTGGGCGTATGCCTGGTTCAGTTTCTGTTAATGATATCCGTTGGCTTGTATTTTTTACCGATGCTGGGCCTGCCCAGCCTGGTGTTGGGGAGCAGCTTCTGGGGAATTGGCATTCTTACGCTGGCCACAGCACTGGCTGCCACCGGTTACGGTGTATTGGTGGGCACGCTTGCCACCACGGAGCAGCAAGGCGCCATCATGGGGTCGCTGTCCATCCTGTTATTATCTGCATTAGGTGGCATCTGGGTGCCTACCTATGTAATGCCGGAATCTATGCGGGCCATCAGTGTCTTCTCCCCGATGAACTGGTCATTGGATGGGTACTATAAACTATTTTTGAGAGGCTCAAACGCCATGGCCATACTGGCTGACGCGATGAAGCTGGTTGCATTTTCTATCGCAACCATGGCTATTTCGTCTTTTACAAACCGTATAAAAAGAAAGGTGTAAGTCATGGATGAAAATATCATTATAGCTGATATAAAGAAATTCATTGAGACCAATATCCTGGCCGGGGATATAACACTGGATGCGGAATCAATCTTACAGAACGTCGGAATAGATTCTTTTTCCATGATTGAGATCTTACTCTTTATTCAGGAAAAGTATAATATGCTCGTGCCAGACGATCAGCTGATTCCGGAAAACTTCAAAACCATGGCGTCTTTGGCCCGGATGGTCAATAAATTATCTGTTTAACGGTTTATAAAAAATGAAACCCTTGGACAAATCGATCCTGCCTGAAAAAGTGCTATTATCCGGTTCGGATTGCTTCCATCGGGTGCTGGACAAACATGCACATACTCATCGTTCCGGGGGTAATGTTATGCGCATTGTTTTTTATTTTAATACCCGGCTGCCTGCCGACAAAATAAAAAAGACGTTCAGCGACTCCCCCCTCATATACTGGCTCTGCAACATCAAATTGCAAAAAGGGCCACCGTTTGGCATACCCTGCTGGCGCTACCGGGACAAGGGAAATGAAATGGTTATCAATGAATATCAGCATGCTGTTCCGAATGAACTACCGGAGATAATTTTACAAAGGGATATATCACTTGACGGAGAAAGATTCATAGAAGCCGATATTATTTATTACTCCGGCAATAAAACCGCATTTGTTTTATCGTGGAACCACATCCTGATGGATGTGAAAGGGATCGGAATGCTTATTCATCACCTCAATGAGCTGAACAGCGGAAATGAGGATTACGAGATTACATTACTTTTTCCTGCTCAGGAAAAAAAGACCGGGTTGTTCAGTCACATAAAAAATATGTATTCAGTTAAAAGATTTATTGAGGCATCCTCTAAAGCGCCCATCGCGTCCATTGCCGGAAAGAACGCCCGCAGTGTAGTCACATTTAAAAACAGGATACTCTATTTTACCGCTGAAGAAACGGACACTATCAATGAGCATGCCATCCAAAACGGGGCGAGGCTTGGCGACAATCCATTTTATTTAAGCTGTTGTTGCCGCGCCGTAAATAATGTACTAAAGCAAAGACAACAGACTGGCACACTATGGATTCCGATCCCTTATGATGGCCGTCTGAAAGGATCTCTGGGTCCGGTCATCTCCAATACGGTGGCTTTTATATTTTATCGGGTTCCGGAGAAAGCTTTAGCCAACATGAAAGAGACCGTAGCCTGCTTTTCCTCCCAAATGACCGGCCAGATAAAAGAAAAAATGCCGCGGAAATATGGTTTGCTGCTCAACCTGATGCGACGTATTCCGTTACGGCTGTATTACTTTTTGGTGAACAGAAGTGGAGAGGGCAGCTTCGCGAGCTTTCTGTATTCTTCTGCCGGAGAAACATTCAATGGTTTAAAAACCCTGTTTGGAGAAACTGTCAGCGGCCTCACGATCTTTCCTTCGCCCACATTTCCGCCAGGACTAACTTTTTCCTTCCAGAAACATCGGGAAGCATTGAACATCAATATGGCTTACTCCCCGGATATCGTGGATAACCCTGAACTACATAAAATCGAGCGGGATCTGAAACATTTTCTATTGGGAATAAACGAATGAACGAACTAACTCATGCCGATGTGCTTGTATTGGGAGGCGGCGCTTCCGGGATAGCCGCTGCCGTAGCGGCAGCCAAGGCCGGGTTACAGGTAGCACTGATAGAAAGGAATCCGTTTTTAGGGGGACTGGCGACCGCTGCGGAAGTAGGCACGATTTGCGGTCTGTATAAGTTCAGTAAAAAAGAATCATCAGAATACATCGCAGGCCGGTTCGCAAAAGATTTTGCCGAATGCCTGAAAATAAAATCCGGCACAAAACCATTATTTAACCCGTCTGGTCTGCATTATCTCCCCTATCACATTGAGGCTTTCAAAAAATTATGCTCCGATCTGCTGGATGAACATAAAGTAAAGCGATTTCTCAATACTAAACTGTACAGTCTAAGCCGGTCCGACACAAAAATTGAATCTGTTTCTGTTAATACGGAAGGCGAATCCTTCCGGTTTACAATAGGCTCCGTCATTGATTGTTCAGGTGATGGCCTCCTGAGCCAACTGGCTGATCTCCCCCTGATTAAGAGCGAGCATTACCAGGCCGCGGCACAGGTATTCACTTTGCAAAACCTGAACGAAACCGATGAATCCATATTAGGACTTGTTTTAATGAAGGAGTTGCGCCGGGCCATTAAAGAAAAAAAACTAGCCCTCTATTTTGACCGGGTTTACGTGATTCCCGGATCGCTGACACATCATTGTGTGAGCATTAAAATTGGCCTTCCGTTAGATGTCACGCATGCGCCCGAAAACCTGCATGAACTAAAAAGGGTTGCTCATACTTTTATTCATGAGCTAACAGGGTATCTTATACAACATGTACCTGTTTTTAAGAATGCCAGCGTGTTGCATATAGCCCCACAGGTTGGCATCCGGGTCGGACTACGCACGACCGGAAGATATATCTTAACCGAAGAAGATGTGTTGCAATGTAAAAAATTTGAGGACGGCATAGCCAATGTTTCCTGGCCTATAGAAGAATGGGAACAGGACCGGCGGGTTAAAATACGCTATTTAAAAGAAGACGATTTTTATCAGATACCAGCCAGGTGTTTGCAATCCAATACCATGGACAACCTGTTTACCGCCGGCAAGTGTATATCTGCAACAGACGCTGCCATTGCCAGTGCCCGGGTAATGGGGGTTTGTTTACAAACCGGCTATTCGGCAGGTTTTATGGCAGCCGCGAGCGCATTGAACACTCCGCTGGCAGATACTATTAAACAAATCCGGGAGCGTGAGCTTTGAGTGTTTCCCTTACTCTTTATTAACTTCACCCCATGGGCCTCTTTCCCGCCTTTGATATTTTAAAAGAAGCCTCCGTTAACTGGCCGGAAAAGCCGGCTGTTTATGATGATTATGGCAGACTTAGTTTTGGACAATTGTATGCCGAAGCAGAAGAACTGCGTTTAAAACTGAAGGGGCTTGGCATTAAGCAGGGTATGGCAGTTGGCCTGAAAGCTTGCAATGGGCGCAATTTCATTACCGGTCTTTTTGCAGTTGTCGGCTGCGGCGCAACAGTAATGCCTGTCTATCATCAGCTTAAAAAACCGGAGATTGATACGATCCTGCAGGAGACAAGACTGCATGCCCTGCTGGATGATAAAAGCGGCCCCGCCTATTTTGACCGTAGCGACGCAGTGATACCGATGAAGGCCGGCCAGTTTCACTTCCACCTTATTGAAGCCAATCAGGGATTGGTGTTTGCACCGCATGTAAAAATGCCGGCCTTTATGCGCTTTACTTCCGGTACCACCGGAAAATCGAAAGGAGTCGTTATTTCTCATCAATCTGCTATAGAAAGAATTGCAGCAGCGAATAAAGGATTGGCTCTGGGTTCAGGGGATATTGTGATTTGGGTACTCCCGATGGCTTATCACTTCCTGGTTTCAATTGTTTTATATATAAAATATGGGGTTGCAATAGCCATAGCGAAAGACTTCCTTGCGAAAAACATCATTCAACTGACCAATCAATATTCCGGGACATTATTATATGCCTCCCCCCTTCAGATACGGTTGTTAGCCAATGATGCGGGCACAGCAGAAATGCCCTCCTTAAAAAGGATAATTTCCACCTCGGCAGGTGTTTCCGCCGATGTTTGCCTGGCTTTTAAGAAACGGTTTAATAAAGATGTTAGTCAGGCATATGGTATTATTGAAATAGGTCTGCCTATGATCAATACCATTCAGTCTGCGGATCATCCCGATGCCGTCGGCTACGCGTTGCCAGACTTTGACATTGCCATACTGGATGATCATAATAACCCTTTACCCCCGGGTACCATTGGTCATCTGGGCATCAAGGGTCCGGGCATGTTTGATGCGTATCTTCTTCCCGCGCAGGTGCGTGACGAAGTTTTAATAAACGGGTATTTTCTGACCGCCGATTATGCGTCAAAGGCGGCAGATGGTCTTGTAAAAATTGAAGGCCGTGCAAAATCGGTCATCAACTTGTCTGGCATAAAAATCTTTCCGGAAGAAATTGAATCGGTATTGGAAACCATTCCGGAAATCAGGCTTGCCCGCGTCAGCAGCAAGCCCCATAATTTACTTGGGCAGATTATAGAGGCCGAGGTCGTTTTAGAGGAAGGAGCAACCATCGACATTGCCACGGTGCTTACATTTTGCCGGCAACGATTATCCAATCTCAAGGCACCCCGACGCGTAACCATTGTGAGCACACTGCCAATCACCAACACCGGCAAGCTGCGAAGGGATTAAGCCTTTCTGTTCAATCTCCGCTCGTACAGGCAAACAACCATCATGGTAAGCAATAGCCCATAAAAGACATCTTCGAATGGAATGGTATATATCCTGATTCCCAGGTTCTCCGCATCGTTGTAAATGACAACCGGAATGGCAGTGAGGAAGCCGTTTACAATCAGGAAAGGAATTAAGATGACAACGTAAGAAACCAAAAAGGAGATCGCGTCAAAAGTTTCAAAATATTTCCTGCATACGTAAACAATAATAATAAAAAGAGAAGTAAACAGAAAAGTCCAGGAGCTGTAATATTTGGCGTGAAAGAGGATGGCCCCAATCAATAAAGCAATGGCCAGCGTCTTTAAAAAAATATCTGATCCCTTTTTATTCCTGATATTGGGAAAATAGGTGCGGACGCATTCATAAATAAAAATGCAACAATACGGAACGAGTATAAAAAAAAGAACTTCCTCTAAAGGAAGTGCAGCGATCTTAATGCCGGTGATATATTTTTCGTTGAAATACCATACCCCCCGGACAGTGAAGAAAATATCCCAGACAATATAAAAAAGGGCGGGGATAATCATTGCCGGAAAAAGGTATTTCCATTTTTTGCAGAAACCCACCTTTTTATCAAAACTCAGCGCCAGCGGCCCGGCGACAGAAGCCATCAGAATGAGTAAATATGTATAGTGTAAATTCACCAGGTTACTTCCGGTTTCTTATGCTGTCTGCCTTCACTTTATCCCGGTATTTTTTTGCAACCCACAACATGCCAAAACTTTCCCCATTAAACCGGTCGAGGTGCCTGTGATGCATTTTATGCGCCCATCGAACCGTGCGTATATATCGGTTATCGATTCGCCTGAACCATTTGATCCGCTGATGGATAATCACTTCATGCACCAGGAAATAAGCAATACCATACAAAGTGAGTCCGGCCCCGATGGCAATTACCCAGTAGTTTTTATAGATTACTCCCAGCATAATACATAACCAGCTGGGTATGGCAAAAATCAGAAAGAAGTAATCATTTTTCTCAAAATGGCCCGGAACTTTCTGATGATGGTCCTTGTGCAGATACCATAGAAAGCCATGCATAACATAGCGATGCAGCCACCAGCTGAAGCCCTCCATAAAAGCAAAAGTGCCCAGGGCAATTATGATATAAACAAAAAAACTCATTTCAGAATTCAGGAAAATTAATTCATCGAAAGCCGAAGCATTAAGAAAAACAAAAACTGGATCAGCATCAAATTTACCGCGAATTTGTTTAGCTTTTCGAATTTAGCCACCCGAAAAAGGGACAGCAACAAACCGCCGACCAAAAACCAGCAAAGATAATTATACGGCGGTATGGTCCCATCTCCACGCCATCGCCAATACCCCAATTTAACAGCCACTGGCTCCATTTGCCAGTCATAAATTGTAGCTAAAAAAGCTCCTCCTGCAATAACCTGGAGGGCGGCTCCTTTTATTCCGTTTGCGCCCCGCAAAGCAGGCAGGGCTATCCCGCTGTTTCGAAGCATAGAAATGCTCATTCCGCTGCAATAAACCACGATAAGCCAATTCACGCCCAGGATTACCGGTGTATCCCATACTTTGTACCCCATTACCGTACCATAGCTATATTGGCCAAAAAGAATCCCGGTTCGCACACCCATGATCTCAACGCCAAGGCCAACAAGAAAACAGCTGATAAGAAAAAGGAAAAACCATCTGTTTTTATCGGTTTGGGTCCACACTAAAAGGAGCAGCATGAGCAATAAATTAACCGGCGTAAACCGCAGAAAGAACGATCTGTTAAAAAACAATAAGCCTGTTAACCCAACCATATGAAACAACAGGGCAGTTGCTGTAGCTATCTGATATTTTGTAAATCTCCGACCAGGCAGAGATATTCCTGAATCCATTTTTTAAATTCTAAAATCATGGTTAGCCTGTAAGGCCGGCCGATTCACTCTGCAATATTACATTTATTTATCAAGGTGAATGATCAAATTGATCAAACTCAACATCCCCAGACTTATGTCGCAATAATTTTTAACTATTGAAATATAGAATTAATTGATTATAATTATCTCCCCCAATATTTTAATTTTGCAAGCCTGCCCAAATGCGCAATGCAGGCAATTATTCATTTAATACCATAAACTTGTACATAATGGAAAAAGAATCAAACGACGCCGGTAAATGTCCGTTTCATAATGGCAGCATGAAGCACAATGTTGGCGGTGGCGGCACGGCGAACCGGGACTGGTGGCCCAACCGGTTAAAACTGAATATTTTGCGTCAGCACTCTTCTTTGTCAAGTCCGTTGGGTGAAAATTTTAGCTATGCCGATGCTTTTAAAAGCCTGGATTTGGAAGCCGTGAAAAAAGACCTTCGCACACTCATGACCGACTCACAAAGCTGGTGGCCGGCAGACTTCGGGCATTATGGCCCATTGTTCATTCGGATGGCCTGGCACAGTGCAGGCACCTATCGCGTGGGCGACGGCCGTGGCGGCGCAGGCGCAGGACAGCAACGTTTTGCACCGCTGAACAGCTGGCCCGATAACGTGAGCCTGGATAAAGCCCGCAGGCTGCTTTGGCCTGTGAAACAAAAATATGGCCGCAAAATTTCATGGGCAGATCTGATGGTCCTTGCCGGTAATGTGGCACTGGAATCCATGGGTTTTAAAACATTTGGCTTTGCCGGCGGGCGTGAAGATGCCTGGGAGCCGGACGAAGTTGTTTACTGGGGCTCCGAAACTACGTGGCTGGGTGGCGACCTCCGTTATGCTCAAGGTTCCCCGGGCGTGGAGGAGGATCATGGCGTCGTTGCGTCTGACGACAATGCGGATGGCGCTATCCACTCCCGTAACCTGGAAAAACCACTTGCCGCCGTGCAGATGGGTCTGATCTACGTGAACCCCGAGGGTCCTGACGGAAATCCTGATCCTGTTGCTGCCGCCAAGGACATACGGGATACATTTGGCCGCATGGCCATGAACGATGAAGAAACGGTTGCCCTGATAGCAGGCGGGCACAGCTTTGGAAAGACCCATGGCGCTGCGCCTGCGACCCATGTTGGCAATGCGCCTGAAGCCGCCGCCCTGGAAATGCAGGGCCTGGGCTGGAGTAACGATTATGGTTCCGGTAAAGGTGCTGACACCATCACCAGCGGGCTTGAAGTAATATGGACGAAAACGCCAACCCGGTGGAGCAATAATTTCTTCGAAAACCTGTTTGGCTTTGAATGGGAACTTTCTAAAAGTCCGGCCGGTGCACAGCAATGGGTAGCTAAAAATGCGGGGGATATTATTCCCGACGCGTATGATAGTTCAAAAAAACATCGGCCAACCATGCTTACCACCGACATCTCTTTAAGGGTCGATCCGGTTTACGAAAAAATCTCCAGGCGCTTTCTGGAAAATCCTGAGGCATTTGCAGATGCGTTCGCCCGGGCATGGTTTAAGTTAACCCACCGCGATATGGGGCCCCGTGCACGTTATCTGGGTCCTGATGTGCCGGAAGAAGAATTACTTTGGCAGGATCCTGTTCCTGCGGTTGACCATGTATTGATAGATGAAAATGATATTGCCGCTTTGAAGTCAACAGTATTAAAATCCGGATTGAGCGTATCTGAACTGGTTTCCACGGCTTGGGCTTCGGCTTCCACTTTTCGCGGCTCCGACAAACGCGGTGGCGCAAATGGCGCACGCATTCGCCTGGCCCCTCAAAAATACTGGCGGGTGAACAATCCGGCGCAGTTGCAGAAAGTATTGAATATTCTCGAACGCATTCAAAAAGAATTTAGCGCTGCACAGCCAGGCGGTAAAAAAGTATCGCTGGCAGATCTGATCATACTGGCGGGCTGCGCAGGGGTTGAAAAAGCAGCGAAGGATGCGGGACATGAGATCACCGTTCCTTTCACACCGGGCCGCACGGATGCTTCCCAGGAACAAACCGATGTTGAATCCATCGGCTATCTGGAGACGGCTGCTGATGGCTTCCGCAATTATCGCAAGGCAAAATTCCCTGTATCTACCGAAGAGTTGCTGATCGACAAGGCGCAATTACTCACGCTCACAGCGCCCGAGTTAACTGTGTTGGTGGGCGGTATGCGTGTATTGAATACTAATTTTGATGGCTCCAAAGATGGTGTTTTTACGTCACGCCCCGGTCTGCTTACCAACGATTTCTTTGTAAATCTGCTCGACATGCGTACGGAATGGAAAGCAGTATCCGACAACGGGGAGCTGTATGAAGGCAGCGACCGCGACACCGGTAAAATAAAATGGACAGGCACACGTGCAGATCTGGTATTTGGATCTAACTCCGAACTGAGAGCCATTGCCGAAGTGTACGGAAGCGCAGACGCCCGGGAGAAATTTGTCAAGGACTTCGTGGCAGCCTGGAATAAAGTGATGAATCTGGACAGGTTTGATTTGGCCTGATTGTAAAATCTGGCGAATAAAAGGCAACCTCACCATCGGGGGAATGAACGAAATGGGTGATGTATTTTTAAAAGGTACGGTTGTACTATTCAGGTGATGGGCGACCCGCGATGCGGGTCGCCCGGGATCATGGCACCGGTTAATTGATTATTATGATGCCGATTTCAAGGCATCAGTAGGTTTAGCACTGGCGGCACGCCATGTTTGAGAACCGATGGTTATACCACCAGGCGTCAGCACAACGGCGATTCCGGTCATGATGGTTTGCCAGCCGAAATCCACCCGGTTTGGAAAATTACGAAGCCAGAGATTGTTGAGAAAAAAACTCAGGGGCGCCGCGATGGCAATGGCGACCAGTAATACGATTCCGAATTCACGGGATAACAAATA
>JAUZOD010000047.1 GCA_030706635.1 Bacteroidota bacterium
CCCAACCAAAGCCCTTCTGAAAAGCGCCCAGGTATATGAAGACATCAAGCACGCCAGGGATTTTGGTATTGAGGCCAGTGGAAAACCCGATTTTACGGCAGTGATCAAAAGAAGCCGCGGGGTGGCCGACAAGATGAGCAAAGGGGTGCAGTTCCTGATGAGAAAAAATAAGATCGATGTGTTTATGGGTTTTGGCAAGTTGAAAGCGAAGGGTCAGCTTGAAGTGACTGGTGCCGACGGAAAAGTTCAGCTGGTAGAAGGCAAACACATCATCATAGCCACCGGAGCCCGGAGCCGGGAGCTCCCGAACCTGAAACAGGACGGTAAAAAGATCATTGGCTACCGGGAAGCCATGAACCTTCCACAGCAGCCTAAAAGCATCATTGTGGTCGGCAGCGGCGCCATCGGGGTTGAGTTTGCTTATTTCTACCACAGCATGGGAACGAAAGTGACCATCGTTGAATTTCTCCCCCGCATCGTACCGGTGGAAGATGAAGATATTTCCAAGGAACTCGAAAAGCTTTACAAGAAAAACGGCATGGATATCTATGTCAGCAGTGAAGTGACCAGTGTTGACAGCAGCGGCAGCGGCGTAAAGGCAAAAGTAAAAACAGCTTCGGGTGAAATTGTACTGGAAGCGGATATACTGTTAAGCGCCGTAGGTATTGCCGCGAACATAGAAGGCATAGGATTGGAAACTCTTGGCGTGAAAACCGAGAAAGGAAAAGTGACGGTTGACAAGTTTTACAATACCAGCGTAGCGGGCATCTATTCCATAGGGGACTGCGCGCCCGGACAGGCCCTTGCCCATGTGGCTTCCAAGGAGGCCATCATCTGCGTTGAAAATATCGCTTTTAATGAAAAAAAGTATGCTCATGCGCCCGAACCGATTGATTACAACAACGTGCCCGGCTGTACCTATTGCACACCCGAGATTGCATCGGTAGGATTTACAGAAAAACAGGCCAGGGAAGCCGGCTATGAAGTGAAAGTGGGTAAATTCCCGCTGAGCGCATCCGGTAAAGCTTCCGCAGCGGGTCATACGGAAGGGTTTGTTAAAGTGATTTTCGATGCCAAATATGGCGAATGGCTGGGTACCCACATGATCGGATATAATGTAACGGAAATCATCATTGAAACGGTAGTGGGCCGCAAACTGGAAACCACTTACCAGGAAGTACTGAACAGCATTCATCCGCATCCGACCATCAGTGAAAGCGTAAAGGACGCTATTGAAGTGGCCTACGGGGAGGCGATTCATCTGTAATTGCAGGAAAGATTAAATCAAATAGTTGACGGTTGACAGTTGACGGTTTACGGATATCAGGTGTAGATTCGCACTTAAAGGCCGTCAACGGTCATCCGTCAACCGTCAACTATTAAAACCCTTCATATGCTTCCAATCACCATATGGGAATCTGAAAGTTTTTTTTCTCCCAGAGACTATATCATTATCGGCAGCGGATTCACCGGGTTGTGGTCGGCATATTATCTGAAAAAGCGCCATCCGGATCGTTCTGTCATGATCCTGGAACGGGGTACGATTCCCGGCGGCGCCAGTACCCGCAATGCGGGTTTTGCCTGTTTCGGCAGCTTCACGGAGCTCATGGCCGACATTAAACAAATGGGATCGAAAGAAATGCTGGAACTGGTGGACATGCGGTTCCGGGGTCTGAAAAAGATCAGAAGCCTTTTTGGAAAACAACGGATCGATTATGAATCGACCGGCGGCTACGAACTTATTTCCCGGGAGCAATACCCCGATATCAATGTGCTCCGCACGCAGATCGATCAGCTTAACCAGCAATTAAAAAAGATTACCGGCAAACAGAAAACCTTCCAGCTCAGTGATTCAAAAATAAAACAATTCGGTCTTGGTGGATCCGGACACCTGATTGAAAACAGCCTGGAAGGTCAGCTTCATTCCGGAAAACTCTGCGCGGCTCTTTTGCAAAAGGTACAATCCATGGGGGTAACGCTATTGACCAACACGGAGATTCAAAAGCTGGAAATCAATGCGAATGCAGTGGAATTGCAAACCAATCTGCCGGTCACGTTAAAAGCAGGAAAGGTTTTAATATGCACTAATGCCTTTGCCAAAACCCTGTTGCCGGACCTGGATATAAAACCGGCCCGCGGGCAGATCCTGCTCACCTCGCCCATAAAGGGATTAAAAATCATTGGAGGCTTTCACTACGAAGAAGGATTTTATTACTTCCGCAACCTGGGCAGCCGGGTGTTGCTGGGAGGTGCCAGAAATAAATTTTTGAAAGAAGAAGAAACTTTTTCTGCTATTACCTCTTCTCCTGTGCAGGAAAATCTGGAAAAGTTCCTAAAGGAAATTGTTCTGCCCGGGGTTCAATATACCATTGATCAGCGGTGGGCCGGCATCATGGCGGTAGGTGAAGAAAAAAAGCCGATAATAAAAAAAGTAAATGACCGCGTTTATTGCGCTGTCCGCCTGAGCGGCATGGGCGTTGCACTGGCCCCGCAGATCGCCAAAATGGTTGCAGGGATGATGTAAAAAAGATTCCCGCCGTTAAGCAAGCTGAAGGCGTCTGCCTTCGATCGTTACATGAAAATGAATCTCCGCTTTCAATGCCCTGAAAATTTTCAGGATGCTGTTAAGGGTAACGCCATTGCTGCCGCTTTCGAGTTTTGAGATCTGCGCCTTTTGAACGCCAACCCGCTTGCCCAATTGTTCCTGCGTTGACTTACGATCCAGCCTCGCTTTTTTTATCATGAGCCCCAGTACATCCTTGCTGAGTTTATATTCGTATTCGTCCCGGTCAGGAGTTCCTCTTTTACCGATATATTTATCCTCCATCTCTTCGAGAGAATAAGATTTCAACGGCTTCTTAGTCATAATCCTGAATTTTATCTTTAAAATACTTTTCCCTGATATTTATTGCACGTTCAATTTCATTGCCGGGCACTTTATCCACTTTTTTGATAAATCCATGTGTCACTAAAACCAATACATTCCGATGGTCGGATTTATCCCAAAAGGCCAGCAGGCGAATCTGATTCCCGAAATACGTTACTCTGAATTCCGAGATATCATCCCTTAATTTATTGAAAGGTCCCGGATCGTTCGTCTGTTCTGCCAGCCGGATCTTATACAAAAGTTTTTTAACTGATTTAGAATCCAGCCCACTTAATTTATAAAATGATTTGCCGGCTCCAAAAATCTTGTCAAAAAATAACGCACCACATGAATTTTACGAATTCAGGAAACGGTTTCCAAATATGGAAACCTAAATGAGGGCTGCTTCCAATCCGGCGGATTCACTGATCAGTCCGTTAAGTTATTTAAACAGTCCCGGTCTTTATATACTACTTTACGGGAATTCATATCCCGGTGGTTCAATATTGCAAATCGCGGCTAAACGGAATAGTCAGGAAAAGCAAACAAAACCAGTGATGCTAATTTAACAGCTTGCCTAAAAAAGTATTGAAAGAAGCCAAAGAAGAATTAAGGAAAGCGCTACGCGGGAAAAAATAATGTGCTAATGTGAAAATGAGGGCACCTGTATTTCATTTACACATTAGCACATTTACACACTACCACATTGATCTCATGCCCACTCACTCGGAACGCAAGCTATCTACCGGGTTGGCAATGGCCGCCCTGACGGCTTGAAAACTTACGGTAATCAGGGCAATAACCAGCGCAGCAAAACCGGCCGCGACAAACACCCACAGGCTGATGTTGATCCTGTATGCAAAATCCTGCAACCATTCATGCATAAAATAATACGCAATGGGTGATGCAATAACAATGGCCAGTAATACAAGCCGGATAAAATCCCTGGTCAACAGAGACACAATGCTGCCAATGCCCGCCCCCAGCACTTTACGTACGCCGATTTCCTTGGTCCGCTGCTCTGCCGTAAAAGTAGCAAGACCGAGCAATCCCATGCAGGAAATGAAAATGGCAATCCCCATGGCCAGATTCATCAGCTGGGAGGTTTTTTGCTCCTTGTCATATAATCTGGCGATGGTCTCATCAAAGAATGAATAATCAAATCTTTCATTAGGATATATTTCTTTCCAATTCTTTCTGATACCCGCCAGTGCAGTGTTGAAATTCCCGGCTCCTTTACCCCGGGTGGAAAGTTTTACGCTGATATCTCTTTCCCCCCATTTGAATGAACTGATAAAAAACGGGGTAATGGGTTCATGAAGTGACGCGGAATGAAAATCTTTTATTATCCCGACGATCGGCCCTTTTCCCCCATTCATTCCGATATTGACGGTTTTACCGACAGCCTCTTCGGGTTTATAAAACCCGAGGGCACTGGCGCAGGTTTCATTCACCAGGAATTCCCGGATGGTATCGGAAGGCATCACATTCCGGCCTGCTATGATTTTCAATCCGAACAGGGGTACATAGTTCGGATCACACATGTCGAAGGAAGCATCCACCTTCTTTTCTTCTTTCCCCATATAAGCAATGAACGTTCCGGGATGACCTTTTGCCGCAGGTGTTTCCATGTGCATAGTGACCATTTGTACACCCGCCAGCTGCCTTATTTTTTCCGCCAGCACCTCGCGCTTTTCGGGCGGATAGTCATAACCGGTCTGCAACGTGATGATGGCGTCTTTGGTAAAACCCAGATCCTTGTTCATGATGAAATGGATCTGCCGGCCGACAATTATGGTCCCGATGATAAACAACAGCGAAAAAGTAAATTGAAATACAATCAACCCCTTCTGCAGATAATTTTTCTGACCGCCTCCGGGTGTTCCCTGGCCCTTCAGATTCAGCGCCGGCGCAAAGGACGACAAAATCCTGGCCGGATAAAACCCCGCCAGTAACGCGGTGAAGATGGTTATGATGCCGAGAAAACCCAAAGTGGATAAATGGTTCAGATCCAATACAACGCCGGCAGGTATTAAATTGTGTAAAACAGAAAGCACCGGATGGGAAATTAAAATGGACAGGATAACCGCCATCAGGGTCAGGATGAATGTTTCCGATAAAAACTGGATGATAATGCTTTTTCTGCTGCTCCCCAACACTTTGCGGATACCTATTTCCCGCGTCCGCCGGATGGATTGCGCAGTGCTTAAATTGATGAAGTTAACAGCGGCAATAATTAAAATAAAGAGGGCAATACCCATCAATCCGTAAAGTGTAGGCAGGTGTACCTTCCGGGCATATGCGTCCTCGTAGGCTTCGTTGAAGTGGATGTCGGACAGCGGCTGCAGAGAAAGTATCACCGAATGGCTGCCGTCAGGACCCAGATTAACATGCTTTTTTACAAAAGCCGGGAATTGTTTTTCCACCTGCTCCGGACGCACTCCTTTTGACAGCTTTACAATACCCTGCGAAAAATAATCCCACATGCCCCAGGCGCTCAGGTCGATATTATTTTTCAAAAAACTATGTTGTACCGTTGCAAATGAAATGAAATCCTTAAAACCAAAATCGGTATTCCCATCCCAGTCTTTTACAATTCCGGAAACAGTAAGAACAAGGGAATCGTTGTATATCACCTGCCGCCCGACGACCTCGTCCGGAAGGAGCTTTCCGAAATATTTATACACTTCTTTTTCCGAGAGCACTACGGTAAAAGGTTCTTTCAGGGACGTGGCCGGATTACCCGCCAGCCATTGGTATTTAAATATGTCGAAATACTGTGGTTCAGCCACGATAATATCCGACACCTGTTCTCCCATTTTGGGCATATCGAATTTCTTTGATTTTCCTCCCCCAGGAATGGTCACTTTGGCATAATAGTTATAAAAAGCAGAGACGTTTTCAAAACCCGTCAGCTCATTCCGCAGGGTCATTGGCAGGGGACTGACAACGAAACCCATCTTCTTCGGATTTTCTTTATCACGCCTATGCTCGGCCACGATCCGGTATATGCGTTCCTTATCGGGGTGAAAAGTATCGTAACTCAGCTCAAAACGGGTAATGAGATAAATGATCAGGCAGGCCGAAATACCCAAGGCCAAACCCAGGACGTTAATTATACCGTAGATCTTATGACGGATAATATTCCGCCAGGCGATTTTGAAGTAATTTCTGAGCATTGGCTGATGTATAATGTGATAGGTATGTGGGCGCCTTTTTACATCGGTATCGGCACAGTATCTTTTTGCTAATAGAATGCCGGTTTGCTAAAAGACTAATAATCAAAAAAATATACCTCCCTGCCCGGCTGCTGATGTCCGCATTTGATACAGTTGCTGTACGTCTCTGAAATCACAGACACACCGGCTGATTCCATTCTTCATAGACGCCTGGTCATGTTGCACGGACTTAAGAGGAGAATTTCCGCTCCCGGGAGTAGTTGTTCGGGAATGAAGAAAGGAAGAGGCCTGGTCGCGACCGGTTAAGCCTGAAAATCTGACAGTGTCAAGATGGAAATAAGCCGGCTCATCTATTCGCTTTGATCTCGCTTTGAATTCGCTCATCTGCCGCTTTGAACCCGCTCTGTCATATTGGCTTATTTGCTTCACCGTGTCCGGAGTGCGATATTGATACTTCTGCAAATGGATCACATCAGCATACCCGCGATTGTTGCTGAAAGATAAGACGCCAGTGTGCCGCACAACAAAGCTTTCAGTCCCAACTGTGCGAGATCCGCGCGTCTTTCGGGAACGATCGCGCCGATGCCACCGATCTGCATCCCAACGCTGCTGAAATTGGCGAAGCCACAGATGGCGATACTCACAATCATCAATCCTTTTTGAGAGCGTATGGGAACGGCTCCTGAAGTCAGATTCTTGAATGCCACGAATTCGTTCACCGTAAGTTTTTGCCCCAACAGCGTGGCTGAATTTCGCAGATCCCCGGACGGGATGCCCATAGCCCAGGCAAAAGGATAAAATATTTTCCCGAAGATCCAGTTCAGGCTCAGATCAAAGGCCGGATTAAAAAAATGACCCGTTTTCATCAGCAGATAATCCACTACGGCAATCATGGCAATGAATCCAATGAGCATGGCAATCACATTCATTGCAATCCGGAACCCCTCTCCTGCTCCATGGGATATAGCGTCCAGCAAATTCGTGTACTTGCTGGTCACTTTCAGTTTTACGATGCCCAGGGTTTGACTTTGTTCTGTTTCGGGCCATACAATCTTGGATATAACCAGAGCGCCCGGCGCCGCCATCAGACTGGCGGTGATCAGTTTGGGCGCCAGGTCCATGCCGGCCTGAGCCCCCATATTCGCATAAACGATCAGGATGCCACCGGCGATACAGGCCAGACTGCCCGACATGCTCGCCAGCAATTCGCTTTTGGTCATTCCCGGCAGATAAGGCTGAATCATCACCTGCGCCTCGATCTGGCCCACAAAAGCACTCGCCACATTACTCAGTGCTTCAGCCCCGCTGACCCGCATGATGAAATTCATGGCGCGGGCAATCGCTGCAACGATCCTTTGCATAATGCCCACGTGGTAAAAAACCGCCACCAGGGCACAAACCAGTATGATCGTAGCCGTTACATTAAAGGCAAAAACAAATCCGCCCATGGCGTAGTTCATTACGCCGCCGCCGGGCGCAGGGACTGCAATGCCTTCGTAGACGAAAGCCGCTCCTTTGAAAGCAAATTGTTCGATCTTTTCCATTCCCCGGCCAAGGAACTGAAAAAACCCGGCGATGGGACCCACTTTTAAAACCAGCACCGCAATCAGAAACTGTAACAATAACCCCGAGGCTACCAGACGGCGATTAATCCGCCGGCGGTTATTGGAGAAAAGAAATGCCAGGCCGAGGATCAAAACAACACCGGCCAACCCCTGGAATCGTTGCATGCAAAGGCATTTAATTGATAAGGTAAGATAATGGAATTATATAAGATCCCGATGACGCCAGGCGCATTCCTTCTTAGCCTGAACAAAATTTTCCTTCGTAAATTTGCAGCTCATTCAAATGATCACAGCATGGATTTCAGAGATCGTCAGATGCACAGACTGGTAGAAAATCAAACACATGCCGGATTGCGTAAAATCGGAGAAAAAATAATCAACAAAGAAAGGATCCTGTTTGATGAAGGAGTTTTGCTTTTTGAGAAAGCAGACCTGCCCTATGCCGGTGCGCTGGCGAATTTTGTCCGTGAGCGGTTACACGGCGACAAAACTTATTTTAACCGGAATTTTCATATCGAACCCACCAATGTTTGTGTATTTTCCTGCGCCTTCTGTTCCTATTCACGCCTGTATGCCCACCGCGATGAAGGATGGGAGCTCAGCATGGATCAGATGATGGATATCGTTAAGAAATACGATGGCAAACCGGTGACGGAAGTGCACATCGTGGGCGGCGTTCATCCGAAAATGAACCTGGCCTTTTTTGCAGAGCTCCTTCAAAAAATAAAAAGCCACCGGCCGGATCTGCACATCAAGGGTTTCACCGCCGTGGAGCTGGACTATATGTTCCGTAAGGCAAAACTGAGCGCGGAAGAAGGCATGAAAATACTGCATGAAGCCGGACTGGATTCCCTGCCCGGAGGTGGCGCGGAAATTTTTGCACCGGAAATCCGTAAACAGATTTGTGAAGACAAAGTGGACGCCGAAGGCTGGATCAGGATTCACCGGGCGGCACATCAACTGGGCATGCATACAAATGCTACCATGCTGTATGGACATATTGAAAAATATGAGCACCGCGTTGATCACATGGAGAGGTTGAGAACACTGCAGGATGAAACCGGCGGTTTCAACACGTTCATTCCCCTGAAATTCAGAAACAAAGGAAATGACATGAGCCAGGTTCCCGAAAGCTCAGTGATTGAGGACATGAAACTATATGCCGTAAGCCGTTTGTATATGGATAATTTTCCGCACCTCAAGGCATACTGGCCTATGTTGGGCAGGCAAAGCGCCCAGCTCACTTTATCCTTTGGTGTGAATGACCTCGACGGAACGATAGATGATTCAACAAAAATTTATTCCATGGCGGGTTCCGAAGAACTGCATCCCTCCCTCTCCACGACCCAACTCGTAGCCCTCATAAAACAGGTAAAGCGTGAGCCGGTTGAGCGGGACACGCTTTATCATGAAATCAGGAATTATAAAGACATGGATCTGACGGCTATGGCGGCAGATGCGTTATACAATTAAAGGTTTATTTATTTTGCTCTTACGCTGATAGAAATGTGTCTGTCTTTCATCCGGGCTGAATCCGGAGCATCAGCAGCTGCCCTGGCAAATGCAGATCCATACCCTTCAGCGCCGGTTATCTGATTCGTTTTGCCTCCCGCGCCTTTTAGAGCCGCAGCAACAGAAGCGGCGCGGTCCTGAGATAATTTTTTATTCTTTACACTATCCCCCGTTCGGTCAGTATATCCTCCGATTTTAATTTTCAGTTTCGGATATGCCTTTAATATTGCGCCGATATTCTGAATCTGATCTATGCTTTCATTGCTGATGTCTGCGCTGCCCGTTTTAAAGTTCAGGTTATCGAAATCAAACCAAACGTCCTTTCCCGGACTGCTGTTCGGATCATTCAGGAAATTCACCAGCTGATCTTCAATTCCACCTTTAAATGCATTCAGCTCCTTACCATCTGGTAATTTAACCTTGATTTGCTCTGGACCGGTTGCAAGAGGGGCCGCCGCTGCTGTATCGTTAGCAGCAGATACGGTATCTGCCATGACGGGCACATCCGACGCCGGAGAATGACGGTTCATGAAATACCAGATGATGCCGACAAGCACCAGGATGAGCAGTACAGGAAGCAACCAGCGCGATCCCGATCTTGCCTGTTCTGTGGTTGCATGGGCAGTATCGGCAACATTCGCGGCCGTTCTTCCTATGCCGGTCGAAACCGATGGAACGGCGCCGGACAATTTACCGGCTATCCCGGATAAACTCCCCAGACCAAGCACTTCGGGAAGGTTGAGATCGGAAGGCAGTGCATTCAGAATATTGTCTTTCTGCGCGTTCAAAAAAGAAAGCAATCCGCCGGCATTCAGGTTAGAATCCGTTACCTGTTTCCCAAGCACACCCATGGCTGCCGGAGCCGCAACACCCAACAATGTAGAAGCCGATTGGCTGCTGATCCCGGAAAAACCGGATATGGCATTCGTCAGGCTGACCACCTTGTCGCCAAACAGATTTTTGAGAATGTCCGCAGCTTTGGAACCGAGCCCTCCCCCGCCCCCACTAAGCACCCCGAGATTTTCGGGAATTCCGCTCTTCGCAGAATCCGCGGCCATGTTCAGCACGCTGTGGACATCTCCCGACCCGGCTTTATGAAGCACACCCGTGAGTATCGAAGGGATGATTCCGTTCACTGCCTGCTGAACATTTGCCGGATTTTCGCCGAGCATACCGGCTGCCCTGTTCAGCAAATCACCCGGAAGAAGATCTTTGACCGATTCGACTAGATTGAATGACATACAATCCCATTTTTAAGATGATAAAATACCAAAGAGGCACGAATTGTGAGCAGACCGGGCGCAGATATTAATGAGTTCTTAGAGAAGGGAAATTAAAGGTAGGAAGAATATGCAAAAAGATCCATTTAGTATTATTAAGCTTAACACAGCTTATTTTTTACCTTTGGCCGTCATGGAACATGCACATCCTCATTCCCATTCCGGCCACCCACATAATCATGGACATTCCCACAGCCACGCGGTTGAACTGAAATCGGTCAACACGGCCTTTATCATCGGCATCGTACTCAACCTGGCTTTTGTTGTGGTGGAAGTGATTGCGGGACTGATCATTCATTCGCTCTCTTTGTTATCCGATGCAGGTCATAATCTGGCTGATGTCGCCAGTCTGGGGCTGGCGCTTTTTGCTTTCCGGATGTTGAAAGTGAAATCAAATGCCACATACACTTATGGATATAAAAAGACGACGGTACTGGTTGCCTTACTCAATGGCGGTATTCTCCTGGTGTCCATTGGAGCGATCCTTTTTGAATCAGTTCAGCGGCTTATCGATCCGCAGCCTCTGCCGGGCAAAACGATTTCCCTGGTTGCGGCCATTGGCATACTGATCAACGGGCTTACCGCCCTGCTGTTTTTCCGGAGCAAGGAAAATGACCTCAACATGAAAGGTGCTTTTCTGCACCTGATGGCAGATGCCGTAGTTTCCGGAGCGCTGGTCGCAGGCGGCATCCTGATCTATTTCACCAGCTGGTATTGGGTAGACCCCTTACTGGGAATTATTGTCGCCATAGCCATCGTGTTCAGCACCTGGAAATTGCTGCGGGACAGCCTTCGCCTTTCACTGGACGCAGTTCCACAGGGTATTGATCTGTCTTCGGTAAGGGATGTGGTAAAAAAGATCGCTGGCGTGCGGGACTTCCATCATATTCACATCTGGGCGCTGAGCACCCTGGAAAACGCCCTCACAGGGCATGTGGTACTGTCAAGGGAGATCAGTATTGAAGACCAGGAAAGAATCAAGCAGGAGATTAAACACCAGCTGCTTCATTGCAATATCCAGCATGCGACCCTTGAAACGGAAACAGAAACGCTGGCCTGCGAATCCATCCCGAATCACTGAAACGCTATTTCAATAACATTCTGATTTCTTTTTCGAGCTGTGGTCCTTCTACGTTAATCTTCCGGATCACACCGTCTTTATCGATCAGGAAAGAAGAGGGGATCATTTCCACGCCATAGGCTAAGGCGGAAGAGGCATCCCAGCCTTTATCATCAATGACCTGGATCCAGCCGAGCTTGTCGTGTGCTACGGCCGCTTTCCAGCTGAGATGATCATTGTCCAGCGAAACCCCATAAATTTCAAGTCCTTTCCCGTGATATTTCTGGTAGAGCCTGGCCAGATGGGGATTGTTTCTTCGGCAGGGACCACACCAGCTGGCCCAGAAATCAATCAGCACTACCTTCCCTTTAAGGGCGGAGAGACTGGTCAGATTTCCATTCATATCCGGTAGGGATAATTCCGCTGCTGCGCTGCCGGTTGTCATTTGCGAAAAAACATTTGAATGAAGGATGATCAGTAATAGAAAAAAATAAAACCTTTTCATTGGCAACAATCTTTTTTGGAAAACAAAGACCGAACTGTCCTCAATTTACAAAACTCCAGAAAATGCCCACCCTGATGCGCAAACCCGGGGAAGGATAGTCAGGAGCCACGAAGTTATTATTGGTAAAGCCGAACCCATACGCTTTACTCACCTGCATCGTATTCAGGTTCTCCGTCCGTACATACGCTGCAAAACTGCGAATCCTGAAATTGACATAAGCCCCGATGTCTGGCAGCTTCTGCTTAATAGTTGTTTCCGTCTGGGTAAAGAACTGGCCTACCACAGGTGAATATCCATCTGCCTTATACGGCGAATAATACCGCAGTTCTACGCCAAAAGCAATCACCAGGTTCTTAAACCCGAGCTTGCCTTCATATCCGAATTGGTTATGCGTCACAAACAACGGGATATTGACCGGTGAATTTCCTGCCCGTTGCTGCAAAATAAGTTTGGTCCGGAGTACCCAGCGCCTGCTAACGTGAATTACTTTGTCTGCTGATATCTGAAGAATATTAAACGGGTTGGATTCCTGGGCAGCCTCATAGTAATTCTGGAAATAAGGATAATTATTCAGCAGATAATAATCTGCATTCAGTCTTAATCCGAGTTTGGGCTGATCGATGGAACCGAAAAGATGAATAACATTTTCCTTCTTAAAAAAACCCGGAGGAACCCCAAATCCAAAACTGCTCTCCTCATTCCACGCCGAAGACAGTGTACGGCTTACATTTTCAAAACCAGCCCGAAGAAAACCCAGGTTTTTACTGATCTGGCGTTGCAAACTGATGTATGCATTATAATCACCGGCATTGTATCCGCTCAGATAGAAATTTCCAAGTGCCTCTATGTCCCATTTTTTATTTCGTGTTTTGTTCCGGTATTCCCCGTGTAAGGAAATATTGTACAGGGACCGCTCTCCCGCGTCATAATTCCCGTGCAGGCTCTGGAAAGTAATCCCGGCTTTTACGAACTGCTGCGGGTTTTTTGCGTCGGGAAAAGAATACAAAGAAAAATCATTGCTCAGGTTATGCCAGGTGTCTCCAAGTTTTATCGTATCCGGTGTTGCAATAAAATTCAGGTTTTGTATATAATAGGTTGTATCCGGGTTGTCATCCAGATAGCGGTAATGATAGGTCTGATAGCTAAGTGTATATTCCGCGCGGAACCGGGGATAAAACAAAGGGATCACCGTGGAATCTGTCACAATGGAATCCTTCTTGCCGATGATATCATATTGTTGTCGCAGCATGTAGGTGGCCAGCGTATAATGCGTGCCCGTAGTCACTTCTACGCCAAAGGGATTGTTGGAAAACACGTTGGACGCACCGATCTTGGTCGGAACACTATAGCGATTGGCATAAACTGGAGATTCAAGATCACTTATATTCCGGATGCCACCGTTCTCGGCGGACTGCAATTTGCTTCCCAGTAATACCAGGAAAGCCTGGTATCTTTTATTTTTTGAAGCATACCAGGAACTGAAGCGGTAGTTGTTGTGGTTGGTGGACTGATTATTGAACTGGCCCGGAGAATTGATCAGTCTGTACTGAAATAATGCGTTCCAGTTTCTGTTGATATTCTGGGTATGGATCACATTGATCATTTGTTCCGCCTTGGTTCCGATGATGTAACCCAATTCGGAATAGGGTTTGGTGGTATTGAAGAATTTGGTTTCATCCATGGTAAAGATATAGGGATCATAAGCATGCCAGCCGGGGTCCCATCCGGGTTTCATCAATGGATGAAAAACCAGATCGTGCGCCGCATTGCCCAGGTTACCGAGATCAATAAATGTAGCCGGCAGCGGATAACGCTGGTAAAAATCATATATAGAAGAATCAATCTTTTGCAGACGGCTGGAGTCGAGATAACGGAAATTGATGGTGATGGTATCATCCACCCGGTGCTGGAGGCTATCTCCCGTTTTTGATCTGCCTCCACCCATACCTTTGAACCGGGACAAAGGATTCTGTGACTGTGCGGTAAAACAACTCAAAATAAAAAGCATACCAACCAGAGATACTCTGATCCCGCTACGTCCCTTCATCCCTGAATTTCCCGGTAAATTAACCATTAGTCCCTGCTATGCCGATTGATAAAACGTTAATATTTAAATCGATCCGATCAACCCTTTGAAAATTGCCGTAAGCCGTGGCTCTGCCAGTCGCGCTGCTTCCAGCACCTCTTCGTGGGTGATTATATTAGCTTCTTTCCGGATGCCCAAATCGGTAATGATGCTCATCGCAAACACATCCAAACCCAGATGAACAGCGGCAATCGCTTCCTGCACCGTGCTCATACCTACCGCAGCAGCACCAGCCAGATGAAGCAGTTGATATTCTGCACGCGTTTCAAAACTGGGCCCGGTTACACCAGCATAAATACCTTCTTTCAATTCAATTCCCTCTTCCCGGGCAACGATTCTGGCTTTTTCTATTAATAATTTTTTATACGGTTCACTCATGTCGGGGAACCGGGGCCCGATGGATTCCTGATTAGTGCCGATCAGGGGGTTGACCGTAAATAAACTGATGTGATCCGTGATCAGCATCAGGTCGCCCACCTGAAAATCCTGCTGCATTCCACCCGCCGCGTTGGAAAGCAGCAGGGTTTTGACGCCCAGGTATTTCATGAGGCGAACCGGGAAAACGACCTGATCCACATCATATCCTTCATAGTAATGAAACCGGCCCGCCATGGCAACCACCCGCTTTCCGGCCAGTTTTCCGAAGATCAGCTCGCCGGAATGACCCTTTACCGTAGACACCGGAAAATCCGGGATCGCGCTATATTCGACCTGGTATTCTACTTCAATTTCCCGGGCGAGATTCCCTATGCCACTGCCAAGAACAATACCCACAGAGGGCTCAAAGGGATAATATTTTTTGATAAAGGCGGCCGTCAGTTCCAGTTTCCTGATTTCGTTTTCCGTCATACAAAGTCTTTAAGCAGTGATTCTCTTTCAGAATCGCGCAAAGATAAGCCGCCTGCTGAGATCTGAAAGGATTACCGGATCTGTGTATGCCTCAGTTCCAGGAGATTAAGTCCGTTGGCTTCAAAGCCCCTGACGGCGGGGCTAACCAGGTGAATGACCTCATCATACCACAGCGGAACAATGGGCGCGTCCCGGATCATCAGCTGATCCATTTTCCGGTAAAGCCTGTACCGGAGACTGTCATTATTCTCCTGCAGCGATTGCCTGTAAAGAGCGTCAAATTCCGGGTTATGATACCGGGTGTAGTTGGGCGGCGCCGGGTTTTCGGAATAAAAAACACTCAAATAATTCTCGGCATCCGGATAATCGCCAATCCAGCTGGCCCGGAAGAAAGGAGCCTGCGATTTAGCGGTTTCCTCCAGCAACAAACTTTTCTGCACGATATCCACCTGCACGCTGATTCCGACTTCTTCCAGCTCACGCACGATGAAACCGGCCAGGTCCGCATAAGTGTCAATTGTTTTCAGGATGATCCGCGGCAATCCTGCCCCATCCGGGAAGCCGGCTTCTTTTAAAAGCTGCCTGGCTTTAGCAGGATCATAGTGATAACCCTTTACGATGGCCGAATCGAAACAGGGCAGACCGGGAGGGATAAATCCGCTTTCTGCTGGCGTTCCGATGGAATTGCGCAGGTACATCATCATTTTTCTCCGGTCGAATCCGTAGTTAATGGCCTGCCTCACTTTTAACAAACGGAGCGGTGAATTCTTTACCATAGGCATGCTGCTATCCATTACGATGCCGAGGTATTCCGTATTGAGATAGGGGCTTTTGGAAAGCTGAATCCGCCCTTTCCACGCCTCCCTGAGTTGACCCTTTTTATTCAGCACTTCATCCTTGAATGAAGGATCGATATCATTCATAAAATCCAGCCTTCCCTGCTGCAGCATCAGGAACTCCGTTGCCCGGTTGTCAAAAAAACTGATTTTGATGGCATCCAGATAAGGCAGAGAATGACCACCCGCATCTTTTTCAAAATAATGAGGATTCCTTAACAGGATAAGATCCTGCCCCTCTTCCCAGCTGCTGAATTGGAATGGCCCGGTACCGCAGGGATGATTACGGAAATCTTTTCCATATTTGTCCACCACTTCATGCGGCACCACAGAGCAGTACTGCATACTCAGCAATCCCAGCATCGGATGAAATGCCGAGATCAATGTCAGCTCAAAAGTAGAATCATCGGGAGCCTGAAACGCCTGCGGCCCCGCAATTCTTTCATTAAAGATCCAGGCCCCGCTGCTGGCCGTTTTATGATCCACTAAACGGGAAAGGCTGTAAACAATATCTTCAGCCACCATTTTCCGGCCCTTTCCGCCGGGGAAAGCCTCATTATCCTGAAAGTAAACATCCTGCCGCAGATGAAACCGGTAAGTAAGGTGATCGGGGGATATTTGCCAGGAAATCGCGAGCGAAGGAATAATATTCAGCATGGAATCTGTTTGCACCAGCGTATTATATATCTGATGCACCGGCCAGATGATGGATTGATTTTTAGCGAATGCCGGGTCCAGGGTGGCTATACCGGTCGGCTCATTGTAACGAAATGTTTTTTTATTGCCGGAGGAATGGGAATGACAGGTGGCAAGCAGGGTAACCGTTGTTAAAATTGAAAGCCCTTCCCGGATTTTATTGATCAAATGTTTTATTTTCATTGAAGCCGGCCGCGTTAAAGATTAAAAGTAATAAATGAAAAGGACTGCGATTTTATTTATTGTCATGCTTTGTTTTGATTTTACGACCCGGGCGCAGGACGAAGAAATATCAGCACCGCTTACCCATGCTGATACATTAATCGGTTCTCCGAATCCGGAACGGGCGTTTAACGTATTGAGATATGACATTTCCATCACTCCGGACTATGAATCCCGCTCCATCGCAGGAAAAAACACCATCACTTACCTGGATTCAGGCCTTGTTTACATGCAGATTGACCTGCAGGAGCCGTTGATCATCGACAGTATCATTTATCGCAACCGGAGCCTTTTTTTTAAGCGGGAAGGAAACAGCTTCCTGGCTTATGTGGGGGACTCCGTGAATAGAACGAGACCTTGCCTGCAATGCATACAATCCCTAACCGTGTATTATCACGGTACACCGAAAATAGCCGCAAAACCACCCTGGGATGGCGGCTGGATATTCAGCCGGGATTCGTTGGGCCGCCCCTGGATGAGCGTGGCCTGCGAAGAGGCAGGCGCAAGTATCTGGTATCCCTGCAAGGACTATCTGGGAGACGAGCCCGACAGCGGGGCCAGTTTGTCCGTGACAGTTGCCGACAGCCTGGTGGCCATCGGAAACGGACGGTTAGAAGAAAAGACTAAGAACAGGGATGGCACTTGCACCTGGACCTGGGCAGTTAAAAGCCCCATCAACAATTATAATATCATCCCCTACATCGGGAAATACAAGACCTGGCATACTGTCTTTAATGGAGAAAGAGGGAAACTGGATTGCGATTTCTGGGTGCTGGATTATCAGCTGAACAAAGCAAAGAAACATTTCAGTATCGTGGATTCCATGCTCGCCTGTTTTGAATATTGGTTTGGTCCTTATCCTTTTTATGGAGACGGATATAAACTGGTAGAAGCACCTTATCTCGGCATGGAACACCAGAGTAATATTGCATACGGAAATCATTTCCGGCAGGGATATGATGGCCATGATCTGTCAGGAACCGGATGGGGCATGAAATGGGATTTCATCATTGTACATGAAAGCGGTCACGAATGGTTTGGCAACAACATCACGGCCAAAGACATTGCAGATGAATGGATACACGAAGCCTTTACCGACTATAGCGAAGCCCTGTACACGGCCTATTATTTTGGTCAACCGGCAGGCGATGCTTATGTTATCGGGCTGAGAAAGAGAATTGAAAATAAATTTCCGGTCATCCGGTTGTATGGAGTGCATCGCGGACCTTTGGATACGGATGAATATTACAAAGGCAGCAACATGATCCACGCCATCCGCCAGGTAATTAATAATGACAGCCTTTTCCGGAGAATCCTGCGCGGCCTGAATAAAACATTTTATCATAAAACCGTAACGGCCGGAGATATTGAGTCCTACATCAACCGGGCATCCGGAAGAAATTTCACACCGGTGTTCAACCAGTATCTGAGAAGTACGGAAGTTCCTGTATTTGAATATAGTCTGAACGGCGATGAACTGCGGTACCGCTGGACAAAATGCAACTCCGATTTTAACCTGCCTTTAAAAGTGAACATGGGCGAAATCCGTTGGCTTAGTCCGACCACCCAATGGCAGAAATTGAAATTGAATCGAAAGAGGAACAAAACACTCACCGTGGATCCTGCTTTTTACGTCGGCGTTAAAAACGACCATGATCCGGAACCAAATCCGTGAATTGATTCAAATCCTTCATCTTTGCAACGCAACTTCATTTGCGTATGAGTACAATCCGGCGGCAAAGCATTCTTTCATCCGGCATTATCTATATTGGCTTTGCGCTGGGGTTTCTGAACACCTATCTCTTTACCCGGGAGGGTGGTTTTACGCCCGATCAGTATGGGCTTACCGGTATCTTTATCGCCATAGCCAATGTTTTTAACGCTTTTGCCAATCTGGGTATGCAGGCGTATATCTACAAATTCTACCCATACTATCACGATAATCTGCAGGTGCGGGATAACGACATGATTACCTGGGCGCTGCTCACTTCCCTGCTGGGTTTTCTGATGGTGATGGGAGCCGGTTATATTTTCGAAGATCTCGTTATCCGGAAATTCGGCGAACATTCAGCCGAACTCATTACCTATTATTCCTGGATATTCCCATTTGGTTTTGGCCTGACGATTTACTCACTGCTGGAGGCCTACGCCTGGCAATTAAAGAAGTCAGTACTAACCACCTTTCTGCGTGAAATGCTTTTCCGTTTGTTCACGACCATCCTTATTATACTGGTATTTACCCGGGTTATCCGTGATTTTAACCTTTTTATCAAGCTTTATGCGCTCACCTATATTCTGCTGGCCCTCACGCTGCTATTCATATTGATCCGTACCCGGCAGATTCATTTTACATTCCGGATCAGCCGGGTAACGCGGAAGTTTCATAAAAAGATTGTTGTACTCAGCTCATTTATCTGGAGTGGGGGATTGATCTACAATATCTCCATCGTGTTCGATACCATCGTCATCGCGGCTGTAATGCCCAACGGACTGGCCTTTGCCGGAATATTTACACTCGCACAAAATGTAGCAAGCCTGATCCAGGCCCCGCAGCGCGGAATCATTGCCGCCTCCGTCGGCCCTCTTTCCAGAGCATGGAAGGATAAAGACTACGAAAAGATCAAAAGGATCTATCAGCGTTCTTCCATCAATCAGCTTCTTTTTGCCTGTGGAATCTTTGTATTGATCTGGCTTAATTTCACCGACGGCGTGAAAACCTTTCATCTCCAGCGCAATTACCTGCAGGCGCAGCAGGTGTTTATTTTCCTGGGGCTGATCCGTATTGTCGATATGGGAACGGGTGTAAATTCACAGATCATCGGCACTTCCACTTTCTGGAGATTTGAATTTTTTACCGGCATGATCCTGCTGGCTATTACCCTGCCGCTCAATTATGTACTCACCAAAAAAATGGGCGTTGTAGGCCCTGCCATTGCCACGCTGATCGCCCTGACCATTTACAATACCATCCGCTATTTTTTTCTGCTCAGAAAATTCAATATGCAGCCATTTAATATCCGGACGCTGTTCACCCTGGTGCTGGCCTTATCGGGATATTACGCCACTCACCTCCTGCTTGAGGATGTACACGGTTTAACCGGCCTGATACTCAGGACCCTTATGTTCATTGGCATTTACGCGTCCGGCGCTCTGTTGCTTAAATTATCTCCCGATATCATTCCGGTCTGGAATACTTTAAAAAAGAAAATGACGATTCCCTATCTTCGCAGCCGCAAATAAGTTCTTACCAGATGATCACGAGAAGAAATATCAGGGTCAAAATCATGCAAACCCTATACTCCCTGGAAACGCAGGAGAATGTAAAGCCGGGAGAAGCCCAGAAGATCTTGCAAAAACATTTTGACCATTCCCGGCAACTGCTGGTATATCTGCTTTTTTTTCTGACTGAAATTGCCCGGTATGCGGAAAAGGATTCTGCCCGCAGATCCAACAAACACCTTCCTTCCGAACTGGATAAAAATGTAAATACCAAACTGGCCGGAAATCAGCTTCTGTGGAATATTCTGGAGCATGAATCATTTCAACAGGCGCTCAAACTAGACAAACCGGAACTGACGGACCACACCGAACTGGTCCGAAAACTCTACCTCGAATTGCGCGACACTGATGAATATAAGAAATACATTGCGGAAGCATCACGGGATAAAAAACAGGAGAAAGAAATCCTGGAATATATCTTCAACGATTTTCTGCTCCCTCATGAAGCATTTGAAAGTCACCTGGAAGAATTCTTCAGCAACTGGAACGATGACGCCGAGATGATGCAAAAACTGGTTTCCGGATTTCTGAACAAGATCAGTGCGTTTAATTTCCAGGAAATTGTTAGTCCGGATAAAGCCGCATTTGCCCGGGACTTACTGGCCGCCGCACTCGACAAAAAAGAAGTTACCCTGGGCATGATCCGGCCTAAATTAAAGAACTGGGACGCCGACCGTATTGCCACGCTGGATATGATCCTGATGCAGATGGGTGTTTGCGAATTCCTTTTTTTTGAAACCATTCCGCCCAAAGTGACCATCAACGAGTACATTGATCTGGCCAAGGATTACAGTACTCCGCAAAGTGGTCAGTTTGTGAACGGGATCCTGGATAATATTCACAAGGACCTGGTGCTGGAAGACAAGATGCATAAAGTGAATTTTAAAGCCTCCTGAGCAATGACAGCTTTTTTATATAGGTTTGCAAAAAATCACAAAATGCGCCTGGTTGTTCTTCTGGCTTTTCTGGGTTGCTTCATCCTGTCCTGCGGAGGGACCGATCAGCAAAAACATGGCGCTGAGATGAAGATTCCAAAAGACAGCAGCCTGTTTACCAATATTACCTGGCTGGATTCCACAAACCGGAATTTCGGAACCATTCCGGAGGGCAGAAAGCTGGATGTGGCCTATCGTTTTATCAATTCGGGTTCAAAGCCGCTCATTATACAAAGGGTACAACCCAGCTGTGGGTGCACGGTGGCCGAACAACCGGAAGAACCCATTCTTCCCGGAAAGGAGGGCGTTATTAGAGCATCTTTCAACAGCGAGGGCCGTGTGGGTGTTAATAATAAGTCCATCCTGGTGTTTGCCAACACCCGCGGCAGTCAGAACAATGAAGTCCGGTTCAGTGTTGTAGTGGAAAAGAAAAAATGGTAAGCTACCAAGAGTCAAAATAAAAACTATATCATGAGTCATTCAGTAATCTTATTACAGTCAGCGCCGGGAGGCGGCACTTTACAATTCGTTCTTTTAGGTGGTATGATCCTGGTGTTCTGGCTTTTCATGATCCGTCCCCAGGCAAAAAAAGCCAAGCTGGCAAAACAATTCCAGGAAAATATGCAGAAGGGCGATAAGATCGTTACCATTGCAGGTATTCACGGAACCGTAAATAAAGTAAATGAAGACGGAACGCTGATGTTGGAAACCAGCCCGGGTAGTTACATGAAAATTGAGAAAAGCGCGATCTCGATCGACTGGACCAACAACCTCAAGAAGGCCGCTGCCGCCACCACCGATAAGAAGTAACATTTCACAGCAGGGAGACGCTTCTGAATATTCAGAAGCGTTTCTTTTTTAAACAGGGGCATATGCTGAAAATCGGTTTAACCGGCGGAATTGGCTCGGGAAAAACAATCGTGGCAAACATTTTTGAAGTGTTGGGCATTCCTGTATACAGTGCAGATGAGGCAGCCAGGAGACTGA
The DNA here is from genome assembly GCA_030706635.1 of Bacteroidota bacterium. Classification (GTDB taxonomy): domain Bacteria; phylum Bacteroidota; class Bacteroidia; order Chitinophagales; family Chitinophagaceae; genus Puia. Next base: position 21,858 of record JAUZOD010000047.1, read on the forward strand.
TGAATGAAAACCCGGAGCTAAAAGAAGAAATCATCCGGAATTTCGGAGCAGCATCCTATAGAAACGGGACGCTGGACCGGCGTTTTCTTGCAGAACAGGTTTTTTCCAATGCTGAAAAGCTTTCCCGGTTGAACGAAATCGTGCATCCCGTTACCCTGCATGATGCGGCAGAATGGATGCTCCGGCAGAAATCTGCTTATGCCGTTAAGGAGGCGGCCATCCTCTTTGAGGCCAATCTTCAATCTTTATTCGATTATGTGATCGGAGTAACCGCGCCGGAATCCCTGCGCATCGAACGCGTAATGAAAAGGGATCAGAGTACCCGCGAAAAAGTGCTGCAACGCATCAGGCAACAAATGAATGAAGAAGAAAAGATGCGCCTCTGTGATTTTGTGATCCTGAACGACGAACGGCAGGGGGTTTTACCCCAGGTGCTGGAGATTCATGAGGTGCTGCTGGCGAAAATCAATTGTTGATGGTATATGGTTGATGGACTTCAATTGCGAACCCGCACCTGAAGTCCATCAACCATCAACCATATACCATCAACAAAATTATTTCAACTTTCCCAAAGCCTCAGAAATCCTCTTCCACGCTCTCTCAATATTCGTCATGCTGTTTGCAAAAGAAAAGCGCACACAGAGCGGCTCTCCGAAGGCGTCTCCCATCACGGATGAAACATGCGCCGTATTTAAGAGATACATGCAGAAATCGTTGGAATTCCGGATAACATTGGTTCCGTCCGACTTACCGAAATAAGAAGAAATGTCAGGGAAAATATAGAAAGCGCCTTCCGGATTAAAGCATTTTATACCCGGAATCTGGTTTACCAGGGCCAGGGTTTTCTCTCTTCTTCTGGTAAATTCTTCCACCATGGCCAGCGACGGCCTGAGATCCGTGGTCAGGGCGGTAACTGCTGCCTTCTGCGTTATGGAGTTGGTGCCACTGGTAAACTGTCCCTGTAGTTTTTCGCAGGCTTTCGCAACTTCCACAGGAGCTGCCAGATAACCCAGTCTCCAACCCGTCATCGCAAATCCCTTACTCAATCCATTGATCAGCACAATCCGGTTTTTCAGATCATCAAATTGGGCGATACTCTCGTGTTTTCCCACAAAATTGATGTACTCATATATCTCGTCAGAGATGATGAACACGGCAGGATGCTTTCTGAACACTTCTGCCAGCGCTGCGAGTTCTTTTTTGCTGTAAACAGCACCGGAAGGATTGCAGGGGGAGGAAAACAAAAAGGCTTTTGATTTGGGTGTGATGGCTGCCTCCAGTTGTTCCGGGGTGATTTTGAATCCTGATTCCAGGGAAGTATGCACTTCCACTACTTTTCCGCGGGCGATTTTCACCAGTTCTGAATAAGTAACCCAATAGGGTGTCGGAATGATCACTTCTTCTCCCTCATCCACCAGCGCCAGGATGGCGTTGGCCAGGGTCTGTTTGGCGCCCGTGGATGCTACAATATTCTCGGGCTTGTAATCGAGGTTATTATCTCTTTTTAGTTTGGTGCAGATTGCCTCTCTCAGGTCCGGATATCCCGGCACAGGCGTATAATGACTCCAGTTGTCGTCAATGGCTTTCTTGGCGGCCTGTTTAATGTGATCCGGGGTATCAAAGTCCGGTTCACCCAGGCTTAAATCAATAATGTCTATGCCCTGAGCCCTGAGTTCGCGACCCAGTTTGGCCATTTTCAGGGTTTCAGGTTCGCTGAAACGGGACAGAATGGAAGATAATTGCATAAATATTTAGTTGCGGCCGCAAAGGTATAGGTTTTGGGGTAAATGCAGAAGGACCGGGTTGATGGTATACCATCAACTTTTCAATTATGTCTTATACTTTTCAGCTTCAAACTATACGCACCGGTGGAATCAGGAAATCCCTGAAAGAAGACCGTGTATATTTTCGTACTGTCTATATAGAGAGAATCCAGCGGAATGGAATTACTGAAAAGCGTATCCACAAAGGCGCGGGCCGCGTAACGTCCGATGTGCAGCCGGCGGAACAGATAAAAGCTCGGGTTTAACTTATCTCCGGCGTAGGGCAGAAAACCCGTAGCCACGGTATCGCGTTTGCTGGTCAGCAAGAGATTCAGATAGCTGCCCGGGGCAAAATTAATGAACCGGACATAGGTAAAAGTGTCCGTCCGGATCTGCAGGTTATCCTGCAGGATGAACATCCGGAGGGAATCGTTTTTGAGGGTATCGTAGACAAACAAGGAATAGTGAAGCCCCTGCTGAAAAGCCGTGTTCCCCTCAAGAACGGTCTGCGTTCCCTCTTTCACTGTCAGTACCCTTACCCCTGCAGTTGCCTGAACATAAGGATTGCCGGGTGTTCCCGTTGTCTGATCAAACGCAAGTTTGCTCCCGCCCAGTATTGAAGCATTGTCGTACAACACGTCTATAGGCGAACTGCCCGGTGCAGTTTGGGTTACGGTTACAAAGGCCTTATTCTCATGAATCCCGGAAGATTTATTGCAGGAACCCCCCGGCAAAATAAAACACATTACAATAAAAAGAAAACCAGGTCTATGGAATGTTTTCACAGAGCCGGCAAAGCGTATTATGATGGCAACCGGATGAATAATAGATTTCATTTTCATTCCTGCAGCATGGTTAAAATAAGATAAACGGGTATTCCGGGCGTGAAAGTAGGGAAACCGCCGATTCCGGAGGAACGTCTTAACATTTTAATTATCCGTTGTAAAACCTATCTTTGCCGCTCTTAAAAAATTGAAAACCGATGAGAGCCCTGGTTAGCATGTTTGCCGGCTTACTGATTATCATTTCCCTTTACCAACTGTCTTTTACCTGGTTTGTGAATAAGCACGAATCAGCCATGGAGCAAAAAGCCGAGCGGTATATCAGAAACAATTTTCCTGCTCCGGAAAAAAAATACCCCGGTGACCAGGACACCAGGCTGCTGTATAAAGATACGCTGAATCTGCTGACTCATGCGCGTTTGCAGAAACTGCTGGACAGCACCAAGGATACCAAAATTACATGGTGGGGTACCACCTATCAGAAATCGAAGGAGAACGAGCTCCTGCTGGGCCTCGATCTTCAGGGGGGTATAAATGTTACCCTGGATGTAGCCCTGGAGGGCCTGGTGAAGGGCCTGGCCAATAATCAACGCGATCCGATGCTGCTGAAGACCATTCAGCTGGCGGATCAGAAAAAACTAACGAGCGGAGGCAGCAATTTTATTGACCTGTTTGCCCAGGCATTTAAAGAATTAAATCCAACCGGCAGTCTCGCTCCGCTTTTTGCCAATACTAACCGGAACAAACTCAAATATGAGTCCTCCGATGCGGAAGTGATCCGGTACCTGCATCAGCAGGCTTCCGACGGAATGAAGCAAACCTACCAGGTTCTCAGGAATCGTATTGATAAATTCGGAGTTGCCCAGCCGAGCATCAACCTGGATGAAAACAAAGGAATTATTACTGTCGAACTGGCCGGGGCCACTGATCCTGACCGTATCCGGAAATACCTTCAGTCCACCGCCAACCTGCAGTTCTGGGAAGTGTATAATATCGGAGAATTGACGAATGACATTGAAAATGCCGACAAGGTGCTCCAGAAATACCTGAATGGCATAAAAGATAGTTCCGCTCTTGCAAAAACAGATTCCACAGCCGACAGCACCAGCAGCGCAATGAATCAAAATCCATTGCTCCGCCTTGTGCGTTTTATTCAGCCATCCCAGGATTCCAAAGGCCAGGTGCGCTATGCGGCGGCCCTTGGCACACCATTGCTGAAAGATACCGCCCTGTTGAATAGTTATTTGAGCAATCCCTACGTGCGCAACCAGTTCCCATCCAACTTGAAATTCCTTTACGGGAAACAGGAGACGGATGACAACGGCAAGTTCCTTCCCTACCTGGACCTGTATGCCATCAAGACCATTCCCGGTTCGGAAAAAGCCAAGCTGGAGGGCGAGGTGATCTCGGATGCCCGCCAGGATTATGATCCCGTTAGCGGTGGCGTAGTGGTGGACATGACCATGTATAAACGCGGTGCCGACACCTGGGCGAAAATGACGGGTGATAATGTGAACAAACCCATTGCGATCGTACTGGACGATATTGTTTATTCAGCTCCTTTTGTGAATGGACAGATCACGGGGGGCAGTTCCCAGATCACTATGGGAAATAAGAGTTCGGGGTCCAGCGTGGAAGAAGCCCAGGATCTCGCCAATATCTTAAAATCCGGTAAACTGAATGCACCGGCACGCATTGTTCAGGAACAGGTAGTGGGCCCGACGCTCGGAAAAGAGGCCGTGCACGGGGGTGCCCTCGCCTTCGCCATTTCATTCCTCGTGATCTTTACGCTGATGCTGGTCTATTATAATACGGCCGGATGGGTGGCGAATATTGCCCTGATCTTAAATCTGCTCTTTACCATTGGCATTCTAAGCGCTCTGCACGCAACGCTGACTGCTCCCGGAATTGCGGGTCTTGTATTGACCATCGGTATGGCTGTGGATACGAACGTAATCATTTTCGAACGCATCAAGGAAGAACTGACGCGGGGTAAGAGCTATCCGATTGCTGTACATGACGGTTACCGAAGATCGCTTGCCCCCGTGCTGGATGCTCACGTAACCACTTTTTTGACAGCAGCCATCCTGGCATATTTCGGACTGGGACCGGTACTGGGTTTCGCTACCACGCAGATGCTGGGTATCGTATTGTCCCTTTTCTGCGGAATCCTGGTTTCCCGGCTGGTCACTGATTTCTACACCAACAAAAACCGTCACTTTAAATACTTCACCGGCGTCTCCCGGAAAATTTTTAGACACGCGAGCTATAAATTCATCGAATACCGCAAAGTAACCTATGGAATTTCAGTAGCCGTACTCATCCTGGGGATATCGGCCTATTTCCATGGTTTCAAAAAAGGGGTTGAATTCCTGGGGGGCAGAAGCTATATTGTCAAGTTTAACAAACCCATTCACGACCAGGCCGTCCGCGACTCTCTGAATGTTCATTTTGGAAGGGCCACATCAGTAAAAACCTACGGCTCCAATGAACAGCTGGAAATCACCACCGATTACCTGGTAGAACAGGAGGGGTTGTCTGCGGATTCCATCGTCATCAATAAAATGTTCTCCGGGCTGAAATCATTCCTGCCGGCAGGAACAACAACAGGTGAATTTACCCAGACCAATAAATTCATCCAGCAGTCTAAGAAAGTGGGAGCTTCCATATCAGACGATCTGAAGGCTGGTGCGGTGAAGGCCACCATATTTGCCCTGTTAATGATTTTCATCTACATCTTCATCCGGTTCAGGGACTGGAGATATTCCCTGGGAACCATTTTCTCTTTGCTGCACGACGTGCTGGTAACCCTTGCCGTATTCTCATTCCTTCCCCGGTTTCTACCCTTCCCGCTGGAAATAGACCAGCATTTTATCGCAGCCATCCTGACCGTTATCGGGTTCTCCATGAATGATACCGTAATTGTATTCGACAGGATCCGCGAAGACAGCCGGTTGCTAAGGGGGAAAACCAAAGGAGAGATCATCAATAAGGCGGTAAATGAAACCCTGAGCAGAACCGTCATGACCTCCCTTACGGTATTCCTCACCATCCTGATCTTATTCCTGGTCGGGGGGGAAGTAACCAAGGGTTTTGCCTTTGCCATGCTGATCGGCGTAGTTACCGGAACCTACTCATCCATTTTCGTAGCCGCTCCGATCCTCATGGATCTTTCACCAAAAAGACCTCTGGGCGCGGCCGACACGAGTAGTACCCCGGTTGTAAAAGCAAAACCGGCGACGGCCAAATAGATGCACAGCCCCTGGCCCAAATGATATTCATTAAAAAACCCTCCGCAGAACGGAGGGTTTTGTTTTTATTGCTTATCTGCGATAATGTCTAATGGTGCGGATGATGAACCGGATGGTGATGGTGCTTTACATGGTGCATCGGATGATGCCTTACTGGATGATGAGCCGGGTGCCGTGGCTGGCTGAAGCCAATAACACTAACAAATAGCAATCCGGTCAATAAGAAAATGGCTTTCATAAAATTGTCTTAATTGGGTGATGAAATTATTATTTTTTGTTCTCTTTAAAACGTTTGTC
>JAUZOD010000048.1 GCA_030706635.1 Bacteroidota bacterium
AGCAGGAATAAAAAAGGGGCCAGGATAAAAATCCAGCCCCGTTAAAAAATCCAATATCCTATGAAAAACCGCGTAGACATATGCCAACGGTATGCCAGAAATTTTTAGCCTTAAAAACAGCTGAATTCTGCCATTTCATCCCATTTCAGGACGGGTGAATCCTGAAATAGGACAAAAACGCACAAATTATTCAACAAAAAGCCTGTCAAAATATCTACATCTCTTTTTGAATTGCCTTCGTTAACAGGAGGCCTTCATTTTTCAAATCTTAAAATAGTATAGGAATCAGCCGAAAAAACATATTCGGCCTGGTCTCCGGTAAAGGACATTGTCTTTTCCTTTGTGATTATTTTTTCAGGATGTTCAGATGTGTTTTCTCCATCCGGATCGCCGGACAGGCTAAACACTTTGATTGTGGACTTCAGATCAGAAAAATGTTTCAGGGCGATGCTGGTTTTAGTTGCACTGGCCGTCGGATTGATCACGTGAATGATCAGCGTGGTCCCCGATTCACTGCGCGTAGCCGTGACGTCGAGATCACCTTCCACACTGCTAAAAATTCTTAGCGGCTGATAATTTTTTGAGGCCATTTGCTGCGCATAAAAAGGCGGCATTGCCCATACCCGGGAAGGGGTAAAAAATATCTGACCCTGATCCCAGCCGTTGTCATTCTGTCTGAATGGCTGTAATGCATTGGCAGCACAGGAGCTGAGCAGAAAATCCCCGTGCCGGCGCACTGCATTTAACGTAGTCGCATGCCCCAGGGCGCGTTGCAGATCATGCTTCCCGCCGTTCTCTTCAAAGATGGTGCATTTCATCTTCGTATGAGGATCCCATTCCAGAAATAGCTGCTGCATTTCTGCCAGGGTTTTATCCACCGTTTCACCTGAGCGGGCAGCATCAGCACTCGTGTGCAGATCCCAATAAGCGGCTTTTCCGTTGATCGCTTTAAATACAGTCTGCATGTTCGCTGATTTAGGGCGCCACCAGGCAGAACAAATGACCTGTATATCCGGATCCCTGGCATGGATGGCGTCATACAGTAGATTGAAACGTTCTGTATAGTATTTATATCCTGCCGGATCATCAGTCCCGATCACTTCTTCGTTGCCGATTTCGATGAAATGTATGTTAAGCGGATTCGGATGGCCGTCGCCGCTAAGATAATCTACCATATTGGCGACATCTTCCGGTTGTTCTTCTATATTAATTGCGAATGCCGGTTCAAAACCGGCGGCTTTGCAGAACTGTACGAATTCGGAAATACCGAAGCCATTGCTGGTATATGGATGCCACCAACCTTTATAAGGTGGGCGTTTGTCCGGATCGCCGGTCATGTTTTTCCATCGGTATTCCGCTGCATTCACCATCGATCCGCCATAGCGTAAGAAGTTGATTCCTTCCTGTTGCATTCGGACGGCTATATCGGCGCGGATGGGCAGGTTTTTAAATTGCCGGTCTCCTGCTGGCATCAGGACGGCCTGGTCCACCCATAATTTCCCTTTGTTTTCAATGTACAGGGCAAACCGGGCCTGACTATCTGTGGTATTTGCGGTTAATGAAAAAGGATATTTTTGCCAGACCGGAGTTATGTTGGTTACGGTGTGCGTTGCGTAGGTTTTACCGCCGTCCGCACTTTGCAAAGCCAGGGTAACCGGTCCGCTAAATGTTTCTGCGCGCAAATAAATACGTCCCTGAAATGTCCCGCCCTTTTTTATCGCGATACCCCATCGGTTTAATCCGCTGTTGGCAACGCCGATCCTGCCCTTGCCCGAATTATATTGTATGATCTGTGCCTGTTTGCCATTGTACGCCCCACTGCTGTCCAGCATAAACGAACCCTGAGCCGTGGTTATCAGGGCATCCCAGGCAGAGCTGACAGCCAGGCCGTTCTTGTTTTTGGGCTCTTCAAAGCTTTCTCCGTAGAGCAGCTGATCATATAATCCGCCATATATTTCATGGTTAACATCTTCGATGCAGGACCCAAACATACGGGCCGGTATTTTATTCATTACGCGCGAACCGTCAACAACGATACGGGTGTTTTGGGCAAACCCCGGCGACGAAGAGAAGAATGCAGATGTACAAAAAAGAATAAGGATCTTTCTTTTCAAAATATCTGTTATTTCATAAATGTACAGCAACGAAATCATTCCCAAAGATTAACCATTTTACCGGTCGCGGAAACATTGCGATCCCGCCGTACGTATCACAACCGGTTTCCCGGAAAAGCTAAAGTATGGGCCCATGCCTCCCTGGCGGCCAGTGGGTGATCGCACATAGCTGAAGCGAATAAAATTAGCAACAGGCTGCCGAATATCTTCGTTTGGAGGATGATTTATCTTTTGATCAAATGGATTCCAATTATAAATAACGATACCACTTTTAAGATCTCGGCTACGACAAAATATATATGTGTGTTAGAATCTGTAACCGGTTTACCGCTGATCCGAAGGTCGGCTCTTGCATCTAACCGGGGAAGCAGCCATCCTGTTTGGGCGACCAGTATCATCAGTACCAGCAACAAAAAAGCATTTGGCCATGCAATAAATGTCGTGCTGTTCCATAAGACGGTCCCCGTTACAGCCAGGGCAAATACCCACTCTACTTTATTTAACGCATGGAAAACAAGGCGTCCAATGCCAAGTCCAATGGCGACCGTTACACCCGGTGCCCGAAACTTCAACCATGCTTCGAGAAAGCTGATGCTGCATACAAAACCAATCCAGATAAACAGGCAAATCAAAGCTATGGATTGTTCAATTTGAAGTGGCATACAATGGATTTAATGGCAGCAAAATTAGGTGATATTCATATAAGGGACAAAAAGGTATTTTATTAGTTTTCCATTCATTATATTCTTTCTCTTTTTCACATTTCATTAGATCATTATTACAAAGGGTTTGATTACATTTATTCAATAAGCATGAGAAAAATTATCCTGAAATATTTGTTAGCCGCTTTCCTGCTGATAACTTTTGTCAGCGGTACGACGGTTTCCATTTTTGCGAGTCATTTAAGGGATGCGAGGGGACTCTTTTGTCAGCAGGATAAATCGGAAAAGGATGCGGCCAATTCAGATGACCGGGGAGAATTTGAAATGAATGATTATTTAGCCGGCAGTAATAACTTTTTAGTTGATCATTTTACTTTCCGCCCGGATGCAAAAAAATTCAGATTTTCAGATGCCTTTTACAAACAGAGCTATTTTATTCCTGTCATCGGCCCCCCACCGGATAATGGTCAGATCGATTCTTCCATAACCCGGATGCTTCAGCAATTCCCTGGTTAGCGCATTGTGGTTATGCGAAGCGATTGACCTATTCATATTTATTTCAAACAACGCATTGTCAAAAATCTAACAAATGATGCTAAAATATTTTGGCCTTAAAGAAGAAAAACACCCCGTATCATTACCATCACAAAAATCCGGAACAGGTTTTAAGTTGTTTCATCATAAAAAGGAAGTGATTGGAAATTATATCTTCCGCCTGGACAGGATACGAAGAAACCTGATGGTGTCGCATGCCTTTGATCCATTACGCCTCGTTTTCAAAACAGAGTTGAACAAAATCAGGTCGGTTTCTATAAAGAGGATTTACAGAGATATAAAAAGTGGACAGCTCGGTAACAGGAGACTGGATGAATTTCTTGAAAGTATGCATTTTCGGTTTGATTTTCTTGACGGGAGAAATTCAATCTATTTGCCTCTTTTTGAAAAAGGGCGGGATAAGACCTGTAATTTGCATATGCTGGATGGAAGAGCGAAGAACTGGTATCGGTTGATTTCAAGTTTATTGCGGTATCGGGACATACGATCCGGCTGGAATACCTCATTGGTAAACGATCTTGTTCAATAGCTGTTTGTTGCTGGCATGAATCTTTAGTTTGTTTATGGGCCGGGGACGAAATTCCCCGACGGGCGGCCGGCCGAAACGCAAATAATTTTAATCATTATCAGCCGATGCGGATATTCGGGTTGAATGGTATATGCTTGTTAATGGCTTTTTGCCTTCCGGAAACGCCGGGCGAAGGCTTCTGTGATGTGAAAAATACCGCGTTCCATGCCGGAGAAAGTGTTACCTATCAAATATATTATACTTTGGCGGGTATTTATATTGAGGCCGGCCAGGTCAATTTTTCATGCAGGGTCGAACAGCTGAATGATAAACCCGTATATCATATAATCGCCGAAGGAAAAACGTTGCCTTTTTATGATCACTTCTATAAAGTGCGTGATAAATATGAATCTTTTATAGATACTGCGAGCCTGCAGCCTTACAAGTTCCTGCGCAGCGTCCGGGAGGGCGACTTTCAAAAAAAGGAGAACATCAGTTTCAATAAAACTGTCGGCACTGCCATAACCAATGATGGCGTGTATAAAGTGCCGCCCTGTGTGCAGGACGTCCTGAGTGCCATGTATTATGCGCGTAATCTGAATTTTGACCAGATGCGGCCCGGGGATAAGATTCAATTCTTCATGTTCCTTGATAATCAGCTGTATCCTTCCTACATCCGCTACCTGGGCAGAGAAATCATTAAAACAAAATATGGGAAATTTCATGCGATCCGGTTCAAACCTCTGCTGATCAAGGGAACGCTTTTCGAAGCAGGTGAGAAAATGACCGTATGGGTTAGCGATGATCCGGACCACATCCCCTTGCGGGTGGAAAGCCCCGTTACGGTAGGAAGTGTAAAGGCCGATTTGATGGACTTTCGCAACCGCAGGGTCCCGTTAACTTCCCAGATCAGCCTTCGGTAACAAATGATGGTAACACTTTTTCATCAATACTTTATTAACTGAACATGATTAAGGGAAAAATGTTGCGCGAGCGTATTCTATTCTAAATAGCTCATGTCCTCTTCCATAAGCTTCAGATCGGCTGCTCTTAAATTTTCCTCGAAGTGTATTAACGAAGAAGTGCCGGGTATGGGTAAGATCCATGGTGAACGGTGTAATGTCCAGGCAATATTGATCTGGGCTTCTGAAGCATTGTATTTCCGGGCAATTGCGGATATCCGGTTATCCGCTTTGGAATTGAATATTGACCAATAAGGTATCAGTGGTATTTTGTTCATCGCGCAGATGTCCAGTATTTCTTCTCCTCCGCGGGTTTCTCCATAGACCATTTTCAGGGTGGTGCGCTGACCCTGCCCGTACATATTTTCCACGGTGGCGATATTGCCCATTTTCATCGCTGTTTGCAGCTCTGAACGACTCACATTACTGACTCCGACATGCAGGATTTTTCCTTCCCGCTGCAGCTTGAACATGGTTTCCATGGACGTTTCAAAATCCGTATGGCCTGGCATCACCCTGAAATGAACAAGGACCATATGATCGCGTTTTAAAGTCCGTAAATTGTTCTCGATGCTGCTGCGCAGGTTTTCCGGGCGATTAAATGGTATCCAGCTCTTATCCGGCTTCCTCGCCGCTCCAACTTTTGTGCAGATCACGAGTTCCGCAGGGTAGGGACATAACGCTTCCGCAATCAGGCGATTGGTAACATCCTCACCATAGTAATCCGCCGTATCAATAAATTGAAGGCCGGTTTCGACTGCCCGGTTTAATATTTTCAATGCTTCGGGCCGGTTTGCAGGTTCCCCGTATATCCCTTCGCCCGTAAGGCGCATGGTTCCATAGCCAAAACGTTTTATAACCAGCGGATGGTTGCTGTTGCCTGCAATGGTAATTGTTTGTGACATATTTCCAAATACTATCTGGCGTGTAAAAATAATCTAAATAGAGAAATCGTTTCGTGCATAAACTAAAAACGGTGACAAAGATAATAAAGGCGGTGTCTCCGATGACCTATCTGCAGCCAGTTCGGTCCCGTTGACCTGGCTATCCTGGAGAACGGGCAATACGATAAAAGCTGGAAATACATCCATATGATGCCGGAACAGGTGCTGCAGGCGGCAAAAGATCTGAACGTAAAAAAGCTTCTCCCGGTTCATTCTTCCAAATTTGCCATTGCCAATCATGCCTGGGATGAACCCTTAAAAAGGATTACCGCATTGGTTAAATCGGCAGGTGTTTCCGTCATAACGCCGCGCATTGGCGAGACCGTTTGGCTGAAAGATCCGTGGCAGGAATTTACGGAATGGTGGAAAAATATCAGATAACGCCGTTGTGCGTCAGGGCCGGCAATAAATCCGGTACCGCCTGCCATTTATTGTACTAATTTGTGGAATGAGTCGGTCTTTTGCGGCTTTTTGTTTGGCATCGGTAATCATTTTATCCTCATGTCACAAAACATGTCATGAGCAGAACTATATATTTACGTCAAATGATGTGTTTTATCCGGAGAAAGACAGCATTCAGGTAGGAGACACTTTGCAGCTAACCTGTACCATCAGTAAAAGTCAGCGGTTGGTGTATTTTTCAGGCGCCGAAAATTTGGGGGGGAATTTAGTCATTTCTAATATAGATTCCTTTGCCACTAGAGCCAGGGGCGCGGTTGAGCAATTTGCTTATTTTAATGTTTTGGGCAGCCTTTATTCCAATAATAACCTGCTTCCGAATAATATCAAGCTGATTACTTATAAGGAATCTGATAGTGCCTACAATCTGAATGTGGGCATTATTGCCTTAAAAAAGGGGCGCTATATATTTTCGTTCACCGACGACCCGGGGGTATATAGAACGGGATCTGCTAATTGTGGTGTGGCAAATTTCCTTTTTGTCAATGTGAATAAAAACAAGCATCTCTATTTATTTGAAAACGTCAATGGAAGCCTGGGCCCGGATGATAACCTGCACAGCTATTGCTTTAAGGTCTATTGATTAGCCGACGGATACCAAACTGGAATTTCATAATATATGAATTAGATGGTGGCTATTGCTTTATTTTATTTATTCGGCTTTTTCTTCTTTAAATTCCTGCTTCTGACAAACTCATAGGCTTTTTTTTCATCAACTGTTTGAGGAGTTGCAGATTTTAAATATAAGGCATAGTATTTTTTAGCAAGCTTTTCGTTGTGCAGATTGCTTTCGCTTATTCTTCCGCAATTGTACAGCATCACTGGATTCTTAAAAAGATAATAGGCTGTGTCATAATTGGCGATCGCTTTCTTATAATTTTTAAGAATCTCATAATTTTCGCCTAAGGAGTAATAATATATCTCTGCGGTCTTTGAAATGGATTTGGCCAGACAGATTTGCAGCAATTCATTGCTTTCTTTTGGATTATTTAATTTAGCATACGCTTTGGCCTCATAATAGTAAACTGATTCTCCATCCATTTCATTTCGCAGCATATATTCACAGATTCGTATGCAATCATCGTACTTTTCCAAATTATAATAAGCTAAAAGAAGCTGAGTCAGCGCGGTTGGGTAAGATTCTTCGAGACGAATCAGCTTTTCACCAGGTTGAATGACTAACGGATAATTCTTGGCTTCATAGGCTGACCTGACACTTAGTCTCAGGCAATTTATGTTTAGAGAATCTTTGTCCAGGACGGCTTTCAGAATACTATCTGCTTTTGTTATGTTTTTCGTGTCCAGTAATATAGCTGCATATCCTGCCGCATTTTTTGAATCTTGGGGTGACCGCCTGTATGCTTCACTGTAGAATAAGCGCGCTGAATCCGTTAAATGCTTTCGTGAATAAATTTCGCCCATTTTGCGATAGTACGCAGCCTTATCCGGTTGCAATCGAATCAGGTGTCTGATATAGGCTATGCTGATATCAGGATGTTTGCCGTTAGCTATTCTGATGAGGTATTCAAGCGCCGGAATGTTGTTGGAATCGAGCTTTATTATATTTACGAAGCAATCCTTCGCTTTGTTTAAGTTTTTATTCATGTAATTCGCATATCCGAGATAACCTAAGATTTGCAGGTTGTCAGAATCGCTATTTAAGGCTGGTGTTATATAAGAGATGGCTTCTTCAAACTGTTGGTTTTGAAAAAAATCGAAAATTGTGTTTCTGTCCAGCACAGGTTGGGAGAAAACAGAAATCTGGAAAAGGAAACTCGTTAAGGCTGTTAAATAGTATTTCATGCCGATTTGTGTTAGTATAAAGAAGCCTGTGTTCCTGAAGAGTAAAAGCATGGGTGCAACGACTGAATAAAGTCAAGCCGATAAGAAATGTTTTCTTAAAAGACCTGCAGTTTCAACAGGCAGTCAGACAACTATTTTGAGTTAAAGTTATAACTAAAGAATTAGTTAAATAGAATAAATCTTCTTTCGATGTCGTTGTAGGAATCATCTTGTGCATAATAACAACCCGTTCCCCAAATATAGTTTGCCAAAAGCGGGAGGCAGGGGTGCGAGGGGCGCTTTACCATGATGTACCGGCGGTGGTTTTGCATGAAGGTTGCTGTCCCGATATCGCAACACCTTATATTTAAGTAATTTGCTTAGAAATTAAAACAAACTGCGATGCAGATAGTAACCATTTGTCAGGTAAAACAGCAACTTTCCTTATTATGTCTGTTTGCACTCTGGCTAATAAGCTGCGCCGGATATCATAGCGGTAGAACAGGGGTCCCTGTTCCGGATTCTTCCGGGATCGCAAGTCATTCGGATCCGGCCGTTAAAAGGTATGGCATGGTAACCGGTCTGCGGACGGATAAGGTAGCCTACTATGAGCAATTGCATGCAAACGTATGGCCCGGAGTTTTGAAAACAATCAAATCCTGTAATATCAGGAACTATTCCATCTATCTGAATAAAATAGGAAACGATTATTTTTTGTTCAGTTATTTTGAATACACGGGGAATGACTTTGATGCTGATATGAAAAAAATGGCTCAGGATTCGCTCACGCAACAATGGTGGAAAGAGACCGCCCCGGCGCAACGCCCTTTGCCTGAAGCAGCAGCTCATAATCAGGTTTGGACGCCCATGGAGGAAGTCTTTCATCAGAACTGACCCTTTCGGAAATGCGGGGAGTGTTGACCTGCCTGAGAAGCCCATAACCCTGGGAACCCACAAAGGCGGAGAAGAAAATCTAAAGACTAACAAAGAGAATGTCTATCGTACGGGATTAGGGGGAGGAGTCCCTTTCAGGAAATCATTTTCTCCGAATGATTATTGGAATGATGCAGGAAGGCCGTTTTGGCTTTCTGGAATGGCAATTCTTTTTGTTTGGATTGCTGTCTTTTTTTCCACCTCGTTAAAAGCTTTCTTATCTTTTTTGCTCTTTCTTTTTTCACATCTTCTGTAGACATAAAAATTTCTTTTATATGGCTGAAATACGTATACAATTTAATGATTAATTCCCTGCAACCAGCTGTAAACAAAAATCAGTCCGCAAATAGCGGACCGGCTTGTGTTTTTTTTAAAAAAAGATGGGTTGGAATGAAAATAAAAAACCGCCACGAATAGCCAGCGGTCTTTCAAAGAATCAATTTTTTTGTCTTTACAGTAGGGTTTGGATCAATTGGTTTTTCGGATATGGTTATTTCATGCGGATTGGATATATCAAAACTAAGTCATAGCCTCATATTTTAATTGAGCGGGAACACTCGATCTGAACGTAAGTATACGATCGTAGTTAACACTGAATTGGTGTTAAGTAGCTAATAGTCATTATTCTACGAAATAAACGGAACAGCTAATGGCTTCCATGTGATCTGGTAGTCCTGGCTGCGCGAACTATTATACCGCGCTGCCCCCGAACTGCTCTGGCATTAATTGTATTTTTCCGCCTGAGATATGGCCCTGTTCAGGGCATCAGCCGTAAAAGGCTTGGTAAGAAAATGGAATGCGCCAAGTGAAATGGCTTTGTCGATAATGGTCCTGGAAGAATTGCCCGTGATAAAAATGATCTGTTTATCGGTGAGCATCCCGCGGTTCTTCTCCATGAAGCTCAAACCCAGACCATCCGGCAGATTTTGATCTAGCAGAATGATGGCCGGATCATAGTTCTGCAGTTCGCGCGTCGCAATCTCCAGCGTGGGGGCGCAAACCACCTCATATCCTGATTTATGCAGGATTCTCATTACAATTTCGCAGAAATCCTCTTCGTCATCGACCAAAAGAACGCGCTTGTTTTGACTGGACTCCATCATTCAATTTTAAAATGTCTGAAAACCTTATTTCTCCTTAAAAAATGATGCCAGGCCGGATCAGGCAAACTTGTACCGGTGAATACGGATCTCAGATCCGGAACGGAAGATGGATTTGCTGCCACCGGCCCTGGTTTAGACCCGGTGATGATCAGCTTTCCACTGCCGGATGGCTCTTTTAATGTCTCCGTTGCTCAATTTTTCCTTTACAGCGCGATCTGCTAAAAGAACAAACTCATTATCGGGAGCAAACCGAAGGGCGATGATTTGTTGTATGGATAACCCGCTGTTCAACAGTTTGCCGGTCAGAACAAAATATCTGAGGTTCTCTTCGGCCCTTATGGCCCTGTCCTGGGCGACAAGAGGGAACGTCCGGATCAAAATAGAAATAATGGACAACGCGATGGCAGTTAAAACAAATATAAAAGCCGTCAATATACCGCGGTCATGCCTGAAAGCAGAAATAAGATGTATGATCGCCAAAATATCCACTGCGAGTACAACGGTGAGCAGAACGAAATGATATAGCGCCACCGCCCGGACATGATTTTTGAAATTTTGATCTTGCATATATTAACTGTTTTATATCTGGATGAAATGTTCAATTGGGGTCACCACGATGATCATTCGAGCTTCAGACTGATCCGGTCAAAGCCCCTGAGACGTTTTGCAGGCGCTCCGGGCGTTCCATGATCTGTATAACTCGCCGTAAGCAAATATGAGCCTTTTTTGCCTGCGGAAAATTGAATAAGGCCGGATTCTCCATAATAGTAACTGATGTCCCGGGCCGACGCGTTTTTCAAAATCCACTCCACTGCCGTTTTTATTTGCCCCGCAGTCAATTCCGGATGGGATGGCATTTTTTCTTTTCCCCATACGCCAGATGAGCCGTTCTGGATATGCCGCGTCAGCGTGTCGGTATGGACTTTTGTGGCCGTATAGCGTTTGCTGATGTCAAAAAAAGAGGGGCCGATAGACTTGCTGTTAAAATTATGACAGTTAAAACAGTTGGAGATGGCCATCAGCGTAAGGCCCGGAGCATCGTCGGGAGGACGTTTCCTGATTGCAGTGGTTATTCCCGGATTTCCTCTTATGTATTTTACCTCGAGTAATACCTCTTTGGCATTTATTTCGTCAAACTTTGAATCGCCGTCTTCAGGATCGGCAATACCGATCTGATAACTGACCGGCGTTCCTGTTTTGAACACCGCACGATCTGCCGGACTAATGATTTTTACGGAAGGTGCGTGGTTTCCCTGAGCAGAATTCTGGTGAAACCAGCCTGTCATTGGCGCTGACAGGATAATAAGTGCACAAACAGAGAGCGTGCGATTCACTGTATTAGATTTTATTGATTTCCTGTGCTTTGCGCGGACCGTATGCAGGATTCCACACCCCTGCCGTTACCCCAGCTTTTCCAGCCGGAAGTCCATGCGCTTTTCCTTTTTAAAATATTCCAGGATCATCACAGATCCCGCCTTCGCCGGAAAGACCTTTAGCATACTGGCCCTGGACTTCAGCTCGATCTTATCGGTGGTGAATTTACTGCCATTATACCGGATGGCATTAAAAGTTTGGCCTTTGTATTCTGAAGACCGTACATAATCGCTGTAACATACAGAGAAATTGGAATTGTCGGTTTCCCCGGTGGTGAATTCGTAATCGAAAGCCCCGGTCATCTTGAGATAAGTGGCAATAGCATGCTGGCTGTTGTAGTCGCTCATCGCCGAAGCTTCCGCTGTATTATGGGTCTTGTCATATATGGTCGCGCCGTTTACTTTATGCTGATCGTTGAATTCCATGATCACCAGATCCGTGACGACAATCTTCGTGACACCTGCATTGCTGTGACCACCTCCAAGTGCTGCGAGAGCCGTCAATGCGATGCCGCCGGCATTGGCCTGACGCTTATATCCTTCGCCCACCACGTAGAGATGATTGTCCGGGGTCCTGATCAGCTTGTGGATATAGAGATAACCGATATCATCTATTTTGCCCTTGCTGTTTGCAGGAAGATACCTGGCGAAATCGCCCGCCCAGGTATTGTAGACCTTACTGAGCACTTTTCCGGCGGTGGATATTTCATATAAAGCCAGGCCGCGACTGAAATCCTTCCCGATATTCTGGTCCTTATCATAATAGGAGCCCATAACCAGCATCTTGCCATCTTCTAAATGGGAGATGCTGCCGGGCACCATTTTATACTCGTCGTTCGCGTCGTCAATATCAAAGGCTTTTTTCCTGGTAACAAAGTTGAGTCCGATCAGATGAGCGCTGGGCTTTCCGCTAAAGGCTTTACTCTTTTTTTGCACTTCCAGGATGATGAGGCTGTCTGTGCTCCCCAGGTATTCGGCAAATGCAAATCGTTCTTCATCATCTGAAGGAACATAGGTCCATTGTTTTCTGCTCTCGGATGAATAGAAATCCACTTCGTAGGTGCGCTGATTTCCGTCACGCATGGGCAGAACCGATGCAAATCCGCGATCTTTCAGGTCAAAAACATTTTTGTTTGTTCCTTCATCGGTATGCAGCGTCTCGTACTGCTTCATCAATTCATCCGTTTTTTTATCAAATTCTCTGCTGTAGCTGTATTTCAGCTTGCCATCCAGGTTGTAGATCTTCATGTCCAGGGTTTTCGTATCCTCGTTCTTGAACAGGAATGAAAGGCTGCTCCCATTGTAAGCGGATTCCAGCAGGCTCAGTTTTTTTGAATCTTCAAATTTAATGTTCTTCACTTTATTCAGATTCTCGTCCAGTATCTGTAAAGTGTATTCGTTTGTATGGCGGTCGATTTTATCGCTCAGGTACAGGAAAAAATATCCCTTGATCTGACCCTGCGCGGAGATCGTACCGCTGTTGCGCAGATAAGTGGAATATACTTTATCAATGCTTAACTTGCCCTGGGCTCTGAGTTGTACACCGGAGGCAATGAATAGGGAAAAAAGAGCAAGAGTTGCTGGCAAAAAGAAGGATTTTTTTAGGGGATATGACATGAGAAAATTTTTGAGTGTTTTAAAAAATGGATCCTGAGCATTTAGTCTTTTACCAGCTTTTCGCTTTCCTGGTAGGTATTTCTAAAAGGCAGATACATATCCATTTGCGGATGATATTGTTTTAAATAATAGTAACTGATGGCTGCCAGATCTTCCAGATAAAGATTCTGGACAAACTGCAGCAATAGATTATAATTGGCCGGGTAACCAGGCGAAGGCAGGTCTGTTTTTCTGCTCAGCGTATGGGATTTTTGAGCGCTGTACAGGCTGTTTAACAAGCGGCCGACCTGGGTGATCAGGTACGCGTCATTTGTCTTTGTCTGGAGCAGCCCCAGCGTAAGGAACAGACTCTCCGTATATTGATCGGATAAATAGGCGTATTCGATGGTTTCATAATGGAAAGCATTTCTTAGTGACGCAAAAGTGATGGAATCAACAACAAATCTTTTGGCAACGGGCTGGGACCAGCCCTTCATCAGGCTGCTAAGTAAACCGATTCTTTTTCTGCAATCGGGATGCGTTTTCAGCGAGTCTGCCATTTCTCCATCGTTGATCTTTGCATGACCTCCCAATAACCCTTCATCATGTGCGATCCATTTGCTCCGGAATGGATATTCGGGTGCATTGAACAGGCCCGGCAAACACCGGGACATGTTCAGGCTGTCTTTATCAATAGTATCCAAAAGCGCCAATGCACTCAGTGCGCCGGGAAGCGCAAATCCTGTATTGCGCATGAGTTCCACGGCCATCGAATCCGCCTGTGCCTCATGGTCGCGGCTGTGCCGCCGGCTGTTGAAGGTCAGTCCCTTTACCAGCTTTTCCAGTTGTTCACGCTTTCCGTAGGCTGATCCTTTTATTCTGCGCAGTTCCGCCTGCACTTCCTCCGAATTGATGGCAGCAACATACTGACGAATGTTATTCTCGGAATGCTGCAGAAGATAATGGGCTATTTCATGACAGAGTACGAAAGCCACCTGGCTTTCATCATCGAGCTTTTCGAAGAGGCCCATGTTAAACAGAATGATGCCTTCTCCGATATATGACGCATTGGGAATATAAGAGCGGGAAAAATAGCAGGAGAAATTGGCGGCTGCAACGGAAGGATTGCCCTGACGGATAACGGACACCAGGCGGTCCAGGTATTCCTGCGCCCGGGTATCGGTAAAGATTTCTTTCTGATCAAATTTATCCTGAATATTTTTCCACCGCAGCTGATACAGCTCTACCAGGTCCTTTTTGTTTTTTGACGGAATTTTATCCAGATCCACTTTGTATTGTTGCTGGTATTTTTTAAAAAGACCGGCGAGCAGTACGGAGTCCTCTCTCGCGGGTGAAAAACCCTGAGTCTGCGCAAGCATGGATAGGGGTGAGAGAAGAAACAAGCACAGCATCCATGAACCGAAAAATAATCTTTTTCGGGCAGCAGACCTTCTGTAATCCCTGGTGGGAGGGCTTTTGCAAAGCGCTGTGGTCAAATGCTGGTGGGGTTCTGTACTTTTCAAATTATTTAAGCAGGGTTTAGCTGGTAAACTATTTCTTGTATACAAACTGGTAATATTCTACTGGTTGGCCGGTATCCTGATCTGTTCCGATTCCGGATACAACCTGCCCATTTGCATTCAAGGTCCAGTTATAATTGTAAGTTTTGGAATAGCCGCTATGAACTTTTTTGCTGAAGAGATTTTTAGAGATCAGGTCGAAACTGGTACCATTGTTGACAAGAGCAATGCCTACATTTCCTGCCAATTTCGGAAGGTAGTATGGGTTTGGATAACTGGAATAACTGTAGGTGGTCTGACCTTCAAAATAATCAAAATAGCGGGAGATATTATGATTGTCTATAAAAATGGTGTCTCCGGCGATGTAGTTGCCGGTCCATGAAACGTAACTATTCCCGTAAGTAAAATGCACAGTATATATCGGGTTCACTGGCGAATCAAGAATTACTCTGTTCTGGTTGTCGTAACTCAGCAGGCTGGGAGGGAAATAATTTTTTTGTTCCTGATATTGGTAAGTTGCCGGCAATGCGTCCATTCCATTATACGATAGCACCAGGGTGCCGGTATCTGCGGGTGCTCCGAGGTGATGGTCGATTGTTGAATCGGTGAAAGTTGCATACGTTCCTGTAAAGCGACCCTGAGCATCATAATTAAATCGGGTAGCTGAATAAACAATTTCCTTAGGCCCGGTACTATAGAAGTATGCGGAATCTAATACCGCAGTACTTGCGTTTGGTGTTGGTGCTGTTTGCTCATTGGTTCTTGTGCAAGACAGGGCAAGGAGCATGCAAAGCATGCCGGGAATAATGTATTTCATGTGGTTGGGGGTTAAAACGAAGGCGTAAGTTAATAAAAATGTTCAGGAATCGAAAGCCTGGGGGGCGGTGAAATTTGGCGGATATGGTGTGTTGCCTGTTTATAACGCTCATTCAGCGTATTGAACCGTTTTTTTACTCACGCCGCTTATCGGTAGTTTTGCTTAATTAATTCTATGCATTATGAATAAAAAAATAATTCTCGCATGTTGCCTGTCAATCGTTGCGATCGGCGGCCTTCTGTCATTCAAAATAATCAGGGACAGCGTGGAATATACGGCCGGACCGGGGAATGCAGGACTTACACTTCCTCCGGGATTTAAAGCAGTAGCGATTGCCGAGCATATCGGCAGTGCAAGACATCTGGTGGTAACACCCCGGGGCGATATCTACGTACATCTTGCGGGACTCAAAAACGGGAAAGGCATTGTTGTTTTGCACGATAATGGCGACAAAGCCGATTTGAAGACCAGCTTTGGAAACTTTGGCGGAACGGGGATACGCATTAAGAATGGCTACTTGTATGCATCGTCTGATCATGATGTTTTTCGTTATAAATTAAATGACAACGATGAAGTGATTGATCCCGAGCATCCTGAAAAGATCGTTGGTGATCTGGTTGCCAAAAGGATGCACCAGGCAAAAGCGATCGCCCTGGATAACAACGGATATCTGTATGTGAACATCGGTGCCTATTCGAATATTTGCAGCGATTATGATGCCGGTAAAAAAGGCTGTCCGGTTCTGGAATCAGCGGCCGGCATCTGGCGGTTTAAAGCCGACAGACAAAACCAGACACAGAATGATGGCATCCGCTATGCCACCGGCCTGCGCAACGTGGTGGGGCTCGACTGGAACCAGCAGGATAACCAGCTTTTTGTGATGCAGCATGGCCGGGACGCATTAAATAATCTTTTTCCGAATCTGTACACAGTTCATCAGTCGGCTCTTTTACCCGCCGAATGCATGTATGCCCTTAAAGAAGGAGATAATGCAGGATGGCCCTACATGTATTATGATGATGTAAAACACAAAAAAATACTCGGCCCTGAATATGGCGGCGATGGGGAAAAAGAAGCGGATCCAAAATATCTTAATCCGGTAGCAGCTTATCCGGGCCACCTGGCACCCGATGGTTTGCTGTTTTACACCGGTAATCAATTCCCTGAAAAATATAAGAACGGCGCTTTCATAGCGTTTCATGGATCATGGAACAGGGCGCCGGAACCGCAGGCCGGGTATTTCGTGGTTTTTCAACCATTTAAGAATGGACGTCCTTCCGGAAAATGGGAAGTATTTGCAGATGGTTTTGCGGGTACTCCCGAGCAAAAAGCCTCCGGTCAGGCTGAGCACCGACCCTGTGGTCTTGCCCAGGGTCCCGATGGATCACTGTATGTAAGCGACGACACTGGCGGAACGATTTATAAGGTCAGCTTTAATAAAAAATAGGAATCGTTTCTTTCGCCGGGGCTTTGCATTCTGCAGTGGGAGATGTAACAGCAGGAACGATTCGGAGAATAGATCTCGATAAGGTCGTACCGGAATCCGGAGTATTTAATCATAGTATATTTGTCCTGCAAATTCAGCCCATGCCCATTCTCATCCTGGTTACCGGAGGCACTTTCGATAAAGAATATAACGAGCTCACCGGTGAACTCTTTTTCAAAGAAACACACCTGCCGGAGATGCTTCGGCTGGGGCGTAACCTGGCCGAAACAAGAATTGAAAGGCTGGAAATGATCGACAGTCTTTTTATGACGGATGAGTACAGGAACAGGTTGGTGGTTCAATGCCGGGAGGCGCCGGAGGAAAATATTATAATCACCCATGGAACGGATACGATGGCGGAGACCGCAGCCTTTCTCGGTAAGGCTGCGACCGGAAAGACAATCGTGCTTACCGGCGCCATGATCCCCTATAAGTTCGGAAGCTCAGACGGGCTGTTTAATCTGGGGAGCGCCATGGCCTTTGTCCAGACCCTGCCCCGGGGCGTATACGTGGCCATGAACGGCAGTTATTTTCCCGCAGGACGCGTGAGAAAGAATAAGGCAACAGGATTGTTTGAAAAGATCGGCTAGTCGTTTGCCGGTAAGTCCGTTCATAATCGGACATACACATGTCCTGAACTAAATGCAACCGGAAACGACCGATTTTGCCTGGCAGTCATGGCCTGTTAAATTTCCATTCCATTGAACGATTACCCATTTTACATTTTTGCCCGCCGGAAGTTTCCCAAATCAACTGAATAAAGGCTATATTTATAAGCGCTGAAAATTCAGGTCCCCAATTTAGTGATTTATGCAAAGAAGATCGGCAGGTCTTTTTTTGTCTCCTTCTGTTCATCGAGGTCATTTTGTTTGTGACTTTGATCGCAACTTCCATTCTTAACGAAATTATAGTAATAATGAAACAGCTATTAATTCTCATTGTATCGTCAACGCTTGTTTTTCTTTTCTGTTTCAATAGATCCGGGATGACAGATCCCAAAAACAGGAATTTAACCGTAAAATTTATTAAACGGGAGGCTGAGCAGAGAGTGGATGTAATGATTGACGGGAAAAAATTTACTTCTTACTGGTGGCCGGATTCGGTAATGAAACCTATTTTATACCCGATGTTCAGTCCGGGAGGCGCGGAAATTACCCGGGGATTTCCCATAAAATCCAGGCCCGGCGAACGTACCGATCATCCGCATCAGGTGGGTATGTGGCTAAATTATGGCGATGTAAATGGTATTGATTTCTGGGGTAATTCCTATGCCATTCCTGATGAAATAAGAAAAGTTAGAGAAGGAAGAATAAAACACCTCGGTATTAGCCAATTATCTTCCGGAACCGGGGAAGGGACAATGGTTACTGCCGAAAGCTGGATCGGGCCATCCGGTAAAGAATTACTGGCGGAAAACACAACCTATCATTTTATTGCGAATGGCTCAATGCGTATCATTGACAGGCTTACTACATTAACTGCTACCGGAGGTGCTGTAACGATGAAGGATACCAAAGAAGGCATGTTTGGCATCCGGGTTGCTCGTCAACTGGAGCTGCCTTCAAAGGAGGAACTTACCCTTACGGACGCCCGTGGTAATCCCACGACTGTAAGTAAGATGACCAATGAAGGAGTAACCGGAAATTACAAAGGCAGCAACGGAATTACAGGCGAGAATGTTTGGAGTACCCGTGCAAGATGGATGGATCTGTATGGAAGTATTGGCGATGAAAAAATTTCTTTGGTTATTTGTGATCATCCCAAAAATCTCGGTTACCCCACTTACTGGCATGCGCGGGGATATGGATTATTTGCAGCCAATCCGTTTGGGGTAAAAGATTTCACCGGAGGAAAGGATTCCCTGAATTATACCATTCCTGCCGGGAAATCCTTAACTTTTAGGTACAGGGTGATTATCAGTTCGGGCGCTTATTTAACGGATGCTCAAATGAATACTTACGCAGATGACTTTGCAAAAAAATATTAATATTCGAAAAATGACTAAAAGAAGAGATTTTATTAAGACCTCCATGATGGGCTCGGCCGGAATAGCCATTGGAGGCTTAGGCTTTAGCGCCAAATCTTACGCATCCATTCCAGGTGCAAACGAACGCGTCAATGTTGCGGTAATTGGAATACGCGGCCAGGGACAAAACCATATTCAGGGTTATTCCCGGTTGAAGAATGCTCAGGTAACAGCGCTTTGTGATGTGGACAGTAATTTGTTCGATGAGCGGGTCAGGCAACATTTTACTGATAAAGGATTGAAAAGGCCAAAGATTTATGCCGATTTACGGAAGCTTTATGAAGATAAAGACATTGATGCTGTTTCAATCGTAACGCCCAATCATTGGCATGCGCTCGCTTCCATCTGGGCAATCCAGGCGGGGAAACACGTGTCGGTGGAAAAGCCGTGTTGCCATAATTTTTATGAAGGACAGAAATTAGTAGAAGCTGCAGAAAAATATAAGGTTATTGTACAGGACGGGGCTGAACAAAGAAGTAATCCCTGTGCGCAAAGCATGGCAGACTTCCTGCATGCCGGAAAATTGGGCGAGGTTTACCTGGCAAAAGGACTTTGTTATAAATGGCGTGATACCATCGGGAAAACGCCTGACGAGCCAATTCCGGCTGGAGTTAATTACGATCTTTGGTTAGGCCCCGCGCCCGAACGCCCCTTCTCTAAAAACCGGTTTCATTACAACTGGCACTGGAACTGGGATTATGGAAATGGTGATATGGGCAACCAGGGAGTTCACGAAATGGATATTGCCCGTTGGGGACTCGGTGTTACCCTTCCTACGAAAATCACGGCCATGGGCGGACATTTTATGTTTGACGACGATCAGCAAACACCTAACGATCTGATGTCGATATTCGAATTTCCGAATTTGGAAGGCGGTGGCGATAAGAAGAAAATCCTGCAGTTTGAAGTGCGGCATTGGATCACCAACAGGGAAGCGATCAAGAGCGAAACGCCACAGGCAGATAGTTATAAGATCAGTTCAGACAATACAGTCGGCAACCTGTTCTATGGGGCCATGGGCTTTATGAGCAAAAATGTTAATGAATGGCAGGCATTTATGGGAAAAGAACGTGTGCCGGGTGAAAACGGATCAGGTCTTGGCGATCACTACGAAGATTTTATCAATGCGATCCGCGGGAATGACCAGAAGCTTGCTAAGGGCGATATCCGTGATGGCTTCTATTCCTGTGCGCTTGTTCATCTTGGAAACATTTCCTATCGCCTGGGCCGGAGTCTTAACTTCGATCCGGTTAAGATGAAGTTCATCAATGATGCCGAAGCGAATGCCATGCTTGGTCGCCAATACAGGTATCCATTTGTTGTGCCGGATAATGTCTGAGACCGGTTCAGATCGTAACGACAACAAGAGCTTATCATTCGAAATATTTAAATTTTATTCAGTATGAAGTATAAAAAATTAACGCAACAGGACAAAAAGACTTTTGACCGGGATGGTTATCTGCTTGTCTCTTCCATGTTCTCGCCAAAAGAAACTGCACTACTTTATAACACGGCAATAAAGGATGAAATGATTCGTAACAAAAGTTACGACCGGGGAGATAAGGAAGGACTGAGAACTAAACTTGCATTGTGGTATTCGCTCGATGACAGCATTTATAGTTTGGCTGCCCGTTCAGAAAGGATTGTCTCCGGAGTTGAATTGCTCCTGGAAGGCGAACCGGCGCATTTTCATTCGAAATTAATGCAGAAAGAACCAAGGGTTGGGGGCGCCTGGGAATGGAACCAGGATTATGGCTACTGGTACCGTGATGGTTTCCTGTTCCCCAATATGCTTAGTGTCCTCACTTCTTTAACCGTTGCCGATAAGGAAAATGGATGCCTTCAGGTAATTAAAGGTTCGCAAAAATTAGGTCGTATAGAACATGGTGTTGCAGGAGAGCAGGTTGGAGCAAACCAGGAAAGAGTAGATGAGATATTAAAAATTATGGACCTGGTATATGTTGAGATGAATCCGGGGGATACGCTTTTTTTCCATAGCAACCTTCTTCATCGTTCAGACCGCAATAACAGCTCCATGCCTCGCTGGTCCCTGATATCTGCCTATAATAGGAAAGACAACAAACCTTATAAAGAGGCGAATAAATCTTCCTGTGCAACCATTGCAAAAGTTCCTGACAGCGCAATTCTTGAATACGGGGGAAGCAGTATTTCAGAAGAAGCGGATTTTTTAATTAAAGCGCCTCATGCTGAAAGATAAATAAGACACTAAAAGGCGACAGAAGGTCCTGCTACTTTGATGCGATTAGTTTGTAAGAATATTTTTGGAGACCTGTTTTATCCGGTACCGGTTCAGGATCTTTAATACCTCGTCGAAGGTTCCGGTTTTCGGTTTTCCGGTGACCACCACCCAGGAAGTTTTCAGACTTTTGGCGTTCGCCTGAACATAAGCATTGAAGTCCGAAACGGATTCTACTGAAAGGGGCTTGTCATTAAAATACGCATTTATCTTATCACCCGCGGAAATGATGAAATAATGCTTAACCGTATCGGTCTTCTGTGCGGAGCAACAAGATATTCCTGCAAAGCAAGCAACCAGGAATATCAAAGCTTGTTTCATTACGGAAAGGTATTAAAAATCAGCAATACCCGATATTTTTCGATCGGCAGTTATGCATTCGCCCGGCGTGGCTTTCTCCGGAGACTCTTTTCATGCGAATAACGATGCAGAAGAATTCCTTTTTCTTTGACAGCCGGGATGGTCATGGCTATTGGCCAGAAATCCTCGTAATATTCAGGTACTTAATCCGCAATTAAATTGATCAATGCTGGTTGTTTGCACGTGAGTTTGTCTTATTTCACGAACATCTGTTGTATGATAAAGGGTATAGCCGGGGCCGGCTTAAGCCGATTTTTAGACAGGAAAAGCATCAGTCTGGTTTGTCTGATTTTATTTTCCCTGCTGCTAACGTCAAAAATCGACGCCCAGGCGCCAGCCGCCACTTTTACCTTGAAAGGCGAAATCAACACGGACTCCGGCGGGGTAGAATTGATGCCGGTCTGCAACAGTTCCTATTATCCGGCATCGCTCCATTCTTTTGAAACCACCATCGTGAATGGAAGATTTCAATTTTCCGATTCCATAGAATATCCTTATGGTTTTAGGTTGGGTGTAAAGCTGAAGGATCAATGGATTTATTTATCTGATTATTTTGTTGTTGATCCCCGAGAGCAATCCGTCATCTGCAATATTGACTCTCTCAGAGAAATGTCCGTGCTCCGGAATAAAAGCATGCAGGATCTGAGGAAAGCGATTAATTCTGGCCCGGTACACAAAAAAGCATCCCGATTCCTATGCCGGATTGTGGTTCCTGATCAGGCAATTTATGTCGTGGGGCTACGATAGCCATGCGGACACGACATTTAATACCATTACTATCAGCATCGCGGATGTACTGATTTAGTGCTTTTGACTACAACAAAAGTAGATTTGGCTACAGCGGTTTCGCCGTTTCAGTGGAGCTTTGTATCAACAACAACAAGGAAGAATGAAGATTATAGTAACGGGTTCGTTAGGACGAATCAGCAGACCGCTCACGGAAGAGTTAGTGCGAAAGGGGCATTCGGTAACGGTTATCAGCAGCAAAGCCGGAAAACAAAAAGATATTGAAAGCTTGGGGGCGACTGCAGCTATTGGAACAATAGAAGACGTTGATTTCCTGACATCGACTTTTACCGGCGCAGACGCAATTTATATTATGGAACCGCCTGTCAATTTCTTTGATCATGCGCTCGATTTTGAGAAGTTTTACAGCAACGTGGTCCATAACTATGCACAAGCTATCCGGCAGTCGGGTGTCAAACGGGTTGTTCATCTCAGCAGCATTGGTGCGCATACGGATAAAGGAAATGGTATGCTCGCTTTTCATTATAATGTTGAACAAATATTGAATCAGCTACCCGCCGACATTGCTGTTGTATTTATGCGCCCGGTTGGTTTTTACTACAATTTATTCGCCTTTATACCGGGGATAAAAACACAGGGCTCAATCGCATCGAACTATGGCGCTGATGACAGGGAACCCTGGGTTTCTCCGCTCGATATTGCGGCTACGATTGCTGAAGAAATTGTACAGCCATTTGAAGGCAGAAAAATTCGTTATGTAGCCAGTGATGAGCTGTCTCCAAATGAAGTGGCGGACATTTTGGGCGGCGCCATCGGCAGGCCTGATTTGAAATGGCTCGTTACTAGTGATGAACAATTGCTGAACGGTTTCTTGACTGCAGGCATGAATCCTCAGGCTGCCAAAGGTTTGGTTGAAATGAATGCCTGCAGGCGAAATGGCATATTGTATGAGCATTATTACCGCAACAAACCGGTATTGGGCAAAGTAAAGCTGAAAGATTTTGCAAAAGAGTTTGCTGCTGTATTTAACCAGTCGTAATAATTAAAATGAACGCAAAAATGAAAATTGCTTTAGTAACGGGAGCGAACAAAGGAATTGGTTTTGAAACAGCTAAACAAATGGCTCAACTGGGCTGTTTTGTATATCTGGCCAGCAGGGATCGGGCTAAAGGGCTCGATGCCGTCAACAGGCTGAAAGGGTTGGGAATATCAAATATTGAATTGATTGAAATGGATGTTACGGATATCCACTCGATAAAGAAAGCAAAACAGGAATTGGAAAGCCGGATTGAAGCCCTGGATGTTTTAATAAATAATGCAGGTATTGCGGGAGAGCTGCCTCAAAATCTATCGACAGGCGAAGTTAAGAATCTACGGAAAGTATTTGAGACCAATTTCTTCGGAGCCGTGCAAACAACACAGGAGTTTATTCCTCTTTTAAAAAAATCAAACCAGCCGAGAATAGTAAACGTTTCTAGTGAACTCGGTTCTCTGACGGTACACAGCAGTACGCAAAATCCCAATTATGGAATTTATGCTGCCTACGGTTGTTCCAAAACAGCCCTGAATGCTTTTACGGTAATGCTGGCAAATGAATTCAGGAACACAAATTTCAAAATAAACAGTGTTACGCCTGGTTATACGGCTACCGACCTGAACCAGCACAGGGAATGCAAACAGCAGCGCAGGGTGCAAAGGCCATTGTCAGAGGAGCAACTTTAGACGATGACGGACCAACGGGTAAGTTTTTCAGGGAAGAGGAAATACCCTGGTGATCAGAGAACAAAAACGACAGGATCATGGTTATAATGCGTTGGCTTTAAGGACAGAGGGCTCATAAAGTCCGATTTAAACAGATAGAATGAACAGCAAACAGGTTTGCAGAATTAAAACCATAAGCCAGTTCCACCAATTGAGGGGTTTGCCTAAGCCGGAACATTCGTTGATTAGTGTTATAAATATGGAATCCATTAAGCGTTCACCCGGCAATGAACCCGCAAGTCTGCTGTTTGACTTTTATTCCATCTCGTTGAAAAGAAATTGCAACGTCAAATTTAAATACGGGCAACAGCAATATGATTTTGATGAAGGCACTATGTTCTTTATGGCTCCCAATCAGGTCTTTGGGATTGAGTCCGGAAAAGAGGAAACGATAAAACGTTCGGGCTGGATGTTGCTCATCCATCCCGATTTTTTGTGGAAAACGGCGCTATCCAAAACCATCAGGCAGTACGAATATTTTGACTACTCCGTTCATGAAGCGTTGTTTCTTTCCGAAAAAGAGGAGGCAACGATTATACAGATTATAAAAAACATTGAACAGGAATATCGTTCGAACATTGATAAGTTCAGCCAGCACATCATTATTGCCCAATTGGAATTGTTGTTCAATTATGCAGACCGGTTTTATCACCGTCAATTCATCACCCGTAAAATAACCAACCACAAAACCCTCAACCGTTTGGAAGACATCCTTACGGAATATTTTGGCAGCGGTAGCCTGACAAAAAAAGGGTTACCTACTGTTCAATACATTGCAGACACATTAAATGTGTCGCCTAATTATTTAAGCGGGTTACTTAAAGTATTGACGGGGCAGAGCACCCAGCAGCATATTCATGACAAGCTGATCGAAAGAGCAAAGGAGAAATTGTCTGCCACCGATTTATCGGTAAGTGAGATTGCCTATGAGCTCGGCTTTGAACATCCACAGTCGTTCAGCAAGCTATTTAAAACAAAGACCAATTTTTCACCCCTGGAATTCCGGCAGTCGTTCAATTGAGAGCATCATTACCACATATGATTGCCTTTTGATTTTGAGGATATCCTGTCGGAAGCCTATAAAATGGCCGCAGACCACCGGATTTCAGAGGGTCTTATGTATAATTACTTCATTTTTAGCCTGAAAAATCAAAAATAATCGTAATTTACGACCTTGAAAGAATCCGTTCAGAGCCGGGCGCCGGCCGTCGCGAAAAGAGCGCGGGAAGAAGGTAAAAAACAGAATATTAAAACTGTTGGTTCCCTGTCTTTGCACCGGGTGATTAAGACTAAAGAACAGGCTGACCGTTTCATAAAATCTCTGATAGAAGCTTAATATTTTCCCTAAATCATATGGAACCTGCACGCGTGGCAGGTTTTTTTATACTGCTTTTCATAACTAAAATCATCGCAGACCTTGCAGTACCGACCCATTAAATCCCTGCCCCAGTACAAATCTTACGAGAGCTATCTGGAAAAACTTTTATGGATTAAGGACCGATCCCCATCCGAACAGGAAGAGGTTGACCTGCTCATTTCCCTGATAAAAACCTGGGATGGCGTGAACGGCACAAAGTCTGCCGTGCTGCCGGAGCCGATCCGGATTGATCCGGTCAATATTCTTGACCGCCTCATGAAAGAAAACAAAATAAATGCCAGCGACCTGGCAACCGCATTGAATCTTAGCCAGAGCGGGATGTCTGATCTTCTGAATTATCGAAAGGAGATTTCACCCGAAATCATTGCTAAATTGTCGGAAAGGTTTCAGGTAACGCCGGATATCTTCGGCCTGAAAGATTAGCGTTCCAATTCTTCATTAATTTCGCGGTCAATGAAAATCGATACGGTCATCTTTGATTTTGGCGGAGTGCTGGTAGACTGGGACCCGAAATATGTATACCAGCAGATCTTCGATGTGCCGGAAAAGATGCGCTGGTTCCTGGAGAATATCTGTACGGATGAATGGAACCTGGAGCAGGATCGTGGCCGGTCCCTGGCCGAAGGCACAGAAATCCTGACCCGGCAGTTTCCTGAACATGATGAACTTATCCGGGCCTTTTATGGCAGGTGGAAAGAGATGCTGAAAGGAGAGATCAGGGAAACGGTGGAAATCCTGCATGAGCTGAAGAAAAGATATGCGGTTTACGGCCTGACAAACTGGTCTGCGGAAACCTTTCCCGTTGCCCTGGAGCGGTTTGATTTCTTTAAGGTCTTTGACGGAATCGTTGTTTCGGGGACCGAAAAACTGGTAAAGCCCGACAAGGCTATTTTCCAATTGATACTGGATCGCTATCTGCTGAAAGCGGAAAATTCGATTTTCATTGACGATAATGCAAAAAATATCACGACGGCTAATGAAATGGGCTTTCACGCGATTCACTTTGAGAATCCGGAGAAGCTCAGGGAGAAGCTATCTTCTATGAAGCTGATCTGATCTCGTTTCGACCTGTCAATTAGATGATTTACAGTAAATTATCGGCGCAAAAGATCAAACCCTCCGAAATTAGACAGGGCTAAACCTTATCCGGCAATATTTTCAAAGAACCAATGCATTCATGGAAAGAAAGATCATGTTGATGATTGATTATATTTTGGTATGTTTATATAACCTCTCCAGCACACATTAAGCAATAGTCCGGCTCCCATTAATCATTTTTAAAAAAACATTTATGAACCGGAAAATCAACCGACTTTTTATTTTAGCATTGGTCATTTCAGCGGCTTTTGCTGCCTGCAATGGCGGTGGAACAAAAGAAGCAGCAAACACAACCGCAGACAGTACAGGCACGGCGAAAACGGATACTGTTCAACAGGCGCCACAGGATACCACCCCGGATGCGGTAAAAGCAGCGCCGAATCTTTACAAGGTCATTAGCGACAGCATGGGCATACGGGTGCTGGAAGCGACATACAAACCCGGCGATTCATCTGCCATGCACTCGCATCCTGACTATGCCCTTTATGTGATCGAAGGCGGCACGGCAGAGTTTACGGGAAAAGATGGAAAAAAAATGATCAATGAAATGAAAACAGGAGCAGAGAATATAAGATCTGCAGAGGTTCACCGTGTGAAGAATACCGGTAAGAAAACCATAAAAGTGCTGCTTGTGGAGGTGAACCG
Source organism: Bacteroidota bacterium (assembly GCA_030706635.1). GTDB lineage: Bacteria > Bacteroidota > Bacteroidia > Chitinophagales > Chitinophagaceae > Puia. The sequence goes on from JAUZOD010000048.1 coordinate 27,087, forward strand.
GCCGATGGGCACCGTTTCGAACGACGCGGCAATGGATGCAACAAAAGTAGCCCCGGATGAGTACAAATTAAAAAGGGATACTTTGGGAATACGGATTCTGGAAGCCACTTACAAACCGGGTCAGTCGTCTGCCATGCACACACATCCCGACAATGCCGTTTATGTAATTAACGGAGGTGCATCAGCGTTTACCGAAAAAGATGGCACAAAACAGACGCATGAATTAAAAACAGGCATGTCCATGATTGCACCTGCCGGAACCCATAGTGTGAAAAATATCGGCAAGACCACGACCAAAGTACTCATCGTGGAAGTGAACCGGCCCGCGAAATAGTCGTTTATAGTTTTCTTAAGATCCGCCAGCACTCGCTGGCGGATCTTATATTTTTTGTAGTGATATTGTGCCGCAAGACCATCAGATGGTCACGACCAGCCTCTTCCCGCCCGGCACTTGCATATCCTGCGATTTATGAATGTCTTCCAGACGGACATTTACTGGTGAACTGGTCCTGACATCACAGGACAGCATAGATATCCTGACGAAGAACCGGGCCGGTCTTGCGTCCGATTCACGCTTCCTGCTTAGCTTTATCAACAGGCGTTATCACCAGCATTTCAAAAAGGAGCATATGGATGTAAAAGCCAGAATAGATTATATCCTCGGCAGGGAAAAGCTTTGACCGTTCCATTCCGTTGGCTGGTCGCCCAATTGTATCCATTCATCGAAAGGATTACACTTTGTCTGGTTTGTTTTGCAGCTTTACATCAGATCACAAACGATATCCTTAGAAAAACAGACCAGATCCTTTTGAAAACCGAAACCCGATTTTAATCCGTATCCTGTTGAAGACAAGTTGA
>JAUZOD010000049.1 GCA_030706635.1 Bacteroidota bacterium
AACGATCCGGTCAAATGAAGTATCGGCATCGGGCAATCCGGTTTTGCCTACGGATGCGAAATAAGAATAACACCTGCCGCCCAGCGCAAGACATTTCCAGGCCCTTTTGGGATCTTCAATTACTTTCCCCGTAATGATGCCTTTTTTATCGAATATGCCGTTCAGAAATAATTCGAAAAAGGGATCGGTGAATTCGAGATAACTCATGTCAACATAACTGGCGTCGCTGAGGTCGGCATAATCTTCCCCGTTGAACCAGTTCTGCCATACCGGTACAGACGGCTTGGCCGCCTTGCAGGCGGCATAACTGTCTTTGATGAACCGGCTGATGCTTTCCACGCGGAATCGCTGCCTGTGTTGCCAGTCAACCCAGGTTGCAGGCATCGTATCGTTAAACAGTTCCTGATACAATTTTTTACAGCCTGCACAGCGGCACTGTGCGGGTTGGTCCAGGATGTCAAAACGGAAACCGTCCACGGGGTAATTCCGGATGATCTCCCGCGCAGATTCCATCACCCGGTCACGGTATGGGGAATTGAGACAGATCATCGGGCGATCCTTATCTCCATCGGTGTATTCAGGATGTTCCTTCGCATACTTCATCACCCATCCGATGCCGACATATCCAAACCCGGAGATGCCGCGTTTGTGCAATTCCCTGAGGGTCTCCCCGAAGAAGTCGCCTTTCATCCCGGGATATACTGTATTGACTTTTGTTTGACGGTAGGTGGCGTAGCCGGCCTGCGGCACACCCTGCAGGATAACGGCATCCAGGTTTATCTTTTGACAGAACTCAGCGTATTTTACAGGATCCTGCTCGGAGAAAAAAGTATTCAGTACGGCTTGCGGATATTCTTTTTTTTCGTTTACGTCGAAAGAGATCTGCCGGAAACAATCAGCAGGTCCCTTGGGAATATACTGCATCACCTCGTCGTGGGTGAAGAGGGGCTTGTCTGCCTGATTACAGGAGATCAGAACTACGGGAATAATAAGCATCAGTATGCTTCCCGGTTTAAAGCGTAGGTAGGTTGTTGGCAAGGTTGTTAGTTTAATATTATTTTTTAAAAGCAAATACTTCATCAGCCCTTACAGAAGGCGCTATATATTTTCTCAAATGGTCAAGCACCAGGCTATCCCCTTTTGCCGGGGTAAATGCCGGGTCGGATTCTTTTGTGTCGGGGTTATATCCGTTTCCTGAAATAGAAATCATCAGGTCTGATATATAAGCGCATTTAAATCCCCGGTTCGCCATATTGATCACCGAGTTTCCTCGGGTCCAGGTCAGGCACATATTTCCCGCTCCGCCCATATATAATAAATGGGTAATGCCCTTCGCCTTGCAGATATTAAAGGTTTCCGTATTGCTGTCTCCGTCTGTGATCAGATCATTGGCTTCAATCAATAAATTTTTATTCTGACGGGTCCACACGCTGCCATCCTTGCATTTCCGGTCCCGGCATTCACATCCGCCGGTATTGGCAAAAGGCGGTAATGATGGAAATCCTTTATAGGTTTCACCGGGGACTTCCCTTGCTTCGTAAATGGTCCCTGGCAGGTATTGCTGACTGTAGCGGCTATAATCCCAGTTCTTTTGCGCCGCAGAATCCTGAAGCTGATAAACAGACGGGTATTCATAGTCGCCGGACGCCGGCATGTTCAAAACGGCTTTTCTTTGGGGGTAATCTTTGTAAAAATTGGCCACGCTGGAGGGGGAGAATATCACCTGCACGCCCATTTTCCGGGCGGCGGCCAGAATCCTGTTCATTTTCGGAACCATCTTTGCCTCGCGGGCGGTCCAGGATTTACACCAGTGTTTGTCCCACATATCCGTTACGATGATACCGACCTTGTCGGCCGGAACCCGTTCAACGTCTTTTTGTATTTTTCCGGTGGCGGGATCAATCCGTTCCAGGTGAAGAACCAGGGTTTTATTTTGCTGGGCCCGGCTGGTTAAAACGAAGCAGGATAAAAATAAAAACAGCAGCAGCTTTTTCATATGCGTCTGGCGAATGAACATGAGGTAAACAAGAAATCGTTGCAGATCTAAAGTAAAACAAATAATTTTTTTTTCTATCACGATCTGCGCAAAGCATTGTTTAATTTTCCCGAGCCTGATTGTTTTTAACTAATTTGGGAAGAATTTATAAAATGAAAACGATATGATATCATTATTTACATGCTGCGCAAGACGAAGGAGCGGGTTTATTTTAACTTCGGTTGTTTTGTTTTTATTTACCGCTACCGGTATCCGCGCGAACCGGATTTCTGCCAGAATACAGGACACATCTGCCCTGGAAGGCAGATGGGATCTGACCGTCAAAAATGCCGACAGCGAATTTCCCTCCTGGCTGGAAGTGCGGCACTCCGGATTAAGTACACTGGTAGGCCGCTTTGTCGGCAGCGGAGGAAGCGCGCGCCCCATCTCCAAAGTTTATTTCAGTGAAGGGAAAATGCATTTCTCGATTCCACCGCAGTGGGAACGTGAAAGCAATGATCTCCAGGTGGAAGGGGAGCTTCGGGGGGACCGGCTGACAGGAACCATGATTATTCCCAGTGGAAAAAAATATGACTGGACTGCCGTGCGGGCGCCTGCGCTTCGAAGGGAGAAAGAACCGGTGTGGGGCAACCCGGTCCGTCTTTTCAACGGAAAAGACCTGAAAGGCTGGCACGCGCTGGGCAAAGTAAATCAATGGGAGGCGGTGTCCGGTGTACTCCGCAGTCCTAAATCAGGTTCCAATATTGTAACGGATAAAACGTTCACCGATTTTAAACTGCATATTGAATTTCGTTATCCGAAAGGCAGCAACAGTGGTGTTTACCTGAGGGGGCGTTATGAAGTACAGATTGAAGACAGCAAGGGTATGGAACCACTGAATGATCAGTTGAGTGCTGTGTACGGATTTCTGCCGCCGAGTGAAATGATGGCCAGGGATCCCGGAGAATGGCAGACCTACGATATTGAGCTGGTCGGCAGGATGGTAACGGTCGTGGTGAACGGGAAAAAAGTGATTTGTAATCAGCAAATCCCAGGCATCACCGGTGGCGCGTTGGACAGCAATGAAGGAGAACCGGGTCCGATATATCTTCAGGGCGATCACGGGCCGATAGAATTCCGCAATATAGAAATTACATTGCCCAGATAATGACCACTCAGATTGATCAGGCCATTGTCAAACGGATACCCGACAGTACAGGATGCCTGGTTTGATGCTGTCGGGTAAATTTATCCTAAAGAATCTGACCATGGTTAAAAAGATGTTCTTCATCTTCGGTGTCATCTGCCCCTTTATATTTTCATCCTGCGTTCAGAAAGAGCCTGCTCTGGCGGTGGCCAATCTCCGGTGCGCTTTTTTAACGGATCCACTGGGTATAGATAATACAAACCCTGATCTGAGTTGGGAGATTTCGGGCAAGGGCCGGGGCATCATGCAAACCGCTTATCGTGTTCTGGTCGCTTCTTCCCTGGAAAAATTAGAAAAAGAAGATGCCGACCTCTGGGATTCAAAAAAAATAAATACGGATTCTTCTTTGGGCATTCGCTATAGTGGCAAGCCCCTGGACAGTCGTACGGATTGTTACTGGAAAGTAAAAATATGGGTGGGCGATCAACTGGAGTCAGACTGGAGTAGACCTGCACACTGGAGCATGGGCCTGTTGAAACCAGCGGATTGGTCTGCACACTGGATAGGACTGGATACTTTTTTGTTGAATGATCGTCCGCATGATGTGCATACCCGTTTGTCTGCCCGCTATTTCCGGAAAGAATTCAGCTCCGATAGAAAAATTAAGCAGGCCTCACTTTATATAAGCGGACTGGGTCTTTATGAACTTTATCTTAACGGACAAAAGCTCGGTGACCAGGTGCTGGCTCCTGCTCCCACGGAATATGATAAACGTGTTTTCTATAACAGTTTCGATGTGACGGATAAAATCCAGGCCGGCGCAAATGCCATTGGAACTGTTTTGGGGAATGGAAGGTTCTTTACGATGCGGTCAGGACCGAGCGATATTCCCACCATCAGTAATTTTGGTTATCCCAAAATGCTGTTGCAGCTGGAAATTCACTATGAAGACGGAACCACGCAAAATATCAGCAGCGACAGCACCTGGAAACTGACCACCGCCGGTCCCATCCTGACTAACAACGAATTTGACGGGGAGAACTACGATGCCAATAAAGAAATGAAGGGCTGGGCGTCAACCGGATTTAATGAAAGCCATTGGATGCCGGTACAACTGGTGACGCCTCCAACCGACAATATTGTTTCACAGATGAATCCGCCGATCAGGATCATGGATTCCCTGAAACCCATTTCCGTATCTGAAGTGTCCCCGGGCAAATATATTTTTGATATGGGGCAGAATATGGTGGGCTGGGAAAATCTGCAAATACAAAACGGTAAAAAAGGAGATACGGTTACCCTGCGTTTTGCTGAAACACTAAAGTCCGATGGCAATCTTTACACAGCGAATCTGCGTGGGGCGGAAGTTACGGACCGGTATGTGATGAAGGAGGGCAGCCAGCAATGGGAGCCGCATTTTACTTATCATGGTTTTCGCTTTGTTGAAATAACCGGCTTTCCCGGAAAGCCTGAACTGGCCGATCTCACCGGTAAAGTGGTTTATGATGCGCTGGAAACAACGGGGCAATTTGAAACATCGGCTCCGATGATCAATCAGATATATCATAATGCGTACTGGAGCATCCGGGGCAACTATCGCGGGATGCCGACCGACTGCCCGCAACGCGATGAGCGCATGGGCTGGCTGGGAGATCGCGCCGTGGGTTCTTATGGTGAGAGTTTTCTCTTTGACAATAATACATTGTACGCCAAATGGCTCCAGGATATCGAAGACGTGCAACGCGAAGATGGCAGCATTCCGGATGTGGCCCCTGCATATTGGAAGTTTTATTCTGACAACATGACCTGGCCGGGAACCTATATCATCATTTCCAATATGCTCTATCATCAGTTTGGGAATATTAAACCGATTGAAAAGCATTATGCCTCCATGAAAAAATGGATGAATTACATGCGGGATAAATATGTGAAGGCGGATATCATGACCAAGGATAATTATGGCGACTGGTGCATGCCGCCGGAAAACCAGAAGCTGATCCATTCGGAGGACCCCGCGCGACAAACAGCGGGGGATTACCTGGGCACTTCTTATTACTACTATTTTTTACAACTGATGAGCCGGTTTGCACACCTGACTGGAAATACAGCGGATGAAAAAGAATGGAATGCACTCGCCGTCAAAACAAAAGAAGCATTTAACCGGAAATTTCTCAATACGATGAACTGGGAATATTCCAATAATACCGCTACCGCCAATATTTTTGCGCTGGCCTATCACCTGACGCCGGATAGCGTGCGCAGCAAAGTGTTTCAGCATATTGTGGATAAAACAATGAATGATTTTAAAGGCCACATCAGTACCGGACTGGTAGGCGCGCAATGGCTGATGCGTACGCTGTCCCATAACGGGCGCGCGGACATCGCTTACCACCTGGCTACCGATACCACCTACCCCAGCTGGGGATATATGGTTAAAAACGGAGCCACCACCATCTGGGAATTGTGGAATGGAAACACCGCAGATCCTGCCATGAATTCAGGCAATCACGTTATGTTGCTGGGGGATCTGCTGGTTTGGTTTTATGAAGACCTCGCCGGTATTAAAAGCGATTCGATTGAAACCGGCTTCAAAAAAATAGTCATGAGACCGGTGCCGGTGAACGGACTGAGCCACGTGAAGGCATCCTATCATTCAGTGCATGGCCTCATTAGCAGCGAATGGAAAACGGAAAACGAAATCTTTGACTGGAATATTACAGTTCCGGCCAATACCACCGCGCTGGTTGCCGTTCCAGCCAAAGATGCCGATGGGGTCACGGAAAGCGGAAAGAAAGCAGCGGATTCGGAAGGGGTTAAATTTTTGCGAATGGAGGGCGACCGGGCTGTATTTGAAACAGGATCCGGCGCCTATGATTTTGTCTCTAAAAATTTCAGGTCAAAAGAATTTTAGCAGCTCGGATTTCCTGCTGCGCGAAACATTCACGATGGCTCCATCCGTCATCACCAGGTATCCGCCCTCTCCGCGTACATACTTTTTTACTTCGTTCAGATTGACGATATGGGAATGATGCACCCTGACAAAAGAAGAAAAGTCAAGCAGCTGTTCTTCGATTTCCTTCAGCGTGCGGGTGGCGGTGATCCTGTCTTTGTTTTTTAAGAAGAGATGGCTGTAATTATCATCGGCCTCGCAACGGATCACCTGGTCTGCCGGAATCAATTCAAACCCTTCAGCGGTGGGAACGGCTATTTTTGAAAATTGATTGCCGGGTAACTGCACTTTATTCAGCAACAGCTGAAATTGTTCTGCCAGGGGCAAGTGTTTTTGCGTCTGCACTTTGTAGATGGCTGCAATCAGTTCTGCGGGATCAATGGGCTTCAGCAGATAATCCAGGGCGCTGAAACGAATGGCTTTAATGGCATACTGGTCGTAACTGGTGGTGAAAATAACGGAAAATGGAATACTGGAAAACTGTTCGAGCATCTGGAAGCCGTTCATTACGGGCATTTCAATGTCCAGGAAAAGAATATCCGGACTGTTTTTCGCGATGGCTGCCAGTCCATCCTGTGCTGACTGGCAGGAGGCTAATATGTCTACGTGGGGACAATATGTTTTCAGTAAAATACCGAGGGTGTCAAGGCCATGTAATTCGTCGTCTATCAATATGGCTTTAAGCATAGATAACGGGTATTTTGAGAATTACTTCCGTACCCCCTGCAGTTCCATCGGGCAGAACAAGGTCCCTGATCTGGATAAAATCATCGGTTTCTTTTTTATGCTGCATCCTGGATATCCTGTCGGCCGTGATGCGCATGCCCATGGATTTATGTGTGGAGGCTGATTGATTTTTCAGGATTGTCGCATTGGTGCGGCCGACACCATCATCGCAGATACTGCAGAACAGCATGTCCTGCCTGATCGAGAGTTCGATGGTCAGAAGGCCTTTTCCTTTTTTATGCATCAGGCCATGCCAGATCGCATTTTCCACGAAAGGCTGAATAATCAGGGGCGGAACCTGCAGTGCAGCGGTATCCAGTGTTTCCCCCAGTTGTATATGGAATCTGAAATGATTTTCAAACCGAAGCGCCTCCAATTCGATATAGAGTCGCAATGATTCCAGTTCATTTTCCAGGGAAATTAAGTTGGCCTGGGAGTGATTCAGGATCATCCTGACCAGGCGGGAAAATTTGGTCAGATAAGCCGCCGCCTGTTCTTTATTGTTTTGAAGAATAAACCGGTTGATTGCATTGAGCGAGTTAAAGATGAAATGCGGATTCATCTGGGCCCGGAGCGCCTGCATTTCCAGTTCAGTGGCCTTATGTTCGAAAGCGGTTATTATCTTCTCGCTCTCGAGCGTTTGCAGTTTTACGATGTCTTCCAGGTGATTGCTCCGGATAATGGCGCTTTTGCGTTTGAGTATGATGATCCAGAAAAAGATCAGGGCGATAAAAACGATGGCGATGAGACTGTATAAAATCAATTGTGATTTCTGTGCCTGTATTTTCTTTTCTTTTTTCAGTAATTCAATTTTGGATTCCTGTTGTATCTGCCAGGTCTTCATCAGACCCACGGCAATATTCCGCAACTGAACATCTTTGGCAATGGAGTCGTGTATGTCAATATATTTGAGATGATATTTATAGGCGCTTCCTATTTCTCCCATGCCATCATAAATTCTCCAATACAAATCGTAACCGTCCCGGATAAAGGTCCTGCTTCCGGTGGCCTGTGCCCGGGCGAGCAGTTGCCGGGCATATTGAAAAGAAGTTTTCCAGTTTCTTTGAGCAACATACACTTTGGCGATATCGCGGAGTGAGGTGAGCGCCGGCGTATTTAAATTGCCTTTCAGCAACAGGGGCAGTGGTTTTAACAGGTAATTTAATGCTTCGGGATAATTTCCTCTGGCCAGATAGAGCTCACCCATTTCTATGTAAGGATCTGACAAAAAAACTGCGGAAATGCGGGGGTCGGGGATCCTCTCTTTTACAAAATGAATTTCGAGTTTGTAATAGTACAAAGCGGAATCATACTGATTCCGGAGCATGGCCATGGCGCCCATGATATGATAGTAATCCACCATGCTCATATTTTCCCTTGCGCGCGCCAGGCTCAGGTTGTAATACTGCAGGGCGGTAGGGTAATCGCCGGCATCTTTGTACAATTCGCCCAGCAGGTAGGTATTCCACATGTAGGTGGAAGAATGTGATCCTATCTGATCTTTTACTTTGCTGCCTATGGCGAATCCTTTTTGCAGGTAGGAAAACCCTTTCTCATAATATCCCTGCCCGGTGTAGATGGTGCCCATCATCCGGTAGCTGAAGTCCTGCATTTTATCATTGCCCGTTTTCAGATAATATGCGAGCGATTTTTCAACCAGTCCTGTGGCTTCCTTAAAATGTCCCTGCAAGAAAAGGATGTTTCCCAATGCCAGGTTGTCCCTGCTCCATTCATCGGATGGCATTTCCTTTTCAGAAATGGCCAGGGCCTGCCGGAAATACCCTTCCGAGGAAATATTATCACCCCGTTCGCGCATAATGGAACCCAGGTTATTTAATCCGTCAGACATGCCTTTCCGGTAACCGGATAATTCCGCTCTTCTGAATGCTTCGGAAGCGAATTGAAACGCGCTGTCCGTATTAATAGCATAATATTCCTGACTGATCGCGTTCAGACAGTCGATATAAGCCGCAGACCGGGTTGATGGCAGGATCTTCTTCAGGCTGTCCAGGTTATGGGTCTGCGCGCTCACGCCAGTTAAAACAAGCACGAACAGTAGAAAGAGTCCTGATTTCTTATAACTGGGCATAGTGGAGGCTTCCGCCTCCATAAAATTAATTATTGCTGCAACAAGTCGCTCTTAAAAAGGGCAGATGGTCATTATCGATGGGTAATTAGCGGCCGGGATGGGTAATCTGCGTCCAAACCCGTCCGCTCTGCTGAAATCCGGTCAATCCTTCGTCGTTTAATTACCCATCAGATCGGTCAGTTACTCAATGGGGCTGGTAAAGGGCCTTAGCGGAAACTAGATTTGTTCTCAGTAAAATAAGAATGCGTTTCACCATACAAACCTTGTAAAATGAAAAAGTTAAGCGCCCTTGTTGCCGTAGCTTTTCTGTCCTTATCATTCGTTCATGCGCATCCTCAGATCGTTATGAATGATCGTATGGATCCAGTGAAGAGCAAAATAGTGCCAACAGACCGGTATGAGCCGATTGCAGCCAATGCCCTGAACAGCAAAGTGCTCAGAAATTTCTTCAGGGCTTATAAAAACGCCAGTGGGGCAGAGTGGATGGTATTGAAAGATAAGAGTGTGATGTGCAGGTTTTACATGGATGATGTCCTTTACCGCGCATTTTACACGCCGGGCGGCCTCTGGTTACAGACCGCTTCAGGATATGGACCGGACAAATTAGACGGAACAGTGAAGGAAATGATAAAATCATCCTACCGCGATTATACCATTTCTTACGTAAACCAGCTCGATCTTCCCAGGAACAAGACGATTTACCTGGTAGAGGTTCAGGATGAAAAATCCATTAAGAAGATCCGGGTTGCGGATGATGAAATGGACGTCATTCAGGAATTTGAAAAGAATTAAAGTCTGCATTTGCAATACGCAAATGGTTTTAATCAATGACGGGGACCTTTTCCAGGGTTCCCATTTTTTTGTCGGGCAGATCCTCATTCCCGACCCAGTTTCTTGAGCATCCGGGCATGTTCCAAAAGTGCTTTCCTGAACGTGGGCTGCACGTGATAAGGCAGGCCAAATTCAGCGGCGGTTGCGCGGACAATGGGCGCCAGCCGCTGGTAATGCACATGACAGACCCCGGTGAATAAATGATGCTCGATTTGGTAATTCAAACCGCCAATAAACCAGGACAGGGCCCGGTTCCGGGGTGCGAAATCCGTTGTATTGGCTACTTCATGTACCGCCCAGGAATCTTCCATCTGTTTCCTGCCGTCAGTCTGGATCGGACTGGCAAATGCCGATGCTTCCATCACATGGGAGGGCTGGAAAACGCAGGAAAGAAAAAGCCCGGCAGAAAAATGCATGAACAGAAACCCCATGAGGACGCGATACCAGGGCATGCCGGAAAACAGAATTGGCAGAACTATGATATAGCCATAATAAAATACCTTATACAGGGTAATGCGGAATATCGCCTGGTTCAGGGAAACCTTTTGTTTTATTAGTAAGTCATGGTGCCGGTACCGGATCACCTGCAGATAATCTTTTGCCGTCATCCAGAAGAGCGTCATGATCATATAAAAAAACCAGGCATACAGGTATTGATACCGGTGAAACCAGTATCTTTTTTGCCGGGGGGATAACCTTAACAGGATGATGCTGTCAATATCTTCATCCAGACCAGCCACATTCGTATAGGTATGATGCAACACATTATGCTGGATCCGCCAGGTAACCGTATAGCCGCCGATGATCTCCAGGATATGGCTGATAAAATTGTTTATCTTCTTGTCTTTTGAATAAGTTCCATGGTTCGCATCATGCATAACCGCTGTTCCGATTCCGCTCATACCGATGGCCATGAGGAACCATAGTCCAAAGAACAGCCATAATTTACCGGCTGCATAGCCGGTAACGATTAAGACATAGGGGACGAAGTAAAGGGAAGCCATAATACCGGTCTTCCACCACATGGCTGAATTGGCGTAGGGGGAAATATCATTCTCTTCGAAATAGGCAGCTACCTTATTGATAACGGCCTCGTAAAAACTGTCCTTCCCCCTTGGGGCAAACCGGACAATATCCAATTTTTCTACTTTCATAAAAAAGCATTTATTGTGAAGCAGGTATTCGCGATAAATTTCATAAAAAATCTTGCAAAAGCCACGGGTTCGGATGCATTTTTTCATCGCTTTCACTATTTTTTGTACGCCATCAGCAATTGAGCTGGGAGAAAATGCAAAAGAACACGGAAGCCACGAAGAAAATGGAAGAGACCATGAAAGGCTACCAGGAGATGTATCTCAAGGGTTCACGGGAGATTTTTCAAAACTGGTGAGGCGAAACGGCTTTGTGGGCTTCTTACCTGCCGGTTCTCATGCAATATCCAATTCCGGATTGTTATCAATGCCGGTAGCCGCCTTAGGTTCAGCCTGGAAACAGGAAGATGCGTCGAGCGGCACGCAGATCATATTTCCAGTTCTATCGGGACAGGTAATAATGTTAATATATAGCAGCTGTTGAATTTGTTTGATTTGGTGTGCAACTAATCAATAAATTGCAAACCGAAAAGATAACCCCCCTAAACAGTATGCACAAATTCAAACTTGCCTCAGGATCTTTTATTTTTATCTTCAGTTTTGTCCTTTTGCTCTCTGCCTGTCATTCCCTTGAGGATAAACCCAGAGTTCTGGTATTCACCAAAACGGCCGGCTATCATCATTCCTCCATCACCCAGGGCGTTGCGGCGATTCTTAAGCTGGGCGCAGAAAATAACTTTCAGGTGGATACAACCTCGGATGCGGCGAGGTTTCAGGAAGACAGCTTAAAAAAATATGCAGCGGTCGTTTTTCTGAATACGACAGGCGAACTGCTCGATAACTATGAACAGGCCGATTTTGAACGCTACATACAGGCCGGCGGGGGATATGTGGGCATCCATGCGGCGACGGATGCGGAATACGACTGGCATTGGTACGGCCGGCTCGCGGGCGGATATTTCAATGGTCATCCCCAGGAGCAGGAGGCCGTGATCCACGTCGTGGACTCCACACATGAATCAACACAGCACTTACCCCGTGAGTGGAAAAGAACCGATGAATGGTACAACTTTAAGAGTTTGAATAAGGACGTGCACGTGCTGCTGACCATTGATGAAAAATCATACAAAGGCGGTACTAATGGCGATTTTCATCCTATGGCCTGGTATCATGATTTCGAGGGCGGCAGAGCCTGGTATACCGAGCTCGGTCATACGGAAGAATCCTATGCCGATCCGCTCTACCTGAAACATATCCTCGGTGGAATTGAGTACGCCATAGGCAATAACGTGAAGCTGGATTATTCAAAAGCGGTTTCCCTGCGCCCTCCGGCGGAGAGTAGTTTTAACAAGACCATGCTGGTAAAGGGTCAGTTGTTTGAACCGACGGAAATGACCATTCTGCCGAATCTCGACATCCTGATCACCCAGCGGCGGGGCGAATTACTGCTCTATAAACAGGAAACGAAGGCGCTCAAGCAAGTGGGTTTTCTGAAAGTGTACTTTAAGGCATTGGGCGCTAAAGCATCTACCGAAGAGGGTTTGCTCGGTCTGCAGGCTGATCCTGATTTCGCCACGAATCATTTTGTTTACTGCTATTATAGTTCCACTGAAGAGCCCATGGATCATTTATCCAGGTTCACATTTGTCAACGATACCCTGGATCCGAAGAGTGAAAAAGTTATTCTGAAAGTCGGAGAGACCCGGGAGATCTGCTGTCATACCGGAGGGTCCATTGCTTTTGGAAAAGATCATAACCTGTTTTTATCAACCGGCGATAACTCAACGCCTTTTGATGAACACGGCCAGAAGTATAATCTGCATTCCTTTGCGCCGCTGGACGACCGCCCGGGATTTCAGCCTTATGATGCGCGCCGCAGCGCAGGCAATACCAATGACCTGCGGGGAAAGATCATCCGGATACATATCAATGCCGATGGCACCTACAGCATTCCCGAAGGCAATTTATTTCCAAAAGGCACTCAAAAAACCCGGCCCGAGATTTATGTTATGGGTGACCGCAACCCCTACCGGATCTCGGTGGACAAGAAGAACGACAATTTATACTGGGGGGAAGTAGGCCCAGACGCCGGCGAGGATAGTCTGGATACCCGCGGATCCCGGGGTTATGACGAAGTCAACCAGGCACGTGCAGCAGGGAATTTCGGATGGCCGTATTTTGTGGGCAACAACTATCCCTACCATGAATATGATTTTGCGACCGGAAAATCAGGCATAACCTTCGACCCGCTGAAACCGGTGAATAATTCCAGAAACAATACGGGTCTGCACGATCTGCCTCCCGCACAGCCGGCTTTCATCTGGTATCCTTATAGTAATTCAGACAATTTCCCCGGGATAGGTAACGGAGGGCGGACTGCCATGGCCGGACCGGTCTATTACACCGATCTGTATCCGGCAGCCACGCGTTATCCGGACTACTACGATAAGAAACTGTTTATCTATGACTGGGTCCGGGACTGGATAAAAGTGGTCAGCATGAAACCCAATGGCGATTTCGACAAGCTGGAATCCTTCATGCCGCATACAAAGTTTAACGCGCTGATCGATATGGAAACCGGTCCTGACGGGAAGATCTATCTTCTCGAATATGGTCATGGCTGGTATGCCAAAAATCCTGATGCCGGGCTTGCGGTAATTGATTATAATGGTAGCAGGTAAAAACCTGACTATCCTGCCGTCGGATTTTCTGCCGGCCTGATATTACGACTCCCCATCCGCAAAACCGTCAGGGACAGTATTGCGGATGCCGTCATGGCTGTGGCCAGCGGGGTGGTGGAGGGTTTTTCGAATAAGCTGATGAATACGGAAATGAGGGCGCCCATGCCCATTTGTATCGCGCCCATCAGCGCAGATGCCGTTCCGGCATTTCTGGCGAAAGGGGCCAGCGTAAGGGATGCCGTATTCGGATTGACAATCCCGACACAGGATAAAAGCAGGAATAAAAAAACGATGATCACGGGAAGCGTAAGCCATCCCATTTGGGAAGCAATTAAAAATAGTACACTCAGTAAAGCGTAACAGGCCAGTATGGTTTGAATGATCTGCTGACTGCTGAATTTTTTCAATAATATATTATTCAGCTGACTCGAGCCGATGAATCCGATGGATAAAAAAGCAAATATCCATCCATAGGTCCGCTGACCAACTCCATAAACTTTCATAAAAACCACCGGAGAGCCGGAAACGTAAGCAAACAAGCCGGTAAAAGCGATGCCGCCGGTGAAGCAGTACGTGTAAAAGGAAGGATCCTTGAGAACCGCCAGGAAACCATGAATAATGGGAACCGGTTTCAGGGAAAGCGAATGATCGGGTTTCATCCCATCGGGCAACCAGAATATGCAGGCCAGAAATACAAGGATGCATAACAGGGTTAGCACAATAAACACGGCATGCCATCCAAAGGCCGCCGTGATATAACCTCCGATGGTTGGTGCAATCATGGGTGAAGCGCCAAGCACGAGCATCAGCAGGGCGAACACTTTTGCATTCTCATTCACCGGGAACAGATCACGGACCATCGCCACGGAAGTTACCGTTGCTGCACAACTTCCCAGGGCCTGGATAAACCGGATGCTGATCAGGCTTTCTATCGAATGGGAAAAAGCACATCCGACGGATGCCAGAATATAAACAGCCAGCCCCGTGTACAATGGTTTCTTTCTTCCGAAACGATCCAGCAGGGGACCGTATATCAATTGTCCTGCCGATATGCCGATAAAGAAACCGCTTAGTGACAGGGAAACCCTGGATGCGGAAGTGGCCAGATCGCGGGCGATTGCCGGGAACCCGGGCAAATACATATCAATAGAAAACGGCGTTAAAGCGGTGAGGCTTCCTAAAATTAGGATGAGTGAAATATAACGGGACTTTGTCATTCAAAAAAATTCTGGAATGGTGATCAGGATGGCAAGTCCGTGGTAAAAAGCAAAGATCGGTCTGGAATTTTAAAATGACCGCTTTAAAAGTAAATATTAAACAGGCATGGGGTTAATGACGGTCAATACTTTTATGATATTCGATTCCCGGGTAGTCTATTGTCAGTGTTTCAAAAAAAGATAGCAAGATCCGGACTTTGAATTATTTTCCGCTTAATAATGAAAACAATTTCTTGTTTAGATAATAGTTATTCCTGCCAATTTTATGTTTTTTCAGTATTCCCCCATTAACCAACGCTTCCAAATATCTGATGGCCGTATTGCGGCTTATGCTTAAATCGTTTTCTATAAATTCAATTTTGGTGTACGGATATTTGAACAGATTATTTAATAAGTCCTGACTGTACAATTTTGGATAATCAGATCTGATGCGTAGTTTATATTCATGCATGAGCTTCTGAATATCAGCGATTAGGATTACTCCTTCGTTCGCGGTTTTCTCTATTCCGTCAAGCATAAAAAGGAGCCATTCTTCCCATTCACCTGTATTTCTTACAGATTGGAGTAACCTGTAATAGTCGTTTTTGTGTTTGATGATATACCGGCTCAAATATAAGACCGGAAGATGAAGTAATCCTTTCTGGATCAGATAAAGGATATTGATGATTCTGCCGGTACGGCCATTGCCATCATAAAAGGGATGTATGCTTTCGAACTGATGATGAATGATGGCCATTTTTATTAGCGGGTCAACGTCCATGAGACTATCGTCGTTAATAAAATGTTCCAGATTGTTCATCAGTGAAAGAATAGACTCCTGATCCTGGGGGGGGGTATACACTATTTCTCCGGTTCGGTCATTTAACAACTTTGTTCCCGGAAGTTTTCGAAAGCCCGCGTTATTTAATTCTACTTCGGCTTGTATTTTCAGAATATAGTTGATGGTGAGTAAACCCGTTTCTTTTACCAGTCCGAAACCCGTTTTCAATGCCTTTGCATACATGTGCACTTCTTTGGCCGCAGGACTGGCAAATTGATTCGAAATGATATTGCTTTGATATACTTCGTCATATGTGCTTATTATATTTTCAATAGCTGAACTCTCCCTTGCTTCACGGAGCGTCAGCGTTTCCATTAAAATGTTCTCATTCGGAATGCCGCTAACCACGCCTTTCAATTCTGCCAAAGCTTTATGTGCCGAAACCGCTTTTCTTAAAACGACCTTGGTTTCCAGATCTTTTTTTATAGGTAATGTGTTCATATCCTGTAAAACATGGGCTATATTGAGCAAATATAACCCAAAAATGCCGTTAAATGGGTTGTATTTGCGTCAATGACCCAATATCGCTACGATCTACCCTATCGCCCATTTTTCAGTACTCCCTGCCGAAGCCTGAGTTTTTTTCAGTTTTGCTGCCACTCAGATCGAGGTTCCAGGTTGCTGTGAGCAAATAGGGGATGCCTGTTCCCGCGTCCTTATCCCGATAGTGAATATTCACATCCCTGGTTTCGCCGGGGGCCAGTAATAAATAGTTGTCATCGAATATAACCGGCAGTATATCATCCCCACCCTTCTTTTTAAGTAAACGGAGATGTACAAAGAAAGCTACGGACTTGCCGGTATTGGTCATGCGGACATGCTGTGTGGTTTGAGCGCCGTTTTTTTCTGTAGTATAAGCGACCTGAATTTGGGTTAAAGGTAAATTTTGTAATCCCTGGTAATGCGCAAAATCCGTTTGCGGGGTATAATACCAGGTTGACTTTTTCCAGTCCAGCTCATCTTCATTTTTTGAGAGCCAGTACCAGTTCAGGGAAATTGTTTTTAAGTGTCGATCCTTCATTTCGAGCCTCAGGAAATAAAGAGAATCCAGTCCGTCAATTTCCGGTATGGTAAAACATCTTCTAATATTATCCGCTTCAACGGATGTGCTGGCGGTATGCTGATATTTCCGTGAACCATCCGGGTTATATACCGTTGCATTAACGGTAAGACCGGTCTGCGGATTCAGTTGGGAATTATTGATGATGACTTCCTTCGATTTATAGGAATACTGAACATGCAGCGGTTCCATCGATTTCTTCATGCCGAAATAAGTGCCTGCCGGATAGAGATAGTAATCATAAGTATGCCAGATCAGACTGGGCCATGGATTGCTGAGCATCCATTGGTCCACCCCCGTTGCCGTATGATATTTATTTAATCCATAAGCTTCCATCATAGCGCGGTGCCCCTCATAATTTTGGGCCTGTGCTCTGGCAACGAAGTCACGGATGGAGGATGATGTTCCATATCTCGCTTCCAGCGCCTGATTGAAGGTATTCGTTGTTCCGAAATTCATGGTGCCGCAATGATATAACCAGAGACTGTTGTGGATGGAAAGAGAATCTGCCGGAATGAATTTGAGCAGGCTTTCCATCGGCGGAATGGAAGGGCCCGGAGATATTTCCGTGGCAAAGCTCCAGGCGCCGCCCCGCTTGTTGGAATCCGTTTCCCAATAAATGGGAGGCACCCAGTCGTACGGGCCATTCATTTTTACGCCACTGCGCCCGGAGACTTTAGAGACTTCCGCAGTTGCCGTAGCGAGAATCGGGTTTGGCCATTTCAATTCACTTTCCGTTTTCAGATAATCTATTTCAACCGTGGTGTCTTTTGGCGCCAGATCGCTGCCATTCAGCCACGCAATAATACAGGCTTTATTTCTGAGCCAGTACATAACGGATTTGTCCGACTCCATGGCCACGTTTCTTTTTACACTGTCCCACAATTCCGGATATTGCCAGGCGCCACAGCACATCCAGCCGGTCATGACCAGCAGACCATATTGATCACAGAGTTCATAAAAATGATCGTCCTCCAGTTTTCCTTCCGAACGGATGAGGTTCATGTTCATGTCCCGCACCAGCCTGATTTCCTGTTCCTGTCTTTCCGCGGACCGGCGCTGAAAGATGTCAGGAGCCCATGCGGCGCCACGCAGCATGATGGGCTTCCCGTTGATGATAAATTCTCTGGAAGCAGTATCGATCATTTCCGAAGTCACCTGCCGTATCCCAAAATTTTCGGTTACGGAACTTCCGGGATGCCCGTTTCTGATCACTTCGAGTTTAATACGGTTCAGCTCAGGACGGCCATACTGCCAGGGCCACCAGATGCGCGGATTTTTTATATTGAGCTGTGGATAATCCCGGGGATCGAAACTCAGGTTCTTGGATTCACCCGCCTGTAAATGCACGTCCATCTGAAAACTGATGTCATCATTGATCTTTCCGCTTAAAACTGCGTTTTCAGCTTTGTCAGAGTAATTGATCAGCTCCGCATCCACCTCGAGATGGGCGGTGGCCAGGGATGGCAGGTCGAATGTGGTGCTGACCAGCGGGTGCTGCACGGATATTTTATCGCAGTAGCCGATTTCCACATCGTTCACTATACCGCCGTTGTAATCGGCAGGGTAGTGGATCCAGTCGGCATAGTCAATGGCCAGATCTCCGCCTCTCCGGTTCGGATTAAAAGGCCGGGCTACTTCAATAGCCAGCACATTGGGTGCTTCATATTTTATTTCCGGCGTTATATCAAATTCAAAAATGCGGTAGGGGCCGATCACGTGATTCGAATCTGCAATCAACGCGCCGTTTAACCAGATGTTTGCACGGTAGTTTATGCCCTGAAGGATGAGACGGACATTCCTTCCCTTCTTTGCTGCCGGGATGCTGAATTCTTTTCTGAACCACCAGGTCTTGTCGAATTCCGGGCCCGCGATTCTTTCCAGATTCCTGGCATAAAACGGATCAAAATCATAGTGTTTATTCCTCAGCAAACCGGCAATGATGGTGGTCGGGACGCTGACCGCATACCAGGCGACGGGTTTAAATGAGGGTCGGGAAATTTCGTTTCCGGCAGCACTAACGGACATGGATGACTGCATCTTCCAGCCATCGTGCAGCACTATATTTCCTTTATTATT
The DNA here is from genome assembly GCA_030706635.1 of Bacteroidota bacterium. Taxonomy (GTDB): domain Bacteria; phylum Bacteroidota; class Bacteroidia; order Chitinophagales; family Chitinophagaceae; genus Puia. Next base: position 18,667 of record JAUZOD010000049.1, read on the forward strand.
CTGCTGCGAAAAAACAGACAGGCCGCACAGGATGAACAGGACACAGGCGACTGTTTTATACATAAACGGCTATTATAGGATATCCAAGTTACAAATTAAAGGGTATTTGATCTCCCCGCAGCACCCTTCCGCTTTTGATGGTCTTGTGTAATCTTGATATATTTATCGCGCCGTCCAAAACCCCCAGCCGGACTAAAAAAATTTATGAAACGCAACTACTACCTGGTAAGCCTTATTATGCTTACGTTCTTTGTGATTTCATTCCTCACGAATGTGATCGGACCCCTGATACCCGATATGATCAATGGATTTCACCTCAGTCTGACCCTGGTGGCGCTTTTACCTTTTGCTTTTTTTATTGCTTATGGTGTAATGTCCATTCCTTCCGGCATGCTGATTGAAAAATATAAGGAAAAGAAAATCATGATCGCGGGCTTTAGCGTTGCCTTTGCAGGCTCCCTTCTGCTGGCAGCTTTTCCCAATTATCTAACGGCTGTTCTCTCCCTTTTCCTCATCGGTTGCGGCATGGCCATGTTGCAGGTGGTGATTAATCCGCTGTTGCGCACATCCGGAGGTGAGGAACACTATGCTTTCAATTCGGTGCTGGCCCAGTTGATATTCGGACTGGCTTCTTTTATCAGTCCGCTGGTTTATGCATCGCTCGTTAAAAACCTCAAAGGCGATCAGCAGCATGGTTTTATTTTCACGCTCCGTTCGCTGGTGCCTTCGGATTTGCCGTGGATATCCCTTTATTGGGTATTTACGATCATTTGTCTCGTCATGATCCTCATTATTTTATTTTCCAGATTTCCAAAGGTGGAGCTGAGCCAGGACGAAAAAGCAGGTGCTTTGCAAACCCATATCCTCCTGTTTAAAAACCCGGTGGTGGTCCTGTATTTCCTCGCTATTTTTTGTTATGTGGGTACCGAGCAGGGTGTGGCCAACTGGATATCGCAGTTCTTATCTACTTATCATGGGCTTGATCCACAAACGACGGGTGCTCAGGCAGTGGCTTATTTCTGGGGACTGATGACGGCTGGCGGGGTGGTGGGTTTGCTCCTGCTCAAAGTGATGGACAGCCGCAAAGTATTGATCATTTTCACCGTACTCGCGTTGATATGCCTCAGCCTGGCGCTGTTTGAAACAGCAAAGATCTCGCTCGTCGCTTTTACACTCGTTGGCTTTTTTGCTTCGGTTATGTATCCCATAATTTTTTCGCTGGCGTTGAATTCCGTCAGCGAGCATCATGGGTCTTTTTCCGGCATACTGGTAACCGGCATCATCGGCGGTGCCGTAGTGCCCCTGATCATCGGCTGGCTGGGCGATCACCTGGGATTGCGTTCCGGGATGTTCGTCCTTTACCTGACCATGGGTTATATACTCAGCATTGGATTCTGGGCAAAACCCATCGTGACCAATAAAACAGTGGATCTTTTTCGCAAAAAGAATCCGGAAGAAAACAGATAAATGAAAAATTTACAGGGGACAAAAGTTATCGGAATAGACCTTGGCGGAACAAACCTGCGTGCTGGTCTCGTGAATGAGAACACGGTTTCCACCGTGCATTCCAAACGGATCAACCCGCAGGCATCGGTGGAAGAAGTAATGCAGGATTTATTCTCCCTCTCAGATCAGTTGATCGGTTCTTCCGTTAAGGCCATTGGTATCGGCGTTCCCAGTGTGGTGGATCTGGAGCAGGGCATTGTGTACGATGTGCAGAATATCCCCTCCTGGAAAGAAGTGCCTTTAAAGAAATGGATGGAGGAGAAATACCAGCTACCCGTGATTGTGAACAACGACGCCAATTGCTTTGCCCTGGCTGAACATTACTACGGACAGGGAAAAGGAAATCCTTTTATGATCGGACTGACCATTGGAACGGGTCTTGGTGCGGGCATCATCATCAACAATAAATTATATCCCGGCGTTAATTGCGGAGCCGGTGAATTCGGTATGGTGGACTATCTGGACAAATACTATGAGTACTATGCCTGTGGCCAGTTTTTCCAAAACGTCTATCAAACGGACGGCGAGCTTGTTTTTAAAAAAGCCATCGCAGGAGACGCAGGCGCCATCTCGATGTATGCAGAGATGGGCGAGCACCTGGGGAATGCAATAAAAACCATACTATATACGTACGATACCGACCTGATCATTCTGGGAGGATCCGTTCGCAAAGCATATCCCTACTTTTCGAAAAATATGTGGAAGCGTATTCATACCCTGGTTTATCTGAGGTCCGCAGAGCGCTTGCAGATAAAGCTGTCAGAACTGGAACACGCGGGCATACTCGGGGCTGCCGCCCTGTATTTTGATTCCATCCTGTAAAATCCGGAATTATTTTTTCAGGCTATCATATCTTCCGGGCGTGGGCAGGTAGCCACTGTTTTTTAATATCAGCGCCAGCCTTTCATAAAAAGAAGGATCTGATGGCGTAACGCTGGCCAGGCCGTCCACATAACGGTTGTATAAGGAAAAGAGCGCTGCAATCAGCACGGTGTCGTGTATTTCCAGGTCGGTCGCTTTCTCCCGTTTTGCATTTTCTATCATGCCCGGCGTAACATCCCTGCCGCTTTTTTGAACTGCCCTGGCAATGTCCAGCAAGGCTTTCATTTTTTCACTCACCGGCGCATGGATGGGATCAGATTTTGCTTTTTTTGTAGTTTCCTTTTCTCCCAGTAACAGATCGGCAGTGGCGGAATGCGCAGCTGTACAAAAAGCACATTCATTGCCGTAGGAAACAACGGATGCGATGAGTTCCCTTTCGCCTTCCGTGAGTGTTGAATCACCCCGAAGCAGGATCTGGGTGAGTTGCCTGATCGGCAGGGCTGTATCTTTTCTGTAATCGAGGAGGCCGGTAATCCCGGGCAGATCTTTGTTTAATTCTATATAGGGCATATAAGATGGATTTTGGTGAATAAATATAAACAAAGTTTAAGAACTGTATTGAAGCTGCGACGGCGATGGGTAAAAGCAAAAAAGCACCCTCGAACAGGATGCTTTTACAGTGCTACTTACCAGAGTCTTCGATCAGTAACCAGGGTTTTGGACCAATAAAGGATTTAAATCCAGTTGTGTTTGAGGAACCGGAAGTAATAACTGGTATGGTTGAACATTGTAGTTCAAACTGTTTCCATTGCCGTCTTTTTGAGCATTCATCACGGTTAATGCCCTTCCTGTTCTTAACAGGTCGAACCAACGCTGTCCCTCAAATGCCAGTTCCAGTCTTCTTTCCTTTTCAATGGCAAGCGCCATATCATCCTGGCTGCTGGCGGTAGTTGGGGGAAGGTTTACGCGGGCGCGAACCAGGTTCACCAGGTTGGCTGCATCGGTTATATCTGAACCATTATTGTATGCCTCTGCGCGCAGTAGCATAATATCCGGAAGCCGGATCATGTACATATCATTCATTCCATTTGCGGGATCGTTGTATTTGGTGAGGAAAGGATAATGGGTGTAATCTGTCCAGTATGCATCGGTCCACTGACCGGTAATATCCAGAAAGGTTATGGAATTGTTGAGCCGGATCGTGTCATTTTCAGAGAGGAAGGCACTGACGAGATCATTACTGGGTGTATTGAATTTCTTCCATCCTCCGCCTTCGTAAGCATCCGTTGATCCGCCCACCCAGATGGAAGGCGCCCAGTTTCCCACCTGATCTCCCGCGCTGTATCCGTCAAAGGGCAATTCCCAAATGGCTTCACTGTTATTCTTGTGATTATTATCCCAGAGATCGCTGTATTTAGCCAGCATGCTATATTGCGGGATCACCTGATCGCAATAGTAAGCCACGGAATCCCAGTTTGCCGGAGACATGGTTGCGTACACCTTGGCAAGCAGTGCTTCTGCAGTTCCCTTGCTGATGATGAATTTGCTGGGATCAGCACCTGCATCGCGTACATTATTCTTTGCAAACCAGAGATCGTTTAAAATGGCGTTATAAACGGAATCAACCGAAGTCTGCGGTACGATCACGGATTTGATCAGTGCTTCCGAATTGGTCTGATTGGGTGGAGTTAATACCAGGGGAATCCTTCCCCACAGCCGGACCAGATCAAAATAGGTAAAGGCGCGCATGAAAAAACCTTCTCCCAGAATCTGGTTTTTCCGTTGCGGATCCAATGCCGGATCGGTGCAGTTCGCAACCTGTGCAATGGCCAGGTTTGCATTGGCGATCATTGCATAAGCATCAGCCCAGTCCCGGGACACATTTCCATTCAGGGCATTGGCTTTGAAGATGTCAAGGGTAATATTATCCGGATTATCGCCCCCGGCATACGCGTTATCCGCGATCACATCACCGTTCACTACACGGTCCAGGACGTTGAATTCAATTCCATTCGCATATCCCTTATAAGCAGCGTAAACGCCGGAAATAAGATCTTCTGCCTGCGCTGCCGTGATGGAACTGGAATCTGTTTTTCTCACCACCTGCGTGATGGGCTGTTTGTCCAGCAATTTTGTACAGCCGCCAAGTACAAGCGTAACCAGGATGGCCAGCAGCACGGGTATGTACTTTTTATTATTTTTCATGATAGAAAATATTTTGTGTAACATTTTTTAAAGAGAAATTCTATTTCAAACTAAGGTTTAAACCGACCAGGAACATTTTAGATTGCGGATAAGCTCCGTTATCCAAACCCAGAGAGATATTCCGGTCGTCTGTGCTATTGCCGCCATTGAATGTACCGTTCGTTGTGTTGTATGTGCCATTCCCATTATTTCCATAGGAGTTGACTTCCGGGTCAAATCCTGTATACTTGGTAATGGTGATCAGATTGTTTCCCGAAACATAAATGGATGCCGCGGAGAGACCCAGTCTTGAAATTAAATTTTGGCTGAACCGGTAGGTCAGGGTAATGGTCTTGAAACGCAGATAAGATCCGCTTTCCAGGAACCGGGTTGAGATCAGGGAGTTGTTCGTGGTGGCATCCGTGCTTACGCCGGGAATGTCGGTGATATCTCCTTTTTGTCTCCACCTGCGAAGAACCGCAGAGCTTTGATTGGCGGCGTTCACCATGGCTTCCGATTCAAGTCTTCCCGCATTGAATATTTTGCCTCCCTGTGAACCCTGGATAAATACGGTCAGGTCAAAGTTTTTGTAAGACAGATTATTGGTCATGCCATATACAAAATTGGGTTGTGCACTGCCCAATAGCCTGCGCGAAGAGGGAGAGGGATTGTCAGACAAAGAATCTCCGTTGGTCTGGTAAAGCTCGTGGCCTGTTAACGGGTCAACCCCTCTGGCAACATAACCATAAAATTCGCCCAGCCCATAGCCTTTCACCAGGGCAATGGCATTACCTCTTGCATACACGCTTCCATAACCATTCACAAAGCTGATGCCATTGGGAAGGCTGGTGATCTTATTCTGATTGAAGGAGAGTGTGAAATCAGTAGTCCAGGTGAGATCACGCTGCACAATATTCTTGCTCGATATCTGGAATTCTTCCCCGATATTCTGCATGCTGGCTCCGTTTACCGGTGCTGTTGAAAATCCGGCTTGTGAAGGCAGCTGAACCTTGTAGAGCACATTCTTTGTTTTTTTGATATAGAAGTCTCCGGTAAACGTTAGTCTCGAATTGAAGAAACTGGCGTCTAAGCCAATATTCGTCTGGGTGCTGGTTTCCCAGGTAAGGCTTTGCGGCGCAATGGTGGGACCGGTGGGTAAGCCCGTTACCGGATCAAGACTATACAGCGACAGGTAATCATAGCTTCCGAGACCTTCCTGGTTTCCATTTTGTCCCCAGCCTGCCCGGATCTTCAGGTAGTTGACCGGGGTAAGGGCTTTCATAAAACTTTCTTCAGATAAAACCCATCCCGCGGAGAAGGAAGGGAATACGGCACTCCGGTTATTGGGTGCAAACTTGGAAGAATGATCAGACCGGATATTCGCCTGGAATAAATATCTCCCATCGAAATCGTAGGTGATTCTGCCCAGATAAGAGATCAGGGCCCAGTCGTCAATATATTTTACGCCAGGTCCTTTTACGGAATCCCTCAGATAAGACTGGTCCCAGGGTAGTGAACGGTAGATAGGATTCAAAAAAGATCCGTTGATGCTGGTCTGGTCGGTTCTTGCATCCTGTGCGGTCCAGCCGGCCAGGGCGGTAATATGACTTCTGCCAAAAGTTGCCTTGTAATTCAGGGTTTGCTCGCTTAACCAGGTGAAAATATTATACTTGGTTTGCGATTGCTGTCCTGAAGTATTTCTGCCATTTACGGTAAGAAAAGGATCGAGAAAATAGGTATTGACATTATTCTGGTAGTCAATGCCAAAGCGGGATTCGAATTCCAAACCCTTAAATAATTTTACATTGGCCCCGAGGTTCGACAGTAACCTGTCCTGAAGCGTTTTCGAATAAGATCCTACAATAGCGCCCAGGGGATTGTCCCAGCCGGTCAGCGGATTCACGCCAATGGTCCCGTCAGGATTATATGCGGGAACGGTGGGTGGTGTTTCAAGTGCCACCAGTACCACGCCGCCTTTGGCGACGGAAGCATTGTCGGTAACATCATTCAGATGCGCCCGGCTGATCACTGTGCTGGAGGTTATGGTTAACCAGTCATTGGCTTTCGTGGTCAGGTTAACACGGCCTGTGAGCCGGTCGAAGTTTGCAGGTTTAATAATTCCTTTCTGGTTCAGGTAGTTCAGCGAAATATAGTGCTGACTTTTTTCATTTCCTCCGGCAACGGAGAATTGATAATTCTGCTGGCTGCCGTTCTGGAATACCTGATCGGGCCAGTTGATGTCATTGGCCTGCACCATCGAATCGGTGATCACCGTGGATTGTTTCTGCTCATTGGCATAGTCCTGATATTGTTTGCCATTCAATACGCCCAGCTTTTTCGTAGCTGAACTGATTCCGGCATAAGTGCTGAAATTAATTTTCGACTTACCGGCAGTTCCTTTTTTTGTTGTGATCACCACCACGCCATTGGCGGCCCGTGTTCCGTAGATCGAAGCAGAGGCGGCATCTTTTAAGATAGACATGGATTCGATGTCGTTCGGATTAAATGCGGAAATATCTGTCGTTGGAATACCATCCACGATGTACAGGGGATCATTGCCTGCGCTGATGGAGGAAGAGCCCCTCACGCGGATGGTAAATCCGGCGCCGGGTTTTCCTGAATTGGAAGTCACTTCTACCCCGGCAGCCTTGCCCTGCAATGCTTCCGACGCATCTACAATGGGGCGGTTGGCGATATCAGCGGCGCTAACGGTTGATACGGCGCCTGTTAAATCTTTCTTCTTCTGTGTTCCGTAACCGATAACCACCACCTGATCCAGCGCGTTCTGGGCCACCGTGAGTTCAACATTCACTACGTTTTGCCCGTTCACCGCCACTTCCTTATCCTCGTAGCCGATATAGGAGAATTTCAAAGTTGCATTTTCCCCCGCGGTGATGGAATACTGGCCGTCATTACCCGTGGATGTGCCGGTCGTGCTGCCTTTCACCTGAACAGAAACGCCGCTGAGCAGAACGCCGCCTGTGCCCGTCACCTTTCCCGTTATCCGGATGTCCTGCTTCTCCCCGCTGGTGGAGATCACCACGATCAGGTTATTTTCAAGCATCTTATAGGTCAGATCCGTGTTGGTAAAAAGCCGGGCAAGGACGTCCCTGATGGACGACTGTTCAAAGTGGATATCCACCTTTTTCCTCAGGGAAGGAAGGTCGTAGTTGTACAGAAACCGGTATTCCCCGGTGGTCTTTTTCTCAATCTTGTTCAATACCTTACCGATTTCGGCCTGTTGCATGGTTAATGTAATGGCGCCCTGTGCATGCACTTTCGCCTGCACTTCTATTACACTAAGCAAGATCAACAGGATAGATAACTTCATAATGACAAGCAGTTTAAAGAGCGGGCTGAACTGATCCCGCCTGAAGCGGGATTGCAAAAATTTCATACATTTACTTTTAGTGATTAATAATAGGAAATCCAGCACCGCCTTCCCAGTTGGTAACAGGTTTCCGTTAAAATCCGGCGGGGGATGCGCTAACATTTCCCCCGCCTTATTTCTGCTTAACTCGTATTCATTTCATTCTTTATTCAACACAATTTCATCGTCTTTAATGGCATAAGTGAATCCGGCCGTTAACTGAAGCGCATCCAATGCCTGCTTAACGGTTTCGTTATTAAAAACGCCCTTGAAACGGTATTTGAATAACCGGTCGGTTTTAAAAGTTATTCTTACGTTGTACCAGCGCTCCATTTTTACTGCCAGTTCTTCAAAAGAATCCCCGTCGAAAACCAGCTTATTGTACATCCAGGAGGTTTCTGCTTTATCACTGTCGGGAATATTCTGCGGAATGGGAATTACAGAGATGTTCGACATCCCTTCTTTTAGCTGATCCGCATGG
>JAUZOD010000005.1 GCA_030706635.1 Bacteroidota bacterium
CGGGAGAAGCGATCAGAATGCTGAAAGAAGGCATGGAAGCAGCCCTTATTACAAAAACCCTGAAGAAAAAATATATTGACCCGCTCCGGGATGCACCGGAAAAGAACTCCGGAAACAGAACGGCTGGCAAACCCGTGACCGGAGGCCGCGTAAAAGGCATGAGGGATTTCACTGCATATTCTCAGGTGGCTTCAGGCCTTAGAAAAATGACAGGGGCACGCCGCTCCCTTCTGCTTCAAAAAATAACGGAAAGCCGCCCGGCAGTCCGATATTTTTCATTCCCCGGTTCAGATCCTCTGCCACAAACCAGGAGAAATGTTTCATTTAGTGAACCGACACTACCGGAAGAGCCGAAACGGCGAACCAAAACCACCCATGGCCTGATCTATCTTGGCCGTCTTCCCGAGTGTAAAAAACTCAAAATCTGGATACGGCCGGTTGATTCTTCGCTCTCAGGCTCAATAATCTAGTGCGGTAGGTTGGTGGCAATTGACATCATTTGTCTGGCAACGCCGGGCGGTTTGCAGAATCAGGGACTAAAGCCTATTTTAGTGACTTTTAATGTCTGTTCCTGACCAGCTGCTAAATTGCAAGAGACATGGAGGATTTTCAGAAGCTTTCTATCATCATCCCGGCATACAATGAAGCAACGACCATTCGCCTGATCCTGGACAGGATTATTCAGGTGGTGCTCGTCAACGATATTCAAAAGGAGTTGATCCTGGTGAATGATTGCTCTACAGATAATACGGAAGAAGTGCTGCTGGCATACCAGCAGGAACGCCCACAGCTCAATATTCAATATTTCAAACACGATATAAATCAGGGAAAAGGCGCGGCCATCCATACCGGGATAAAGAAAGCTACCGGTGAATACCTTGTGATACAGGATGCGGATCTGGAATATGATCCGGAAGAATATAATCAATTGCTCAAACCCGTGATCAGGGCTTCCGCAGATGTAGTGTTCGGCTCCCGTTTTCTGGGCGGTGAGCCCCACCGCATACTTTTTTACTGGCATTCCATCGGCAACAAAATGCTTACCCGTTTGAGCAATATGCTCACCAACCTCAACCTGACCGATATGGAAACCTGTTATAAACTTTGCAAAACATCTATCATCCAGGCCATTGAACTTAAAGAAAACCGGTTTGGATTTGAACCGGAAATAACGGCCAAGCTTGCCCGTATACGCAATATCCGGATCTATGAGGTCGGTATTTCCTATTATGGTCGTACTTATCAGGAAGGAAAAAAAATCGGCTGGAAAGATGGATTCAGGGCCCTCTATTGCATTTTGAAATATAATCTCTTTCGCTGATGAATGCCAGAACCGGGCAGCTGACTGACCCTTCCGGATGGGAAACCCTTGAACTTTTTGCGGATGCCCCTGCTTTTAATCGCTGGCTGTTTGACCGGATCTACCCTTTCTGCAAAGGTCAGGTGCTGGAAGTGGGCAGCGGCATAGGGAATATTTCCAGTCTCTTACTGGACAAGCATCTGAAGGTTTCTTTAAGCGATCTGCGCCCCGAATACTGCCGGTATCTGACTCATCAATTTGTTTCAAACCCTGATCTGCAGGGCGTTTATCAGATGGATCTTTCCATTCCTGATTTTGAAAACCGGTATCCCGCGCTGATCAACCGTTTCGGCACGGTGATCGCGCTGAATGTGGTGGAGCATATCGAACAGGATATGCTGGCCGTTCATAATGCAAAAAAATTATTAAGGACCGGGGGAAACCTCATCATCCTGGTTCCCGCCGGAAAACGGCTTTACAATAATTTCGACCGGGAACTCGGACATTACAGAAGATATTCCGGAAAAACATTAACCGGGTTATTGACTGATACCGGGCTAACGGTTACCCACATATCTTATTTTAATTTTACCGGTATTTTGGGGTGGTGGTTTTCGGGCTCTGTGCTAAAGAAAAAAATGATACCCCGGTCCCAATTGAAGTTATACAATCAACTGGTACCTGTTTTCCGGATCATTGACCGGCTTTTTGTGCGTTTTGCCGGCCTGTCTGTGATTGCAGTGACCACAAACCAGGCAACATGAAACCATGTTAAAAAACAATGCCAATCTGGTGCCAGGCGACCGGTATGTTCAGGCTATGAAATGGGTGGTCTATGCACTGGCAGCATTGTATTTTGTAAATTGTTTTACGCCACTTCGGATTCACTACGATATGCTGCGGTATTTTTCCATTAAAGATTGCATAGAGACCGTTTGTCCACCCACCGCTGACCCACATGATTATCTTCCTTACGGTTATACCATGCTGTTACTTGGTTTGTCCAAACTCGGCATCTTAAGGTCATTTTCCATTGTATTTATCAACGGACTTTACCTGTTGGGCGGATTGTATTTTGTCAGAAAGGTTTTTACCTGCCTGCATGCGCCGTCATTCCTTTTTGTTCTCGTACTGCTTAACTGGACGATCATCAAGTTTTTTACCCATCCATTGTCTGAACTGCAATATCTTTTCTTTTCGCTGGCCAGCGTATATACTTTCTACGCTTATACGCAAAATAAGAAAATCGGGCAGCTTCTGATGGCTTTCGGTTTCGCCGCTCTTGCATTCCTTACCCGGACCGTTGGCATAGCCCTGGTAGCGGCCTTATGCCTTGGGTTGCTTTGGGAATACAACGAACAGCTGATCGGCCTGATCAGGAGAAATAAGATACTGGTGGCCGTTATAGCGGCTTGTCTGCTGGGTATTCTGTTTTTTTCGAAACAGCTAGGGCTTAACCATTATACCGGAGTGATGTCCAAACAATTTAGTGGCGGGGTTCATTTTTCTGAAATGTTGGGATGGCATTTCAGGGAATGGGGCGAAATCTTCCTGAATATTTCTGTTGCCAAAGCCATAGGGCCGTTGCCCGCTCCAATGATCATCGGGCTGTTAATTGCCGCAGGGATTTTCATGCTGGCGTGGTTTGTATTTATCTGTTTTATTAAAAAGAACCGCATCCCTTTTATCGTTAAGGCCTATCTGTTTTGTTATATGCTGCTGATGTTTAACTGGCCTTTTTCGGATCCAAGATTCTGGGTTCCGGTTATTCCGCTGATCGCGGCCGTGATTGCCCAGACAACATACAATGGAAACAAATGGATAAAAAGGCCACTTATTCTTCTGTTTACTGTATATGCGGCATTCGGCATTCTTTCCGTGGGGTATATGACCTATACTTCCTTAAGCAAAAAGGTTTTTGCTAAAACGCAGGCTGCCGGCGTTTACCGCAACGAATATGAAACGCATTTTTTTGGAAGGCCCCTTTCAGATACGGCGACGCATATTGATCCTTTCGTGATGAGTGTGTTGGAAAGATATGACAAGCGCTAGAAAACCTACTGGGTCACCGATTTATTCCCCAATAGCTTCTGCACGTCGTTATAATTCATATTTTGAAGTTCTGACTTAGTTAACCCTTTTGCAGGTCCGGAGCCAATGGAATTGCCGATGGTCAGTGTTCCTGGTACAATCACATACCTGAAATCAAAAACACCCGTCCAGTCAACACCGGAGGAAAGTACTTCCACGTTACCTACGGAATAAGTAACGTTAACGGCTTCACTGGCATTGAAGATATTCGTTCCGGTAGTGGGGTCAATGTATTGCAGGTAAGACAGTATAATTCCACTGTCCAGAATGCGCTGCGTTATTGCCGGAGCCGGGATTTCCTGGAAATAATAGGTGCTTGAATTAATGGTGGAATCTTTCATACTGAGTGGAATCCATGCGGAGGTGGACACGCTATCCGGACCTGCGGGACCGGTTTTACCGGCAGGGCCTGTATCTCCTTTTTTACAGCTAAACATGCCGACCATAATTACGGAAGCCATTAGGAAAATCCCTTTACAAAGTTTCATTTTTTTTATTTTGATGGTTAATCTCCTGTAAGATACTTCAAATGGCATCCCGGAAGATGAATTTTGCCCTGATCTGTTAAAAAATACGGTCAGGCGAAGAAAGGGTTGCTTTTAAAAACGGATCCCTATCCTGTTACTGGTATAGTATCCTGATGCCGCCATAAATGAAGGCAGGCATAGGTCCGGTATGGAGACCATTTTGCGGAGATCTGCAGCATATCTTCTTTCAGCTTTTTTTTATCTGTTTTATCCAGTTTATAAACCCGGATCATGGCATTTTGAATTCCCAGGTCATCTACCGCAAAAACGTCTTCCCTGCCCAGGGTAAACATCAGCAGCATTTCGGCAGTCCATCTTCCGACGCCCTTGATCTGGGTAATGTGCTGGATCAATTCTTCATTGTTCATTTTCCCCAATATCTTATGATTCATACCGTGGTCCAGGGCAAACCGGGCTACATTCTGAATATAGCTCACCTTAGCACCGGAGAGGCCGATACCCCGGAGGTCATCATAGGCAGTATCGAGGATCTTTTGTGGGCTGGGTTTGCCGGAATATAATTTTAAGAAGCGCCTTCGTATGGTGGCAGCCACTTTGGTGGAAAGTTGCTGACTCATGATGGAATTACATAAATGCAGGTGTATGGGGCTGCGTTTGCCCAGCTCAAATGCATCCTGCAGGGTGAGCAGTTTTGCCAGTTTTTTGTCCCTCGAAAGATGGGAGATATATGGAGGTGCCCGCATGCAGGCAAATTAAAACATTTAATGGGCCAGTACTTCATCTATCTTGAACAAAACCCCATTGGTCGCCATCTGGTTTACAGAAACCACATTGGAGAAACTGTCCTGTCCCAGGATCTGTACCTGGGCCGCGATCCCGGATAAATTAAAATAAAGCGTACTGTCATTTACTGTTTGCAGCGTGCTGCTATCGGGAATATCGTAGGTGAATAGGCGTTGGGGAACCAAATGGGATAAAATCAACAGGCGCAGGGAATCTGTATTGACCGTGTCCAGATCCTGCGGGGAATTGTATCCCAACTTCCTGAAAGCATCATTATCGGGAGCAAAGAGGGTATAGGGTCCGGCAGAAGCCAGGTCTTTGGACAGGCTATCCGGCACAGCGGTGGCCAGTTGCAGGGCGTTGGAAAGAAAGCTCAGGGAACTGTCGGCATTCACGAGTTCCATCATATTTTTTGCCGGCGGTATCAGTACGTTTTGGAGAGCATGCATTACCCCATTGGCGGCCATCAGGTCAGTAGAAATGGTCTGAACGCCATTTACAAACAGCCGGTTCGAGTCACCGGAAACAAAAACAGAGTCACCACTGGCCATAACGATCTTTAGTTCCCTGACGCCAATAAAGCTGGAAGCCGTAAGGGATAATCCGGCAACGGTATGGTAAAGAACAAAGTTTTTTGCAGAATCCTGGGAATAGCTATTGACCGAAGCCTCACTGATGCCGGCCTGGTTAAACGCATCATTGGTCGGAACAAAAACCGTGAAAGGGCCGGCACCATTGAAAATGGAATCCAGCGCAGCCCGATGGACAGCGCTTTCAAACAAAGTAGTATTGCTTCCATTGGCCAGCAGCCAGGAGATCGTTGAGGTCCTATAATTTATGCTGTTGGGCGTATTTTTATTACAGCTCCAGCAGCCTATACCGCTAAGCAGCATCAGAAACAATAAAACCCTCCGGTTGCCGGGTAATGTTCTCACATACATAAGATAGTCTCTTTATTCACACATTGAGCGACGTCATGCTACACCTATACGCATAAAATGAAATTTCGGTATGCTGTATAAATAATTTTTATTCCAGCGTAAAGCTTACCCGTCCGTCCTTTTCATCCTTCAGGAGGATGCCGATTTCCAGCAATTGTTTCCTTATCCGGTCTGAGGTCTGATAGTCTTTTTTTGCTCTGGCCTCCCGGCGGATTTCGATAAGCAAATCCATGATGCTTCCGAGCCTGTCCGGACCGGTTCCGGTTCTGTTGGTTAATCCCAACACGTCTTCCAGGTAATTCTTGAACTGGGTCTGTGTATAAGACAGGGTTTCCGGCGAAAGGGTTGTTTTTTCCAGGTCACCGCTGCGAAAAGAATTGATGTGGTTCACCAGTACAAACATATTGGCCAGCACCTTAGCGGTATTAAAATCATCATTCATGAAATCATCAAATTCCCTGCATAGGGAATTGAACTGATTTTCGATCACGGGGTTAATCAGTTTCCCCGGATCACTGGTCATTTTCCCGAGTTCCAGATAAGCATCCCATAACCGGGTCAGCCCCTTTTCAGCAGCCTGTAATGCCTCATTGCCAAAATCGAGTGTACTGCGGTATTGTGTTTGTAAAATGAAAAAACGGATGGTCATCGGATGGTATGCCTGCGCCAGCAAAGGATTGTTTCCGGAAAACATATCCGTCAGCGTGATCACGTTATTGTAGCTCTTACCCATTTTTTTCCCGTTGATCGTAATCATATTATTATGAAGCCAGTACCGGGCCGGCACGTGATGATTACAGATTACACTTTGGGCAATCTCGCTTTCATGATGCGGAAACATCAGATCCATGCCACCGCCATGGATATCGAATTCGGTTCCTAGGTATTTGGTGCTCATGGCGGAGCATTCGATATGCCACCCAGGGAATCCATCTCCCCAGGGGCTGTTCCATCGCATGATGTGACCGGGGGAGGCCGATTTCCATAAGGCAAAGTCCTGCCGGTTCCTTTTTTCTTCCTGGCTTTCCAGTTCGCGCGTTGTTTCCAGCAGTTCGTCCAGCTTTCTTCCGCTCAGTTTCCCGTATGGATAATGATCAGCATATTTTTTTACATCGAAATAAACCGACCCGTTCACGGCATATCCGTATCCTGCCGCAATAATTTTTTTGATCATTTCGATTTGCTCAATGATATGGCCTGTAGCGGTTGGCTCGATACTGGGATCCAGATTATTGAACTGTTTCATTGCCCAGTGAAACAGGTTGCTGTATTTCTGAACCAGTTCCATGGGCTCCATTTTCTCGATCACTGCTTTTTTGGAAATTTTATCTTCCGCTTCCCTGCCTTCTTCTTCGAAATGCCCGGCATCCGTAATATTGCGAACATATCTCACCTTGTAGCCGAGGTACAGAAGATACCGGTAGATCACATCGAAGGTGATAAAACCCCGGGCATGTCCCAGATGACTTTCGCCGCTTACGGTGGGTCCGCACACGTACATTCCCACGTGATGGGCTGTTAACGGTACAAATGTTTCTTTTTGCCTGCTGTATGAATTATAAACTTTTAAATTGCTCATGCCTTCGCCCAAATATAAACATTTATCGCTTTTCGTCCTGAAGCTGAAGGTCGGCAATCACCGGGTGATGATCGGAAAACGGAGATGGGATTTTTTCAGATTGCAATACTTTAAAACCGGGGGCCGGAAGAATATAATCGATCCGCAGGGTTGGTGAAATATTGATGTAGGTTCTTCCGATTCCAAATGATTTGGCTATAAAGGCATCCTGGCGCTCTCCTTTGATGTGAAAATAAGTATATGAATTCGGAACATCGTTGAAATCGCCACAAAGAATCACCGGATAAGGGCTTGCATCCAGGTGTCGTCTAACAGTATCGGCCTGATATCCGCGCAGGCTGAGTGCATATTTAAGCTTTTTGGCCAGTGAACGGGAAGCCTGTAAAATGCTGTCCTCCGCCTTCCGGATGATCTCCACATCCCGGAAGTCCTTGGGTTTGAAAAGAACGGATTGCAGATGAACTGTGCATACCCGGATCCGCTTTCCCTGTACGATAACATCTGCCTCAATCAGGCTTTCGGGATTGTCCATAGCATAGGAACTGAAGCCCTGGCGAAGCGTCCGGAGGATCGGGTATTTGGAAAAGATGATTACACCCGTCTGGTATTTACTAAACCTGTTGTGGAAATCGCGGGAAAAGAAATAATACGGGAAATGAAGATTTTCCCGGATGTAACGGATATTGGATTTCGATGAATCATCGGGCTCGTAAAACTCCTGAAAGCACAGGAAATCTGCATTTTGTTTGGATACCAGTTCGAACATGTGCAGACGATGTCCGGAAGCGCCTGTTTTTTTGGTTATAAATTCATCCCATCGTCTCACGTTCCAGGTCATGATGCGGATGGTATTCGCCTGCTTATGGGAGAAATCTTTTTTGGCCAGGCTCATGCCAAAGAAAGCATGTATGTTCTGCCAGCCAACAAGCAGGGAAATCAGGGTAATGAGCGCCCATTTTTTGGATACAAAAAGCCATAAAAATAAAAAAGCCAGTAGCAGGAAAAGAAATAAAGGAAATAGAAAGGCCAGTAAAGAAATAAACCACCATTTATCCGGATGCAGGAAGGCATTACAACAAGTTAACAGGAACAGGAAGGCAATCGCAATATTCAGCAGAATAAAAAAACGTTTGGTGAATTTCCGCAGTGATGCCATGAGAGGATTCGAAGTTACAAATCTTCCTCTTCTGCGGCCCGCTTCAGAATGTCTTTTTCTTCGCTGGTGAGAAAGCGATAGCCCTGCTGATTGATTTTATCCAGGATCTCGTCGATTCTTTTCTGGGTGATGTTGGGGATCTTCTTATAAGGCTGGGTTCCTGCCACGTGGTAATAAAATTCGTCCTTCCGCTGCCCCGGCTTTTTCTTTTTTTCCGGATTGAACAGATCACCAAGCCAGTCAAAAAACTGATTGATCCAGATGCTTCCGTCACGTCCCCTGCGCATTTGATAGATGAACAGGAAGCCCACGCCAGCGGCGCCTGCGTTGGCGAGATAAACACTGGCTTCACCATAACCGATGCCGGAAAAATTAATCAGCAGGAAAATCAGGGTTATCACCCAAAGGGGGATACCGCCGCTGATCATGGGGAAGATGCGGTAATCAGGCGAGACGGCAGTTGTCGCGATGGCCAGGGCGGCGACAGCGCAATTGGCGCCCGAGAATGTGCCCGGGTCATATTGTACGCTAAGCCCCGGAACAAACAGATGACCCAGAATAAACAACAAGGCCCCGGTAAGACCGCCATAAAGATAGATTGCAATGATCTTCCGGTTTCCCGTCAGGTCCTGTAAAATATACCCAAAAGTCCAAAGCCAGAACATATTGGAAATAAACCGGAACAGCTCGTAATCTGTAAACATGTAGCTGATGATTGTCCAGGGCCGCATGGCAAGCTTTCCGGGGTCTGCAGGCAGGGCAAACCAGTTATAGACATGGGTATAATAGGCGCTTAACTGCTTGTCGCTAACCAGGTAAATCACATATACAAATTTCAGGATAACAAACAGCACTGCATTCAGGATCAGCAGTTGGATCAGTGCATTTCCATCCTGACCCAGGGTCATTCGCTTCCGGTAATTTTCTTCTTTTACATTCATGGGCTTTACCTGTGCAGCATGATTAATTTAGACTTGGCAGCGGGGCCGCTTTATTAACAGCTGGAAAACGATATGGGTTCAGTAAAAGTTCCGTGGATCTGTTTTTTTCCAGTAAAAGACCAGTATAAGGCCGACAAGACCACCCCCTAAATGGGCCCAATGCGCAACGTTGTCCCCGGCCGTATTTCTGATGCCGAGGAATAGTTCTATGCATACATAGCCTAAAACGGCCCATTTGGCTTTTATCGGGAAGAAGAAATACAGATAGATCAGGCTATTGGGGAATAGCAGACCAAAGGCAACCATGCAGCCGAAAATAGCTCCGGATGCCCCAAGGGTGGCTGAATTTAAAGTCGGGTCAGTATATCTTAAAATTTCCTGCTGGTGAATAGGATAACTAGCCAGTTCCTGCCAAAAGGGCGTCAGTTCATGGTAAAGTACGAAGAGGTGCAAGAGTGCTGCGCCGATTCCGCAGACCATATAAAAGATCAGAAAGCGCTTTGGCCCCCAGAAATTTTCGAGGATACTGCCAAACATCCAAAGAATCAGCATATTCCAGAATATGTGACCGAGATTGCCGTGCAAGAACATGTAGGTTATTACCTGATGCGGACGGAAATACACGGAACGGATATCATGCAGCGCAAATAAGTTTTCAATGCTGAAAGCCGAGTTGTGCTCAAAAATATTCTGCGCAAAGAAAACGAGGGCATTAACAATAATCAGATTCTTAATTACGGGCGGGATCATCTGGAAACCCCCTGGTCGGAATTCGGTCATAATGGATCTTCGATTACGGATGCAAGTTAATGTTTTAAAAAAAGCCCGGTTACATTTTCAATATGGTGGGTATGAGGGAACATATCTACGGGCTGAATTGCCCCAACGGCATATTTTTCAGAGAGCAACTGAAGGTCGCGTGCCTGGGTGGCGGGATTGCAGCTCACGTATACAATCTTTTCTGCCGCGATCTCCAGTAATTTGCTCACCAGTTTTCCTGTCATACCCGCCCTTGGCGGATCAGTAATGATAACGTCTGGCCGGCCGTGGGTTTCAAAAAAAGCATTATTGCATAGCTCGGTCACATCTCCGGAAAAAAAATCTGCCTGACTGACTTCGTTGAGTGCGGCATTTTCTTTTGCATCGGCAATGGCCTCCGGAATAAGCTCTACGCCGATGACCCGTTTCGCCTGGTCGCTTAGGAAAATACCAATGCTTCCTGTTCCGCAATAAAGATCGTAAACTGTCTCTTTTCCGCTGAGCCCGGCAAAATCGCGGGTTGTCTGGTATAAGCGTTCAGCCTGTGCAGTATGGGTCTGAAAAAAGGATTTCGGGCCGATCTTAAAAGAAAATCTTTCCAGTTTTTCCACAACATAGCCCTTACCGTGAAAAACAACAGGATCGAGTCCATTCAGGCTATCATTCACTTTTGCATTGATGGTGTACAGCAGGGTGGTGATGGCTGGAAATTTTTCTACCAGGTGCGTTAAAAGCCGGTTCACCAGATCCCCGTCAAAATATCCCAATACGATGTTCAGCATCAGTTCCCCGGTACGGCAGATCCTGACCTGCATATTGCGGAGAAATCCCTCGTGCCGCACGATATCATAAAAACTGACCTTGTTTTCGATTCCCCAGCGTTTCACTTCTTTGCGGATGAGATTCGTGGGTTCTTCCTGGAGAAAACAAATGTCCACGTCCACTATTTTATCAAAAACGCCCCGGGCATGAAATCCCGCCGCATCCTGGATGGCGGAAATCTGCCGATCCTGCAATTCTTCCCGCAACAAGTACCGGCGATTGGAAAAAGTATATTCCAGTTTATTACGGTAAGCGGTTGTATGGGCTGCCCCCAGTATGGGCATTATGGGCGGGAGCTCCATTTTCCCTATCCGCTTGAGGCTTTGCCATACCTGGTCCTGTTTATATTCGAGTTGTTTCTCATAGGGCAGCATCTGCCACTGGCAGCCGCCGCACACGCCGAAATGAGAGCAAAAGGGTTTGATCCTTTCTTTCGCATATTCCTGGAAGGAAAGCACATGACCCTCCGCCCAGTCTTTTTTGTTTTTTGTTAACATTACGGTAACCGTATCCCCCGGAATAGCCCTTTCTATGAAGATCACCTTGCCTTCATGTTTTGCCAGACTCTTCCCTTCGGCTGCGTAGCCGGTGACCAGGAGATTTTCCAATACAATATTTTTCTTCTTTCCCACGGCGGCAAATGTAGGATTATCCTAATTTAGCAGTCCTATGTTCAACCTACTGTCCAAAAAAGGCCCGGCGGCCTTCTTTTTACTCTTTCTTGCCCATTCCTGTTTTTCACAGGGTTATGCCATCCACCTTACATTAAAACCTTTTGCCCATAGCCAGGTCTACCTGGGTTATCATTACGGGAAAATTAAAGCAGTGGCGGATTCCATCACGCTCGATGGAAATGCTGAAGGCGATTTTAAAGGGAAGGAAAAATTGCCCGAGGGCGTTTATTTTATTGTTTCACCTAAAAAAGAGATCCTTTTTGAACTGCTGATCGGCAGGCAGCAACAGTTTTCGGTGGCTGCGGATACGGCCAGACTACCGCAAAGCATTGCTTTTACGGGTTCTTCAGAAAATCAGTCTTTCCAGGAGTATACTTCTTTTATGAACAGCCATGGCAGGGAGATCTTCACGCTGCAATCCCAGCTTTCTCAAACCAAATCCCGCAAGGACTCCGCTGATATTGAGCAGAAAATGAGCAGGATCAACGGAGCAGTAAAGACTTACCGCGACCAGTTGGAAAAAAAGGATCCGGGCTCGTTGCTGAGTACTTTATTGCTGATGCTGAAGGACCCCGTTGTTCCCGCCGCACCCGTTTCAGCCAACGGGAAACCCGATGCAGGTTTTGCCTACCGGTACTATAAGGATCATTACTGGGATAATGTTTCATTTACTGACGATCGTCTGATCCGTACGCCGGTTTTTGAGCCGAAGCTGGATCGTTATTTTAAAGACCTGGTTTCCCCGGTCCCCGATTCCATCAACCGCGAGATTGATCACATGCTGCTGTATTCCCGCACCAATAAAGAAATGTTTAAATACCTGCTGATCCATTTTGTTCAGAAATACATTAACCCTGAATACATGGGTCAGGATGCCGTGTTTGTGCATATTTTCGAGAAGTACATCAATACGGGGCAGGCGGATTTCTTCACCGAGAAGTACCGCAAATTCGTAAACGACCGTGCCTATAGCCTCATGGCCAACCTGATTGGTCAGCCTGCCCCCGAGCTCACGATGACTGACACATCGGGGAAAACAGTATCTCTCTATAATGTGAAGGCGGATTATATACTGATCTGTTTCTGGGATCCTACCTGCAGCCACTGTAAGGAAACCGTTCCCAAAGTGGATTCTATCTACCAGGCCAAATGGAAAAATGAAGGTTTAAAAGTGGTCGGGGTGATGGTGGACGGGGGCAAAGACAACTGGACCAAATTTATCCGGGATCACAATTTGGGCGACTGGATAAACGTTTATCAGACAACTGCCCAGCATGATGCGGAAGCATCTGCGGGGCACCCGGACTACCGGCAGTTATATGATGTTTACCAAACCCCAATCCTTTATCTGCTGGATAAAGACAAGCGGATCATCGCGAAGAAACTTACTTATCAGCAGCTCGATGAAGTGCTAAATCTCAAGCTGAAAAAGGTTAATCCATGATATGAAGAATGTAGTTCTGATCGTTTTTCTGCTTTCCTGTTCCCAAACTTTCTTCGGTCAAACCCTGGCGTGGTATGGCAATAACCAGATCAGCCGGGATGAGTTTTTGGCGGCCTACCGGAAAAACAATGCGAATACAAAGGCTACAGAGCAATCCTACCGGGAATACCTGGAGTTGTACATACGGTATCGTTTGAAAGTTCGGGCGGCTTACGACAAAAAACTGGATACTTTACCCGGCCAGATTTCCGAACTGCAGAATTTCCGGAGCCAGATTGCAGATCAATACAGCAACGACGAAACCAGTCTGAACCGGATGGCGGACGAAGCATTTGTAAGATCACGGAAAGACATCCGGCTGTCCTATATTTTTGTTCCTGCCGCCAAATCTGCCGCTCCCCGCGATACCCTTCGGGCCCGGGAGAAGATCAATGAAGCTTATGATAAGTTAAAGAAAACCAAAGATTTTGGAGAGGTGGCCCTGGCCTATTCAGAAGATCCTTTCGTTAAAAATAACCGGGGTGATCTGGGGTTTATCACCGTTTTTGATCTTCCGTATGCCATAGAAACCATGGCCTATCAAATTGGGGTCGGCAGGGTTTCTCCTGTTTTCAGAACAGGGGCCGGGTATTTCATCATAAAAAAAACAGCGGAACGACCTGCAGCCGGCCGGATGCGGGCGGCCCAGATCCTGCTCATCTTTCCTTACCAGGCAAATGATTCCGCAAAAGCAGATACCCGGCAAAGGGCTGATTCCTTATATCAGGCAATCCGGTCCGGTTCTGATTTCGGAGACCTGGCCAGGAAATTCAGCGGAGATAATTTATCCTATCAGCTGGGTGGCGTATTGCCTGAATTCGGAATTGGAAAATATGATCCTGCATTTGAAAAGCAGGCCTATGCACTCCAGAAAGACGGAGACATCAGCGAACCCTTTGCAAGCAGTTTCGGATACCATATCGTGAAAAGGATTGCGCGAATTCCAGTATCGCTTACCAGGGACAAAAAAACAATGGATGCACTACGGGAAAGGGTGAAATCAGACAAGCGAATTGAAGTGTCCAAAAGGGAAATGCTGCAGTCTGTTTTGAAAGAAACCGGGTTTAAACAACTGGTACCGGCGGGAAGTCATTTGTTTATTGTGACGGACAGCTTGCTGCAGTATAAAAAGCCGCCCGCATATCCGGATCTAAACGAACACAGCGCGTTGTTTTACTTCCCCGATAAAAAATTTACGGTAAGTGACTGGGTCAGTTATCGTAGAACACTGGGTAGTGTGCCTTCGATGATCAATGGAAAAACAAATCAGGATCTGCTGGATCAATACAAGCAGACTGTGGCCTTTAATTACTATAAAGCTCATCTTGAAAGATACAATAAGGATTTTGCCAACCAGCTTCAGGAATTCAGGGACGGTAACTTATTGTTCGAAATCATGCAAAGACAGGTATGGGATAAGGCGTCATCAGATTCTGCAGGTCTGAAAAATTTCTTTGAAGCCCATGCCCGGAACTATGTGTGGAAGGCCAGCGTGGATGCCATCCTGTTTAACGCCGGGAATCAGGGGTCTGCGGAAAAAATCAAACGGGATCTTCAGGCGCGAGCGGGAAACTGGCGAAGCCTGGTGGATAGCCTGGGAAGCCAGGTTCAGGCCGATTCCGGGCGTTTTGAAACGAAGCAATTGCCGGGCAATGGCATGGGCGTTGAAAAAGGCTTTACCCCCATCACGGTCAACGCCGATAAATCAGTTCAGTTTGCCTATGTGATCCGGAAGCATGCAGATCCTTCACCCAGGTCTTTCGGGGATGCACGCGGCATAGTGATCAATGACTATCAGAGTGAATTGGAAAACTGCTGGATCGTGGAATTAAAAAAGAAATACCCGGTGAGGGTGGATGAGGCGGTATTTAAAACGCTTACGAAATAATTTGAAAAATGTGCTAATTTGAAAATTTGAGAATGAAATACCGGGCTCGCCATTTTCAAATTTCCCCATTTTCAAATTTTCAAATTATCCAGCAAGTCCAATATCCCCGCATCTTCTTCCATATCGAACTTTCGGGCAAGTAATTTATCTGAGGACAGCAGCATACCATAATCTTCGGCTGTGAGGGTTTTTGGATTAACCCCTCCTTTTGACCAGTCGATATAATAGAAATTATTATTCACCACCGTTTCGCGGAATACAGAATTCATAACCAGTGTGGGAACAAGGAATTCATCCGGTCCCCAGGTTAATCTGACAAAGCGCTGTAAACGCTTATTAGAATCTATAAAATTTACAATATATTCAACGCATTCTCTACTGAGCGTCATACACATGGCCCTGGGGCCTCCATACAGGGTATAAGGAAGCGGAAATTTTCTGTCTGGAAGAATAACGCTCAGGAAAGATTGAAGGCGGTATCTGCCACGGAATCCGAAATTGGTAAGATGATATTTTTTGATTCGGGTAATGGCGTGATTCCACCAATCATCTTGTTCTTCAAAACATATAAAATTTTTGTTCCGGTTTTTTTCAAGTGTAGAATAGAATTCGCTTACCGGTTTGATGGGATAGTCCTGACCGCTCATTACGCTGATAAAATCATATTTCGTAGTGCCGTTTAGCACCTCCTTCATGCAGAGCAGCATGGCGTGAACAAAATTGTATGAAGCCCACCGGATCTTAACCCGGTGCTGAACAAATTGTACCTGGGGCAACCGGGCGAGATATTGAAAAGGTTCCAGGTCAATTTTTCTATCGATGTGAAGAAAAAAATCAAAGGGAAATGGATCAAACTTTTTTACGAAACGCTCAATCTGCTGAGGATTTTTGTGAGCCATTATGATACAGGCGATGCGCATGGATGGTTGACGGTTGACTGTTGATGGTTGACGGACATCGGATGCGAATTCACAAATAAATACGGTCAACCGTCAACTGTCAACCGTCAACAAATTACAGCCGCTTGTACAATGCCCTCAGTTTCTCCCTCGTCATGACCCGCTCCCAGTCAGGGCCCAAAGCATTTTCCCAGAGCGGCTTCATCCCCAGTGCCACGTTCATCATCGTTTCGAACTGGTCGTTGGTTAAATCCCTGGTTATATGTTGTGGGATTTCAATTTTGTTTTTCTCTACCATTCTCTTGAATTCCTCTACGGCTTTGGGATAGTAGTCTTCCAGTTTGTCGAAAACAATACAGTTGCCCACCCCGTGACGGGTTCCCAGAAGATATCCCAAACCGTAGCTTACCGCATGGGCGACACCGACCTGGGAATAAGCAATGCTCATACCGCCGGCATATGAGGCCATCATCAGCTTGTCGTCGTGCAGCGATGTCCATGCTCCGTCTCCAAGAAATACTTCCTGGCATAGGGTGAGTGCTTTTTCCCCATAAGATTTGCTGAATTCATTCAGGAACGTGCCGGTTAAACTTTCCACGCAATGGATGTAGCAATCCATTCCCGTATAAAAACGTTGATTTACCGGGGCATTTGTAATGAGTTCCGGATCCAGTACAATCTGATCGAAAGGTGTAAAATCGGAATTCATGCCGAGCTTGCGCGTGGGTCCTGTCAGTACCGTTGTGCGGGAAACTTCGGCTCCCGTACCGCTGAGGGTAGGAATGCCTGCTTTAAATACACCGGGCAATTTTACCAGGTCCCAACCCTGGTAGTCAGCTGATGAGCCCGGGTTGGTCATCATCAGCGAAACTGCTTTAGCCAGATCCATGGCTGAGCCACCACCGATGCCAATGATTCCACTCACTAACCCAAATTCCTTTCTGAGTTGCAAGGCCAGGCCATCTACTTCCGTTGTTTTTGGTTCGTGACCGGTATCAGCAAATATGATCTTATCATTTCCTCTCAGGGGTATGCGGGATACGAGAGGCTTGTTTTCAAAAAAATGATCGACCAGAAAAATCATGGGCTGGTTTCCCTTTCGTTGTGGGGCTAAAATTTCGTCCAGTTGGTTAAAGCTTCCCCTCCCGTAAACAACATAGGTTACCATTTTAAGATTTCTGAACTTCATGGATTCCGATTTTGGATGGCAAAGTTATCCGCTTTCAGTGACCGGCGGTATTGGTTAATGCAGCAGCCCCGAAAACACCGGCACTGTCTCCCAGTTCCGGCCTGATCACCGGCACGCTGACGTAATTATTAAAGATGAAAGATTTTAGTGATTCTACTCCGTCGGTATAAATATCATCAATATTTCCAACGCCGCCGCCAACGACAATGATATCCGGGTCCAGTATATTCGTGATTACGGAAACGGCCTTCCCAAAAAAATGGGCGAGCCGGTTGAGGGTTTGTTGAGCCGCAGCATCCTGATGTTTCAGGGCGACAATCTCCTTGAGTGATTTTTTTTCACCTGTAAGTCCCTCGTAATATTTTTGAAGGGCAGGGCCGGAGATCACTTTTTCCACGCAACCAATTTTGCCGCAATAACAGGGTCCTCCCGATTCATCCAGAAAATTGTGCCCCCACTCACCACCAATGCCGTGATGACCATCCCAGATTTTTCCATCGATCACGATGCCGCCACCCACGCCGGTTCCCATAATTATTCCAAATACCATTCTGGCACGGGGAGCAATTTTTTTTACGCCTCCCCAGTTAGCCTCTGCAAGCGCAAAACAGTTGGCGTCGTTCGCTAGGAATACAGGCATCTTAAGCCTGGCTTCCAGGTCCTTTTTGAGCGGTCGGTTATTTAGCACTGTGGCATTGCAGTTTTTCATGGTTTGAGCAACCGGGTCAAGGATGCCCGGCGTTCCAAATCCGATGCTTTGCGCTGTCAACTTTGATTCAGACTCCATTTTCGCCACCAGTTTCTCTATCTGACCGATCACATGATCGTATCCCCCGGATACTTCCGTGTCCATCCGGGTTCTTATCAGAGGCGTCGGATCGTTTTGATTTCTTAAAATAACACCTTCCAGTTTAGTTCCACCGAGGTCGATGCCCCACAAGGGTTGATTCATACGGTTTGTTTTAATTTATGCTTAGGAAATTCAAAAGATGATTATTTTTTTATTTCCAAAAATTGATTGGCTTTTTGCAGATCCGCAGGAGTGTCAATTTCAATTCCCATGTATTCGGTCACCACCATTTTTATGGGTATGCCGTGTTCCAGATACCGGAGACATTCAATCTTTTCGGCGGCTTCCAGCGGGGTAACCGGCCATTTCGTAAAATTAAGCAGGGCCTGCTTTCTATACGCATATACGCCGATGTGTTCATAATAAGGGATACTGGTTCTGCCATCGCGGGGATATGGAATTATGCTTCTGCTAAAGAACAGGGAATTCATCTGCATGTCTACAGCAACTTTAACATAGTTGGGGTCTTCGATGTTGTTTTGGTTTTTCATTATCTGCATGAGAGAAGCTACCTGCACGATGCCTTTTTCGTCCTCTTTAAAAATCTGCAGGAGTTTTTGCAAAGGCTCGCGTTGTACAAAAGGTTCGTCTCCCTGCACATTTACCACAACATCCACATCGATATCCTCAACAGCTTCCGCAATACGGTCACTGCCGCTTTCGTGTGGTTTACGGCTCATCCTCGCGTTGCCTCCATGACCCACAATTTCCTTATAAATGACATCGCTATCCGTGACCACCATCACCTGATCGAAAAGTGCGGTGGCCAATGTGTTGTCATAGGTATGGCGAATGACCGTTTTACGACCCAGTTCCTGCATGAGCTTGGCCGGAAAGCGGGTTGAAGCATATCTGGCCGGAATCAAAGCGATGGAATTCATGAAGATCGTTTTTCAAAAGTAATTTTTTAACGGTTTCGGGAAGTCAGAAATATTTTTCTTCCGGAAGCCGTGTCGGTCGGCCGCGGCAAAGGGAAAAACGCTATTTGTCCTCGTTCATAATACTCCATAACAAGTCTTTTAATGCCTGTATTCCATTTTGGGTAACTGATGAAATAAAAATATGGGGAACACCGGGCGGCAGTTCTTTTTCGATTTCTGACATTAATTCTTCGTCCAGTAAATCGCTTTTACTAATGGCGATCACAAAACGCTTATGCAACAGTTCCGGATTGAATTGACGAAGTTCATTCAGCAAAACCTCGTATTCCTTCCGATGATCAGGACTATCTGCGGGTATCAGGAATAACAAGGCCACATTTCTTTCGATATGCCTTAGAAAGCGATGTCCGAGACCTTTTCCATCGGCGGCACCTTCAATAATGCCGGGCAGATCGGCGATACAAAAACTTTTGCCATCCCGGTATTCCACCATGCCCAGTTGCGGGCTGAGGGTCGTAAATGCATAATCCGCGATTTTTGGTTTTGCTGCAGTAACAACAGAAAGCAGGGTTGACTTCCCGGCATTCGGAAAACCGACGAGGCCTACGTCGGCAAGCACTTTCAGTTCAAGTACCTTCCAGCCCTCCGTTCCCGGTTCACCGGGTTGAGCGTGTTCCGGTGCCTGGTTGGTGGGCGTTGCAAACCGGGCATTTCCCAAGCCACCGCGACCACCCTTTAACCAGATGATTTCCTGGCCGTCTTCCAGTATCTCCGCATCTTTTGATCCGGTTTCTTCATCCCGTGCAATAGTGCCCAGGGGAACGTCTATGAAAATGTCTTTTCCGAACCGGCCGGTACATTTATTACCGCTTCCTGCTTCCCCGTTTTCGGCCAATACGTTCTTATAATAACGCAAATGTAACAGGGTCCAGAGGTTTTTATTGCCCCGGAGAATGATATGTCCACCCCTGCCTCCGTCTCCTCCGTCAGGCCCTGCCAGGGCATTGTATTTGGTGCGCAGGAAATGTTTAATGCCGGCACCACCGTGCCCGCTGCGACAAAAAACTCTGATCTGATCTACAAAATTGCTTTTTTCCACTGAATAATTTCGGGCAGCAAAGATAGCTGAATAAGGCTTACTCAGCCATCAGTAAATGGCTCACCAGGGCTGTCCACCCTGTTTGGTGGGATGCTCCCAGACCGAGACCCGAATCGCCATGGAAATATTCAAAAAAAAGGACATAATCTTTAAAATTGGGGTCCGACTGGAGCAGGGGGTTATCGCCGTAGATTGGGCGGTTGCCGTTTTCGTCCCGGGTAAACAGGGAGACCACCCTTTTAGCCAGTTTGTCCGAAATTTCTTTCAAAGAGAAGAAATTTCCGGAATGGGTTGGGTATTCCACCCTGAAATCATCGCCATAGTAATCATGAAAACGTTTCAGGGATTCAATGAGCAGATAATTCGCAGGCATCCATACTGGTCCTCTCCAATTGGAATTCCCTCCAAAAAGCGCGGTATCCGATTCACCCGGCGTATATTTTATGGACAGCTGGTTGCCGTCAATTTCCAGTGCATAGGGATGCGCTTCATGATATTTGGATAGTGCCCGGATGCCGTGATCGCTAAGAAACTCTGTTTCATCCAGCATCCGGTAAAGGATTTTTTTCATCCGGTGTCCGCGAAGCAGGGATAACAAATGTTTTTCATCCTTCCCTTTTTCACCCCAACGGGATACCATGTTTGCCATTTCAGGTCGGTTCGTCAAAAACCATCTCAACCGCTCGGCAAAATCTTTTTGGGTATTCAGCAGTTCGTCATCGATGACTTCCACTACGAGAAGCGGGATGAGGCCAACCATAGACCGTATCTTTAGTTTTTCAGGCTGAGATCCTGGCTTTTTTAACACGTCGTAAAAAAAACCATCTTCTTCATCCCAAAGATCGGTATTGGCCTCGCCCATCCCGGCCATCGCATAAGCGATATACAGGAAATGCTCAAAAAATTTGGTGGCCATATCCTGATAGACGGGATTGGTTTTAGCAAGCTCCAGGGAAATGCGCATCATGTTGAGTGAGTACATGCACATCCAGCTTGTGGAATCAGATTGCTCCAGCAGGGATCCGTCGGGAAGTGTGGCATTGCGATCGAAAATTCCGATATTATCCATGCCGAGAAAACCACCCTCAAAAATATTATTGCCTTCCTTGTCCTTGCGGTTCACCCACCAGGTGAAGTTGAGCAGCAGTTTCAGAAAAACCGTTTCCAGGAACCGTCTGTCTCCTTTCCCTGTGGCTGCCTTATCCATTTCATACACTTTCCAGGTTGCCCAGGCATGTACGGGCGGGTTTACATCCGAGAATGACCATTCATAAGCAGGCAGTTGCCCGCTGGGATGCATATACCATTCATGGGTGAGCATGGTCAGTTGCTGTTTGGCAAAAACAGGATCCACTGTGGCAAAACAGATACAATGAAATGCCCAATCCCAGGCAGCAAACCAGGGATATTCCCAGGTATCGGGCATCGAGATCACATCAGAATTATTGAGGTGGACCCATTGATGATTTCTTCCTTTCAACCTTTCCTCCGGAGGCTCCGGTCCGGCTGGGTCACCTGCCAGCCATTTCTTCACATTGTAATAATAATATTGTTTGCTCCAGATCATTCCGGCAAAAGCCTGCCGGTGAATCATCTTCAACTCCTCATTGGATATATCACGCTGCAAATCCCGATAGTAGAGATCGGCTTCCGCCATCCGGTCAGCAAAAATTTTCTCAAAACTTTCGAAGGGCTGATCCAGGTTGGCGGGGCATAACCGTAACCGGATGATCTGAGGTTTACCCGGCAATACCATTCGTTTATGATGAAAAGCGGCTTTGGTACCGGTGTTTCCCGGATTGATGGATTTTTCGCCCAGGATCAGATAGTCATTAATACCGTCTTTATAGAAGGGAAGGTTAGCCGGGGAATTATAGAGCTTTCCTGTATTGGTTTCATTTTCGCAAAAAAGAAGTTCATCAGGCGCCTCTGCATGCAGAACGGGATTCCCCAGGCCCTGGTGGTGAAGGGAAATGGTATTGGGCATTTGGCTGTCCAGCAGCGGCTTCCCGTTTCCGTTCGGATAACCCCAGGCCCAGGTGTTGCGGAACCAGATGGTGGGTAATACGTGAATTGGCGCGGGTTCTGTTCCCCGGTTGTATACCGTAATCTTCATCAGTATATCTTCCGGAGATGCCTTTGCGTATTCAATAAAAACATCAAAGTATTTATTATCATTAAAGATTCCCGTATCCTGCAATTCGAATTCGGGATCCTTTCTGCTCCTCCGCTGGTTCTCTTCCAGTAAAGCTTTATAGGGGAATTCCTGCTGCGGATATTTATACAGCATTTTCAGGTAACTGTGGGTTGGAGTCGCATCTAGGTAATAGTATAGCTCCTTGACATCTTCCCCATGATTGCCATCCGGACCGCCCAGGCCGAAAAGTCTTTCCTTCAGGATGGGATCTTTGTTGTTCCAGAGACTAACAGCGAGGCATGCCTGCAAATTCTGATCGCCGATTCCACCCAGGCCTTCTTCTCCCCAGCGCCAGGCCTTGCTGCGGGCCATATCGTGCGAAGTAAACGACCAGGGCTGACCGTCCGCGCTGTAGTCTTCCCGTACCGTTGACCATTGACGTTCGCTCAGATAGGGACCCCATTTTTTCCATGAGGGATCCGGAAGCCGCTCATTTTCTGCGTTCATGTATTCCAGTTAAAATACAGGGTCAGGTTACCTGTAAATCTTATCAATATACTCCTGGTATTTTTCGAGGATCACCTTTCTTTTGATATTCAGTTTTGGTGTGAGTTCGCCGGTTGCAACACTCCAGTCCATGGGCAACAGTTCAAATTTTTTGACCTGCTCCACGTGATTAAACTGTTGGTTGTAGTGGTCAATAATTTCTCTGTAAAACTTAATGACGGCCGGATTTGTAATAATGGACTCGTAAGAATCCGTTGAGATCTGATGCTGCTGACACCATTCCGTTATCGCGCTGAATGCGGGTACGATGAGTGCACCCACAAACTTTCTTTCCGGACCAACCACGATAGCCTGTTCGATAAACCGGGATTCTCTCAGCTTATTTTCAATGGCTGCGGGAGCCACGTACTTTCCTCCACTCGTTTTGAACAATTCTTTCTTCCTGTCCGTGATCCGCAGGAATTTTCCATCTTCAAACTGACCGATATCACCGGTATGGAGCCACCCGTTAATAACGGCTTCTGCCGTCAGGTCTGGTCGTTTATAATATCCTTTCATCACGCTTGGCCCCTTTACACAAATTTCCCCGTCGGCTTCCAGTCGTACCTCAATGCCATTAATGATCGGGCCAACGGTTCCAAGTTTGCACAAACCCTTTCCTTTGCGGTTAACGGCAATGACCGGTGAGTTTTCTGTCGGACCATACCCTTCATAAATCGGGATGCCGGCAGCGGTGAACGTACGCAACAGCCTTTCCTGGCAGGCAGCCCCTCCCGTGATGACATATTTGATGTTATTCCCGAGCGCAGCGCGCCATTTATTAAATATTAATTTGTTGGCAATAGACAATTGAAAATTATACCAGAATCCGAGATTCCGGTTGTTGTCGTATTTTTTCCCCAATTCCACGGCCCAGAAGAATAATTTTCTTTTAAAGCCTTTGAGGTCTGCTCCTTTGGCCATAATACGCTCATACACCTTTTCGAGCAGCCGCGGAACTGCACAGAACAGATCCGGTTTTACTTCCAGCAGGTTGGCTCCAATGGTATCCATGCTCTCTGCATAGTAAATACTATTGCCGCTGAAAAGATAGATGTAGCTCACCATTTTTTCGAAGATATGGTTCAACGGTAAAAAACTGAGCGTTTTGAATTCGGGACGATCTTCAAAAGGAAAACTTTCTTTAGACAAGAGGACATTGCTGAGAATATTGTGATGCGTAAGCATAACCCCTTTAGGCGTTCCTGTTGTGCCGGAAGTATAAATGATGGTTGCCAGATGATCCGGAAGAATGTTTTTGCTGATGGTTTCTACCTGTTCGATCAGTGTGGGCGTCGCCAAATCCGGGACTGTTGACCAGTGATCAACCCCCGGTATTTGATCGAAGCTGTAAATATTCTTAATGGAAGGAACCCTGGGCAGAATCGCTGCTATTTTTCGGTAGAGTTCATCACTACTCACAAAAACATATTTTACCGCAGCATCCTGAAAAATGAATTCGATCTCCAGCGGATTGGTGGTTGGATATATGGGTACGAGTACAGCACCCAGCTTTTGTACTGCCAGGTCGGTGGTCAGCCATTCTGCACGGTTATTCGAAATGATGCCGATCTTATCCTGGTTCTCAACTGTCATATCGTTGCCGGATATGCCGAGGGACAGAAGTCCTGCTGCGAGCCTGTTTACGGAGGCGCCTATTTCCTGAGTACTGTATTTATGCCAGATGCCATTTTCTTTAGCGGCAAGCATATCTTCCTTTGGAAATTTTTCCAGCTGGTAAGCAATGCAATCAAATAGTCGCGTGGGTTTGGTCATGTATAATCATTTAGCAGATGCTGCGTGATAATTCTGTCCGGGCGGCACTTTAAAAACCCTGCCTTTTTGAAAGTTAATAAAACGGGTATAATCTTCGTCGTGCTGAGCCGTCCAATTTTGAAAGTTGGCAAGCCCCATGGCTGCACCAAAAACCCATTGGTTATAGGCATCAAAAAGTCCCAGTTTCATTAACTGTTGTTCATATTCAAATAGATGGAAGGGGAATTTGCCGGCATATTTATCGAACCATTCCAGGATGAATTTGCTGCGCAGGATGGTCAGGGATTCGGGAGAAATGCCCAGCGAAACTGAAGTTGACTGATCATTTACTGTGTTCAGGTAGGCAGCAACAAAAGGATTCTTATTCATCAGAGACTTTGGCGTTTTCAGATCGAGGAATAGTTTTTTGTAGCCATCCACCAGCAGGCTTTTAATTTCGGGTGTGCGCCGGCTGTAACTTTCGAGATTGATGAAAATTTCACCATAGATCAAAGCCCATACCTTATCGTAGGTGAGATAGTAATACTTGCAGGCGTTATAGTAGTTGGAAGAATAGGAAGGATCCACTTCAATTCCTTTTTCCCAAAGGCGGATTGCTTCGGGATCCTGTTTTGTCCAAAGAATTTCTCCGTATTCATTATAAAGTTCCCCGCTATTCGGAAATTTTTTGATCCCCTGACGGTACATCTTGTCTGCTTCCTTTTTTTCCTCTATGGCTTTATAAGCCATGCCCAGGATTTGGTAACACTGTTCATCAGCATCCTTTCTGCTGACGAGTTTCCTGCCGGCTTCCACGGAAGCGCTGTAATTTTTTTGCAGATAGTAGGTGAATGCCAGGTCCTTTTGAATGGCCAGGTTATCCGGATCTGCCTTTAGTGCGTTATTTAATACAATGATCGCATTGGAATAATCTCCGCTCCACATGTAATTTTTAGCCACTTTATGAAGCGAATCTGCCGCCTGGCTGAAAGCGGAAAGACGGAGCAAAAAGAGACCGGCAAAGACGAGGACTTTTTTCATGTAATGAATATAGGCCGAACGCTTAGAAAAATGACCTCCGGCTTGATTAAATTGTTCTTCAAAAATACAAATGCTCAGCGGATCAGATGTGTTAACAGCCCGTCCCGGAGTTTTGGTTCAAACCAGGTACTCTTGGGAGGCATGATCTGGCCATTGTCCGCAATATCAAACAACTGATCCATGCTTACCGGATAGAGACTGAAAGCCACTTTCATATTTCCGCTATCCACTCTCTTTTCCAGTTCTTTTAATCCCCGCATGCCGCCCACGAAGTCAATGCGGTCATCCGTTCTAGGATCCCCGATGCCCAGTAGCGGACTGAGGATATTTGCCTGGAGTATGGTCACGTCCAGAATGCCGATCGGATCTTTCCGGTAAGTGCCTTCCCTTGCTTCCAGCTGATACCAGGAGCCATCCAGATACATTCCGAAAGTATGCAAGCGGATTGGGGAAAAGGCGGTTTTGGATTTATCAACCCGGAAATCTTTGTTAAGCTTTTCAAGCAATTCTGCCGGCTTTAATCCATTCAAATCCCTGACTACCCGGTTATAGTCCAGAATCTGGAGTTCGTCGGAGGGAAAGAGGGTGGTGAGAAAATAGTCCGCTTCGGGAGAAGCCTGATCCCCAAGGGTCTGTTTTACTTTTGCTGCGGAAGCCGCCCGGTGGTGACCGTCCGCGATGTAGGTAAACGGGATTTCGTTTTTAAAGATATCGGTGACCTGTTGAATAGTGTCGGGTTGATCGATTACCCAGATTACATGACCAATACCATCTTCGGCGGTAAACTCGTAAACGGGCTGGTGGTTTTTTTTCCAGGAATGAATGAGATCGCTGAACGTTTTATTGGATTTAAAAGCCAGAAAGACATTTCCGGTTTGTGCACCTGTAATCCGCATATGATTGATGCGGTCCAGTTCTTTTTCAGGGCGGGTCAGTTCGTGTTTTTTGATGATGTTTTCTTCATAATCTGCAACAGCGCTAACGCAAACCAGACCCGTCTGGCTTTTGCCGTTCATGGTCAGCTGGTAGATATAATAAAACGGTTGCGGGTCTTTAAACAAAATTTTTTGGTCACGGAAAATAAAAAGATTGTCTTTCGCTTTACGATACACTTTTTCACTATGCGTATCTGTTTCGTCCGGCAGATCAATTTCTGCCTTGGTGATGTGCAGGAAAGAATACGGGTTGTTGCCAGCCGCAAATTTTGCTTCTGCACTGTTTAAAACGTCGTAAGGCGGCGACGCAACCTGAGCAGCAAAGGCTGGTTGTGGTCTGAGCGCACGAAAGGGAGAAATGATGGCCATACGGGAGTAAAATTATAATTCATTGATCAGGGCCGTCAAAGCTTTTACGCTTTCAAAAGGCAATGCGTTGTACAAAGAAACCCGGAATCCGCCTACGCTGCGGTGGCCTTTCACGCCGACCATACCGGCCTGCTGGCAGGCATCCAGGAATTTTTTCTCCAGGGAATGATCCGGGATGAGGAATACCACATTCATGCGACTGCGGTCTTCCCTGGCAACAGGAAGTTCAAATCCATGTTTTTCATCCAACGTCTTATACAGTAAATCGGCTTTTGCCCTGTTTATTTTTTCAATTCCCTCAACCCCACCCATTTTTTTCAGCCACCGGAGGGTAAGTAAGCAAACATAGATCGCGAAAACAGGGGGCGTATTCAGCATGGAGCCGGCTTCGATGTGCTGACGGTAATCCATCATGCCCGGCAGTTTGCGATTTACTTTTCCAAGGATGTCCTGCCGCACAATCACCATGTTTACCCCCGCTGCGCCGATATTTTTCTGGGCACCCGCATAGATCATGGCGAAGCGGTTGAAATCCATCGAATGGCTTAGAATATCGCTGCTCATATCGGCTACCAGTGGTATGTTGGTCTCCGGTATATCAAACATTTCCGTCCCTTCAATGGTGTTGTTGGTGGTATAGTGAAAATATTTTGCATCTGCCGGAATGGCATAACCCTTAGGTATGTAGGTGTAGTTTCTGTCTTTTGAAGATGCAACAACCTTCACCTCTCCGAATAATTTGGCTTCTTTGATGGCTTTGGATCCCCAGACGCCGCAATCCAGGTAGGCCGCGGTTTCATTTTCATTCAGGAGGTTCATGGGAATCTGGAAGAACTGAGTAGTCGCTCCACCATGCAGGAATAATACAGAATGATCCCGGTCGAGGTGCATCAATTCTTTCGTTAGCATGATGGCTTCATCCATTACGGATTGAAAGAGAGGTGTTCTGTGCCCGATCTCCAGGATGGAGAGTCCGGTGTCCCTGAAATTCAGGATGCCCTGACTTGCTTCTTCAAAAACCTCTTTGGGTAAAATACTGGGTCCTGCATTGAAATTATGCTTCATCGATCAGAATTTATCTGGAAAGAGATGCAAAATTACGAAAACCGACCCTGCCCGGACTCTTTTAGAGGCTGTTTTTTGTCCCGGTCATTGGTCACAATCCCATCCTATCACTTTTCCTTTTTTCCATTCCAGGTTGAGTATCTTGTATTCGTGCTGTTCGGCCAGGGTCAGGCTGTCATGCGCCAGACGATCTAACGAAGGCTGACCGGCGTTTACCCAGGCAGTATACCAGAATGAAGCGACAGCAAAGATCGATTGCCGCATGCGGCGTTCAACCATATCGTTTAGTTTTTCGTTGTAAAGCCGGGCGTAAGCGGTGGAATATTGCCGGACCAGCATTCCCTTGCGTTCTTCAAAAGCATACTTCTGATCTGTCCGGATGTGCGCATTAGCCTCGCGTTCACAACGAAGCACGGTATCCGCTGCGGCTGCACTTTCCAGCAGACGGGCCCAGATAAAAGCACCGGGATCCGGGATATAAACCGCTTTGCCAATAAAAAAATCCCATTCCTTCGCTGCAAATAATTCGGGTATGCGCGATTCCCAGAATGCGTGAATGCCCAGTTGGTTTGTGAATTGGCCGTTGTGGTTGCTGCAGGCGTGCAGGGGAACATGGGCATCGGCAATATAGTGACCGATTTCGGCGGAATATTTCAGGATGAGCCGGCAGTCTTTTTCGCGGAAGGCCTTTGTGAGCCGGTTGAGCATAGTTTGTATCCACCATGGAACAATTCCGTACGCCTGAAGGGTATCGGCAGAAAATTTGTCCACCGCCGCTTTGTAACTGCGTGGAAGATCACGAAACGGGGAAATACCATAATGGTCGATATCCATGAAATGATGAGCGCCTTCCGAAGCCGCAACATATCGTCTTTTATCCGGATCAACGGCATGTTCGGTCAGGAAACCGATATTCTGCTTATAGAGGATCATCATCTGCGGCGGTAATAGAAAAACCGCATGGTAGTTGATCTGTTCGTGCATGTAAAATCCCCAGCAAAACACCCGGATGTAAATCAACAGGCCGGCAAAACACAATATTCCCTTTTTCATAAGGAGATTTGAATGCTGCTAACCGGGCCCGAATCTAAAAATCTTTATTCTTTTTCATGAACATCACTTTCGAACTGAATTTCGTGCAGATAGGCCCAGTTAACCGCTAAGCCGATCATTCTTCAATCTGGGTCACTCCTCCGGAAATGGCGAATTTCATACTATCTGTGGAGCTGATGTCGGTGATGATCCGTACACGATCCTTTTTCACAAAATAGAGATGGCCTGCAAAGGCATAGGATTGCGGAACATAGACTGATATATAATCCTGCAAACCAAATTCTGTTAGTTCTTCATGGGTGATGAAACCGATGCGCCAGATATCAGGAGATTCAATGGAAACCAGAACCGCACGGTCGAATTTGCGTTTGTTGCCTGCAAAGGCTTCGAAAAAATCCTTTATTGTGGTATAAATGATTTTAATGCCAGGTGTCTTCTCCAGGATATTATCAAAGAGCTCAACCATTTTGCTCACAATGAAGGAAGAAGAAATATACCCTACGACCAGGACGATGCCGATGACTACAATAAACCCCAGTCCCGGAATTCTTCGCGGCTCCCCGCTTTCGTCCAGTGCGAGACGGGGAAAGAGTCGGTGAATGAAATCAGGAAGAATACTGTCGATCCAGCTAAAAAGGGACAATACCGCCCAGAGCGTGATGGTGATGGGCGCCAGGATGATCAGACCCTGTAAAAAATATTTAAACAGTTTGCCCGCAATGGATTTGAATTTCATGAGCAGAGGTTTGTGATCCAAAAGTAATCAAACAATAACCGGAGGCCATGTTTAAAACACTGTACGATCCCGTGATCTAAACCCGATTTGTGAAAAAAAACCAAAAATTATCTTAGGAAACTTTGGTAACGAAAAAAGTTTCCATAGTTTTGAACCTACACTGAGGAGTTAGAAAAATGGAAAACAAAGAAAAAGCAGAGAACAGGGAAAGAATACTCGAAAAGGCCAGGGATCTGTTCATGCGGTATGGTATCAAATCCATAACCATGGATGAAATCGCGGGGCAGCTGGGGATCAGCAAAAAGACAATTTACCAGTTCTTTACGGATAAGGACGAAATGGTGGAGGCGGTAGTAAATGAGGAAATGAGCAGAAATGAAGCCGGTTGCAGGGAATTCATCATCCGGGCTGAAAATGCCATTCATGAGATTTTTATTGCCATGGAAGACATTCAGGAAATGCTTAAAACCATGAACCCGCAGTTGATGTACGACCTTGAAAAACATCATCCCTCTGCTTATCGGAGAATCAAGCAGCACAAATACCAGTTCATGTATGAAAT
Organism: Bacteroidota bacterium; assembly: GCA_030706635.1. Classification (GTDB taxonomy): domain Bacteria; phylum Bacteroidota; class Bacteroidia; order Chitinophagales; family Chitinophagaceae; genus Puia. Next base: position 30,023 of record JAUZOD010000005.1, read on the forward strand.
GATCAAGCAAAATCTGGAACGCGGGATGAAGGAAGACATTTACCGTACTGACCTCAACCCGGATTTTACTGCGAGATACAGGATAGAATCTGCCTTCATGACATTTAATCAGGATGCATTTCCGTGGAATAAATACCCGATGAACCAAACCTGTCATGAGCTTGCCCTGCTTTTTCTGCACAGCATTTGCAATGCGAAGGGGAAGAAGCTGATTGACAAATATTTAAATGACAGACCAAAAACACCGCACCATGAGTCTAAGACATCGTAATGCCGGCCGACTATTATTTCTGTTGACCATGGCCCTGGGTACAACTTCGCTGAAGGCGCAGGAGCTTCACTCCCTGACCATAGAGGATGCCATCGGTCTGGCAAAAAAAAACAACCTTTCCGTAAGAAGTGCACTCATCAATTTGCAGTTACAGCAACAGACGAACAAAGCGATTACGGCGCAGGCATTGCCATCCGTTTCGGGAACGGCCGGTACCACGGACTTTTTCCAGACACCGGTCACCATTGTGCCCGGGGAATTTTTCGGAGGAGCGCCGGGATCAACCATCGCCGTTAGCTTTCAGCCGAAATATAGTGCCAGTGCCGGAGTACAGCTCAATCAGACGATATTTGACGGACAGGTGTTTGTCGGTTTAAAAGCGAGAAAAACCTCCATTGATTATTACCAGAAAGCGGTCGACCTGACGGTTGAGTCCATTACGGTAAATGTTTATAAAGTCTATTATCAACTGGTGGTCAGCAAAACCCAGATGAAGTTGCTCGATGCGAATATTGAAAGGGCCGACAAATTGTTAAGGGATACCAGGGTCATGTATAACAATGGGTTTGCTGAAAAACTGGATGTGGACAAGGCAACGGTCCAACTGGCCAATCTGCAAACGACCAGATCGAATACGGAAACGGATATTACCAACGGATACCTCGGCCTGAAATACCTGATTGGAATTCCTTCTGCGGATTCGGTGGATCTGACAACGGATTTCAGTGAGGCCGATCTGAAGCAAACGATTTTTCTCGATTCAGGTTACCGTTATGAAGACCGCTTCGATTATCAGAGCCTTCAGATCTCCAAACAACTTTCGGAGTTCGATATCAAACGGTATAAAGCCCTTTATTACCCTACCCTGAGCCTTACGGGTGCATACCAGAAAAATGCATACAACAACACCTACGATTTTTTTACCAGGAGCGGGAACTGGTACTCCACTTCTTACGCCGGGGTTTCTCTCAAAGTTCCCATTTTTAGCGGCTTTGAGAAAGATGCCAATTTGGAGAAGGCCAGATTACAGGCCAGCCTGGTGGATAATCAGATCGAAAACCTGAAACTGAACATTGAATACGAAGTGCGCCAGGCAAGAAATAATTTCTATGCGGCCATCGGAACAATGGATAATCAGAAGGGAAATGCAACACTTGCCGAATCGGTGTATGATCAGACCAAGAAAAAATTTGAATCGGGGCTTGCTTCCAATACGGATCTGACAAAAGCCCAGACGGATCTGATTGAAGCACAAACAAATTATATCAATGCACTGTATAAAGCCGTCGTTGCTAAAATTGATTATCTAAAAGCCATCGGTAAAATTTAAAACGTCAAACAGAACTTGTTATGAATAAAATTTTTTTATCAGCTTTCCTTACCGGTACCATCCTGATCGTATCCTGCGGACATGCCAGCGATCCCATTGCTACGAAGAAAGCAGAATTGCAAAAATTAAGAGATGCCCAGTCGGATCTCAGCAAAAAGATCCAAACTGCGGAAGACGAACTCTCCAGGCTGGATACTTCATCCGCTAAAAAGGAGAAAACAAAACTGGTAGCCGTTCAGGCCATAGCGCCAATGAGTTTTACGCATTTTATCGACCTGCAGGGTAAGATCGATGCGTTGAATATTGCTTATGTAACACCCAGAAACGGAGCGGGTGGCCAGGTTAAAGGCGTTTATGTGAAGAAGGGCGATGTAGTAAAGAAAGGGCAGCTTCTGTTAAAACTGGATGACGCCCTGCTGCAGCAGCAACTGCTCCAGGCAAAACAGCAATTGTCTTTTGCGCAGAACCTGTACGGCAGAAGAAAAAATCTCTGGGCCGATAAGATCGGAACCGAAGTGGAACTGGTTACGGCAAAAAACCAGGTTGACCAGGCTCAGCGCCAGGTGGATATTGTCAATCAGCAAATTGACCTGACCAACGTGTACGCCGACATCAGCGGGATTGCAGATGATGTGAACATCCGTCTCGGGGAGTTCTTCACGGGAAATAATCAAATTAAAATCGTAAATACCAGCAACCTGAAAGCAGTGGCCCAGGTGCCTGAAAATTATCTGAGCAAAATAAAGGTGGGCAGCAATGTGAAAGTGATCGTTCCGGAACTTAATAATAAAACGATCCAAACCAAAGTTTCCGTGGCTGGAAATCTCATCGACCCCTCCACCCGCAGTTTTTACATAGAATCCAAACTTCCCTATGAAAGGGGTTTTTATCCCAACCAGGTGGCTCTTGTACGGATCCAGGATTATACTGCGGAAAATGCCATTACCATTCCGGTGAATACGTTGCAAAATGACGACAAGGGACAATATGTGATGGTGGCAGAAAAGGAAGGTGACCGGATGGTGGCCCGCAAAAAGCCGGTTACTATAGGACAGATGTACGAGGATAAGATTGAAATCAAGTCTGGTGTGAAGGAGGGAGACAGCATCGTTACAGACGGATACCAGGGGCTCTACGACGGCCAGCCAATAACCACACAAGTCCTCTGATCTTCTCAGTCCAGCATTAATCAACATCAGAATTACTTTTTATGAGCGCAATGGAAAACTTTATAGGGAAGATGAAGGAGTTTAAGCCCACCAGCTGGGCGATCAATAATAAAACTTCCATTTACCTGCTGATCATTTTCGTCAGCATCCTGGGCGTATTTACATTTATGACTACTCCCAAGGAGCAGTTCCCGGATATTGTTATTCCCACCATTTACGTGCAGACCACCTATGTGGGTAATTCTCCAAAAGACATAGAAAACCTGGTGACCCGACCCATCGAAAAACAGATCAAAGGTATCACGGGAGCGAAGATCAATAAATTGACCAGTACCTCTGTGCAGGATTATTCTGCCATTATCGTGGAATTTGAAACCGATGTCAAAACAGATGTGGCCCTTCAGAAAGTAAAAGACGCTGTAGACAAATCCAAAACCGACCTGCCCAACGATCTCACCACGCAACCCAATGTAGTGGAAGTGAGTTTGTCTGATCTGCCGATTATGTATGTGAATGTAAGCGGCGATTATGACATGCAGCATCTGAAAAAATTCGCCGACGACCTCAAAGATAAACTGGAAGAGCTTTCCGAAATCAACCGGGTGGACGAAGTAGGTGCACCGGAACGGGAATTCCAGATAAACGTGGATAATTTCAAGATGCAGAGTGCCAACATCACGTTCAACGATATCTCCAATGCAGTGGCTGCCGAAAACCTGGATATCTCCGGAGGCCTGCTGGACGTGGGTAATATGAAGCGCACCCTGCAGCTGAAAGGGCAGTTTAAAACGGCATCTGACATCGCGCAGATTGTACTGCGCAATACATCGGGCGCTCCGATTTATTTAAAAGATATTGCCAGCATCAAGGATACGGTTAAGCAAAGTGAAAGTTATGCGAGGCTGAACGGCAAGAATGTGGTTACCCTGAATATCATCAAACGAAGCGGCGAAAATCTGATTCAGACCTCAGACGATGTGAAAGCGGCGGTTGCTGAAATGCAGGCAACCCAGTTTCCAAAAAACCTGGATATTGCGATCACGGCAGATCAGAGTAAGAATACCCGCACTTCATTTAATGATCTGGTGAATTCCATAGTGATCGGGTTCATCCTGGTATTGTTGATCCTGATGTTTTTCATGGGCGTGACGAATGCCTTTTTTGTAGCCTTGTCTGTTCCGCTGAGTATGTTTGTTGCCTTCATGTTCCTGCCTGCGGCTGATATTATTGTCGGTGGTCATGTGACGTTGAACTTTATTGTACTGTTCGCCCTTTTGTTCGGACTCGGGATTATTGTGGACGATGCGATCGTGGTGATTGAAAATACCCACCGCATTTTTATGGAGGGTAAGGGGAAAGTGACTTCTGTTATAGCTGCAAAAGTGGCGGCAGGAGAGATCTTTATTCCTGTACTCGCCGGAACGCTTACCACCTTGGCGCCATTCTTTCCTTTGCTGTTCTGGCCGGGGATCATTGGAAAATTCATGATCTATCTGCCCGCCATGCTGATCTTTACCCTGACGGCTTCCCTGGTTGTCGCTTTTATCATGAACCCGATTTTCGCGGTAGACTTCATGAATCATCCGGATTCTGAGGGGGTCAAACGCAAATCACGTGTTTTTAGAAAACCCCTTTTCTGGATCATGCTGGGCGCCGGCATTTTATTGGATCTTGCGCATGCAACGTTTGCCGGAAACCTGCTGCTGTTTTTTACCATCCTCATGGTGTTGAATGCTTATATTTTTGACGGGCTTATTAATACCTTCCAGAACCGCAGCCTTCCCTGGATCATGCGTCATTATGAAAATCTGTTGCGATGGGCGTTGAAAGGCTGGCGGCCGGTCTGGTTAATGATCGCTACTTTTTTACTGCTTATCTTTTCCGGAGTATTGCTGGCGGTCCGACAGGTGCCTGTCGTGTTTTTTCCCAAAGGGGATCCCAATTTCATTTATGTTTACTTGAAACTGCCCGTGGGAACGAATGTGAATTATACCGATTCGATCACCCATGAACTCGAGAACCGGGTGTATAAAGTGCTTGGTATGGAAAATGGCAAATCCAATCCAATTGTGGAAAGCGTTATTTCCAATGTGGCCATCGGTGCGAGTGATCCGCAGAGCGGCGACCGAAGCGCACGTCCTGAGCTGGGACGTGTTCAGGTCAGTTTCCTGGAATTCGAGAAACGACATGGATTTCATACGGCCGTTTACCTGGATTCCATCCGTCACGTATTGAAGGGCATTCCGGGAGCGACCATTTCCGTTGACCAGGAGGCGAGTGGCCCACCTACTGATCCGCAGATCAATATTGAGATCAGCAGCGATAATTTCGATGACCTTACCAAAACAGGCGTCAGTCTGAAAAACTACCTCGACTCTCTCCAGACACCCGGTGTGGAAGAGCTGAAAATGGATGTGGACCTGACCAACCCGGAGATCACGCTTACGGTTGATCGCCAGCGGGCCATGACGGAAGGGGTAAGCAGCGCCATGATCGGGCAGCAGATACGAACCGCTCTTTTCGGGAAGGAAGTCTCCAAGATCAAAGAAAACAAAGAAGAATATAAGATCCAGTTGCGTAATAATGAAGTACAGCGGCAAAACCTATCGGATCTGCTGAATATGAAAGTGGTTTTTCGGGAGCCTACCGGCGCCATCAAACAGATCCCGATCACTAACCTGGTAAAAATCGATTATACCAACACCTATGGCAGCATCAAACGAAAAGCATTGAAGCGGGTGATTACCCTTTACTCCAACGTGTTGAGCGGATATACGCCAACGGCGGTGAATGCACAGCTGAAACGGGCCATAGACAATTTCACCCATAAGGCGGATGACGTGACCATCATGCAAACCGGGGAAGGCAAGCAACAACAGGAAACCGGAGCCTTTCTTTTTAAGGCATTGATCTATGCGCTGATGACCATTTTGCTCATCCTCGTGATACAGTTCAATTCCATCAGCAAGCCGGTGATCATTCTCACAGAAATTCTGTTTAGTGTGATTGGGGTATTGCTGGGATTTGGGTTTACCGGCATGACCATCTCGGTGGTGATGACCGGACTGGGTATCGTAGGTCTTGCAGGGATTGTGGTGAAGAATGGAATCCTGGTGATTGAATTTGCCGACGAGTTGAGGAGCCGGGGTATGAAGACCAGGGAAGCACTTATCCAGGCCGGAAAAACGAGGATCATACCGGTTATGCTAACGGCTCTGGCCGCTATCCTGGCCCTGATCCCATTGGCCATCGGATTCAATATCAATTTCGTGTCTTTGTTTGCCGACCTTAATCCGCATATCTTTTTTGGCGGGGACAGCGCCGTGTTCTGGAAACCATTATCCTGGACCATCATATTTGGGCTGGCGTTTGCTTTTTTTATGACACTCATCATTCTCCCCAGTATGTATCTGATCGCGGAAAGGTTAAAACGTCCGATGCGTCGTTACTTCGGAGGGAAATGGATTTCCCTGATGGGTATACCGCCGCTGACATTTATTTTCCTGCTGATCCTGATTCCGGTAACCCTGGTCAGGCATACCATAGAAAAGACCAGACGCAGAAGAAGATTCTCGGGGAAAGGAGTGAGTGAAACCTGGATCGGATCCTGGTTCTGATTTTTTTTCGCAAGCGGGTCTTTTTAAAGAACGGGTTAATTTTATAAAAATTTCTTTCTATGAGGAATAATCATGAAATAGACTACAAGATCTATGGAGAAGAACTCCAGTTTGTGGAAGTGGAATTGGATCCGCGGGAAACCGTTATTGGAGAACCCGGCGGCTTTATGATGATGGATGATGGTATAGAAATGCAAACCATCCTGGGAGACGGTTCACAGCAACAGGGCTCTGGCCTCCTGGGCAAATTACTTAATGCCGGGAAACGGGTGCTGGTTGGGGAAAATCTTTTTATGACGGCTTTCACTAATGCCGGCCAGGGAAAAAAGAAAGTGAGTTTTGCTGCTCCCTATACCGGTAAAATTATACCAATGGATCTGCAGTTGTTGGGCGGCACACTTATTGCTCAAAAAGATGCCTTTCTCTGCGCGGCAAAAGGTGTGAGTGTTGGCATTGCCTTTCAAAGAAGGCTTGGAACCGGAATATTCGGCGGTGAGGGATTTATTATGGAGAAGCTGGAAGGCGACGGACTGGCCTTTGTGCATGCTGGTGGTTATGTGGTGGAGAAGGAGTTGCGGGCCGGTGAGATACTCAAAGTGGATACGGGTTGCGTGGTGGCCTATACACCATCCGTTGATTTCGATATTCAGTTCATTCGCGGGATCCGTAACTGGATGTTTGGCGGTGAAGGATTATTTTTTGCCGTAATGCGCGGCCCCGGAAAACTATGGCTTCAATCATTACCCATCAGCCGGTTAGCCAGCAGGATCATTCAATACAGTCCACAGATGGGTTCCCGGAAAGAGGAAGGCGGCATTTTAAGGGGGTTGGGAAATATGATTGATGGGGATGGCTTTTAATTATTTCCTGCTCGACATCTTGGCTAGTAAACGAAGGATTTCCAGATAAAGCCAAACGATAGTGACCAATAATCCGAATGCGCCGTACCATTCCATGTATTTGGGGGCACCGGCGGCAACCCCTTTTTCAATCATATCAAAATCCAGGATAAGGTTCAGGGCGGCAATGGCAACCACAAACAACGAGAACGCGATACCCAATGTTGAACCTTCATGAATGAACGCGATGTCGATACCGAACATGCGGAGCACGATAGACAATATATAGAAGACAGCGATGCCGGCAGTCGCAATAAAGATCACGGACCGGAATTTCTCTGTGGCCCGGATCACACGGAAACGATATAGCAAATACATGGCGATGACCGCACCAAAAGTCAGCAATACAGCCTGTGTAACGATTCCGGGAGCCGTTTTTGCAAATACGTTATTATATACGGCAGAAATTCCGCCCACGAAGACGCCTTCCAGCAATCCGTAAACCGGTGTAAGGTAGGCGGCCCAGGTCTGTTTGTAAATTACAACCAGGGCAACAATAAATCCAAGAATTGCGGATCCCATGATCCAGGGCATAACGTTTACCCCGTCATAGAATGCCTTCCAGGTTAATGATGCGGAAGCCATAACGAGCAGGAATAAAAGGAAGAACTTATTGAGGGTTCCTTTTTCCGTCATCGTTCCTTCACCGGGAATCGTGATGGTATTCTGAAACACATTGAGTGCAGGATTTCCAGATTTAAAAATGGCCATAGTTTGATACGTTTTGGATATGCAATTTACAACAAAGTAAAGGCATTGTAAAGAGGTCTGCAGCAGAAAATCATTCTAGTATAATTTTAACAAAACCGACCGGATTTCATTGAATTTGGTCCATGGTATAAAATGATTGGCTCCCGGTATCAGGGTTTCCCTGATAAAAGCGGCATGAACCAATTGCTTTTTGCCGTAATCCACATTGGCGGGCGGTACCCACGGATCCTGGGCGCCGTGAATGAAATAAACAGGGCAGGTGATCCTGCCCAATTTCCCTTTTAAAAGAACGAGATCTTTTTTCAGGAACCAAAGTTCCTCGTTGGAAGGCCTCATGGCGCCCGGAACCAGATAGTTTAATGAGGTTTTAAAAAGCCACGGCCGCCATTTCTCCGGTTTTTCTTCTGCTGGATCAATGGACCCTGAAATAATTACCAGGCCGGAAAAAAGCGAATCGGGATTGTCAGCCGCCAGTTGCAAAACCATGGGTCCACCCAAAGAGTGACCTGCCATGAAACGGGGTTTGTGATTGTTCAGAACAATAAAGAGCGGGCTTATGAGCCGTGATTGGACGTCCAGGTGTTCTGACAGTCCGAAATCACTGTATCCGAATCCCGGGCGGTCAATGGAGACCATCCTGAATTTTTTTAGCAATTGGGAATCTTTCATGTAGGCGGAAAAAGCATCCCAGCTTCCGGGCGATCCATGTATGAAAAACAGCGTTGGCAGGGAATCGTTTCCGGTTTGGGCGTAGTGAATAGACCGTCCGCTGGCAACCCGGATGGTTCCGGTGGTTAGTGCAACGTTGTGTTTTGCGAATTCGGCCTTTTCCTCCCTGTCTGATTTACGGAAGGTCATACAGCTCTGTGCAAAGATCAGCCAGCTTATCCCGAACAGGCCGGAAAGCAGAAAAAGCCTTTTCATAAAGCGTTTCATCAAGGATTCATTTAGATCCTTTCATGGAGACCTTACGGGTTACTTTCCCGGGGAGGCGATTGCGGTGGCCTGTTATTCCTTCGATGAGGCGGCGACTGCTGACGCGGTGATTGTTGATCGGGGGGCCGCTGACGCGGTGGCTGCTGTCGCTGCATCTTCTTTTTCCGATCGGCTTTATCCAGAGTTTTCAGACTGAATTGACCGGTAAGATCCACATTCACCAATTCTTCTTCTTTTGGCTTTCCCGTATTTACTTCCACTGCACCCAGGTCATCCGGAATAATATTCTGTTGATTCAGCTTTTTAATCTGCTTTACCCGTTCAATTAACAAGGGGTACTGTTTGTTGCTGTCTGGCAACACATACCACATGAGATTTTTGAAGATGTCTTTTTTAATGAGCAGGGCATTTCCTTTCGCCACCTGAAGAGTGTCTGCATTATCGGGAAATTGCTGCAGTGCATCCAGGTAGGTATCCAGCTCGTAATTCAAACAACATTTCAGTCGTCCACACTGACCACTGAGCTTACTTTGATTAATGGACAGGTTTTGATAGCGGGCTGCAGTGGTGTTGACAGATTTAAAGTCAGTGAGCCAGGTGCTGCAACAAAGTTCGCGGCCACAACTTCCGATGCCTCCGACCTTACCGGCTTCCTGACGGGCGCCGATCTGGCGCATTTCTACTTTTACCCGGAACTCCGAAGCAAAAATTTTGATTAACTCCCGGAAATCAACCCGGTCGTCCGCTATATAATAGAATGTGGCCTTCCGGCCATCGGCTTGAATTTCCACCTGAGACACTTTCATATCCAGCTTCAACTGGCGGGAAATGGCGCGTGAGCGGATCACAGCCTCCTTTTCCCTGGCCTTGTTTTGCTGAAGCAGATCCAGATCGCGCTCTGTTGAACGGCGCAAGATCTTTTTCATGTCCGGATGATATTCATCCACATTCCTTTTTTTCAATTGTAGTCTGACAAGCTCTCCCGTTAGGCTTACCTCTCCTACATCAAAGCCACCGACTCCTTCCACACTTACCTGTTCTCCTTTTTCGAAGGTCTGCATTGTCGGATTCCGGAAAAAATCTTTCCGGCTACCCTGATTAAAACTTATCTCAACCACCCGGCATTCACTGGCCGGATCATTAAAAGGAAGGTTAGAGAGCCAGTCAAATACATTCATCCGATTACAACTTCCGGTGCCACAGCTTCCATTGCTTTTGCATCCGGTTGGCTTGCCGCCGGCAGAGCCACAATTAGTACATCCCATATGTATTGATTAACCAGCAATTGTCAAATATACTAAGTTCCTAGGTCACTACCGCTACTTCATGATTGTGGAGAATGTGATAGAAACGGATGGTTAAGGCATGAAAGAGCATTTTGGTATGCGCATTCCGTTCAATATAATAAATGGCCTTGTTTATCTCGTCAACAATGGCCTGCTGACTGCTCAAGTCTGCTACGCGGTTGAGGCGCAACGCAAAATCCTGTTCGCTGTCTGGTAAGCCCGCCAGCGGCTCAGCACCCATCCGCAAGCGGATTGCCTGTTCCAGCAAGTGACTGAAATACTGCAAGAATTGCTTTTGACGTTCCCGGCCCAGTTTGCTGATATCTTCAATCCATTTAACCTGCGCTACCGGACCTGATTTTAAAATTCCATTCAACCAATCCCTCAGCAAACCCGGCCAGTCTTCCGGTGTTTCCTGCAATAACCGGAGTGCATCACGATAATTCTGTTGACTCACAGCTGCGATTTTTCTGGCTTGATCGGCAGAAAACTGACCATGCAGCTTCAGCGCCTGTTCTATATCATGTAAATCCGGCCTGGGTATTTTGATTATCTGCAACCGGGAAAGGATCGTGGGCAGAATTTTAGATTCATTTTCGGTTATCAGGAGGAATAACGTATCCGGTGACGGCTCCTCAATCAGTTTTAGCAGTTTGTTGCCCTCATTCCCCAGGAATTCGGGCATCCAGATGATCTGGATTTTGTAACCGCCCTCAAAGCTTTTTAAACTCAGCTTGCGGTTGATCTCGTTGCACTCATAGGCACTGATATTCCCCTGTTTGTTTTCGGCCTGAATGTATTGTAGCCAGTCGTACAGGTTGCCATAGGGTGATTGCGAAATGAATTCGCGCCATTCGACGATAAAGTCAGCGCTTAAGGGTTTGTCTCCAGATTTTCGGGCGAACACCGGATATACATAGTGAATATCCGGATGTATAAGTTGCGCGGCCTTGACGCAGGAGGCGCAAACACCGCAGCTTTCAATCGGAAGTTTTTCTTCGTCCGCGGACGCTGCAGGAAAAAGTAAATCGGGAGCAATTGTTTTATGGGTGACCTTGTCGCAAACGAGGTATTGGGCAAAAGCCAGTGCCAGCGGTAACCCTCCATTACCCTCGGCGCCTGTTAACAGCATAGCATGGCTAAGCCTGCCCTTCTGAACCATGGATCTCAGCTTGCTCTTAATTTCTTCCAGACCGACTACCTGCTTGAAAAACATTCCGGAATATATCGGAATTTAATTGAGATAATGGGTTATTTCTTCACTCATCGGAGTAACCTTGCTGGGAAATACGGCGATTAGTTTTCCATTTTCATCCAGCAGGAACTTGGTAAAATTCCATTTGATCACAGGAGCTTCAACGCCAAGGTCTTTTGCCTGATCCGTGAGGTATTTAAAGAGCGGCGAAATGTTTTCACCAACCACATCTACCTTTGCGGCCATCGGGAAAGTAACGCCGTAATTTTTTTTACAAAATTCTTTTATCTCGGTGTTGGTACCGGGTTCCTGTCCCCCAAAATTGTTTGCGGGAAATCCAACGATCACCAGCTTGTCCTTATACTTGTCATACAATTTTTCCAGTTCGGCGTACTGTGGCGTAAAGCCGCATTTGGAAGCAGTATTTACAATCAGCAGTTTTTTCCCCTTATAAGTAGAAAGATCAATCGTTCCCCCGTCCAGTGCGGGGACCTTAAAATCATATAACCCCATGGTAAAAAATAAGAAAAGTGGAATAAATAATAAGCGTAACATAAAATATCTTTTTAATAATAAATTTAAAAATGATACTCATCAAAGGTAAGTCAATAGGCGGATGAATTACTGCCGCTCGTAACAACCAAGGTCCTGGTTACCGGGCTGCCGCGCAAAACCGTCCAGATCCACGCCAATTCCTAAATCCTTTCCCTGGGCCAGGGCGGGCGACCCCGCCTGCAGGTGGAAGTCATACAGTCCCAATCTGTTGTCGGTTTTCAGAAAGAGCGGATCTGTGTTCAGGAAAAGAGACATGCTGTCAATATTTGCCGGGTAATTCTGCTGTTTCAGGATGGCATGATCAAAAAGAACCTGGAATGCCCCGTTTCCCTGTCTGGATATCAGCGCTTCATCTGAGATGCCCGTATCCCCCCAGAAGATGCAATTAGTAAAAATGGCCTGAAGATCCTCTGTCACGAACTGGCTACCTACTGTACCGGCATCTGAAACCGTTAGTAGCGGCTGTTGATGCAACAGCACGGGCGTAGAAAAAGAGGCAACCGTGCACTGGATAAAGTGATAGGTTCCCCCGGTCGCAATCACAATGTTTTTTCCGCAGTTGCTGATCAAACAATTAGTGGCATCAATGCTGGATTGAATTCCATAGACCCCTGCGTCCAGCGAGTTATTTATAATGCACTGATTCAAACGAAGTTTGGGCGATGCATTTATGGAAGGACCTTCTGCGACGAGTGACTGATAACCATTGAGCAGAATAGCGTATTCCAATACATTGTTGAGGCTACTTTCGCTGAAATAAATGCCAGGCCAGGCATCGGGAAAAGAAGCATAAGGCTCGTCCAGCCGGTCGCCGTTGAAATAAACCCGTAAGCTATCAGCTGCTTCTCCCTGCACCCGCAAAGTACCGTCTACCAATAACGGGGCGTTGGCATGAAAATATACCCGGCATCCTGGCTGGATCGTTAGTGTGGAAATGCTATCTACCCGAAGGCTTCCGGAAATAACATAAGGCAGGTCATTATTCCAGGTAATATTTCCTTGGATAACCTGATTGTTCAAAAAATGCGCATTCTGACCCCAGGCGCTGAGCTTGATGAAGCGCTCCGCGCCATTACACCGGATGCGGATGCTGTCTTCTAATATAAATGCATTGGGTTGTGCATTGGGGCTGATAAAAACAGAAATGAAAAGGTAGAGACTGTCATTCGCATCCAGGGTAAGATCGGCGGCTGATGGTCCTGGCGAACCATTGATGTTCAGGATGAATGGCGAATTTTTGCCACCCATTAGACTGATATCTGAGATGCGTAATTTCTGGTCATTGGGGTTAAAAACGCGGACTTGCTGGGTTATCGAGCGGGCTGAGGCAAACACGGTATCAAAATAAACTGAATCTGAAGAAAATGTCAGGAGGGCGTTACTTCCACCAATGTAGCTGTCTTTTTTGCAAGATATCAGGAACAATCCTGCAGTAAGGCATAAGAGCAGGGATTTGCGCATGGTGAACAAAAGTAGCAACAACCCGATGATTGTCAAAACAGGACTGCCTTATCCTGAAACACTGTACGCCAGCGTAGCTATGCTCAGGGTTACTTCTTGCGTACTCAGCAGGATTTGAGCACAGGCATCCAGAGTGGATCCCGTTGTAATTACGTCGTCAACGAGCAGGATATGTTTACCGATAAGCAGCTCCGGTTTCTTTACCATGAATTTATCGGTCATATTCTGCCATCGTTGGATTCTGGTTTTATGGGTTTGGGTAGCGGTTTCCATGACTCTGACCAGAGCGTCGTTGATCACCGGAATATTCGTGACAGCTGATATCCCTTCACTCAGAATGGCCGCCTGGTTATAACCCCGCTTTCTTGCTCTGGCAGTAAATAGAGGTAACGGAAGAATCAGTTCGCAGGTTTGAAAACGGCCCGAACTTTTCAGAGCGTGTCCGATGCGTTTGCCAAAGTAGAATCCGATTTCCTTTCTTCCTTTATATTTAAACCGGTGAAGGCTTTGCTGTACGGCAGAGTTTTTGGTGAAATAAAGATATGCGCTCGCCGCGCGGATTTTCGCACGCCCCCAAAAAATTTTTTCTACGGGATTGCCGGCATGCTGTTCAAATTCCGTCAATGGCATGGTGGCAAGGCAATAAATGCAGAAGATTGTTTTTTCCGCAAGGAGATCGGTGCCGCAGCCACAACAGGTATGTGGGAAAAAAAGATGTGCGAACGCCGGTAAAAGAGAAATGCGGGATTTCATAAAATCAATGCACCAATCCGGGCCCGCTTAAAATAAATATTTATATACTTCTTCCACCTTGCCCATCATCAGGACTTCAATCTGATGAGAATGATTTTTTAAGCCTTTCTGGTTGTATTTGGAAACCAGTATTTTGCTAAATCCGAGTTTTTCCGCTTCTGCAATTCGCTGTTCGATCCTGTTCACCGCGCGGATCTCTCCGCTTAATCCAACTTCCCCGGCAAAGCAAATGTCGGAGGCTAGCGGAACATCCTCAAAAGAACTCAACAGCGCACTGAGAACAGCCAGGTCAATGGAAGGATCTTCTACTTTCAATCCGCCGGCAATATTCAAAAAAACATCCTTAATGACAAAGTGAAAACCCCCTCTTTTTTCCAGTACTGCCAGTAGCAATTGCAATCTCCGGAGATCAAATCCACTCACTGTTCTTTGCGGAGTGCCGTAAACAGAAGGTGTAACCAGCGCCTGCACTTCAATCAGCAGCGGCCTTTGCCCTTCTATGCTGGCGGCTATTGCGGTTCCACTGAGCCGCTCTTCTTTTTGCGTGATCAGAATCTCGCTGGGGTTGTTTACTTCCTGCATGCCCTCATCTGTCATTTCGTAAATACCCAGTTCTGCTGTGCTGCCAAACCGGTTTTTCAAAGTTCTTAAGATGCGATAGGTATAATGGCGGTCGCCTTCAAATTGTAATACGGTATCCACCATATGCTCCAGGATTTTAGGCCCCGCGATATTTCCTTCTTTGGTGATGTGACCAATCAGGAAAACGGGCGTATTTGTTTCTTTTGCGAAGCGTTGAAATTCTGCAGCACATTCCCGGATCTGGGAAACGCTTCCGGGAGTGGATTCGATATAAGACGATTGAAGGGTTTGAATCGAATCTACGATTACCACCTGGGGGTTTAATTTTTTTATTTCCTGAAAAATCGATTGGGTCGAGGTTTCGGTAAGCAGATAAAAGTTATTGTTATTGTTCATTAGCCGGCGTTCTCTTACTTTTAGCCGGTCAGCCCGCATGCGAATTTGTTGCTCACTTTCTTCCCCACTTATATAAAGTGTAACAATATCTTTTAGCATTAAACCGATCTGGAGGAATAAGGTACTTTTTCCGATTCCCGGTTCTCCGGCAACAAGCACCATGCTGCCGGTAACAATTCCGCCACCGAGTACCCGGTTTAATTCAGCATCAGGGGTAATGATTCTTTTTTCTTCGGCGCTGAGTACTTCATGAATGGAAATCGTTTTAATTTCTTTTTTTCCGGGAGATAAATTTTTCCAGGCCGCTTCCCCCGACCGGTCATCTTTGCTGATCACTTCTTCTACATACGTATTCCATTGTTCGCAGGAAGGACATTTTCCCAGCCATTTGGCACTTTCATTTCCGCAATTACTGCAAAAGAATGCAGTTTTAATTTTGCTCATTCGCTAAAGGTAATGGCTCGATGGACAAAAAGTAAAAAGGCCGGCTATGAGAGCCGACCTTTTACTTACTAACCCATTAAATTCTTCCACTAAATTACAAAATCAGGTCACATAACAAAATTAATTTTTGTTCCTGTTAATAACTTTAAGCCTGGAAGGTGGTCATGCATTTAAAAAATAATTAGCTTGTAACTAATTGTTATATAAGTATTTACATCTATATCCTGAAGTGGCGAGTTGCGGTAATTGACTGAAAATGAACCCCCCGGAATGATCTTAAAAACAATTTATTACATTAGAAAATAATCTTCCTAAAAATCATCGTATTATGATTTTATGTAATGCGCTTTTGGGGCTAAAGCCTGGAGACCCAGAGGAAAAATGTCAGAAAAAGGGTGTTCAGAGCTTGATTTCTTCTTCCTGTTTATCAAAGAAATGGAACTCTGTCATGTGATAGTTGTTATTCGCCTTAACCTGGACGGGTTGTTTATATTTCCAGCGCCATTTGGACTTCTTGCTAAAGAAAAACCCTCCCTTGGTTAAATAGGCGTGCATAATAGGATGGACTGTGAGGATCAGATCCTTATGCTGATGATTGAGCAAATAGCTGAGATTCTTCTCAATTTCGTCTTCGAGGATGAGAGCGGATGAAATTTTGCCGGTTCCGTTGCAGGTTGGGCATATTTCCTGAGTATTAATGGTAATCTGGGGTTTCATCCGCTGGCGGGTGATTTGCATCAGCCCGAATTTGGAAATAGGTAAAACAGCGTGTTTAGCCCGGTCCGTACGCATAAATGACTCCATAGCTTCAACCAGCTTCCGCTTATTGTCGGGGAATTTCATGTCAATGAAATCCGCTACAATGATGCCCCCCAGATCGCGAAGGCGGAGCTGGCGGGCAATTTCTTCTGCGGCCTCCAGATTCGTCTCCAGGGCATTTTGCTCCTGATTATTGCTTACGCTCTTATATCCGCTGTTCACATCGATCACATGCAGCGCTTCCGTATGTTCCACGATCAGGTAAGCTCCACTGGGCAGGTTGACGGTTTTTCCAAATGCGGCCTTGACCTGTTTGGTAATCCCGAAATGGTCAAATATCGGAGCTCCATTATTATAAAGAGAGACAATATCAATTTTATCGGCTGCGATCCGCTGAATGTATGTGCGGGTATCATTATACAGATTGCGGTCGTTGACCACGATCTTGTTAAAATCTTCATTAAGCAGATCCCGGAGCATGCTGGTGGTCTTAGTCTGTTCGCTGAGAATTTTAGCGGGCGCCACAGCAGCTTTCAGATTATGCTGGATAGTTTTCCATGTGGTAACGAGATCAGTCAGATCTTCATGAAGCTCTGCGGTATTCTTTCCTTCAGCTGCTGTACGCACGATCACACCGAAATTTTTCGGTTTTATGGCTTCGACTATCTTTTGGAGCCTTTTCCTTTCGTCAGAGGAGTGTATTTTCCTGGAAACAGCCACAATATCATTGAATGGGGTAATGACTACAAATCGGCCCGGCAGCGAGATTTCACAACTCAGGCGGGGACCCTTTGCTGCGATGGGTTCTTTGAGTATCTGGACAAGGATATTGGGTTTGCCACTCAGCACCTCATTGATCTTCCCAGTTTTTACAATTTCAGGTTCCACGGCAAAATTGCCGAAATCAAATCCGTTTTCATTCGTGTCCTGAATACTTTGCTGGGTGAATTTAAGCAGGGAACGCGCATAAGGGCTGAGGTCCGTGTAATGAAGAAAAGCATCCTTTTCAAAACCGACATCAACAAATGCAGCGTTCAGACCGGGAATGAGTTTTTTTACCTTACCAAGGTACAAATCACCCACTGCAAAACTGGCGTCAGTTTTTTCATGGTGCAATTCTACCAGCTTTTTATCTTCCAGCAGGGCAATTTCTACTCCCTGGGGGGCTGCATTTATAATCAGTTCCTTGTTCAATGTTGATATAACATTTACTGCTTAGCCTGTAATACATAACTAAAAAGGAATCCAAATGCTGAAGAGGATTTAGTTAAGTGCCTATACGAATGCATGCGTGCATGTTGTGTAGCCTAAGTAAATAAATTTGATTCAGCGGGAAATAGAGACCGGTAGGGCTTCCGGCCCGGAGTGCGTTTATTTATTCTTTTTCTTATGACGGTTCTTACGCAATCTTTTCTTTCTTTTATGGGTTGCAATTTTATGTCGCTTCCTTTTTTTACCACAAGGCATCGATAAATGCTTTTTTAGTTAACTAATATTTTGTCTCTGCTCCTTTGAGCGTTTATTTTAATGATTCCAGTCGTTCGTTGATGGCGTTGACCAGATCAGGGTTGTTCGTTTGCTTTTTTGCCGCGGCATACCATTTCTTAGCGGATGCCTTTTCGCCGGTCCTTTCATAAGCTTCACCCAAACTTAATACCGCTTCCAGATTTGCCGGGTCATGGCCGGCAACTTTCAATAACCGGGGAATGGCTTTATCATACTGTCCGGATTCTATCCCCCCAAGACCCAACATCAGTTGAGCATACATGTTCATCGAATCTCTCCTGGTTACTTCCAGGATCTTCTGAATACCTTTCATCACATCAGCCGGTTGCTGACCCGTGCTCCCAAAAATATATGTTGCCCCGAGTCCGACTATCGTGGAATCGTTTGAGGGGTTCAGCTTTTCCGCCCTTTCAAAAAGATCCCGGCTTTGATTTGCCATCCAGCTTCTCAGTTCCGGATTTTCCTGTCCCCGCAGGTTGCTCAAAAATAATTGGGCTGCAAAAGTGAGACTTTTTTCAGAATTTTCCAATTTTGCTGCTTCTTCCATATAATAAACGGACGGCAGAAATGCATTTTGGACCGAATCCTTCCAGAAACCCGCCAGTTGATGATAAGCAATGATCTGTTGATTTTTCACATCGCCTCTTACTACAGCATTTTCCAGTCTGCTCACATATTCCAACTGAGTAGGACTGAGTTTGGATTTACTAACTTCCAGAATAGCCTTGATATCAAGGGTTTTAGCGGGTTCCTGCGGGCTGCCGGCTGCTTCTGATTTTTTAATGGGTGAAACGGTATTACCAAAAAAATAAAATACAACCAGGATAAGAATTCCTCCTCCGGCTACCACGAATTGCTGTTTTTTCACTTTGGGATTTTATCCGGCGAAATTACATCTCTTCATCAGGGTTTGGTTGATTTTCCTTAATGGATTGTAATTTTTTCACTTCCGCAACAAATTCTTTCGCCGGTTTAAAAGATGGAATGAAATGTTCCGGAATATGAACGGCAATATTTTTTTTGATATTCCGGCCAATTTTTGCCGCCCGCTTTTTGGTGATAAAACTTCCGAATCCGCGTATATAAATGTTCTCTCCCCTGGCGAGCGTGTCTTTAACTTCTTTAAACATGGTTTCCAGCGTAACCAGAACGTCTACCTTAGGTATACCTGTTTTATCCGAAATTTGATTAACGAGGTCTGCCTTTCTCATGGCTCAATTGTTTTATAAGTTTCTGATTTTAAATATATAACAAAAAAATTAATCCGCAATCTATTTCTGATGAACAACTTTTTTCTTAAAACATTCGGGCTAAAGTCCTGCTTTTCAATAAATTATAAGTATATGATTAACAGCGTGTTAAATAATCTAAATATTTTCGACCCGGCATGATTTCCCTCAATTTTAGTAAAAGATTACGGCAGTGGAATTCCGCTGAAAATGTCCGGACCATGCCCTGGAAAGGGGAAAAAGATCCTTACCGTATCTGGCTGAGCGAAATCATTCTTCAGCAAACCCGAGTAGAACAGGGATGGGCATATTACGAGAAATTCATTTCTGCCTATCCTACAGTGCAGTCGCTTGCCAAAGCCAAGGAAAAAGAAATCTTCAAGTTATGGGAAGGCCTGGGTTACTATAATCGTTGCAGAAACCTCATCGCCACCGCAAAGAAAATCACCCGGGAGTATGATGGCAGATTCCCTGCTTCTTATAATGATGTTCTTGAGCTTCCGGGCGTCGGAACCTACACGGCCTCAGCTATAGTTTCATTTGCTTTTGGTCTTCCCTATGCCGTCGTTGACGGAAATGTTCAGCGTGTACTGGCAAGATATTTCGGCATCAGTGCAGATTTTTATTCAGCAGCAGGAAAAAAGCTTTACCAGTCGCTCGCACAATCTTTATTGGATAAAAAGGACCCGGGGACCTTTAATCAGGCTATAATGGATTTCGGGGCCGTGATATGCAAACCTCGAAATCCCCTGTGTTTTACCTGTATTCAGGCAAAAAATTGTCAGGCCTTCAGGCAGCAATGGGTGGATTTGCTTCCTATAAAGGCAAAACCGGCTGTTAGAAAAATCCGATGGTTCTATTATTTCATTGCCAACACCAAAGATGGGAAATACTGGATCAGGAGACGCAAAGAAAAAGACATCTGGGAAAATCTGTTTGAATTTATTTTATGGGAAACTGGGAAATTAATGCCTCAGCGGCAAATTGAAGAGTCTATGTTCGTTCGGGAGCATTTCGGTAAATCAGGTTTTCACATTCTTCATTTCTCAGATGTATTGAAACAAACACTTACTCACCAAACGATTTACGGCCGGTTCATACATATAAGCCTTAATAAACAGCGAAAGCAGCTGAAAAATTATCAGCTGGTCCCAGCCGGTGAACTGAGCCGCTATCCTTTTCCGGTGCTGATCACCAATTATCTGAAAAAATTTAACCAGGAGCCCTGAACTCTGGTAAACCTTTTGATGGTGATTTTCCGGAAATTTAAATAAACGGGTTATGAGAGGAGTAAACAGGGTAATGCTCATTGGAAATCTGGGCAAGGATCCGGATGTTCAATATCTGGAGGGAAATATTGGCGTGGCCAAGTTTTCACTGGCTACTACAGAAACTTTTAAAGACAGGGCTGGTAAACTGATATCACAAACAGAATGGCATACGGTAGTTCTTTGGAGAGGGCTGGCGGAACTGGCCAGTAAATACCTGCACAAAGGAAGCCTGGTCTATATTGAGGGCAGGCTTCGGACGAGAAGCTGGGAGGATAAGGAGGGGAATAAAAAATTCGCTACTGAAGTAGTTGGAGATAATCTGATTATGCTCGATAAAAGGGCGGACGTCAGCCATGCTCCGCTTCCGCCACACGAGGGGTTGGAAGGGTTGAACGGTCCGGATACGTCCCTCCTCGGAGAACCTTCACCCGATTTACCTTTTTGAAAGACAATAGCCGCAGATTTTGTATAAATTTACAATCCCGATGAACGCAGGCCGCACTTGCTGGTACCGTGGAAGGATAGGAATTTTTAATGAAACCGGATTATTTTGGATCACCCTTTTAACATTTTAGCAGCAAGTGGACTACCTGATTTTCTCCTGATCATCAATGTTCAGGCCACCACGGTCCTGGTTATTCTCATTCTTTTTTTTCTGGTCATGTCCTTTATTGTTTCGGGCTCCCGGATCGCTTTTTTTTCCTTAAGTGACAAGGAAATCAATATCCTGAAGACAAAGCAAGACAGTTCCTGGAGAAGGATCGTAAATCTGCTGGAAGAGCCGAAGGCACTCCTGGCCTCCCTCCTGATCGCCAACATACTGCTCAACATCGGTATAATCATTCTTTCCAATTTTCTGATCGACCAGGTAATTCCATTTAAACAGGACTACTGGTTTTTTGAGTTCCTGATCAAGGTATTTATGGTGAGCTTTGTGCTCATCCTTTTTGGAGAAGTTATGCCTAAAGTATGGGCTAGCCAGAACACGTTGCAATTCGCTTTTTATACTTCGGGTGTAACCGAAGTCATTCATCTTCTTTTTAAACGCCTGGGGATATTGTTGGCCAATCAATCGGAAAAACTGGAACGAATATTCGGCAGTCAACGCTCTGCTGCAAACAGTCTCGAAGAGCTGGATCATGCGATTGATAACGATACTACCGAGGAGGAAAAAAACATTCTGAAGGGCATCATCAAATTCGGGCAGATCACGGTAAAACAGATTATGAAAACCAGGCTGGATGTGAGTGGTGTTGAAGGCAGTCTCAACTTCGGTCAGTTAAAACGGAAAGTGGAAGAGCTGCATTACTCCCGGCTGCCGGTGTACAAGAAAAGTCTCGATGAGATTTCCGGAATGATACATACCAAGGATCTTATTCCTTTTTTGAATGAGCCGGATGTGTTCGACTGGCATGCACTCCTGAGGGCCCCCTATTTTGTTCACGAACATAAAATGATCAAGGACCTCATGCAGGAATTCCAGACAGACCGTATCCATTTTGCCGTTGTGGTGGATGAATTTGGAGGAACCAGCGGGATCGTTACCCTGGAGGATATTATGGAGGAAGTAATCGGGGACATCAAAGATGAATTTGACGAAGATGAAGGGTCCTCCTACAAACAGGAGGATGGAACTTTTG
Source organism: Bacteroidota bacterium (assembly GCA_030706635.1). Classification (GTDB taxonomy): domain Bacteria; phylum Bacteroidota; class Bacteroidia; order Chitinophagales; family Chitinophagaceae; genus Puia. The sequence goes on from JAUZOD010000005.1 coordinate 52,033, forward strand.
TTTTCGAAGGAAGAACCATGATGAATGACGTTTGCAAAGCCATGAATCTTCCGGTCAATACATTTGATCAGGTAAAGGGAGATTCCGATTCGCTTGCCGGCCTGATTCTGGAGCTGGCAGGAGAAATTCCCAAACTAAATGATGTAATCACCTGCGGGGATTTTCAATTTACCATACTGGAAGCAGACAGCAGCCGCATTAAAAAAGTCAAAGTGAGTATTAAATAACAAAATCACCTCCGTTTGTATAAAAAAGCCTTTCAGGGTTGTACATTTCTGCTATTGTTGCTGATGATGGCATGCAATAGTGTATATACCCCTAAGCCACGGGGATATTTCAGGATCTATTTTCCCAAACACGAGTATCAGCCTTTTAACCGCCCGGACTTCCCCTATTCATTTGAGTATCCGGTATATGGCGTGATCATACGGGATACTTCTTTTTTTGGGGACAAACCCGAAAATCCATATTGGATCAATGTTGATTTTCCCCGTTTCCATGCACGCATTTACATAAGCTACAAAAGAATAGAGGGGAACAATTTTGTAAAACTGAGGGAGGATGCCTATAAGATGACCTATAAAAATACGTATAAGGCTACATCCATTGAAGACTCGCTTATCAGTACTCCGCTCGGCGTACACGGTGTTTTCTTTCATGTAGGCGGAAATGCGGCCACGGCGAGCCAGTTTTTTGTGAGTGATTCTGTTAAACATTTTCTACGCGGCGCACTGTATTTTGACACGACTCCTAATGAAGATTCCTTAAGCATTGTGAACCAGTTCCTTCAAAAAGATATGGACCATATTATTAATTCCCTGAAGTGGGAAAACGAAGGCAGGTGAGCATTGTTCAACTGCCTTTTCTCCTAACTTTGCGCGGATCATCAATTTTTTTCATTGATAGCGATAGGCAATAAATTAATCAGCGACCAGGTGGCTTCTGAGCAGTTTGTCTGCGATCTCAACTACTGCAAAGGTGGCTGCTGCGAGGATGGCGACTCAGGTGCACCCCTGGAAAAAGAGGAGTTACAGACCTTACGGGACATCTACCAGTCCGTAAAACCATACCTTTCCCCCGAAGGAATAGAAGTACTTGAACGGGAAGGCCTCTTTGTATACGATCAGGAATTTGGCTGGGTTACGCCCACCGTTGGTGGGCGAATATGCGCTTACGGTTTCAGGGATCAGCAGGGCGTCATCAAGTGCGGGATAGAACAGGCATACCTGAACAATCAGATCTCCTGGAAGAAGCCCATCAGTTGCCACCTGTTTCCCGTTAGGATAGCCAAAAGTAAACGCCAGAACCTGGAATATGTAAATTATGAACCCCGGGAAGACCTCTGTAAAGCAGCGTGCGCACTGGGAAAGAAGCTGAAAGTTCCAGTGTACGAATTTTTAAAGGAGGCACTGATCCGGAAGTATGGCTCGGAATTCTATTTAACCCTGGAAGCATCTGCCAAACACCTTAAAAAGGATAAAGTCTGATTCTGTATATGAGTATTTTTCGCACCGCCATTTTATCCAGCGTTTATTTTTTAATTGCTTTTTCTGCTGTGGCTCAGTCCACTGAACCCTGGAAGGTCTATCGGGTTCAACCATCTTATCCATATTCCCTGAATTCCGGGAAACTATTTCATAGTAAAAAGAGGAGAGGGTTGGAGAACAATTTAGCTGACTTCTATTTATACCGGAATGGGGTGCTGGTAAAACCCCCGAAAAATATACGGTATGATTTTTTCCCGGCAGGTTGTCTTTGCTTTAAATACGACGACACCTTGTTGCTCAATAGCGGATTGGGGTCTGTGGTAGGGGTCGGTGTTGGAATAAAAATTTATGGTGATAAGTTTACCGGTTCGCTGCATGCAAATACCCATAACCAACTCATTTATAAACAATCCAAAAAGGATACCGTGTACTTCGGAAGTATTCTTGAAGAACCCGAAACTCAGTCGCTAAGATTGTACCAGCCACCGAGTTTTACAGCTAACGAAGTGATCATTGGCGAGTACCGGGCTACCTATAAAAAGTTCTATAAGAAAAACAACCATGACGGTGATGACTTGTGTAAATACAATGTCAGAATAATATTCAAATGCCGGGTGACGGGAGGGATGGACAGCATAAAAAACCTTACGGGTAGCAATAACAGTAAATAGCTGTATACCTTCCCTCACGCATATTTATTACCTTCATTACATGGGTACATCAGATCAGGCTGCATCCTTTTTAAACAAGACGGAGATCAAGGCGGGGGATATGGACCACCGCAAAAAGATCAATTTTAATATTGGCCGGTACAATGCGGTTGTGCCTCAGGGAAAGCAGCAGTTTGACAACGTGAACCTGGCGAGGGAGCGGGCTAAAAATATCAAATGGCGTGCGCTGGAAACCCTGGATCAGCAATTGGAGCGTTTTGAACAGATATTCAGTAACAACGGCGGTAAGGTAATCTGGGCTGAAGACGGTGAGGCGGCCCTTCAGGAAATTATGCTCATCTGCCAGGAAAAACAATGCCGGACCATTGTGAAAAGCAAAAGCATGGTCACCGAAGAAATTCATCTCAATGATTTTCTGGAAAAGCAGGGAATCGATAGTGTGGAAACGGATCTTGGGGAATACATCCAGCAACTCGATCACGAACCCCCATACCATATTGTCACGCCGGCGATGCACAAAAGCAAGGAAGACATCGCCAAACTTTTCCATGAAAAACTGCAGGTAGCACCCGGACTTTCACCTACTCAGCTTACGCTGGTGGCGAGGGATAAACTGCGTTCAAAATACCTGGAAGCCTCCATCGGTGTTACCGGCGCAAACTTTATTATTGCGGAAACCGGCAGTATTGCCATCAGCGAAAATGAAGGTAATGGCAGGCTGAGTTGCTCATTTCCTAAAACCCATATTGTAATTGTCGGAATTGAAAAAGTGATTCCTTCTTTAACGGACCTGGCGCTTTTCTGGCCATTGCTCTCCACTTTTGGTACAGGACAGCGGGTGACGACCTACAACAGCATCGTTTCCGGTCCAAAACAACCAGGTGAATATGACGGTCCGGAAGAGATGTATGTTATCCTCCTGGATAACGGCAGAACCAATTTGCTTTCCAACGTAAAAGTGCGGGAAAGCCTGTATTGTATTCGCTGCGGCGCCTGTTTGAATGCCTGCCCCGTTTATAAAAATATTGGAGGACATGCATATGGAGCTACTTACAGCGGACCGATCGGTGCAGTAATTACACCGCACCTTAAAGGTATGCGGGAATGGAACCATCTGAGTTACGCATCCTCCCTTTGCGGTAATTGTACGGCTGTGTGTCCGGTTAAAATTAACCTGCATGAAATATTGCTGGAGAATCGGCATGAGACTGTGCTGGAAGGAGATCCGGTGTGGATGGAAAAAATTGCGTGGCGCGGATGGAAGCAGGCCAGCCTGCATCGGAAGTGGATGAATATGGGTAATTATAGACTAAAGAACTGGGTGATTAACCGGCTGTTTAAAGGATGGACAAAACACAGGGCAGATCTTAATTTTCCGGAAAAGACCTTTAATCAACGCTGGAAAGAAAGAACCGAAAATCATGCTGCTTTATAGCCAATATACCAGCCCGCGGCTATCGTACATCATTGCGCTGTTGGGAAATGAGATCTTCAATGAACCCCTTAGACATACTACCGATAAAACAGTATTTCTGGACGATTCCGGCCCTAAGATCAATTATTCCGGAGAGCGGCTATCGGCCGGTGAATTTTTTATTCAGAATCATCCGTTGCTTTTCGAAAAAGGCATCCGGGAACAGAAGATTCATTGTTTTCTTTTTCTGGACCAGCCTGTATTCTTTAAATCGGAAGGAGATCACGCATTCGACATTTTTGCAGCTTGCTTTTACCTGCTGAGCCGCTATGAGGAATATCTTCCTTTTGAACCCGATCACTATGGAAGGTTCCCGTACCGTGCCTCCCTTGCCTTCCGCGAAAAATTTCTGGACTCCCCACTGGTCAATCACTGGCTGGAAAGTTTTAAAAAAGTATTGCGCGCAAAATTCCCGCAGCTGCTTTTCCGGATAAAGGAATTCAGGTTTATTCCCAGCTACGATATTGACATGGCTTATTCCTACAGGCACAAAGGGTTTCGACGAAATGCCGGCGGTTTCGTACGATCTTTTTTAAAAGGCGAGTGGAACAGATTGCTGGACCGATGGGATGTGTTGTTTCAAAAAAAGAAAGATCCTTTTGACACCTATGAATGGCTTGATTCTCTTCATCTGTATTGCCGGACCCGGGCCTATTACTTTTTTCTGGTCGCGCGGCAGCAAAAAGGAGTTGATAAAAATATTTCTCCGGCGTTGAAAGAAATGCAGGCCCTGATATCTTATCATGCCAGGGGATACAGCTTGGGTATTCATCCATCCTGGCAAAGCGGCGATGACGATCTGCTGTTAAGGGAAGAAATAGAATGTCTGGAAAATATTACCGGAATCCCCGTGAAATGCAGTCGTCAGCATTATATCCGCATGACCTTGCCCCAAACCTATAGAAACCTGATCAGGGCGGGCATTGAGAAAGATTTTTCCATGGGATATGGAGGCGCCAATGGATTTAGGGCTTCCATCGCGTCTTCGTTTTACTGGTATGATCTGGAGGAGGAAAAACAAACCGGACTTAAACTCTATCCCTTTTGTTTTATGGACGCCAATGCCTATTACGAAACCCAATTGACACCAAAAGAAGCCTTTGACGAATTGATGGGTTATTATCGAAAGCTGAAACAGCTGAACGGATTGATGATTACCGTGTGGCACAATCAGTTTTTTGGAACGGACCCGCTATTCAGCGGTTGGAAAGAAGTGTACGAGGTCTTTTTAAAAGACCAAGTTTATTGGGATATGTAAACAGGCCGGATTGAGAATCAATGTTTGAAATGCCTCATGCCGGTCATTACCATAGCCAGATTTTCCTGTTTGCAGAATTCGATGGAATCTTTGTCTCTTACGGATCCTCCGGGTTGAATAAAAGAAGAAATGCCTTCAGCTGCCGCCATTCGCACACAGTCGTCAAACGGAAAGAAAGCATCTGAGGCCAGCGCAGCGCCTTTCATATCAAATTTAAATTGTGCTGCTTTTTCAACGGCCTGACGGAGGGCATCAATGCGACTCGTTTGTCCGCAGCCTTTCCCAATAAGCTGTTTGTTTTTTATCAGGGCAATCGCGTTGGATTTTAAATGTTTGCAAACCAGATTGGCAAAAATGAGGTCCGCTTTTTCAGCTTCGGTACTGGGTCTTCCGCCAACTTCCTCCCATTTCTGATAATTACCCTGATCCGCATCCTGAACCAAAACGCCGTCCAGTAAAGATTTCCGGATTTGCCGGTTTGCCGCTGTCCCTGGGAATAGCTCAAGCAGGATTCTGTTCTTTTTGGATTTCAGCGTGGTCAGCGCTTCGGTGGAAAAAGAAGGAGCGATCAATACTTCAAAAAATAATTCATTGATGGCTTCCGCCGTTGTCTGATCTATTTCTCCATTGCAAACCAAAACGCCGCCAAATGCGCTTTCCGGGTCGCCCGCCAGTGCAGCCGACCAGGCATTCTTTGTATCAGAGCGGAGGGAGATTCCACAAACATTGGTATGCTTGATCACCGCAAATACGGTTTTCTCTTCGAATTCTCGGATCAGCTGAATGGCAGCATCTATATCCACCAGGTTATTGTAAGAAATTTCTTTACCATGCAGTTGTTTGAATATGCGATTCCAGTTGCCTTCAAAAAAAGCGTTCTGGTGCGGGTTCTCGCCATAGCGCAGATGTACGGATGGTATGGAAGAAGAAACCGCTTTTCCCGGATTAAAATAATCATGAATAGCCAGATCATATCCGGTAACCACATCAAAAGCCCGCGCCGCAAGATCTTTTCTTTGTTCAAGCGTAATTTCTCCGTTTTGTTCTTTCAGTAATTTTTCCAGATAAGCATAATCTCTTTTGTGTGCGATCACCGACACATGCCTGAAATTTTTTGCTGCTGCCCGGATCATGGAAGGGCCGCCGATGTCTATTTTTTCGATGATGGATTTTTCGTCTTTTGTGTTCGCCACGGTTTCCTCAAATGGATAAAGATCTACGATTACCAGGTCAATTTCCGGAATCTGAAATTCTTTCATCTCCTTCAGATCCTGCGCATCCTCCCTTCTTCCCAGGATACCCCCAAATACCGAAGGATGCAAGGTCTTAACCCTGCCTCCGAGAATAGAGGGGTAGTGGGTAAGGTCTTCAACGGGCGTACAGGGAATTTGCAGGCCTTCAATAAAAGTCCGCGTGCCGCCGGTCGAGATCAGGCGGATACCCAGGCTATGCAGTTCCCTGACAATAGGTTCAAGGCCGTCTTTATAAAATACAGAAATGAGTGCTGATTGAATTTTTCTGGTCATATCGGGGTAATTGGTTTCCGGGAAAAGCTAATCGGCTGGAGATCCGGGAGCTGCAAATTTACGGCAATTGAGTTTCTTCGCAAAAGAAGGCGAACAGTCTGTGTGCATCCTTACCGGGTGTTATCTTGCTGGTCATTTATTGGCTTTCTCATTTGGAGGGACTCAAATAGCGATATATGCAGTAGATCATCATATACAGTAATATTACCTGCAGTAGATTAACTGAAAGCCGATCCGTAACCGCGCCGGGCAAATCGGCAGTATATTGTACAAATCCATTCAGCAATCCGATTTCCTTTCCCAATATCCAGCCAAAGAAATGGGCGAGAAGCGGCGAAAAGGAAACCAGACAGAGCAGGATTCCGCCGATAAGAATACAGCTGGATAAGGGAACGGCCAGCAGATTGCTGAACAGGAAGTAATTGGGAAACCGGTGAAAATAATAAACGCTGATGGGTGTGGTGAGTATTTGGGCGGCGATGCTAACGGATGCTGAACTCCAAAACCCTTTCAGCAGCTTGTTTTGAATATAAAAGAGACCCTGTATGGGCTTTAAGAAGATCACCAGGCTGAGTACCGCAGAATAACTCAATTGAAATCCGGTATCCCAAAGCCAGAAGGGGTCGAAGCAAAGCAAGAGAAAGGCAGAGGATGCCAGTGAATTGTAAACACTGGAATCTCTGGAAAGGGTGTGCGCCAGAAGAAGGATGCTGAACATCACTGCTGAACGAATAACGGATGGGGAAGCACCGGAAAGCAGACTGAAAATCCAGAGGGAACCCACTAACAAGGTCAATTTCAGCCACCTCCAGGAGTTTTTATCTTTTATCCTTCGCAACAAGAGCTGGAGAAGCTGATAGATCAGGGCCAGATGAAGTCCGGAAATGGCAATAATATGAACCACACCCGTGTTGGAATAAGATTGAACCAGATCCCGGTCAAGATCATCTGTATATCCGATCATCAATGCCTCCATCAGGCCGCTTTCTTCTTTATCCGGTATGTATTTCCGGAGTATTCGGAGCAAATTTTTCCTCCAGGAACTCAAATAAGCGCTGAAAAAATTCTCTTTCACTTCACCCAGAACCTGATATTCGCTTGTCTTTACGAAGATCTGGGCACGGATGTGTTTGAAGAGGCAATATGCCTTATAATCAAATCCTGCAATAGCCACAGTATTTTCAATCGGTAGCAGGGGTTTGCTGAAAATAATCAGGGAACCGGATACGATGTTTTCGGGCATCTGCCCGGTATGGAAATAGACAAAAATTTTTTCTTTTTCTCTGAAGCAGCCATTGCGCCCGCAGAGATATTGAACCGTGGCCAGGGATTTAAATGCGTTGGGCTTTTTTACAGGATCGTTATCCAGGCGGGCGATAAGGCAGGAGTTTTTCAGGGCGCCGTGAGAAAGAGAATCTGACACAAGGATATCCTGGTGGCAAATAACCAGGAATCTTCCCAAAGAGAGAAAGGACGCCATGACTGTCATGCCAAAAAACCGGCTCCAGCCGAATAGTGTAAAAGAACATGTAAAGAGTGAAAAGCCGAGGCTCAAACAGCAGAAAATCAGGATAAGATCATTTAAGGATTTGGTAATTGGCAAAAAAAATTGTAGTAGGATTCCGGTCACCATGGGAATGAACAACCGGATAAACGGAGCTTCTTTCCAAATTTGGGAATAAAATGGACTTTTCATGGGTTCTTTTGACCGTGAAAAACGCACTAAACAAAACCCTTAAGTGCTTTCTACTATAGGAAAACCCTGCTGAATCCAGTACCTTGTTGCAGGTTATATTTTAAGACGCGAATTTTCAGGAATCTTCAGTACAAAATGGTCAAGATCACATCTCCCGAATGCCCGGCTAAATTCTTCCCAATTGCGAAACAACAGGTTTTGCTGCGTAAATACGCAGTGACTTCCAAATTTTATACGGGTGCGTACGCTGTTGATTTCACGGTATTTGCCCCCGTTAAAACACGGTATTTTTGCCGGTCTTTAAACGGGACTGGCTGACAATCTTCATCTTACAAATATTATTAATTTGTAATTCATTGAATAACATTTCTTTGTAGGTTCATTGGTATATAGACTGCGATATTTTTAGGGGGTAATTTTTTTATTAATTCCTGAAAACTTCAAGCTAATGATCACAAAAGAAAAAAAATCGACAAAAGTTGGCAAGTATGTCAGCACAGAATTCGTTGACAATGTTACCAGAGAGTACAAAAGAGAAAGATGGATTCACAATTCCGAACGCATCGGGAAAGAGGATTCTTTAAGCGCCTGGTACGGTGTTGAAGACATTGAAGGCTTTTTAGCCAACATCAAGCAGTACGGTGCGGACGGGGTTAAGTTCTATTTTATGGCTTACCCGGCTGATTTTCCGGAAAAACCTGAATATGCAGGACGCCAGAGTCTGGTTATGGTTGCTACCAAATCTAAAACTACAGAAATGGGCACTACCGTTAATAAGGATGTTTACATCACGAAGAACGGCACCAACACCATCCTCGGCTTCAATATGGCCAATATTTGTCCGCCCGCTTGTGGCCTCTTTGGCGGTGATAGCGTTGGTGTTACACTTATCGATCGCGGAAACAAGGGTATTGAAATAGTTTAAAATCAAATTTGTTTTACACAATAAAAACCTCCTTCAGGAGGTTTTTTTGTTGGCATAAACTAATGCTAACTTTATTTATGAATTCGGTTAGTCTGTTTGTTTTGGTGGCATGTTTTGTTGTGAGTATCATCTCCTTCTTTCAGAAGCATTCTCCGTTGTATCTTCGCTTGTGTCCCTTTTATCTCTTGGTGACCATTCTGGTTCAGCAGATCGGGAATTATATGAGCCAGCACGGCATCCACAATGCTTTATTGTATAATTGCTACTCTATTTTTGAATTTATATTTTATTTCTTCATCCTGAGGGAAATTATTCAGAACAAACGGATAAAGTCCGTAATCCTGTTTATTTTGATCACTTACACGCTGATGGCCCTTTTCAATGTTTTCAATTCCCGCACAGGCAGTGATTTTCATTCCAAAACGTACGCTATTGGCTGCATTGTAATTGTCATCTTATGCATTACTTATTTTGTCGAGTTGTTTCAGCTTCCCAAAGCAGCCAACCTGAAAAATGAACCTGCATTCTGGATTTGCACGGCTATTCTCTTTTCTTATGTGTGCACATTTCCTTTTTGGGGACTGGTGAATTTTATGAACACGGCGCCAAAAATTATCATCAAGAATCTGATGACCATCCTGGTGATTATTAATATATTATCTTACTCATTATTCACCATTGCCTTCCTATGCAGGATCAAAATCAGGAAATCTACTTCGTAATCCTCATGGGCACCCTGCTGGCGCTTTTGCTGGTGGGCTTTATCCTGGCCATGTTTTTTCTTTACCAGCGGAAGCGCCAGAAACAGGAACAGGAAATGGTCAGGATGAAGGAAGAATATGAACAGGAGGTGCTGCGCTCCCAGTTAGAGATCCAGGAAACCACGCTCAAAACCATCGCCCAGGAACTGCATGATAATATCGGCCAGACCCTTTCGGTAATCAAACTTTGGATGTCTATCGCGCCAATCGAAAAAGAACATCCCGCTTTTGAGGGGGTTCAGAACTCCAAGGAAATGCTCCATAAGGTGATCCGGGAAATGGCGGATCTGACAAAAAGCCTGCATACGGACCGGATTTCGGATATTGGTCTCCAGGAAGCCATTAATTTTGATATAGCCTCAATCCGGAAAACCGGCCTCATGGAAATTGAGTATGAGGTGCAGGGGGATGAATTTCATTTTCCCGAGCAAAAGTCCATTTTCCTTTTTCGCATGTACCAGGAGATGATGAATAATATTCTCAAACATTCCAGGGCCAACCAGGTAAAAGTGTCAATAGTTTATTCAGAGGAATATACATTTGCATTAACCATTCGGGATAATGGGGTGGGGTTCAATATGAAACAAAAAAAGGAATCTACCGAAGGCTCCAGCGGGCTGGGTTTGAAGAGTATGAGAAACAGGGCGAAAATGATTGGAGCGAATATGTCCATTTTGAGTGAGCCGGGCAAAGGAACCACCATAACCGTGGCATTAGCTTTGAATCAACTATCTTAGGCGGCATTATGGCTTCAGTTACAAAACAGATTCAGGTGGCAATTGCCGATGATCACACGCTTCTACGAAAGGCGCTGGGAAAGCTGATCAGTTCTTTTGAAGAATATGCGGTACTGTTCGAAGCAGATAACGGGAAAGAAATTAAAAACAAGATTGCCCAGCACATTGTTCCCGACCTGGTGTTGCTGGACGTGAACATGCCTGAGATGGACGGGTTTGAAACGGCGGCCTGGTTAAATAAGAATTATCCTAAAATCAAGATCCTGGCGCTTTCGATGTTCAGCGATGAAAAAACAATCATCAAAATGCTGCGGCAGGGCGCCAAAGGCTACATTCTCAAAAACATAGATCCGGACGAATTGAAAAATGCGCTGGATTCCGTGATGAAAAAGAATTTTTATCTCTCGGACTATATTTCCGGAAAAATCATCAGTGGTTTGCATAAAGATGCTGAACGACCAGACGAGCCGGAGCCCCTTACCCAGCGGGAGAAAGATTTCCTTCGGCTAATTTGCACGGAAATTACGTACAAGGATATTGCGGCGAAAATGTATGTCAGCCCTCGGACGGTGGACGAGTATCGCAACAACCTTTTCGAGAAGCTGAAGGTAAAGTCGCGCGTCGGACTGGTTATGTATGCCATCCGGAATGGGTTGGTAGACGTATAACACCTATTTGCTCAAATACATGCTTCTGTCCTTATATAATTGTCTGAAGTAAGGATCTTTCAAATCCTTGATGAAACGGATGGCCTCGCCGGTAGATTTCATTTCAGGTCCCAGTTCCTTATTCACGCCAGGGAATTTATCGAAACTGAATACAGGCTCTTTAATGGCGTATCCTTTCATTTTTTTCTGGAAAGTAAAATCCTTCAGTTTATTCTTTCCCATCATCACTTTGGTAGCTACATTCAGGTAGGGGATCTGATATGCTTTTGCAATAAAGGGAGTGGTTCTTGAGGCCCTTGGATTGGCTTCAATCACAAATACTTTTCCGTTTTTTATGGCAAACTGGATATTGATGAGCCCTTTTATATTTAAACGGAAGGCGATTTTTCTCGCGTATTCTTCCATGGTTTCGACCACGAGGGGGGTCAGGTTGAACTGGGGAAGCACGGCATTGCTGTCTCCGCTGTGAATGCCGGCAGGCTCGATGTGTTCCATCACGCCCATGACATGAAATTCGTCGCCGTCGCAAATGCCGTCAATTTCCGCTTCCTGGCAGCGATCGAGAAAATGATCAATTAGAATTTTATTGTCGGGGATGTGTTTCAGGAGGCTGATCACCGCCTTTTCCAGTTCGTCGTCATTGATCACGATCCGCATCCTTTGGCCGCCCAGAACATAACTGGGACGCACCAGCACCGGGAAACCGACAATTTTAGCCACGGCCACGGCTTCATCCACCGTAAATGCCGTTCCGTAAGAAGGGTAAGGAATTTCCATTTCTTTCAGCATATCGCTGAACCGGCCGCGATCTTCGGCAATATCCATATTATCATAAGATGTTCCAACGATCGGGACTCCTTTTCTGTGCAGTCTTTCTGCCAGCTTGAGTGCGGTCTGCCCGCCAAGCTGTACAATCACCCCATCGGGTTTCTCATGTTCTATAATATCCCACAGGTGTTCCCAGAAAACCGGCTCAAAATAAAGCTTGTCCGCCATGTCAAAATCCGTTGACACCGTCTCCGGATTGCAGTTCACCATGATGGCTTCATAACCGCATTCTTTTACAGCCAGCAATCCATGCACGCAGCAATAATCGAATTCAATACCCTGGCCGATCCGGTTAGGTCCTGATCCCAGGATGATAATCTTCTTTTTATCGCTGACGATACTTTCGTTGGAACCCCCGTTCTCAAAGCAGGAATAGAAATAAGGTGTTTTGGCTTCAAATTCCGCGCTGCAGGTATCCACCATTTTAAAAACCCTCGTGATGCCCGCTGCCTTCCTCTTTTCAAATACAGTCTCTTCGCTTCCATCCTGCATAATGGTGGCAATCTGCACGTCGCTGAATCCGAGATCCTTCGCTTCCCTCAGCAGGTCGGTAGGCAGTATATCCATTTTGTACCGGGAGATTTCTTTTTCGACGACGCAGATCTTCTGGATCTCATAGAGAAACCAACGGTCGATACCGGTTATCTGGGAAATGGTTTTCACACTTACGCCAAGCATCAGGGCGTCTTTTATCCGGAAGATCCGGTCCCACTTCGGTATTTTGATATATTCAATAAGCTCTTCAGCATGCAGCTGACTTTTGCCGTAATAGCCGAGTCCGACAGCGTTGTTTTCCAGGCTCTGGCAGGCTTTCTGAACGGCTTCCGTAAAACTCCGGCCGATAGCCATCACTTCGCCAACGCTTTTCATTTGCAATCCGAGGGTGTCGTTGGCCCCTTTGAACTTGTCGAAATTCCAACGGGGCATCTTAACGATCACATAATCCTGCACGGGTTCAAAATAAGCAGAGGTGGTTTGTGTAATCTGATTCTTCAACTCGTCCAGCGTATACCCTATGGCCAGTTTTGCTGCAATTTTTGCAATTGGATAACCGGTTGCTTTCGATGCAAGTGCAGACGATCTTGAAACACGGGGATTAATTTCTACAGAAATAATTTCCTCCGTCTCCGGGTTCAGGGCAAACTGCACATTGCAACCACCGGCAAAATTTCCCAGCGAACGCATCATGAGAATAGCCTTGTTTCGCATGTCCTGGAATGCTGTATCGCTGAGGGTCATGGCCGGCGCGACGGTTATGGAATCTCCCGTATGTACACCCATAGGATCCATATTTTCCACGGTGCAGATAATGGTCACATTGTCTGCCTTATCCCTTAAAAGTTCCAGTTCAAATTCCTTCCATCCCAGCACTGCTTTTTCTACCAGGACTTCATGTATGGGGGATGCTTTTAGTCCGCGATCCAACGCGGCGTCCAGTTCATCTTTATTCAAAACGAATCCGCCGCCTGTGCCGCCCAGGGTAAAGGATGGCCGGATAACCAGGGGAAAGCCGATTTCCTGGGCAAATTCTTTTCCTTCCAATAGAGAATTGGCCACTCGGGAGGGGGCCACTGCAATGCCGATCTTTAGCATCAGCTGCCGGAATTTTTCCCGGTCTTCTGCCGTATCGATGGCATCAATATCCACCCCGATCAATTGTACTTTATATTTTTCCCAAACCCCGAGCTCGGCAGCCTCCTTGCATAGATTCAGTGCGGTTTGTCCGCCCATGGTTGGTAATACGGCGTCTATCTGATTCTCTTCCAGGATCTGTTCAATACTTTCAACCGTTAATGGAAGCAGGTACACCCGGTCCGCCATCATGGGGTCCGTCATGATCGTAGCCGGATTGCTGTTGATCAGAATAACTTTTATTCCTTCTTCCCGGAGGCTTCTGGCAGCCTGGGAGCCGGCATAATCAAATTCGCAGGCTTGTCCGATGATGATCGGCCCGGAGCCGATAATGAGTACAGAACCGATCGAGGGATTTTTTGGCATGTCAAAAACAAATTCCGCAAAAGTAAGGTTGTGCAGGTTCTTGGAGAAATTTATCAGCAGAAAGGGAAATAAAAAGTCCCGGGCTTGCCCGGGACTTAAAAATATGTTCTGGGAGAATTCAGTTATTGTGGAAAGAAGCCATTTCTATATCGTCCAACAAAACGCCTCCCTTTCTTGCCTGCAGGCGCTTTTCGGCGATTAGTCTCTTGTTATCGTATTTAGAACGGATCTTAAAAACCCATTTTTGTTTGGCTTGTTCACCCCGCACCATCCCGATCAGAGAACCAACTCCGATGACAAAAAAGACAACCATTTTATTGCGGGTCTTGAGCATAACCTCTTTTTAGGAAGTATTCTTTCAATATTAAGACATCTTCTTCATGCCAAAAGCTGTACCAATTTTGAAATTTTTTTTAAAATCGTTGATTTTCACTTTCTATTAATTTTTTGTGATCAACTTAATACTTGTCCCCGATTCCTTATTTGGGATTTCAGCACCTTTGCATTTCTTAAACTGGGACCATCCATGAGGACCTTTATTATTTGTCTGAACTTGATTTTCTGTTGGGGCATGGCGGGTGCCCAACTTTTTCAGCCGGTTGATTATCCTAAAACGGAATTCAGGAATCCACTGGCCATCCCGATAAGCCTGTCCGCCAATTTTGGCGAAATCCGGAGCAATCACTTTCATATGGGACTAGACATCAGAACCCAGCACCGGGAAAGTCTGCCGGTATATGCTGCCGCCGACGGATATATCGCCAGGATTAAAATAGAACCTTTCGGCTTTGGGCAGGCTTTGTACATCAGGCACCCGAATGGATATATTACTTTATATGCCCACCTCAATGCTTTTAATCCGGCGCTGGCTTCTTATGTGAAGAAAAAACAATATGAGCTGGAAAAATGGGATGCTTTTTTTGATATACCGGCAGGATTATTTCCTGTTAGAAAGGGGAACCTCATTGCTTACAGTGGAAATAAGGGTGGATCACAGGGACCCCATCTGCATTTTGAGATCCGTGAGTATCCGGGGGATATCAACCTGAATCCAATGCTCTTCGGCTTGCCCGTTTCAGACAATACGCCGCCGGAAATAAGAAAGCTGGCTGTTTATGACCGGAATAAGAGCATCTACGAACAGTCTCCCGTTTTTTATCCGGTGAAACATGCCGGTTCTCAATACACACTTCCCCTTTCGCTTATCGAAGTGAATACAACCAGCGTCGGTTTTGGTATATCTGGGTTCGACACCCAAACAGGATCTTCCAATCCCAATGGAATTTATCAGGCGGTTATTTATGATAATCAGCAACCGGTTTCCGGATTCCGGATGGACCACATCAGCTATAATGATACGCGTGGGATCAATGCGCATATTGATTACCGTACGAAAGCGATGGGAGGCCCCTATTATCAATTGCTATTTTCGTTGCCTGGTTACGACCATTCCATTTATAAACAGGTTAATGGGGGATACATAAAGCTGTCAGATGAAAAAATCCATGATATCCGTATTGAGCTTAAAGATGCTTATGGAAATACTTCGAATCTTAATTTTAAAGTGCGATACCGGCCCGGACAGCCCGTAAATACCCTTTTTGAAGGTAAAAACTTTTACCCTTTCATGGTAGATGGATTCGAATCGGAGGATTGCGCTTTTTATCTGGGAGAAAGATCTTTGTATGATTCTGTTCATGTGGCCTACGGCGCGGTGGATGTGAATACAGCCGGAGTGGTTTCACGTCTTCATCATGTCGGAACGCCAAGTGTCCCCCTGCAGGATTCAATTACCGTGAGAATACGGATTACCAAACCTGCCGGCGATAAAAGCCATGTTTTGATGCAATGGTTTAGCCGGGATGATGAAGAAGTGAAACGGGTGGAATGGCAGGGGGACTGGGCTACAGCCTCTTTCCTGAGTTTTGGGGATTTCCAGTTGGTCAATGATACCGAAGCGCCGCAAATCAGTTTTCCCGGAATCGTTGAAAATGCAAATCTGAGCAGAAGCTCCCGGATTGCCGTGCTGGTGCGCGACAACTATAAAAAGATTAAAAATTTCAGGGCAACCCTCGACGGGCACTGGCTTCTTTTTTCCAATGACAAGGCCAGGGCTTTTATATATGATTTTGATGAGCACTGCCTTTCCGGTAAACATGAATTAAGGATACATGTGGAAGATGAGGCAGGGAATGTGTCGGAAGCGGTGTTGCATTTTACGCGGTGATTTGTTTTGGGTTGATGGTATATAGTTGACGGTTGATGGACTTCAGTTTGAATCCGCACTTAAGAACTATCAACCGTCAACTATATACCATCAACTACAAATTCAACCTCTCCATGAATAAAAGCCCCCTTCCCCGTTACCAGCCGCCCCTCCGGGTTTACAGATTCGACGCGGGTTTCAAATAGGATATTTCCTTTCCTGAGACTTACCATCTCTCCGCGCTTATAGAGATTTTGATTGAATGCATTCAGAATGATCTGGGGGTCGGATTTCAACAAATCTACCTGCACCCCGATTTCCGTAACCAGCTCCCGGGCCAGGGCTAGTGGTTCAAACGATCTGCCTGAAATTTGCTTAAGGGATATGGCATGGGGAAGTTCGGAAGGGAACGAGGTTTGGTTGAGGTTTATGCCTACGCCAATCACTGCAAAGCGCCAGTCGTTCCCTTTGATTACGTTCTCAATTAGGATGCCCGCTGCCTTTCTGTCACTCTGGTAAATATCGTTTGGCCATTTGACCGTCCATCCGCCAGGAACATATTTCCGGACCTCGTTCAGACATCCAAGAGCGGTTGCGGCGCCCAGCAGGAATTGGCTGGATAGGAGCAGGGGGCCTGGATCCAGCACCAGGCTCATGCTGATGTTTTGTCCCGGCTCACTCGTCCAGGCCCTTCCGCGCTGACCCTTTCCGGCCCATTGCCGGTGGGCAAAATAGACCTGACCGCCGGAAGCCAATCCCGCATGTACCTGCGCCATGGCATAGTTGTTGGTGCTGTCCACTGATTCCAGCTCAATCAACTGATTGTCAAATGTTGCCCTGTGTTGTTTATCCATAGTGGGATGTGGCAAAAGATTACTATTTTTGAGCAGTGCGAATTTACTAATCCCGCGGTGAGTTGATACTTCGCCAAAAACTATTCATCAACAAAATATTTTGATTATTGGAACAATTGTCAATGTTGGTTAGCCGGAAACCAAATAAATCTGCCC
Organism: Bacteroidota bacterium; assembly: GCA_030706635.1. Lineage (GTDB taxonomy): Bacteria > Bacteroidota > Bacteroidia > Chitinophagales > Chitinophagaceae > Puia. The sequence goes on from JAUZOD010000005.1 coordinate 69,278, forward strand.
GGTTAGCGAAAAACTCTAAAATTTTAAAAACCATTATCCAGGCAATCCAGGAAAAAAAAGGCGAAAAAATCATATCTCTTGATCTCCGTAAAATTCATGAAGCGGTATCGGACTTTTTCATTGTCTGCGAAGCAGGCAGTACCACGCAAGTAAGGGCCATAGCGGATTTCGTTGAAACCGAGGTTAAACATAATTGCGGAGAACTTCCCTACAAGCACGAAGGAAAACAGGCATTGCAATGGGTGATCATCGACTATATTAACGTGGTTGTTCACGTCATGCTTCCTGAGACCCGCCGGTTTTACAGACTGGAAGAAATGTGGAGTGATGCTGTCGTGGAGGAGCACGAAGGCTGATCAATACCAATCTATGTTTTAAGGATTTTCCGAACTTTTTTATTTCCCAATCATTATCATTAATTACTAAGACACAAGGAAGCCCATCACATGCCACAAAATAATATGAAACAAAATGAAAGGCCCGGATTCCCAAGATTCAGGCCCCGGGGTGGAGACGAAAATAACCCCAAGAAAGGCCCTAAATTCAGTATTTACTGGGTATGGGGTATTATCGCTCTAATCCTGTTCGGTTATAATTTCTTCGGCGCTTTTGCTCCGGACGCCCATAAGCTGGATTCCGAATTGGAATTCAGAAATAACATGCTGGAAAAAGGGGATGTTTCGCGCCTGGTGCTGGTTACCAACAAGAACCTCGTAAGGGTGTATATTAAGAAGGATAGTCTTGACAAACCCTACTACAAAGACAAGCTCGGCAAAACCTATCAGGTGGTAAAGACAGACGGACCCCAGTTCGAGTTCCAGGTTACCAAGATCGACGAATTCGAAAAGAGGATGAGTGATTTTTTTGTGAAAAATCCTGCCCTGGAAGTCCCCATGTCCCCTGTGCAGGAAGGAGACTGGATTCCCGGCCTTTTACAGATCGCCCTTCCGATACTCATCATATTATTGATCTGGGTGATGCTGATGCGAAAAATGGGTGGCCAGGGAGGCAGCGGAGGTCCCGGCGGGATCTTCAATATCGGAAAATCGAAAGCAACCTTATTTGATAAGGGAACAAAGGTGAATATTACGTTCAACGATGTGGCCGGTTTGGACGAAGCCAAGGTGGAAGTGATGGAGATCGTTGACTTTCTCAAGAATCCAAAAAAATATACCGCCCTGGGCGGTAAGATACCCAAGGGGGCATTGCTGGTCGGACCTCCGGGTACCGGAAAAACCCTGCTGGCAAAAGCCATGGCGGGTGAGGCGCAGGTTCCTTTCTTCTCGATGAGCGGTTCGGATTTCGTGGAGCTGTTTGTGGGTGTGGGCGCCAGCCGGGTACGTGATCTGTTCAAGCAAGCAAGGGAAAAAGCCCCTTGTATTATTTTCATAGATGAAATTGATGCCATTGGGCGCGCACGCGGCAAGAACGCCATTATGAGCAATGATGAACGAGAGAGTACGCTGAACCAGTTACTCGTGGAAATGGATGGATTTGGCGGCGATAGCGGGATCATCATCCTAGCTGCAACCAACCGTCCCGATGTGCTGGATTCGGCTTTGCTACGGCCGGGCCGGTTCGACCGGCAGATCTCCATTGATAAACCCGATCTGAAAGGCAGGGAGGCCATTTTTAAAGTTCACCTCAAACCGATTAAAATCTCCTCCAAACTGGATATTTATAAACTGGCGGAGCAAACGCCTGGATTTGCTGGTGCCGATATCGCCAACGTATGTAACGAGGCTGCGCTGATTGCGGCCAGAAAAGGAAAGGACAGTGTGGAAATGGAAGATTTCCAGGATGCCGTGGATCGCGTGATCGGCGGGCTGGAAAAAAAGAACAAAATCATTTCTCCTGAAGAGAAACGGATTATCGCTTATCATGAAGCAGGTCATGCCATTTGTGGCTGGTACCTGGAACATGCCTATCCACTCCTTAAGGTGACCATAGTTCCCCGTGGTGTGGCGGCGCTCGGTTATGCCCAATACACGCCGAAGGAACAATATCTCTATAATACTGATCAGTTGTTTGACCAGATCTGTATGACGCTGGGCGGAAGAGCCAGTGAATCCCTGAATTTCAACAAGATCTCCACCGGTGCACAAAACGATCTGCAACAGGTTACCCGGATCGCTTATTCTATGGTGACGGTTTATGGAATGAATGATAAAATCGGAAATGTTAGCTTTTATGATCCTGCCCAGGAAAATCAGTTTACCAAACCCTATTCGGAAGAAACCTCCAAACTGATAGACGAAGAAGTTCGCAACCTGATTGATAAAGCGTATATAGCTACTAAAGAGCTGCTTACGAAGAAAAGCACCCAACTGAAGTTACTGGCAGAAGCTTTGCTCGAAAAAGAAGTGCTTTTCCAGAGTGATGTGGAGACGCTGATCGGAAAACGGCCTTATGAGGAAAAAAGGGCCCTTGATGTTTCAGAACATGACCTGGTGAACGATGTTCCTGAATTGAAGTTGGCAGATAATGGATTGCCTGCTCCCCCGGTAGCCGTTCCGCCTGTCGCAGAGTAAGATTTCTGAGTGATTATGAAAATATCGCCGGCCAAGGAGAATATATTAAAAAAGATCAGACTGGCGCTGTCTGAACCCACCGCGGTCCCTTTTCCCCAAAGTGATGGCAACAGTTCCGTTTATCAGCCGTCAACACAGGAAAACGAGGTGGAGTTTGCCGAGCAGCTTACGAAGGTCCAGGGGAAATTTATTTACTGCGCGGATCTGCCGGAAATGATTGGACAGCTGAAACAGCTGGTCGCCAAAAACGGCTGGACGCAGATCTTTTGCCGGGAATCCCTGCTTCTTCCGATCCTGGACCTCCCCCTGAAGGGACTAATTACTCAGAGTGGACTTCCTGATGTGGATGCATCCATTACTTCCTGCGAGCTGCTTATAGCGAGAACCGGCAGCATTCTGCTAAGTACCGGTCAGGAAAGCGGCAGAACGGTCAGCGTATACGCTCCCGTGCATATTTGTATCGCCTACACCAGCCAGCTGGTTTACGATATCCGGGAAGGATTGGAGTTCCTGCAGGGAAAATACAAGGACGGATTCCCCTCCATGATCAGCCTGGCAACGGGTCCCAGCCGGACGGCAGATATTGAAAAAACGCTGGTGGTTGGTGTTCATGGGCCGAAAGAGGTTTATGTTTTCCTCATAGATGCAGAGTAATTTATATTTGCCCATGCAAATCGCCGACGGGAAGAAAATCTATTTCTTATCAGACTTTCATCTGGGTACTCCCGATCGTTTGACCAGCCTGCGGCGGGAAAAATACATTATTCAATTTCTGGAATCTATCTCTCAACGGGCAGCTGAGATATTTATCGTGGGCGACCTGTTCGATTTCTGGTACGAATACAGAACCGTTGTACCGAAGGGATATGTCCGGATATTGGGGAAGCTGGCCACATTGACTGATGCCGGCATTCCCATTCAGTTTTTTGTAGGAAACCACGACATGTGGATGAAAAGTTATTTTGAGAAGGAATTGAACATACCGGTCTATTATGAACCCAAAGTATTTATCCGGAATGGCAAGAAATTCCTGATCGGACATGGCGACGGACTGGGACCAGGCGATCAGGGTTATAAAATGCTGAAGAAAATTTTCCGGAATAAATGCTGTCAGTGGCTATTCGGAATTTTTCCCCCTGCCGCGGGCGTGGGGATGGCCAATTATTTTAGCCGGAAAAGCCGGGTAGCAACGGGACAATCCGATGACCACTTTTTAGGAGAGGAAGGCGAGTGGCTGATTGGATACACCAAAAGCATATTGGAAAAAGAACATTTTGATTATCTGATTTTCGGTCACCGGCATCTGCCCATCGATTTTCAGTTTCCAAACGGGAGCCGGTATATCAATCTGGGCGACTGGATCAATTATTTTACGTATGCCGAATTTGACGGCACCCAATTGCGCCTTCAATCGTACGATCCTGCGCTTAACGCGAAAATCATCCGGCATTGAAGAAACTCCTGGCTCATATCATCTTAAGCTGGGTGCTGGCGTCTGCATCCGCCCAGGTAGAAAATCCTGAATTAAAGGCCCGCTTTGTCCCCGGCAATTTCGCCGATTTTGAAGTGGACAACCTAGGCAATATATATCTGCTGAATGCAGGCAATCAACTCAAGAAATTGAGTGCCGCAGGAGATTCTCTGGCTATATTTAATGATGTTCGCCACTATGGAAAGATTTCCTACATCGATGTAACCAATCCGCTCAAAATCCTACTGTACTATCAGGAGTTTGGCACCATTGTTATGCTGGACCGGCTATTAAATAACGTCAACACCATTGATCTTCGGAAATTTAATTTGTTCCAGGTTAGAAGCATCGGACTGTCTTACGACAATAATGTTTGGCTATACGACGAATTGGAAGGCAAGCTTAAGAAAATAGGAGATGATGGCAGCCTGATCATTGAAACGACGGATATCCGTCAACTCACGGATTCCGTCCCTGATCCGGAGCTTTTGATAGATCAGGGAGGATTGGTTTATTTGTACGATTCACTTCAGGGAGTTTTTATTTTTGATCACTACGGAGGATTTAAGAAGTTTGTTCCGCTGAAGAACTGGCTGCATTTTTCTGTGATTGACAACGATATACTGGGCTGGGAAGACCGGTATTTTTTGAAATATGTGATGAAAACCGGAGAACAGCAAAGGCGGGAAATCCCTGCCTGTTATTTGCCTGCCCTTAAAATAGTGGTGCGTCCCGAAAGCATATACGTACTGAAAACAGATGGCATTCATGTATATAAGAATTGATATTTTATGAATGATTTCTGGAATAGGCTGATTTTTGATAACCCGCTTAAAAGCTATCTTTTCGTAGCTATTGCCATCGGCATCGGTCTCCTGATTAAACGGATCATTTCCAGATTTATCGCCGGACAATTGTACAGGGTTGCCAGCACGCTGGACCCGGGCCTGGACAAAAGACCTTTTGTGAAGCTTTTGCTTGCCCCGGTGGAGACATTTCTCGTGGCTTTTATTTCCATTGCAGCGATAGAAAAACTCCGCTTTCCCGGCAATCTTGAATTTGAGATTTATGAGATTTCGTCCAGGACGATCATTCATTCGATTGCCAAAGCCATTCTCATCGCGATGTTCATCTGGCTGCTGCTGCGCATCATTGATTTCATAGCCCTGTTGCTGAAAAGGAAGGCCATTGATTCAGGAGGTCAGAAAGACCATCAGATGGTAGTTTTCTTCCGGGATTTTTTAAAAGTAATCCTGGTGATCATCGGTATATTGATGATATTCAGTATTTCCTTCGGCTTCGAAGTGAGTAAGCTCTGGACGGGCCTGGGTATTGCCGGTGCCGCCCTTGCGCTGGCCACTAAAGAAAGTATTGAAAACCTGATTGCTTCCTTCATTATATTCTTCGACAAACCATTTCAAACGGGAGACGTATTGAAAGTGTCCAACATCACCGGAACCGTGGAAAAAATTGGCCTCCGAAGCACCCGGATCAGAACAGATCAGAAGACCTATGTGACTGTCCCCAACAAACAAATGGTGGACAGCATCGTGGATAACCAAACACTTCGAACCCAGAGAAAAGCAGAGATCCGTCTACAACTGGATTCCTCAACCCCTCCGGATACCATTCAGAAATTCGTGGAAGAAACCAGGAGTTTGCTGGATAAGACCTATATAGACAATCCAACAGTGTATCTGATTGATATATCCGGAACGGCCTTTCAGCTGAATATTGATTATTTCACCCCACCCATAGCGCTGGCAGATTTCAACGGAATCAAGCAAAAGATGAATCTGGAAATATTGAAATTACTCGAAACCCTGAAAATTCCGCTTTCAGGTTCAAGTACAACGGTGCGGATTGTGGGGAACGCTGGTAATGCAGCTAATGTGTAAAAGTGCTGATGTGGAAATGTGTAAATGTTTTTAACTGCAGGCTCAAAAACCCGGGACGGTAAAAAGAGACACTTAAATCTTTTCTGCTTTAAAGACTAACAGAAAAGTCGAGAATATAATAATCAGATAATCAAAATCTTATAATTTGCAGTGGCTTCGTTCCGGGACCGGTATCTATTCGACGACGGAAGCGTACGGCATGCGAACACCATACGAATAGTATACGAACAATGTAACCCCGGCTGACCTGATCATTTGCACATTCTCACATCAGCACATCTCCACATCATCTCAGCATCGCCTTCATTTCCAATAGAAACCCCCTGATCTGTTCTAGTTTTTTGATTGTCTCAAATTTCTCCTCCGCCTTATTATTTTTTTTGAGAAAATCTTTGGCGCCTTCAATAGTGTATTTGCGCTGACGAAGCAGGTGATAGATCAGATGAAGGTTTTTAATATCGACCGGCCGGAAATACCGGTCCCCTTTTTTATTCTTTTTCGGCTGAAGAATGCTGAATTCGGCCTCCCAGAAACGGAGAAGTGACTGATTCACACGGAACATCTCAGAAACCTCGCCCATCGTATAATACTGTTTGCTGAAAAGCTGCTCGTCATCCGGGATCTGAATCAGATCTGCTTCTTCCGCAATCTGACGAATTGATTTCCTTCCGCGACCCGACTTGATCTTCAAAAAAGGTTCTGCGGGTCTGCTCCGGGGAATCCTTTTTTCGGGAACCGGCGCCATGATCCCATTTTCCGGATGTTTGAGCTTCTTGATCCTTACTCCGATATTCAGTGGTGGGTCTTCCTTGGCAGGGGAATCCTGATGAAGAGCGGTTTCTTCAGCAAACTTCATTGATATTTGGGAGAAGGTATCCATGGTTGTACCAAAAATAACAAAAACTATTCCGAAACAATCTAAAGTCGGCTGAAAAATCTAATCAAAGCTCTGATTGCTGGCAGAAGCCAGTTTCAACAGCCTGTCATACTGTTCGGGTGTGATATCGTTATAAAAATAATAGACGGGATCGACCGGCTCTCCATTGCGATGAACTTCGTAGTGACAGTGAGGGCCTGTGCTTTTGCCGGTGCTTCCTACCCAGCCAATAATTTCTCCCCGTTTTACCTTTTCACCGGAATGAACCTTAATTCGGAACATGTGTCCGAATAAGGTGGAGTATCCGTAGCCATTATGGATCACCACATTGTTACCATAACCATTTCCCGTATTGCCTGCTGTTTCCACCGTACCATTGGCTGTAGCATAAATAGGAGTTCCCAGGGGGGCCGCGAAATCCAGGCCAGCATGAAATTTAGTGGTTTTATATACTGGGTCCACCCGGTATCCGAAGCCGGAGGCAATCCGCTTGAGGTCCTTATTGCTCACCGGTTGAATGGCCGGGGTACAAGCAAGGAGCTGTTCCTTGTTTTTGATGAAACCATTGATGTCGTTATAAGATTTTGACTGGGCGTTGATCCGGGATGCCAGATTGTTTAAGGAAAAGGCAATGGAAGAAGCCAGGTTTTCCTGATCCATGCCCTGAACCAGCTGGATCTCCTGTTCCTTTGCCAGGTTTTTAGCCCTCGCACTATCCGGTATCGGGTTGGCTTCAAAGATTGCCCGATATACCTCATTGTCCCGTTTTTCGAGACCTCCGATTTGATCCTGCATTTTTTTTACCTGCTCATTCAGCACGAAATAGTTGTCTTTCAGCGCTTCATTGGCCTGCATCAGGCGTTTTTCATTTGCGGAAGGGAAATACCGGTATGCCACGGATACCAGAATGAGAGCAGTAACAATAGAAGCGGATAAGAATCCCAGTATGCGCAGCAACGTTACGCGAAGCGGAGTCTCGAGCTTTTCGTACCGGAGGGTATTGGTATTATAGTAATATTTGATCTTTTTCATGCAGTACCGGAGTACAGTCAGTTCGGTTTACGAAAATGATTCATGTACCTTTGCAGCGCCTGATTAATAACGCAATTGTACAATTTATTATCCTTTTATAAACCTCCAACCAAAGATAGTCTGTTAAAATATGATGGGAAGCGCTGAGATAAGAGACAAATTTCTGGATTTTTTCAGGTCTAAAGGTCATGTTATTGTTCCCTCTGCTCCGATTGTGGTGCAGCATGACCCGACCCTGCTGTTCACCAATGCCGGAATGAACCAGTTTAAAGATTTTTTTCTGGGAAATAAAATCGCCCCCCATCTCCGGGTGGCCGATACTCAGAAATGCCTGAGGGTAAGCGGTAAACACAATGATCTGGAAGAAGTAGGTGTGGATACCTACCATCACACCATGTTTGAAATGCTGGGCAACTGGAGTTTTGGTGATTACTTCAAGAAAGAAGCAGTGGCGTGGAGTTGGGAATTGCTTACCGGGATCTACGGAATCCCGGTTGACCGGATCTATATAACCGTGTTTGGCGGAGACAAGACGGAGAATCTCCCCGCTGATGAGGAAACGCGTACGGAATGGATGAAGTGGGTGGCGGAAGACCGTATTCTTGCCGGGAGCAAAAAGGATAATTTCTGGGAGATGGGAGACACCGGACCTTGCGGACCCTGCACCGAGATCCATGTTGATTGCCGCACGGATCAGGAAAGGGAAAAACAAAATGGGAGGGATCTGGTGAACAACGACCACCCGCAGGTAATTGAAATCTGGAACAATGTTTTCATCCAGTTCAACCGCAGCAGGAACGGGAATCTTGAACCGTTGCCTTCGAAACATGTGGATACCGGGATGGGATTTGAAAGGCTGGTGCGGGTTTTACAGAACAAACACAGTAATTACGATACCGATATTTTTTCGGGAACCATCGCTATGGTGGCAGGCATCACCGGTAAAACGTATTCGGGATCTGCGAATGGTAAAATAGATATTGCCTTTCGTGTGATCGCAGATCATATCCGGGCCATCTGTTTTACTATTGCAGATGGTCAGCTTCCCGCCAGTACGGGCGCGGGGTATGTGATCAGGAGAATACTCCGCAGGGCAGTTCGCTATTATTATTCCTATCTCGACCAGCCGGATCCGCTGTTGTTTCAGCTGGTGACAGGAGTTGCAGATCAGTTTGCCCATGTGTTTCCGGAGTTGCAGAAACAGGAAGCTTTTGTTGCCCGCGTGATCCGGGAGGAAGAAGAGGCATTCTTAAGAACCCTGGATAAGGGACTGAAAATCTTCAATGAATATATTCAACAGTTGCCGGCCGAAACGGAAGAAGCCAGGCAGCATGGGCAAAAACAAATTTCGGGTTCATTTGCATTTAAGTTAAACGATACCTATGGGTTCCCCATAGATCTTACCTCGCTGATAGCAAGGGAGATCGGATGGACCGTAGATGCAAAGGGATTTGAAAAGGAACTTCAGCAACAAAAGGACCGGTCCCGCTCAGCCACGCTGATGGATACCGGGGATTGGGTTCCCGTTCATGAACAGGGGAAAGAATTGTTTGATGGTTATGAGCATCTCGAAACGGATACGGAAGTCAGCCGTTGGCGTAAAGTAAAAATCAAAGGGAAAGAAGCGTATCAGCTTATCCTGAAAAAAACGCCGTTTTATGCAGAAAGCGGTGGACAGGTCGGAGATACTGGAATACTACAATTTGCCGGTGAAGACATTCAGGTCACTGATACAAAAAAAGAAAATGGGCTTACCGTTCATTTTACAGAGCAATTGCCGGTAAAGATTGAAGCACCTGTTCACGCCCGGGTGAATGCCACAATAAGAAAAAATACCGAGGCTCATCATACGGCAACACACTTGCTGCATGCTGCATTGCGCAAAGTATTGGGAACGCACGTTGCTCAAAAAGGATCACTGGTAAATGCCCGTCATCTCCGCTTTGATTTCTCGCATTTTGCAAAACTGAGCGATGGGGAGTTGGCTTCCATTGAGCAAATCGTAAATGAAAAGATCAGGGAGAACATTCCTGTCATCATCCGGGTGATGCCCCGGGAAGAGGCCCTGAAAACAGGCGCCATGGCGCTTTTTGGCGAGAAGTACGGAGACGTGGTGCGGGTGGTGATCATCGATCCGGCCTACTCCATAGAATTGTGCGGGGGTACGCATGTGGCCCGGACAGGCGAACTCGGGTTTTTTAAAATTGTATCGGAATCTGCTGTCGCTGCCGGCGTCCGGCGGATAGAAGCCGTATCGGGCATTGCTGCCGAACATTTTATTTCCGGACAGTTGTCTGTGCTCCATGCGCTCAAACAAGAGTTAAAAAATCCAAAGGATTTGCAAAAAAGTATCCAGGATCTTTTGTCGGAAAATATGCAGATGCGGAAACGGCTCGAATCATTGGAAACGCTCCAGCTTCTGCAAATCAAAAGAGAACTGGTAAAACAGGCCCTCTCTTATCGTGGAGCCTCTTTTATTGGCTCAGTTCTGGCCACGGTTTCAGGAGAAAGCCTAAGAAAGCTGGCGTCTGACCTGCGCCAGGAAATCCCGGACCTGCTCCTGGTCATTGCCTCTTCCGCAGAAGGTAAGGCCAATGTGGCTGTTGCCGTCGGAGACCGGTTGCTTTCCGCCAAAAACCTGGATGCTTCCCGGATTATCAAAGAACAGGTGGCGCCGTTGATTAAAGGGGGCGGGGGCGGTCAAAAGTCACTGGCAACCGCCGGCGGTCAGGAACCCGCTCATTTCCAGCAGATCATTGACCAGGTGAAAAATCTTTTATAATATAACGAAGCATCTTACCGCTTGTCCGGAGACTGATCTCCCTGCCTTCAACGAATTCCGGAGAACTGTTAAATTCCCGTTTGTTTTAATTATCCGAATATTTTCGTATTTCAGAATATTCCCTATATTTGAAATACGAAATCTAACGTAGTTAATATTTAAAATCATTGACGATGAAACAAATCTTATACAAAATAGCTGGAATTGGCGCTATCTGTTTTGCTTTTACAATAAGAGGGATTGCCCAGGATGCTGATCCCGTGGCACCGCCTCCCCCCGTGCCACAAACGGAATCTTCTGTGGATTCAAATGATAATCAAACGGAGATTATCATTCGCCCGAAAGGAGATAAAGATAGCAAGGTTACTATTGAAATCCGTAACGGTGAGTTCTTTGTAAACGGAAAGCCGCTGGAAAAATTCGACGATCAGAATATTGAAATTGAAAAAAGGATCGTCAGAGATGGGCCTTTCTTTGGAATGACCACCTCCCCTTTTCGCGGAAACGCCTGGGATCAGGAGAGATTTCAACAGGATCTGAACAGGCGGATGGGTGATGTTAACCGGAGAATGCATGATATTCAGATGTACAGGTCAAATGAGGCTTTTCTTGGCGTTTCTTCCCGGAAAGCAGAAACCGGCGGCGCTACGGTTCTGGAAATTACCAAGGGGAGTCCGGCTGAAAAGGCAGGGTTAAAAAAGGGAGATGTCATTACCAAAGTGAATGACCAGGAAATTGACAGCCCGGATAATCTCTTTGAAACTGTTCATCAGTTTAAGCCAGGAGAAAAGGTGAAAATATTTTTTAAAAGGGATGGCAAGGAACAGTCCGTTTCAGCCATACTGGACAAATCAAAAGACATCCAGAAGACGTATCGTTATAATTATGAATACAGGATGCCCGAAATAAATGAATATAGAACGCCGGAATTGCCCAATATGCCCGGAATGGAATCACCACTATGGGGTCCCATGCCGCCAAAAATAGGTATCAAGGCGCAGGATTCGGAAGAAGGAAAAGGGGTTAACGTGCTAGAGGTAACGGAAGGATCGGCAGCTGAAAAAGCGGGACTGAAAAAGGGAGATCTCATACTTAAATTCGACGGAACAGACGTGAATAATGCGAATGATCTCATTCAGAAGGTCCGGGATTCAAGGGATAAATCGCTGGTTAAGGTAGTGATTCAGCGGGATGGGAAGGTGCAGACGCTGGATATCAGGATACCGCGTAAACTTAGAACTGCAGAGCTCTGATCTATTCGGGAGTCGTAACGGTCGCGGCGAATCCGGCAAAGGATTTTAGGGAAAACTTGCCCGTTTTTTTTACCTTCGTGGCAGGAATCAACTGGCTCAGGAAAAGCGCAAAGAACAGGACAAACGATCTTTGCGCTTTTCCTTTGTAAAAAAGTTGAACGGCAACTATTTGATGGAAGAGGCGGGAAAATACGAAACGGTAGTCGGTCTCGAGGTTCATGCCCAGTTACTAACAAACACCAAATTATTTTGCGGTGACAGTGCGCAGTTTGGCGCAGAGCCCAATACCCATATCAGCCCGGTTACCCTGGGTTATCCGGGAACACTTCCTGTGCTGAACAAACAGGCCGTGGCGTTCGCTATTAAAATGGGATTTGCCTGTCACTCCGAAATTGAGCGGCATAACTATTTTGCCAGGAAAAATTATTTCTATCCGGATCTTCCGAAGGGTTATCAGATTTCGCAGCACACCACGCCCATCTGCAAGGGAGGGTTTATCAGGATTAGCACCGCTTCGGGAGTAAAGCATGTTCAACTGAACCGCATCCATCTGGAAGAAGATGCCGGAAAAAGCATCCACGACAGGGATCCGGATTATACATGCCTGGATTTTAACCGTGCCGGAGTGCCGCTGATTGAAATTGTAACGGAACCTTGTTTAAGCAGCGGGGATGAAGCCGCGGCTTATCTGCTTAACCTTCGGCGCATACTCCGCTATCTGGAGATCTGTGATGGGAACATGGAAGAAGGCAGTATGCGCTGCGACGCTAACATATCCATTCGTGAAAGAGGCGAGACCATGCTTGGGACCAAGGTGGAGGTTAAAAATCTAAATTCTATCCGCAATGTAAAACGGGCCGTTGAATATGAAGCCAGCCGGATGATGGAAGATGTCGGGAAAGGAAAAGACGTACTGCAGCAGACCCGCCGGTTTGATGCCCTCAGCGGAACCACATTTTCCATGCGGTCCAAAGAAGAAGCCAACGACTACCGTTATTTTCCCGATCCGGATCTGCCGCCCTTCCAGGTTACGGACGCGTTCCTGCAAAACATAAAGGAAAACATTCCTGATCTGCCTGACGCCCTTATCGAACGCTATACCCGGGATTATCACTTGCCGCGTTATGATGCCGAGGTGATCTGTGATGATAAAGAGACTTCTGATTATTTTGAATTGCTGATTCAGCAAACCGGTGCTTTTAAGGCTGCGGCAAACTGGCTTCTGGGCCCTGTGAAATCCTATCTTAATGAAAATAATCTCACTATTAGCAAACTACCTCTAAAGCCATCCTCGCTGGTATCTTTAATCCTGATGGTTGAAGAAGGAAAAATCAACTTTTCGATCGCATCATCCAGAATCTTTCCCGAACTTGCCAGGGGTACGGAAAGTGATCCCCTGCAACTGGCCGTTCGCCTGAACCTGCTCCAGACGGGCGACGAAGATCAGATTCAGCAATGGGTAATGCAGGCGCTTGAGAAAATGCCCGAAAAAGTGGAGGAGTATAAAAAAGGGAAAAAGGGGCTGCTGGGATTATTTGTCGGCGAAGTAAAGAAGATTTCAAAGGGGAAGGCAGATCCCAAACTAACCAACGAACTGCTTATCAGGACACTTGAAAAATAATCACTTCAATTTCATCATATGCTGAATAGATATAGCGCCGGCCATTTGCTTTTTGCTGTATTCCTGCTTTTCGCCTGTAAGGATTCCGGGAAAAACCGGTTTCATGTAAACCTGTCCTATACCAACGCAGACAAGCTGGCGGAGGCCAATCCCGGATTTCCAGGCGCTAACGCCACCTGGGTGTATCTGGAACAAATTGTTTATGGTAAAGACCAGGCTCATGCCATAGTTGATTCGGCAAAGCTCAGCGGAAGTACCGGCAGTCTTGAACTTAGCGGAAAGACCACGGCAGAGGGGATTTACGAGCTGGTATTTGGAGAAAATGTTCTGGCGCTCCCGCTCATCAATGACGTTCAGGATATCCGCATCCAGGCCGATCTTTCGAAGCGGAACGATTTTTATACCGTTAGCGGATCAGGGGCTTCTAAACAATTACAGGATCTGGTTAATTCCGTTGGAAGAAAAAATAATGCGATAGAGAAGTCTTTTGCCGTGCTGGACAGTCTGAAAAAAGTCAATGCGTCAGACAGCTTACTCTTATCTGCGACAGCTGATAAAAACGCCGCCATTCTCCAGTTGAATGATTACCTGAAAGGATTTATGCAATCCACACCCAACTCAACCCTGGGTTTTCTTGCGCTTAGCTGGGCTTCCAGGAGCTTTTCTCCCACGGAGCTGGACACAGCCATGAAAAGTTTGAAGGTCAAATTTCCAAACAATCCCCTGCTGGCCGAAATGGAAAAGAATAACCAGGCCCAACAACAAGCTGCAGACCAGTCATCCGCTGCATCCTGGGTTGGCAAATCTGTTCCGGAACTTAGTCTTCCCGATGTGAACGGCAAACTGATCTCCGTTAATTCATTTAAAGGAAAATATCTGCTGATTGATTTCTGGGCAAGCTGGTGTGGTCCCTGCCGTATGGAAAATCCCAATGTGGTTGAGGCGTATAACGAGTTTAAAGGAAAAAATTTCACCATCCTGGGAGTATCTCTGGATAAGGACAAAGATTCCTGGAAAAAAGCCATAGCGCAGGATCACCTCAGCTGGACGCACATCAGTGATCTGAAATATTGGAACAGCCAGGCGGTGGAAACATTCGGTTTTCAGGGCATTCCTTTTAACGTACTGGTGGATCCCACAGGCAAGGTGATTGCTCAGGAACTCCGCGGCAAGGATTTGGAAAACAAGTTGAAGGAGGTTTTGAATTGACAATGGACAATTGTCCACTGTCCACTGTCAATTGTCCATTGTCAATTTCTTTTTCCCGCTGATTGAAATCAAAAGAGCAGGCAAAAATAACAGATTTGTCAACGTTGCCATCACCAGGGTAAGTGACGTAAGCCATCCCAATGCCTGTGTTCCCCCAAATCCGCTGAAGCAGAAGATGACAAATCCCGCAATCAGTACCAGGGAAGTATAGACGATGCTGATTCCGGTAGAATGAATGGTTCTTACGACTGCATCGTGTACGGGCTCGTCCTTTCGCTGATCCTGCCTGTAATTTACCAGAAACCGGATGGTGATATCAATCGCAATTCCCAGGGCAATGCTGAATACCAGCACCGTTGAAGGTTTTAAAGGAACGCCAACCCAACCCATCACGCCCGCCGTAATCACCAGGGGAATAACATTCGGAAGAAGGGAGCAGATCAAAATCCGGAAAGACCGGAACAGATATAACATACAGGCGGCAATCAGCACAAAAGCCCATAGAATGCTTTGCTGCAAACCATGAATGATAAAAGAACTTCCTTCCAGAAAAATAACCGTAGTTCCGGTGAATTCAACGGAATACTTCGTACTGTCGAACAACACGGAAGACCTCTTTTGAATGGTTTGCAGAATTTCCGGTAAGCGCACACTTCCCACGTCAGCCATGTTCACGCTGATGCGGGTTGTTTGTTTATTACTGTCAATAAAACTGTTGGCCAGTTTCATCACATTGTTTGACTTGCTGTTGCTATCCCCTTTCATATTCAGGTAAGGTGCCAGAAAAGGCAGGTCAAATTCATTCGGGAGCGCATAATCAGAACTATCGTTATGATAATACGCCTGACGTACAAATTTCAATCCTTCCACGATGGAAAGCGGTTTTCCCATCACGGCACTGGAATCTATGAAGGCGGAAAGTTTGTCGATCTTCTCAAATGTGCCGAGCATATTGACGCGCAATCCGTTTTTTCTTTTGGTGTCGATCAATATTTCCAGCGGCATGACCCCTTTAAAATTTTTCTCGAAGAATTTAAGATCCATATACACGGGATCTGTTTTGGGAAGGTCATCCAGAATGTATCCCTCGGATTTCAGTCGCAGCGTTCCGGTTATGGAAAAAATCAATACCAGGGCGGTGACGGCATAAATGACATTTTTATGGTGGATCGTCCAATTTTCCAGATGATCCAGCAGATTGGTCAGCCAACGGTTGGTGAGATAGCTCATGTGCCTGGCTTTTGGAGCCGGTAAGTAACTCAGGGCTGCGGGAAGCAGGATGATGGAAATAAAAAAGAGCAGCATGATGTTGATTCCGGCCACGACACCGAATTCTTTCAGTACTGCACTTTTGGTAAATGCAAACACGCCAAAACCAATGGCTGCTGCGATATTGCAAAACAGGGTAACGATACCCATTTTGCGGATCATTTCGTAAAGCGCCTTTTTCTTCTCCCCGTTTTCCCGGAAGGAAGTATGGTATTTATTTAAGAAGTAAATGCAGTTGGGAATGCCGATCACTACGATTAACGGCGGGATCAGGGCGTTCAGCAAGGTTATTTTATAACCAAACAAATGCATGGTTGCCAGACTGAATACTACACCGATGATTACGACCAGGAGAGACAATAACATGGTGCTGAAGCTTCTGAAAAACAACAAAAGGATCAGTGCGGAAAGCAAAACAGAGCCCAGCAGGAACCATTTCATTTCGGTGGCCACTTTAGTGGCCATATTGGTCCGGATCAAGGGTAGACCGCTATAATGCATCTCCACCTGATGTGCCTTTCCGAAATCATCCCCCAGCTGCACGATCCGGCCCACCACCCCGGTTCTTGCAGCAGAGTTCATCACCTGTTTATTTACATGTATGGCGGCTAGATAGGTGTGGGTGGAAGGATTGTACAGCAGGCTCCGGTAAAACAACAGATTTTCAAAAGCCTTGCTGGCACTGTCCAATTTTTCCTGATTGTCAAATACAGCGGAAAACAGCGGCTTCGGGATTAATTTTTCTGTGCTGTCATTTTTAATTCTGAGCAGCATGATGGCACCTGGTATGCTCAATACCTGTTCTACGCCCTTCACTTTTTTTAAATCCTGATTAAGCCGGATATAATCATTGAAAAAATCTTTCGTAAAAAGCTTATCGGTCTGAATTCCCATCACCAGCAGGTTACCATCATCGCCGAATTTTTTAAGGAAATCCTGATAAGCCAGATATTTCGGATTATCTGTCGGAATGGCCCGGGTATATTCATAGCTCAATTCTATTTTAGATGCTTCATATGCCGTGAAAACACAGACGACGGCAAGCAACATCAATAGCCATAAACGGAATTTCAGAATAAAACCGGCAATACTTCCCCACATATAATGATCAGTTTGATTAAATCCATAGTTGTTTGCCCCGCAAAGAAACTTATTTTAACCGAATTTTGCAGGAATCCAGTGAGTATGCTTCACAAAACAAAAGGTATTGTACTGCGTACGGTGAAATACGCAGAAACAAGCATCATTGTCTCCATTTTTACAGAAATGTTTGGATTACAATCATACCTGGTCAACGGGGTGAGAACAAATTCCCGGAAAGGGTCGTCCAAAACGGGGTTTTTTCAGCCTGCTGCCATATTGGATCTGGTTGTTTACCATCATGAACCGAAAAATCTGGAACGAATAAAAGAATATCAGTGGGGGCATTTGTATCAACATATCTTTTTTGATGTGGTAACGAATGCGGTTGCCCTGTTCATGATCGAATTACTCCAGAAATGTATAAAACAGCCAGAGTCTAATCCTGAACTATATCAATTTTCAGAAGACGCCCTGATCCATCTTGACCGGGCCAGTACAACCGTTCAAGCCAATTTTCCCTTATATTTTGCCCTTCATGCAGCCTCTTTTTTCGGATTGCAGATCAGTGATAACTATACACTTCAAAAATCCTACCTCGATCTTCAGGAAGGAATTTTTACAGAAGAGAAACCGGCACATCCTCATTTCCTGGGAAACCCTTACAGTGAGATAACTTCCCAATTGCTCAAAGTAATGCAGCCTGCTGAACTTACACAAGTGCCTTTGAATAAGGAAAAGCGAAGAATATTGTTGCAGGCGTACCTGGATTTCTACTCTATCCACATGACCGGATTCGGCAGCATGAAAACACTGGCGGTTCTTCGGACCATTCTGGACGACAGTCCGTCATAAAATCCGGCGGCAATTGCTTTCGGCGTCCAGCGGCTCTTTGCCTTTGTATTCAATAAGGACCAGGCCCGGTTTTTTTCCTGCTTTAAAATCACCCAGCTTATCTTCAAACTGAAGGGCACGTGCACCGTTTGATGTAGCCCATTGAAGGATCCGGGCTGTTTCAATCTCCGGAAAATGTTTTTTGATCGTTTTCATTTCTTCGAGTACGCTGAGTTGATGGTTGCTGGCTAAACTGTCGGTGCCGACCACCAGGTTGCCCCCAGCATGAATCATGGACGGGATATCCGGTAGTTTGTCTTCAATGAAGAGGTTGGCGTTGGGGCAGAGGCAAAAAAACAGGTCCGGGCTGAATGCTGTCGCCCTGGTAATATCTTCTGCTGAAGTAAATGTATTGTGAACGAGAAGGATGTTTTTGGCTGATTCAAATTGAGGCAGGGAACAGGCAAGGCTGCTGGCTCCTGCAGGGGAGAAGTGGCTGTTGTCTATTTTCATCATAGTGTACAATTCGGTCAGACCACCCCGTTTGAACATGAAAAGTTCATCTTCTGCAGCAGTCTCCTGGTTGTGCATCGTGATGGCTTTATGAGGAAAACTCTTTCTTAATAAATCCCATAATCGGGGGGAGACAGAATAAGGTGCATGAGGGTTTAAGGAAAGATGTTGGGTATTCCCTGCCATGAGGGCGAATTGGTTGTACAGTGCCTTTCCGGAATCAAACCGGCTTTGGGCCTGGGACGGCAGCCAGCCGGCGAGTTCAATAAAATTATAATAGTCCAGCCGGCGTGCGGACTTTTGGGCAAGCGTGTCCCCTGTATTGCAGATATCCCCGACCGCCACGATTCCCCCGGCCAGCATATCGCTCTCCGCCCTGGATAGGGCAGTCTGTATTTCGTTTATATCGGTTTTCCTCTGATTGACAATGGAAAGGACGAAGCGGATCAGACCTGTTTTCATGGAAATCAACCCTTTCAGGTGACTGAGTTCCAGGTGGCAATGGCAATTGATAAAACCCGGGCTGATCAATCCCTTAAACCTCTCCACATCTTCTCCGGCGTCTGAACAGTCCGCAATTTCCCGGACGGTGCCGTCCTCGCTGGTAACCAGCACATGCTTATCATCCAGCAGTTCAGTACCGTCAAACAAATAATCTGCCTGGAATTTCCGGTAAGTCATGGTTGGGTTAACTTTGCAGCAATTTAAATTTTTCGCAGGTATGATAGATAAACTGGAGGCTATCCGTGCAAAGTTCGAGGATCTGGGCGTGGCATTAACGAATCCGGCCATCGTGAATGATAACAGAAAATTTAGTTCTGTCAGTAAAGAATACCGGAGCCTGGAAAAAATAGTAAAATCCTATACGATTTACCGCAACCTGCTGGATGACCTGGCTTTTAACCGGGAGGCCCTCAATGGAGAGGATGAGGAATTACGCGAACTGGCCAAGCTGGAGAAGCCGGGGCTGGATGAGAAAAAGACCGTTCTGGAGGCCGAGATCCGGCAGTTGCTGATTCCAAAGGATCCGCAGGATGAAAAAAATGCCATTCTGGAAATCCGGGCGGGAACAGGGGGCGATGAAGCCAGTCTTTTTGCCGGAGATCTGCTCAGAATGTATTTGAAATATGCCGAAAAAAAGGGCTGGCGTACGGCCTTACTGAATGAAAGCGAAGGCACGGTAGGGGGATATAAAGAAGTTCAGGTAGAAGTTACCGGCGAGGACGTCTATGGCACCCTCAAATTTGAAAGTGGCGTTCACCGGGTGCAACGCGTTCCGGATACCGAGCAAAGCGGAAGAGTTCACACCAGTGCAGCCACGGTGGCTGTTATGCCCGAGGCCGAGGAAGTGGATTTTGAACTCAGGGAAAGCGATGTAAAAATGGAAACCGCCCGTAGCGGCGGGGCGGGTGGACAGAATGTAAATAAAGTGGAAACGAAGGTATTGCTCACCCATTTACCTACCGGTACTGTTGTGGTATGCCAGACCGAAAGAACCCAGTTGGGCAACCGGGAAAAGGCGATGCAAATGTTAAGGACCCGCCTATACGAAGAGCAGGTGAGGAAACAGGAAGAGGAAATAGCGCGCCATAGGAAAAGCCTGGTAAGCACCGGAGATCGCAGCGCCAAGATCAGGACGTATAATTATCCACAGGGTAGGGTAACCGATCACCGGATAGGGTTGACCATTTACAACCTTTCGGAGGTGCTGAACGGTAATATTAATGAATTCACTGACGCACTGCAGTTTGCGGAAAATGCGGAAAAAATCGCTAATTAATCCTGGTTTTGTAGCAATAATTCCCCAGGTCATTCGTAATTAAATTCCTTAAAGTTGTTGTTATCAAGCGTTTTTATTTGTAAATTCATTTTAATATTTTTTAACAGTCACCCATTAAACCATCGATTGTTCCGGCAGTTTAATAAACGGCAGATATTTAATATAACGGGAAGCGCGGTACCAGTCAATGTTTTAAGTGTTTCCAAATTTTAGATTTCATTTGCCCCGGTTCCTGGATTCATAAAATATTGTTATTAAGAAAATAAGCAGAAGTCAGATAACCCGGGAGCCTTTATCTTTGTATAAGTTCTTTTAGCAATTCAGGATTTCAAATCGCAAAATCAATTGGCACCTATTTTGCCTTACTTAGTTCAAGCAGTCTTTTCTATTTGACTTCACAAAAGCAGTCAATTTTCTCATAAGCAGTTAGTTTTGGTTACGGCCCCTGTTTCCACAGGGGCTTACTTTTTTTAATGAAGTGAGAAGCTCTATTCTGTCCTTTTCCACCAATTAATGGTCAATCTCATCAGGAGATAGCCGATGCACGCACCAACTACATCGGCGAGAATATCATACAGGTCGAAGTCCCGGAAAGGAATAAAATATTTCTGAACAAATTCCATGGCCGTTCCGTACAGACAAGCAGCGATAAAAATGACAAAGAAAATATGCCTGTTTTTCGTGTGTGGTTTCGTGCCATAGTAAATTGACCACAGCAGCACGAACAAACAGAAGATGCTGATATGAACGTATTTGTCAAAATTGGGAATTTTGAAATTTCCTTCGGAGGGTAGCATGGTTCCAGGAAGAGCGAGTAAAATAAAAATAATCAGGGTCCAAAGTATTGCCGGATAACGCCTGGACAGGATTTTTTTTATCTTTTGCATAGCTGTTAAGGAACGAAGATAAGACCCTATCCGGTTACTTTACCCATAACAAACATTGCAGTCATGGTAGGGGTTTCGCTTCCGCCCTGTTTTTCCAGGGTAATGGCAAACGCCTGGGCAATGGGAATGGTTTTGAGCTTCATCAGTTGCGGCCCTTCTGTCAGATCAAAAACGCCCGCATCCACAGGTTTCCCGTCTACAATGGCCCAGAGTTGATATTGCTTGCCGGGTTCCGCTTTAGGCAATTGGTTGACCAGCAGGTACACTTCTTTTGAATTCGTATTCCAGTACACGGTCGCCATACTGGATGGTGCGGGGCTGGTTGGAACGCCTGGCATTTTCACAATCGCCATCCGGGGGTCCTTAATCAGGCTGATGGCTGCCTCATAGCTCTCCAGTTTGGTATCCATTGACCGACTTGCGTTGGTCAGTTCTTCCTGGCTTACAAGGAGTTCCTTATACTGGGCAATGGAATGCTTATACTGGCTAAGCAGATAAAGGTTAAGCAGAATACTTCCCAGCAAAAGCACAAGAGAAGCTGCGGCAACAAAACGGGGAAATCCTGATCGCTGGATCAATACGGGTCGGTTGAGAGGAATGCCTGGCTCCGACTTCACCGGCGGCTGCTCCATTCCGATCTGTGAAAATATTCTGGATTTTATTTCACGCGGAGGCGCCACCCGTTGCATATGCAGCTGATCTTCCATCTGTTTTTCAAACAAATCCCGGGCGGCCCGAACTTCAGGGTGTGCAGCACAGGCACGCTCAAATTCCACTCCTTCCTCAGAGCTGGCCAGTCCGAGAACGTAGCTTTCAATAATTCCACTCGATATGTATTCCTGAATGTTCACTTATTTTAAATATTCTCTTAATTGCAATAAAGCAGTTCTGATCCGTGTTTTGACGGTTCCCAATGGAATATCCTCGATATGCGCAATTTCTTCATGCGTATAGCCCTTAAAATAGGCAAGTTCTATTAAAACGCGATGATCAGGTCGAAGTTTTGCCAGGAATTTACTTAATCCGATGCTATCTGTACCGGTTTGGGTTACCTGATCAATACCATATACGCTATCTGTCAATTCCCGGTTTTTCCGGCTGTTCACGTAATCCTTTGATCTGAGCAGATCAATGGAGGCATTTCGGCTGATATTCAGCAGCCAGGTGAACAACCTTCCTTTTGTGGGATCGTAAGTTTCGATCCTGCGCCAGACGTTCACAAAAACATCCTGCAACACATCGTTGGCCAGGGTTGTATCTTGAACGATTTGTAATATTATGCTGTAAAGGGAGCCGCTGTAATGGTCATAGAGGTACTGAAATGCCTCATTGTCCCGGTCTTTCAGGGCGGCGATTAATTCATGCTCGCTATATGACGGTGTCAGATTCAAGAATACCTGCATGTGAAAAAATGATGCCAGCCTGAATTATCCAACCAGGGAGGCATAGGCATCCGCATCCAGCAAACCATTGATAAGAGAAGAATCTTTTACAGCAAGCTTAATCATCCATCCCTTGCCATAGGGATCGCTGTTCACCAGATCCGGCGCATTGGCCAGTTCCGGATTTAATTCTTTAATGGTTCCCGCTACCGGGAGAAAGAGGTCCGACACTGTTTTTACGGCTTCCACTGTTCCGAAAATGGCGCCGGCTTCAAGGGATTTTCCGATGGTTTCCACCTCAACGTAAACAATATCGCCCAGTTCACTCTGGGCATATTCCGTAATGCCGATAACCGCTGTTTGCTCATCTTCCATCCGTACCCATTCGTGTTCTTTTGTATATCGGAGGTTCTTGGGAAAACTCATGCAAATTCATTTAGTGTTGCAAATATAGAAGGATTTGTATATTCTCCGCCGTTTGGACAGATTCTTCACATTTAATTCAATTCCTGTTTTTCGAAGTAAAGCAAAAGATGATCCTTCATGAAATTTTCCTGTTCGGTCATATTCATGGTCGGCAGCGCTTTTAGTTGACGGAAATGCGGCCATCCTTCTTCATCCACTCTCTCCAGCTCATAATATCCGCTTTGGGCGAACAGACTGCAAACGGCAATATGCATCAGATCCTGTTTTTGTTCTTTGGTAAATTTCTCCCTCACTTCGCCCAGTTCCTGTATGCCAACCAGAAAAAGAATAGCTTCCATATCCGGCTTTTTTCCAAAGCGTTCCATCAACTTTGCTTCCAGTGCCCACCACCTGAGCTGAATATCTTCCTTACCCTTCATACGGCAAAGATAACCCGGCGCAGGAATCTATCGCGCATCAATTACCTTTGCCGAAATTTTTGGATCATGTTACAGCTAGCGGTCATCCGGCAGCATCCGGAGTTTGTCAAGGCGCGGTTAAAGGTAAAAAACCTGGACGCGGCATCGCTGATCGATTCCATTCTTGCATTGGATGAGAAAAAAAGGAAGCTGCAGGTGGAACTGGAAGCCGCCCAGTCCCGCTTAAACAGTATTTCTAAAGAGATTGGTCAGTGGATAGCCAAAGGTGACCAGGTAAAAACGGATGAAAAAAAACGGGAAGTCGCCGCGTTCAAAGCTTCCATTCCGCCCCTGCAGGAAAAATCGAATCAGCTGGATCAGCAGCTGCAGGATTTGCTGGTCACGCTTCCGAACCTTCCAGCCAAAGAAGTGCCCCTGGGAAAAACGCCGGAAGATAATGTCGTGGTGCGGATTGGAGGAGAGCAACCCAGGCTTTCTGAAAATGCCCTGGCTCATTGGGATCTGGCAAAGAAGTTTAACCTCATTGATTTTGAGCTGGGAAATAAATTAACCGGAAGCGGATTTCCCGTATATATTAACAAGGGCGCCCGTCTGCAACGTGCCATGATTCAGTATTTTCTGGACTATAATACAGCGGCCGGGTTTATCGAATACCAGCCGCCGTTAATGGTGAATGAAGCAAGTGCTTTTGGTACGGGGCAGCTGCCGGATAAAGAAGGTCAAATGTATTTTGCCACAGAGGATAAATTTTATCTTATTCCTACCTCCGAAGTGCCCCTGACGAATATTTACAGGGATGCGATTGTAAAAGAAAATGAACTTCCCATCCGAATGACCGCGTATACGCCCTGTTTCCGCCGTGAGGCCGGAAGTTATGGGAAAGACGTGAGGGGCTTAAACCGCCTGCATCAGTTCGACAAGGTGGAGATTGTACAGATCGTTCACCCGGACAGGAGTTATGCTGTTTTAGATGATATGGTTGTTCATGTGGAGCGATTGCTGCAATCATTAAAGCTGCCATACCGCATTCTCCGGCTTTGCGGTGGGGATATGTCGTTTGCTTCTGCCATTACGTATGATCTCGAAGTGTTCAGTGCCGCTCAAAAAAAATGGCTGGAAGTAAGTTCAGTAACCAATTTTGAAACCTTCCAGACCAACCGCATGAAAATCCGGTTTAAAGACGAAGTTGGCAAAATGCAATTATTACATTCACTGAACGGCAGTTCCCTGGCTCTTCCCCGAATCCTGGCCTGCCTGCTGGAAAATAATCAGCAAACGGACTCGATCGGGTTACCTGAGGTGATTCATGACTATTTTGGGGCAGCGGAAATTAAGGGTTGACGATCAACTGTCGTCCGTCAACAAAACTTCGGTGGCATTAAACCTTCCTGTATTCTCTCCGTCCAAAGCCGGAAGTCTCTTCAATGGGCAGTGATCAGGTTAAAAATCAACATTTATTGTGGCGGGCGGGATTTGGTCCCGCTGCGCATCAGTTTACACAGGTCCGGCAACAGTCTCCTAAAAAATTATTCTGCGCCGTACTCGAAGCTTCACAAAAAGATCCTGTTTTATTTGACCTGGCTGACCCGGGCCTCAGATCAATGGTGATGGCAGCCGGGGAAAGTCAGTTTCCGCGACGCAGGAATTTATCGCCCGGTGAGAGAAAAAACATCAGAACACAATCCGTTCAGGATATCAGGGCACTTAATGTCCGCTGGCTCGGGGAGATGACGGATAGCGACGCGCAGCTCCGCGAGAAGATGTCCCTTTTTTGGCATGGCCATTTTGCTTCGAAGACCATAAATATTTTTTATGATCAGCAATTGCTGAATGTCATTCGGCAGCACGCGCTGGGTAATTTCCGGGATCTCTTATTCAACGTGAGCAAAAGCGCATCCATGATCCGGTTTCTGAACAATAACCAGAACAAGAAAGATCACCCCAATGAAAATTTTGCGCGTGAGTTAATGGAACTTTTTACCATAGGCCGCGGAAATTATTCGGAACAGGATGTGAAAGAATCGGCCAGGGCATTTACGGGATGGGGAACCAGCTTACAGGGCGATTTTGAATTCAGGGAAAGGCAACATGATGATGGTGAAAAATCTTTTCTTGGAAAAATGGGCAAACTTTCCGGCGAAGATATCCTCGATATGTTGCTCAGTAAAAAGCAGACCGCCGTTTTCATTACCCGGAAGATCTACCGGTTTTTTGTAAATGACCAGGCGGATGAAAACAGGGTGTTCTCCCTGGCCGAAGCCTTTTATAAAAGCGGGTACGATATTCAAAAACTAATGGAAGCCATTTTCAGCAGCGATTGGTTTTACGATGAAAAAAATATCGGAACGCATATCAAGTCGCCTGTGGAATGGATGGTTGGCATTCGCCGCCAGTTGCCACAGGATATTGAAAATCCGGAAGTTCAGGTGCTGATACAAAGGTTATTAGGACAGGTTTTATTCAATCCGCCCAATGTTGCCGGCTGGCCGGGGGGCAAACATTGGATAGACAGTTCCAGCCTGATGTTCCGGATGCGTTTCCCGCAGATCATGTACGCCGCTGATGCCATTCTGGCAACGCCAAAAGATGATGACGACCTGATGATGGGGTCGGGAAGAATGGACATTCAGCGACGAAAGGAGATGGGCCGGGCTGTGCAATTTATACATACAAGGATCCGCTGGTCAGCGATTACGGATCATTTCCGGGATTCAGAAGGAGATGTGCTTACTGATATCCGTCAATGGTTATTGCCATGCAATACGGCAATATCCGATGACAGTCTGAAAAATTACCTGGACCAGTCCAGCCAAAATAGCCTGATTCAATCGGCTGTGATCCGGTTCATGAGTACACCGGAATATCAATTGTGTTAAACCAGGAAACAGCAAACGAATTTATATGCTGATCAAAAGAAGAGAATTTCTGCAACTCGGTACACTGGCAACCAGTTCCTTCCTGGTTCCGAAATTCCTGAAGGCGTTTGAAGGCGCCGGAAAACTGGTTGCGGGCAACAACGTGCTTGTTGTTCTTCAACTGAGCGGCGGGAATGACGGGCTCAATACAGTGATACCATTCCGGAACGATATTTACTACCGGGAGCGCCCGAAATTGGGAATAGCAAAGGAAAAAGCGCTTCAACTCACTTCAGAAGCGGGGTTGCATCCCGAACTGACGTTCCTGAAGTCGTTGTTTGATGAAGGTAATCTGGCTATTCTCAATAGTGTGGGTTATCCCAACCCAGACCGGTCCCATTTCCGCAGCATGGATATCTGGCAGACCGCATCCAGCAGTGATGAATATAAAAATACGGGATGGCTCGGGAGATGGCTCGATGCACAATGTGCGCATTGTGATAAGCCGACCCAGGCCCTGGAAATGGATGATATGCTAAGTTTGGCCCTGAGTGGTGATCAGATGAAAGGCATTGCATTGCGGGATCCGGCGCGTTTGTTTAATGCCAGTCAGGATCCTTTCTTCGAGCAGATTTTGCAATCGGGTAATGCGCATCCTGCCGGAGACCCCAATGATTATCTATATCAGGTAATGGCAGAAACGCTTTCAGGAGCAGACTATATTTTTAAACAAAGCAAACTTCGCCCCAGCGTGGCGGTTTATCCGGAAACTGAAATCGGAAAAAGCTTTAAAACCATCGCCTCCCTTATTTGCTCCGATATTAACACCC
The DNA here is from genome assembly GCA_030706635.1 of Bacteroidota bacterium. GTDB lineage: Bacteria > Bacteroidota > Bacteroidia > Chitinophagales > Chitinophagaceae > Puia. The sequence goes on from JAUZOD010000005.1 coordinate 96,227, forward strand.
GGGTTTATTATTTGAGTTTAGGAAGTTTTGACACCCATGTAAATCAGGAAGATCGCCAGCAGAAATTATTTGCCGAGATGAATGCGGCTGTTAAAGTATTCATCTCAGATCTGAAATCAAATCATCGCTTCAACGAGGTGATGCTGATGACTTTTTCAGAATTTGGAAGAAGGGTAGCTCAAAATGCGAGTGCAGGTACAGATCATGGAACGGCCAACAATATGTTTTTAATCAGCGGAGGTCTGAAAAAAGCCGGGCTGCTGAATGGTCTACCTGATCTGAACAATCTATTTGAAGGCGATCTGCAATACCAACTGGATTTCAAAAGAGTATATGCTACCCTACTGAGTAGATGGCTGGAAGGGGACGACCGGAGAATTCTGGGCGGCAGCTATGACTATCTGGATTTTGTTTGAAAAATCCTTACCTTATTAACACCACCGTTCCTTTTTCCGCATGCGTTTTTCCCAGATAATCTTCTCCTTTTATCACCCACACATACGTGTCTTCGGGCTGGGGTATTCCCCGTGAGGTTCCATCCCAGCCGACGCTGGTGTTACGGCTGCTGTAAACGAGTCGGCCAGACCGGTTGTAAATATTAAATAAAGAGATATTGGTCATTCCTACGGCAATAGGCCGGAAATAATCGTTGTGGCCGTCATGGTCTGGGGTAAAGGCATTGGGAACATAAATAGCCGGTCCCTTATATGCTTTTATCAGGATGGTATCACTGGTAGGGCAGCCGAAAGAAGTGTATGCGGTAACGATATACCGGGTATCATTATAAAGTGTGACCTGCGGGTCCGGCGAACCGGGATTATCAAGTCCTGTTGTCGGTGTCCATTGATAAAAATCACCACCCGTCGCATGGAGCTGAAAGGGTTGACCGATCACCGCTACGGTGTCATTTCCGAGTTTGGCATTTGTCTGGTAAATGATCACGGTAGCCGTCATGGTGTCTGAAGAGCAACCGGCGGAATTCTCTGCGTAAGCCCTCACCGGATATATGCCCCCAACTGAATAATCGTGGGTGATGTGTGCTGTGCTGTCAAATCCCCCATCTCCGGTGGACCAGTACCATTGCCGTATCGACACCGCCGGATCGGTGTTTTCCGCATTGAGATGAACCGGATCTCCGAAACAGGCATTTTCTGTAGTTATGGCGGTCTGAGGTTTTTCCGTTACGTTAACTGTTCGATCGTCGGGATCCGAAATACATCCTTCCCTGGTGGTGCTGATAAGTTGTATTTGCTGCGGACCGGCAGCAAATGTTTTGGTAACACTGGAATCGTTGGTCTGGGCCAGGGTGGCAACATTATTAAAAGTCCAGTTCCATTCGGTAATGGTACCAAACTGAACCTGGGAGGCATCCTGAAGAATTACCGGCGCATCGGCACAAATCACTTTAGGATTTGAAGTGAATCCTGCTACCGGTTTTGATCCGATGGTGATCTGATTTTTAACGGTGTCTGAAAGACAACCGTTATTTCCCAGGATATTAAGCTTAACCGTGTAATAGCCTGGTATGGAATAAATGTGCGGCGGAGGAGTTTGACCATCGTAATACGTTCCATCCCCGAAATCCCATGACCATTTTAAGATCGACCCGAAGGACGTTGAATTGTCGTGGAAGGACAGGGTGGCCGGGGCGCAGGTTTTTTGATCCGGCAGTAGAGAATAAGCCGGACTCAGCGAAGTGCAGAATTTCTGAACATTGCTTTGACCTCCTGTGGCTGCGCTAAAGCCCCAGTATACCTCGGGATCGTTCAGGAATATGTCCCTTACGAGGTCTGTTTTGGTTTGCACCTTTGGCACCCCGTCAATCTCCGCAGACAGTGTGGTGGTGGGGGCATCCCATATGATCCGGAAAGTATGCCATTGACAGTCTTCGATATTGGCACTATTGTTCAATGCAGGCACCGGGCCTGCTAAAGTATTCGGAGTGCCATTGGTCAGGTCGCCGTTTTTATAGATACCCGTATGATCGTAAGCAGGATCATTGAAATCCAGGTTTTGCCAGGTATCGATCGGAATGCCTATAGATGGACTAACGCCTTCAAATCCCAGACCTTGTCCGGAGCTGCCTATGCTGGTGCCGATGGGCTGCAAAACGAACACGATGCCGTCCGCTCCCAGGACGTCTTTGCAGCCAAGATAAACATTGAACTTATAATCAAATGACTGGTGGAGATCTATTTTGTTTTTGTTCCAGACGGAGCCGGCCTGTTCATTTAAATCCTTTGTAAGTGTATAACAGTTGCAATTCTCCTGGAATGCGTTTCCGTTGATGATATAGGGATTATGCTCCTGCGCTGATGCGATAGAATGAAAAAGGCCGGACAACAAAATGATCAGGCCAAGACGAAGCTTTGATTTCATATGGGGACCTTTGACCAATCAGCAACAGTTCCGGTTCACAGGAATTGAGTCCAATATCCATATGGAGAAAATCATCTGCCGGTTTCGGGTCCGAAGAAGCTGTGTAATCTTCCGGAACAGATCCGATACCTGGAGACTACCAGCCTTGTTTAGCTACTCCAGCCTTAATGGCCGCCAGCGCTTTTTCTTCGCCGAGCAGAGTCGTCAATTTATTCCCCTTCCCGTCGTGACCCTGAGCCATGTAAGCTCCCTTTGCCGTTTTGCTGATCACTGCATCCACAATGGGAACATTCTTCTCTTTGGTCTTTACATTATAGGCTGTAAGTATTACGGTGGACATATTTTTAAATTTAAAAGGTTATTAATGATCAACACGATATAACCGGTTTTAAAGATAGATAAATATTATTAAACCGGTTTTCCGGTAATGTTAAACATCCAGACGGGCATATTTAGCATGAGACTCAATGAATTCCCTTCTGGGCGCCACTTCATCGCCCATCAGCATGCTAAAAACCCGGTCGGCTTCCGTTGCATTTTCTATGTTTACCTGCTTCAGGGTGCGTGTGGCGGGATTCATAGTGGTATCCCATAACTGGCTGGCATTCATTTCCCCGAGACCCTTGTACCGCTGAACGCTCACACTATCTTCTTTTCCGCCACCGATCCGCTCAACCTGGAGCCGGCGTTGGTCTTCAGTCCAGGCATAAGCCTGTTCCTTTCCCTTTTTAACCAGGTAAAGGGGCGGCTGGGCAATGTATATATAACCCTGTTCTACCAGGGCGGCCATATAGCGGTAAATGAAGGTCAGGATAAGGGTGGCAATATGACTTCCATCCACGTCTGCATCCGTCATGATGATGACCTTATGGTACCTTAATTTGGCCAGATTCAATGCTTTAGGATCATCCGGCATGCCCACAGTTACACCCAGGGCCGTGTACATATTCCGGATTTCCTCATTTTCGTAAATACGATGTTCCATGGCTTTTTCCACGTTAAGAATCTTTCCTCTTAAAGGCAGGATAGCCTGAAAGCTCCGGTCACGACCCTGTTTAGCGGTACCGCCGGCGGAATCTCCTTCTACCAGGTAGAGTTCACAACGTTCCGGGGATCTCTCCGAGCAATCGGCCAGTTTACCGGGCAGCCCGCCTCCACTGAGTACAGATTTCCTTTGTACCAATTCCCTGGCTTTGCGGGCAGCTGCTCTGGCCTGAGCAGCGAGAATGACCTTCTGGATGATACTTTTTGCTTCCCTTGGATTTTCTTCCAGATAGGCTTCCAGCACTTTAGACACCGTTGTATCCACGATCCCGCTCACTTCATTGTTTCCCAGCTTGGTTTTGGTTTGACCCTCAAACTGCGGCTCGGGAACCTTAACGGAAATGATGGCGCTTAGTCCTTCCCGGTAGTCATCACCCTCGATTTCTACTTTGGCTTTTTCAAAATGGTTTTGCTTATCGCCATAACTCTTGAAGGTGCGGGTAAGCGCCCGGCGAAAGCCCGCCACGTGTGTACCCCCCTCAATGGTGTTGATGTTGTTGACGTAAGAGTATATGTGTTCGCTAAAGCTGTCGTTATAAGTCAACGAAATTTCAACGGCAACATGGGTCGCTTCATCCATTCCGTTTACGTAGATCACTTTTGGTATCAGGGGATTGCGGCCGGCATTGGCATCGAGCATCTCCAGAAATTCCACGATCCCCCCCTGGCTGTAAAAAGTTTTTGAATAGGTATTGCCCTGTTCATCCGGCTCTCTCAAATCGTTGAGAATGATCTTAATTCCCCTGTTGAGAAAAGAAAGTTCACGAAGCCGGGTTTCCAGGATGTCCCGGTTGTACTCGGTCGTGATAAAAATGCCGGCATCGGGATGGAAGTGAACGCGGGTGCCGGTTTTGTCGCTGGGGCCGATTTCCCGGACCGGATACTGGGGAATCCCGATTTTATAGGCCTGTTCAAACTTTTTGCCATCCCGTTGAACGGTAACATGCAGGTCACTGCTCAGGGCGTTTACGCAGCTCACGCCCACACCATGCAACCCTCCGGAAACCTTGTATGTGTTTTTATCGAATTTTCCTCCGGCATGCAGCAGGGTCATGACCAATTCCAGGGCATTCCTTTTTTCTTTCGTATTCATGCCTGTGGGAATACCGCGGCCATCATCTTCCACGCTGATGGAATTGTCCGGATAGATATTCACCGTGATGTTGTTACAATAGCCTGCAAGGGCCTCATCGATCGAGTTGTCCACGACTTCATAAACCAGGTGATGCAAGCCCTTAACGCCTATATCACCGATATACATCGCCGGTCTTTTCCTGACCGCCTCCAATCCCTCAAGAACCTGAATACTATCTGCGCCGTAACCGTTTGTTACCGGGGGTAAAATCTGCTGTATTGTATCGCTCATATTTAGTTGAAAAACCGGTTATTAGAACTGAAATAACAGGATCTGCGAATGTACGAAAATCGGGGCTAAGAATGAGGGTTAAAACTGTCTTTTTTGCAGATTTTTTTGAGTGTTTTCACCCAAAAAAATGACAGTTTTATGATGCTTATGGCCCTCTGAATCAGTTTTTGGGTATTGCCGGGCTGTGTTTCTGCTGTAAATTTGCCCCTCACCCATGCATCAACCCCCCGACATACTTTCCCTGGCCTATAAACAACCGGTTATGCATCATGCCCTTGATCTTATTCAGGAGAAAGAGCGTCAGATTCCCGGGTCTGTTCAGTATGTAATCCAGCGTTATCATAAGAATCCGCAATGGAATCTGGATGACCTGGGCATGATGACCTACCATTATCAAAAAGACAAACCCAGGGAGAACTACTTCGAATTGCGGTTTTGTATTGCCGGGAATGTTTACTGTAAGCAGAAAGACAGGGAATGCGATTCCTGCCGGTTGAATGTTTCCCGTTACTGTCAGGAGCGGATCGAGACGGTGGATGTGCTGAGTTTCCGGTTTTCTTCCGTTCATCTTTCCCAATTTGTGAGATCAGAACAGGTAGCGGGCTCACTCACGGATAATGTACTCAATTTCAAACACCCTTCTTCCTTCTCGAAAATATTATCCCTTTGCAGCCGCATCAGGACGCTGCTGGAAGCAGTATTGAACCATACCTATACTGACAGCCTCGAAAATATATACATCAATGCGCAAACCCAGATGCTACTGCTATACAGCCTGGAGTGCATGCTGGGGGAAAAAGAGGTGGAAGCCTTCCAATGCAAATTCCTGGCCAATGAAGGCGACCGTGAAAAAATTACGATGGCCAGAAAGATCCTCCTGGATCATATCGGCGAACCCCTCACCATCCGCGAACTCAGCCGAAAAGTAGCCATCAACGAATGTTACCTCAAGAAAGGGTTCAAAGAGCTATTCGGCACCACCATCTTCGATTTCTACCAGAGCCAGCGTATGGAACACGCCCGCTATCTTTTATACGAAAAAGGGCTTAGTGTCACGGAGGTCTCCATTATGCTGGGCTATTCCTCCATCTCTCATTTTTCCACTGCTTTCAAAAAGCATACGGGGCTGAAGCCTTGTGAGTTATTGCTCCATTAATTTCATTGTTGACGGTTGACAGTTGACCGACTCAGGTGCAACTCGTCAACAACAGGCTAACGCCATTCAGTTATTAACCTTCACCTAAAGTCTGTCAACCGTCAACTGTCAACGAAACTCTCTGCTGCCTCAATCGTTTCATCCAGGTCCCGGAAACTGAGCGCATTGTTCAGGAACCAGCTTTCAAAAGGAGAGGGCGGAAGATAAATTCCCTGATCCAGGAGGGAATGAAAGAATTTTTTAAACTGGTCTGTGTTGCCGTCGGAAGCAGTTGCAAAATCTTTTACTGGATGATCACAAAAATGAACGCTGATCATTGATGCGTACTGGTTGATCACAAAAGGAAATCCTTTTTGCTGCAGCGCTTTTTGTAATCCTTCTTTCAGATAGGTTGTCTTTTGTTCGAGTTCAGCAAAGATCTTTGGGTTTCCCTTTAATACTTTTAACGTCGTTAATCCTGCAATCATGGCAATGGGATTTCCACTAAGTGTTCCCGCCTGATATACTTTACCGGCCGGGGCGATGTGTTCCATGATTTCCCTGCGGCCACCGAATGCGCCTACAGGCATCCCGCCGCCAATCACTTTTCCATAGGTCACCAGGTCTGCCCGGATACCCAGTTTTTCCTGCGCACCTCCCGGAGCCAGCCGGAAGCCGGTCATCACTTCATCAAAGATCAGCAGCATATTTTCCGTATCACAGAGGGATCTTAATTCTTCCAGGAATCCTTTTTCAGGAAGGACACAGCCCATGTTGCCTGCTACCGGTTCAACGATGATGGCCGCGATGTTTCCGCGGTGTTGTTTTACCAGTCGGGTAACCGCTTCCGGATCATTGAATGGACAGGTAAGGGTGTCCTGGGCCACACCGGCCGTTATACCGGGTACCGTTTGTATATCTAAAGTGGCGACACCACTTCCGGCTTTCACGAGAAAGGCATCGGCATGCCCGTGGTAATGGCCTTCAAATTTGATAAACTTATTTTTTCCGGTAAACCCCCTGGCCAGCCGGATTGCGCTCATACAGGCTTCTGTTCCGCTGCTCACCATGCGGATCAGATCCACATGGGGAACCATACTGATGATCAGCTCGGCCATTTCCACTTCCAGTTCGGTAGGCGCCCCATAAGAAGTGGAATTGGCAACCCTGTCCCGGATCGCCTGAATAACGGGTTCATATGCATGCCCGAGAATCATTGGCCCCCAGGAAGCAATATAATCGATGTATTTATTGCCATCAGCATCGTAAAGGTAGGCGCCTTTGGCCCTGCTAATGAAAAGCGGCGTGCCGCCAACACTTTTAAAGGCTCGCACCGGCGAATTCACCCCTCCGGGAATGGACCTCCGGGCCCTGGCGAAAAGCTGTTCACTTAGAGTTGTCTCCATAATATTGATTCAGAAAATAAAAGTCTGCTTATCCATTCGGTTATTCATTGACGGTAGCAGCAGGGTTTGTTCACAGCTTCAGTTCTCCAGCAATTTCACGGCATCTCGTGCGAAATAAGTAGCAATTAAATCGGCGCCGGCTCTTTTCATGGACGTGAGGGTTTCCAGGATCGCTTTATGCTCATCCAGCCAGCCCATTTTGGCTGCGGCCTTGATCATGGCATATTCGCCGCTGATATTGTAAGCACTAACGGGAACGCGCACGGCATTTTTCACTTCGCGGATGATATCCAGGTAGGCAAGCGCGGGTTTTACCATCACGATGTCCGCGCCTTCCGCCACGTCCTGCAGAGCCTCTTTTACTGCTTCCGTGCGATTGGCATAGTCCATTTGATAGGTTTTTTTATCACCGAATCCGGGAGAAGAATCCAGGGCATCCCGGAAAGGACCGTAGAAACAGGACGCATATTTTGCACTGTAGGCCATGATGCCCGTTTTGGTAAATCCGTTTTTTTCAAAGGCCGTTCTTATGGCGCCGATCCTGCCGTCCATCATATCGCTTGGGGCTACAAAGTCTGCCCCGGCCTCTGCATGACTCAGGCTCATCTTTACCAGCGCTTCCACGGTTTCATCATTTACAATCTCCCCGTCTTTTACAATGCCATCGTGACCATAAGAAGAATAGGGATCAAGCGCCACATCGGTCATGATCAGTATTTCAGGAACCGCATCTTTAATTGCGCGGATACTCTTTTGCATAAGGCCTTCTTTATTCCAGGCTTCCTTTCCCGTATTGTCCTTCAATTCATCTTTGCACTTGATGAATAGCAAAATACTTTTCAATCCCATGCTATAAAGTTCTTTCACTTCACTGACCGTCACGTCCAGGCTGTTCCGGTAATATCCCGGCATGGATTTAATCTCCGTTCTTACCTGTCTGCCCTCGTCAATGAAAAGGGGTACAATGAAATCATTGGCGGAAAGAGTGGTTTCGGCAACCAAACTCCGGATGGATGGATTTGCTCTTAATATTCTGCTTCGGGTGCGCATTGGAATTAAAATTAATAAGTAAAAAGGTGTTTTATTCTGTTTCAATATTGTTTATATCAGCCGGTCATTTGCCCGCTCTTCATTGTCCATTGTTAACTCTCCATTGTTAAACCCACTCCTTCGGCTTCAAACAAACCTGCAGCAATTCGTCTTCCCTGCTCCCCGGGTCGGGATGATGGTCATATACCCATCGGGCGCGGGGCGGGAGGCTCATTAAAATACTTTCTATCCTTCCCTTTGTTTTTAATCCGAACAAAGTTCCGCGGTCATGAATGAGATTAAACTCCACATATCTGCCCCTTCTGATTTCCTGCCAGAAGGTTTCTTTTTCTCCATAGGGATTGTCCTTTCTTTTCTGAACGATGGGAAGGTAAGCTTCCAGAAAAGTATCGCCGTTTAGCTGCTGGAACCTGAACAGGTCTTCAGCATGGGCTTCGCTGCCGGGCCTGAGATGGTCATAGAATATACCTCCTATGCCGCGCGTTTCCTTATCGCGGTGGGTATTGGAAAAATAGTCATCGCAGTTTTTTTTGTACCGGGGGTACAGATCCGGGTCAAAGGAATCCAATGCTTTTTTCAGGGTCCCGTGAAAATGCCGGGCATCTTCTTCAAATAAATAATATGGCGTAAGATCGGCACCTCCGCCAAACCACCTGTCTTTTATATATCCTCCCCCATCATATAATTCAAAAAAACGCCAGTTGGCGTGAACCGTGGGCACGTAAGGGTTCAAGGGATGAATGACCAGGGAAAGTCCGCAGGCGAACCAGGAATCACCGTCCATCTGCAGTTGCTTTCGCATGGCATCTGTTACCTGGCCAAAGACCACCGATGTATTTACACCGGCTTTTTCAATTACAGCACCCATGTCCATCACCCGGGTTCTTCCGCCACCACCTTTTCCGGCCGCCCGTTCCCAATCATCTGTTTTGAATACGGCCTTCCCATCGAGTTTTCCCAGTGCAGCACAGATTGTATCCTGCAAACCATAGATGTACTCAATCCACCGGCTTCTGAATTCTTTTGTTGTTGTCTTATTTAAAAGCGGAGCATCCATAACAGACTTTTGTTTTCACAATGAGCTTTTTTCAAAGTCGTTTTGATAGGAATGACTTTTAACCGCATCTACAAATGCTTTGGCATGATCCACGGGCACGTTCGGCAGAATGCCATGACCCAGGTTGGCGATATGCCGGCGAGGACCAAAATCGTTCAGCATCCGGGTGACCTGTTTTTTCAATTCCGGAATCGGCGTAAGCAAACGTGCCGGATCAAAATTTCCCTGCAGAGTCACCTGATGGCCCGCAAACGCCCGCGCCGTATCCGGCCGGATGCACCAATCCACACCGATGCCTGCAGTACCGGTTGCGGCCATTTCCGCCAGGGAATGCCAGGCGCCTTTGGCAAATAAGATGGTTGGGACCTCCTGTTTCAAAGCAAGAATGATCTGGCGCATGTATTGTAAAGAAAAAATTTCAAAGTCATCCGGACCCAGCAAGCCGCCCCAGCTGTCAAACAACTGAACTACATCGGCTCCGGCTTTTACCTGTTGCCGGAGATAGGCAATGGTTGTATCTGTAAGCATTTGCAGAAGCTGATGTGCGAGTACGGGCTGGGTATAACAAAAGGATTTCGTCAGGTCAAACGTCTTGGATCCTTTACCATCCACCATATAACAGAGCAGGGTCCAGGGGGCGCCCGCAAATCCGATCAGGGGTACACGCCCATTCAGTTCCTGCTTCACCAGGCGTATGGCCTCGAAAACATAACCCAGGGACGCTTCCACGTTTGGCACAAAAACCCGTCGGGCATCGGCTTCGGTTCTTACCGGTGCCGGCAACACCGGACCCGTATTTTCAATCAGTTGTACTTCAAGCCCCATGGCCTGCAGTACAACGAGGATGTCAGAGAAAAGAATGGCCGCGTCCACTCCGATCTGATCTACAGGCTGTAGCGTAATCTCGGTTGCCAGTGCCGGTGTTTGCACCCGGTCAAAAAATGAATATTTATCCCGCAGCTTCCGGTAGTCTGGCAGATAACGGCCTGCCTGCCGCATCATCCATACTGGTGCGCGTTCCGTTTTTTCTCCTGCGAGGGTTCTCAGCAATAAGTTATTTTTCAGCATGTTGATGATATCGGGTGTGACCGGCCATAGTCAATGGCCATTTTTAAAAGAGATTTTTTATCGGGGTTGGGGCAGATCAGCAACTCATTGTTGGAGAAACTTCGAAGGATTTGGGCCGTTGTTTCCCCCAACGCAAATAAAACGGTCCGGCGCGGAATGCTGTTTATGGAAAAAAAACTGGTTACGGCCGTCGGACTAAAAAATAATATGGCATCAAAATCTTTTTCCAATTGCACCGGCGTCGCGCATGTTCGGTAAACAACAAGTTCCTGCAGGTGAATCCCGTGTTCATTTAATTTATCGGGCAATACGTCTCTGCGCTGATCTCCGCAGAAGAAAACGGCCCGCCTGACCTGGTCCTGAATTATTTTACCGGAAAGTTCCTCTGCATTTTTTGCTGTGCTTAGGATCGCCGCCTCGCCAAAAAAAGAAACGATCTGTTTTCTGGTCACGCTACCTACAGCATATATTCCCCAATCCGGCCTGCGATGGATAAAGGCTGACACCGCCTTCACTGCATTGGCGCTGGTAAAAACAACAACCTGCGTTTGGCCGGCGAACGACATCACCTCATTGCGGGTATGCTCATCCGAATTCAAAGTAATTTGAATGAAGGGAATTTCTTCAACCACAACGGAAAGCGGATAATTTCCTTTTTCAGCCGTCCGGTTTTCATCCGCTGACGCTGATCCGGTGGATAATATCGTAAAGGGCCTGTCAGGCATGTTTTATTTCCTTCAGTATGGCCATTCCGCCTTCTTCTAGCAGTTCGCGCGCTGCGGAAGTGCCAAGGGATGCCGCCAGCTCCAGGGAGATCCGTTTCTCGATAGTCACTTGCTTTTTCCCGTCGGTGCTGGTAAGATTTCCCTGAAAAAGCAGTTCTTCATTTTCAATTTCTGCGAGCGCACCTACCGGCGTTGAGCAGCCTCCCATGAGTGCGGATAAAAAATCTCTTTCAATATGGGCGCAGAATGCAGTGCGTTCATCATGAAGTTTTGCACAGGAGCTGAGCAGCGGCTCATCGTTTTCGCGACAAACGACCAACAAGGCACCCTGAGCCGGGGCGGGAAGCATCCAGCTCAGTTCGATGGCATTCTGCGGGCGAAGGCCGATCCGTTCCAGGCCGGCTGCGGCAAAAATGGCTCCGCTCCAGTTGCTTTCAGCCAGTTTTTTCAGTCGGGTATTCACGTTCCCGCGAATAGGTGCTATGCTGTCCTGCGGAAAACGGTGCAGCCATTGCGATCTTCGCCGGAGGCTGCTCGAACCAATCAAAGCAGGGCGGTGGTCTTCTAGGAAAGTATTTTCGAGTTGCTGCCGGGGAGCGAGCAAATCATAGGGATTGTCTCTTTCCGGAACGGCGGCTTCTACTATTCCTTTGGGAAGCTGAACCGGCACATCCTTCATGGAATGTACAGCAAGATCTATCTGATTATTCAGCAGAGCCTGATCCAGGCTGCGGGTAAATATGCCCTGAACGCCCATGGCATATAAAGGCGTGGTCAGATCGAGATCGCCCTCGCTCTTTACAGGCACGAGTACAGTGTTTATGCCGGATTTCTTTAGCAGATGCTGAATCCGCGTTGCCTGCCACAAAGCGAGCTGACTATCCCTGGTGCCGATCCGGTATGTTATTGACATGATAGACTGGTTTATCCTGCAGCGATAAACTCGTTGATTGCCTGAATATACTGGCAACCCCGCTGATTTTCGTGGCGCATCTTTGAAGCCATGCCGTTCAATACACGCTGTATTTTTTGGTCTGCTGCGCTGGCCGGGGTCCGCGTAATGGAAGATTGTCCAAACAGCGGAGAACAGTAAATTTCCTGAAGTTTTATTTTCACTTCTCTTAAAACCGGAACGTGCTTGCGCATTTCGTGCCAATCCAGCAATTCCCGCATGTGGCCGGCAATAATCACCTGCGCTTTAGGAATTTCAGCTGCGCGTTTCTGAAGGGTCTCATCTTTCATCCGCGAAAGACTATCCACGTCGATCAGCGTAATGAAGGGGAGTTCAGCAACCGCTTTATCTACATTGCAGGGAATGGACAGATCAATAAGGAGTTTATTTTCTTTGAATGGGGCCAGCTGGTCAACCGTAATGACCGGATCCGTTGCATTCGTAGCCACCAGAATAATGTCTGCCTTACCAATCTCTTCCGTCAGGTGATCCATGGAGGCATGCCGTAAATGCAACAGGGAAGCCAGGTTTTCTGCTTTCTCGTTTGTCCTGTTAATCAGCGTGATGTTGGTGGTACCCAGATAATCCACCATATTTTTACAGGCATTGCTGCCGATTTTACCTGTGCCGAGCAGGAGAATCTGTTTGTTCTTGATCTCCTGTATGTTTTCCCGGATATAATGTACAGCAGCAAAAGCAACGGAAACCGTACCGTCACTCAGGGTTGTTTGATTTTTTATCTCTTTGGAAGATTGCAAAACCTGGTTCAGGGTCCTTTCCAGAAAAATATGGATGAACTCTCTTTCTTTTGCGAATTTCATGGCCTGGCGGATCTGACCAACAATTTCATAGTCCCCCAGAATCTGAGAATCCAACCCGGCTGCGACATCAAAAAGATGATGGATGGCTTTTAACCCCTGTTTGCAATACGCCAAGGCATTGAACACATCCGAGGTTCCTTCTGTCTGGGAACAAAAAAGCCGCACCAGCTGCTGGGCATTCTCTGCAATTCCGTAAATCTCTGAACGGTTGCAGGTAGATAAAACGAACAGATCCTGGACTCCGTAAAGAGATGCGTTTTGAAGTATTCGTTCGTACTGCTGGGATCCAATGGCAAATGAACCTCTGACCTTGGTATCAGTCTTTTTGTAGTTGATACCAACCACAAAAAATTTGGAAAGTTCAGTTACCGGATTCCTGCTCATGGCTCCTGCTCGTCGGGGTTATGATAAATAGATACGCAAAACTACTTTGCGCTTTCCTTAACTCAGCATTTTAATGTCATAATACTGTCATTTGTAAAATGGACATTTATTTCCGTTTGAAGGGGATTGAATATCTCTTGTTTTCTGTAATTACATTTGCAGATGGCCATTTCCAGAAAGGGTATCATCTTAATGAACCTGGGTTCTCCGGATTCCGTATCGGTAAAAGATGTAAAAAAATATCTGAATGAATTCCTGTTCGACAAGCGGGTGATCGACTATTCCTGGTTGTTTCGTAAAATATTGGTTCAGGGGATCATAGTTCCGCGCCGTGCTCCGAAGTCGGCAGAAGCTTACCGGACCATCTGGACTGCTGAGGGTTCTCCCCTAATCTACTTAACTGATGAACTGGCAGCCCGTTTACAGGAACTTGTACCTTATCCGGTATCCATTTCCATGCGTTATGGAAATCCAACCATGGAGTCTGCCTATCAGGAGCTCCTGCAAAAAATGCCGGATCTGGAAGAAGTAACGGCGGTGCCCTTGTATCCGCATTATGCCATGTCTTCTTACGAAACTGCTGTGGAACATGCAAAAGAAGTCCATCGCCGGAAAAAATACAAATTCAGGCTGAATTTCCTGCCGCCGGTTTTTGACCGGCCGGAATATATTCACGCCTTAACGGAGCATATACGACCCTGGCTGCAACGGGATTTTGATCATCTGTTGTTCAGTTTTCATGGCATTCCGGAAAGACATCTTGAAAAAACAGATCCAACCCATCAGCATTGCCTCAGGTCGGCGGATTGCTGCTCGGTTGCATCACCCGCACATGCTACCTGTTACCGTCATCAGGGCCTGACCACCATGAATCTTGTTGCCGCAAAACTGGATCTTCCGGAAGACAAATTCAGTTATTCTTTTCAGTCGCGTCTGGGGAGGGAAGAATGGCTGAAGCCCTATACCGATTATCGTTTTATGGAAATGCCGAAGGAGGGAATTAAGAAATTGCTGGTTATTTGTCCCGCCTTCGTAAGCGACTGCCTGGAAACCCTGGAAGAAATTGCCATCCGGGGTAAAAAGAGTTTTCTGAATTCCGGAGGAACCGATTTTGAAATGATTCCCTGTTTAAATACGAATCCGCTTTGGGTGAAAGCGCTGGCAGGGTGGGTGAAGGGTTGACGGTTGGCGGTTGATGGTTGACGGCTTTGCCCTCCGTAGCTTTCTTCGTTCGCCGAAGTTTTAGCGACGGAGATAGAGAAGGTGGGTTGATGGACTTTGTGTGGATCTTCTAAAGGAGGAATTGGCGGTCGACTGATTTTGAGGAATATAAATCCGGTCGGAATGTATTTATATATTAAGGCGCTGCATATTATTTTTATTGTCACCTGGTTTAGCGGGATGTTTTACATCGTGCGCCTTTTCATTTATAACACGGAAGCGTCTGAGAAACCGGCGGCGGAGCGGGAAATTCTGCAACCACAGTTCCGCGTCATGATCAGGCGTTTATGGCTTGGAATCACCTGGCCTTCTGCTTTGCTCACCCTGATTTTCGGGCCCTGGATATGGTATATGCTGGGAACTACACCTGCGTGGCTGGGGGTAAAACTGATATTTGTTATTTTGCTTTATCTCTATCATTTTTCTCTTCATCAGCTGTACCGGGAACAGATGCGGGGTATATTCCGTTTCAATTCTCAAAAACTACGCATCTGGAATGAACTGGCTACTGTCTTTCTGTTCGCGATTGTTTTTCTGGCGAGTGTTAAGCAGGCCCTGAGCTGGATTGCCGGTGTTGTGGGAATCCTTTCGCTTGCTACAATGCTTATGCTGGCTATCCGGGTGTATAGGAAGTTGCGAAATAAAAAGGGTTGAAGAATCTGAAGGGCGAATTGGCGATTAAATTCCATCAACTATCAACCACATACCATATTAACCAAAAAAAGACCTCCCAAACGAGAAGTCTTTTTTTATGAAGGGGCAAAAAGGTGGTCTTTCGGAAACTGATTTCGAATGGTCATTCAGGAAATTGGGCAATAACTTACGAGACTAACTGCAGGTTTTTGCAAAGGCTATAAAGGAATTAAAAACGGGGAGAACGGATTACAACGGGCCAGAAGTAAAGAGAAAAAAGGAAGGGGAGTAGGAATACCCCCCTTTTTAACCCCTAAACCCTAAACCGTAGAAAAAAAAGTTTTCATGAACGAGAATATCATTATAGATGCAATCTTTAATTTTTTAACAGGCATTGGCGTCCGGTTTTTGAAACATAAATTATGCCAAATGGAGCCTATGTGGATAATTGATTGGGCTGAAAAGCATGATGCTGCTCGTTTCCAGAGAAAGATTACGTGAGACTTTCGAAACAAACGATAGAATAACCACGTGCTTTATTGCGTAAAAAACCCTCAAATGTGCTAGCTTTGCAGCCATTTTTATACCAGGTTCTCTGGTGGTTTCAAACTATTTTTTCATAACCTATTCATTATTAACATCTTGATATGGCCGGTCAATACAGGGAATATCAACACTTGAATCTTCCGGCAATCGGTCATGATGTGCTGCAACACTGGTCCGCCTCTGATGCGTTCCAGAAAAGCATTGATTTGAGAGAGGGAAAAACTTCTTTTGTTTTTTATGAAGGGCCACCCAGCGCCAACGGTATGCCCGGCATTCATCACGTGATCAGCCGAACCCTGAAAGACCTGGTCTGCCGGTATAAAACGATGCGGGGATTTCAGGTTTGGCGAAAGGGGGGGTGGGACACCCACGGGCTGCCAGTAGAGCTTGGGGTTGAAAAAGAGCTGGGTATCACCAAAGAGGATATCGGTAAAAAGATTTCCGTAGAAGAATATAACCGCCAATGCCGGGAAGCGGTACTCCGGTATAAAGATAAATGGGATGATCTGACCCGGAAAATGGGTTATTGGGTAGACCTTGATCACCCCTATATCAGCTTTAAAAACGATTACATCGAGACCTTGTGGTGGTTGCTTAAGGAATTGTACAATAAAGACTTACTATTTGAAAGTATAAGCATCCAGCCCTATTCACCTGCCGCAGGAACGGGGCTGAGCTCCCACGAACTCAATCAGCCGGGCACCTATAAGGAAGTGAAGGATACGAGTTGTGTGGCCATGTTTAAGGCCGTCCGGGATGAACGGTCTGCATTTCTATTTAAGGGCGCAGATCAACCGGCTGCCGAGATATTTTTTTTAGCCTGGACCACGACACCCTGGACCCTTCCTTCCAACCTCGGGCTGACCGTTGGTGCCCAGATAGACTATGTGTTGCTGCGGACTTTTAATCCATATACCCATTTGCCAGTGAATGTGGTGCTTGCCCGGTCCCTGGTCGGAAAATATTTCAAGGCGGAGGACGAGCATGGCGATTTTGCCGCCTATGGACCTTCTTCCAAATCACTTCCCTGGAAAACATTGCTTTCTTTCCAGGGGGCAGATATCGCTCAGTGCAGGTATGAACAATTAATTCCCACAGAAGCGGGAAGCCTGGCCAACATCCGGCAGATCACGCCGGGTGCCGATCCGTTCCGGGTGGTGACGGGGGATTTTGTAACCACAGAAGATGGTACCGGGATCGTGCATACCGCACCGGCATTTGGTGCGGATGATTATAAGGCTGGCCGGAAAAATAATCTGGGCATCCTCGTCCTCGTGGATAAGAAAGGGAAATTCGTGGATGCTGTTGGTGAGTTCAGCGGCCGCTATGTAAAAAACTACCTGGATGATGCGCAATACGTGGATGTGAACGTGGACATCTGTGTAAAACTGAAGAAAGAAAACCGCGCATTTAAAATAGAAAAATACGAGCATACTTATCCGCATTGCTGGCGAACGGACAAGCCTATTTTATATTATCCGCTGGATGCCTGGTTCATAAGAACCACGGCTTGCAAGGATCGCATGGTTGAATTAAATAAAACCATTCAGTGGAAACCTGCTTCCACCGGTGAAGGCCGGTTCGGAAATTGGCTGGAAAATATGGTAGACTGGAACCTGAGCCGGAGCCGGTTCTGGGGAACGCCTTTGCCCGTCTGGAGAACCGAAGACGGAACCGAAGAAAAATGTATCGGTTCTGTAAATGAGCTATTATCGGAGGCATTAAAGGCGAAAACTGAGTTGGGCGGAAACATCAACGCCAGGGTGGACGCCGCTTCGCTGGATCTTCACAAACCTTTTGTGGATGAAATCATATTGTTGAGCAAGAGCGGAAAACCCATGACGCGTGTGCCGGATCTGGTCGACGTATGGTTTGACTCAGGCGCAATGCCCTACGCTCAATGGCATTTTCCGTTTGAAAATAAGGAGAAGTTTAAAAAAAGTTTTCCCGCAGATTTTATCGCGGAAGGCGTAGATCAGACGCGGGGATGGTTTTATACCCTGCATGCACTTGCCGTGATGCTGTTCGATAGTGTGGCTTATAAGACAGTTGTATCCAACGGGCTGGTTTTGGATAAAAACGGGAATAAGATGAGTAAGCGCATCGGAAATGTGGTGGATCCGTTTAAAACGATTGAACAGTTCGGGGCCGATGCTACCCGCTGGTACCTGATCACCAATGCATCGCCCTGGGATAGCATGAAGTTCGACCCGGAAGGCATCCGGGAAGTGCAGCGAAAATTCTTTGGTACGCTTTATAATACGTATCAGTTTTTTGCACTCTACGCCAATGTGGATGGGTTTAATTTTAAAGAAGCGTATATTCCGCTGGAAAGAAGGCCTGAGATTGATAAATGGATCCTCTCTTCTCTGAATAGCCTGGTGAAAAAGGTTACGACCAGTTTCGATGAGTATGAACCGACGGTTGCCGGAAGACTGATTGAAGATTTCGTGGATCAGCAACTGAGCAACTGGTATGTCAGGCTCAGCCGCCGGCGTTTTTGGAAAGGAGATTACGGCGATGATAAACAATGCGCCTATCAAACTCTGTATGAATGCCTGGAAACCTTAAGTAAACTGATTGCCCCGGTTTCGCCATTTTTTGCGGACTGGCTTTTCCTGAACCTGAATCAGGTTACAGGCAGAAGCGATGCACAATCGGTTCATCACACGGATTTTCCAGCGTTGAATGCCGGGGCTGTTGATGAACAGCTGGAAGACAGGATGCAAATGGCGCAGGATGCCTCTTCCTTGATTTTATCTCTCCGGAAAAAAATAAATATAAGAGTGCGCCAGCCCCTGCAGAAGGTTTTGATTCCGGTGCTTGATCCCCGGATGGCGGAACAACTGAAAAAGGTAGAGGAACTGATCAAATCGGAGGTCAACTTGAAGGAATTGTCCTATTTAGATGATACAGAAGGGTTTATAAGGAAAAAGATAAAACCCAACTTTGTGATCCTGGGTAAAAAGCTGGGTGCCGGGATGAAAGCCGTCAGCATCGCCCTGGGCGCTTTCAGTCAGCAGGACATCAGCAGGATGGAAAAGGAAGGCGGATCAGGAGTTGTTGTGGATGGGAAAACGATCTGGATCGCCTTAAATGAAGTAGAGATCACCAGTGAGGATGTTCCCGGCTGGATGGTAGCTTCCAAGGGCCCCCTGACTGTGGCTTTGGACATTACGGTAACTCCGGAACTGGAGAAAGAGGGGAATGCCAGGGAGCTGGTAAACCGGATTCAAAAGATCAGAAAAGACAGCGGCTTTGACCTCACGGACAGAATCAACGTACAAATTGGCGGGGCTGAAACATTGCAGGAGACGATAAGACAATTTAATTATTATATTTGCGCGGAAATTTTGGCAGATCGTTTGGAGATGGTGACTGAAATTTCCAGTGGCACTTTAATTGAAGTGAATGGTATCCCATTAACAGTGTTCGTTACTAAAAAAGCCTAATCATATGGCAATCAAGAAAAAACCTGTAAAATCCGTGAAAAAAGCGCTTCCCAAAAAAGCGGCAAGGCCGGCTGTAAAGAAGCCTGTAACTGCTAAAAAGCCGGTGCATGCAAAGCCTGTCAAAAAGGAAATTCACAAAAAAAACGTACCCGTGTCAAAGAAACCCGTAGCAGCTAAGTCAGTACCCGTAAAATCAGCGTCTAAACCCGCTGTGAATTCAGTTAAAAAATCACCAATACAGGCAGCAGCTAAAAAACCTGTTGCTCACGTTCCGCATACCGTGGCAAAGCCGGCGGCACAGCCTGTCCATATTGCAGTGAAGCCAGTGGTTCAGCAGCCCATAGTAAAAGCTCCGGCGGGAAAGGCCGAGCTGAAAAAACCCGTATTTAAACAAGAAGTCAAGAATACATCCCCGGTAACGGCTAAACCGGAACCGAAGAAATCAGCTCCTTTGCCTGTCAGAACAGGAAAGGTGGTTATTCCAGAAATGAAAACGAAGACGGTTCGTAAATACGAACCTGAATTTACAAAATCAGTGCTGGACGTACAGCAGCAGGAACAAACCGGACCCACCATGAGATATAGTGATGCAGAGTTAGCAGAATTCAGAGAGTTGATTACCAAGAAACTGGATGCGGCAAAAAAAGAGCTTGCCTATCTTCAGGGATTGATCACCCGCCGCGATGAAATGGGAGGAGATGAAACGGATAACCGTTATATGACTATGGAAGATGGAAGCATGAGTATGGAGCGTGAGCAGTTGAGCCAGATGGCCAGCCGCCAGATCACTTTCATTGATCATCTCGAAAAAGCCATGATGCGGATCGAAAATAAAACCTATGGCATTTGCAGGGTTACAGGGAAATTGATTGATAAGGCAAGGTTGAAAGCAGTTCCCCACGCAACACTAAGCATCGAGGCTAAACAAACCATGAACAAATAGGCTTGTTCATCTGCTAATATGCAATCCCGCCTTCTTTTTATTTCGATGGCGTTGGCCCTGGGGGCAATTCTTCCCATACAGGCAGCAATCAATGCACGCCTGGCAAAAACGGCAGATAACAATCCCGTGATGGCGGCCTTCGTTTCTTTTGCCGTAGGAACTATCGCCCTCATGATTTACCTCGTTATTGCCGGCCAGTTTAATTTCCGTTATGTGTCGGGCAATTCCCGCTGGTGGATATGGACGGGCGGATTGCTTGGCACTTTCTTCGTTGCAGGCATTGTGATCCTGTTGCCTAAACTGGGTGTGACCCTCGCCTTCAGTCTGGTGATTGCAGGACAAATGCTGGCAGCCATCGTGTTTGATCAGTTCGGCTGGATGGGACTTGCCGTAAAAGAAATTTCCGCAGGAAAAATTACCGGTGCTATCCTGTTGATTATGGGCGTTTTTCTGATCCGGAAATATTAGAAAATGGACAATGGAGAATGGACAATGGACAATTCCTCACCGGATCTCCTGCATATCTACCAGTTTTTTATAAAATCCATGCAGATTCACCAGTTGGTCGTGGGTTCCCCTTTCCACGATGCGCCCGTGCTGAAGAACGATAATTTCATCAGCATGCCGTATAGTGCTTAGCCGGTGTGCAATCACGATACAGGTTCTGTTTTGCATCATATTATTTATGGCATCCTGAACCAGTCTTTCACTTTCGGTGTCCAGGGAAGACGTGGCTTCATCCAGAATCAATATGGGAGGATTTTTTAATACGGCACGGGCGATGGTTATCCGTTGTCTCTCTCCGCCGCTCAGTTTGGATCCGCGGTCTCCGATATTTGCCTGATATCCATTTTCCTTCTGGGAAATAAAAGCGTGTGCATTGGCCACCATGGCTGCGTGTTCAATATCTGCGAGAGAGGCATCCGGAGTGCCCAATGCAATATTGGCGGCAATGGTATCATTAAATAAAATAGGCTCTTGGGTAACAATACTCATCTGGCCCCGGAGGGCATATAGTGAATACCCTCTGATGTTGGTGCCGTCCAGCAGCAATTCTCCTGAAATCACATCGTGAAATCTCGGAATGAGATCGGCCAGTGTGGATTTTCCTGCACCTGAAGAGCCGACCAGGGCTATGGTTTTTCCCTTGTTGATGACCAGATTGATATCATGTAACACCTCTTTGCCATCGTAGGCAAAGGATACATTTTTGAATTCGATGGCGTGTTGAAAGCTTGTAAAAGGTTTTGGATTTTTGGATTCAGTAATCATTATATCAGCATGGAGGATTTCGTCTATCCTCTTAATAGCCGCCGTTCCGCGCTGAGCATTATAAAAAGAGGTGGAGAGGGTCTTTGCCGGATTAATGATCTGGGTGAAAATGGCGATATAGGTTATGAATCCTTCTGCCTGCAAGGCGAACCGGTGGGAAAGAATCATCTGGCCACCAAAAAAAAGGATACAGCACAATACGATCACGCCCAATAATTCTGACAGCGGAGAAGCCAGGTCCCGCCGGAAAATCATCTTATTCCGAACATGATTCAGGTAATTATTGACTGAAAAGAATTTGGATTGCAAGAATTTTTCTGCGTTAAAAGCTTTGATCACTCGCAGACCGCCCAGTGTTTCATCCAGGATGGACATCAAAATGCCGAGCTGGTCCTGCGAAATATTCGATTGCTTTCTCAGGGAACGACTCACCCGGCCGATGATAAAGCCGGTAAGGGGTAACAAAACCAGCAGGAACAGGGACAAGGGTGGGCTCAGGAAAATCAGCGTGAGCAGGTACATGAGAATGGTTACCGGTTCCCGGAAAAGTCCTTCGAGTGTGCTGATCACGCTCCATTCAATTTCATTTACATCATTGCTCATCCTGCTGATCAGGTCGCCTTTGCGTTGTTCGGTAAAGAATCCGAGCGGGAGTTCCAGCACTTTGGTATAGAGATCTGCCCTTATCCTGGTGAGTACGCGGTTGCGAAGGGGGCCCAAAACCCGGTACGACAAATAAAGAAAAAGGTTTTTAAAGAGAATGGAGACGATGATGATCATGCAGATGGCGCCCAGTGCATAAGCCGGCCCATGATCGCGGATCAGGATACTGAGTACGTATTTGATGTAATTCAGAACACTTTCGGCGGAAAAACTTACCTCCGGTTTCTGCATGATGACTTTTTCCTTTCCAAACAGGAGTTGCATGAAAGGAACAAGCATGGTCAGCGAGAACAGAGAAAAGATGACAGACAACAGGTTGAGTATAAAGTAAAGTGCTATATATTTCGTCTGATCACGCAGGTAACTGAGAATCGTCGCAAATCTTTTCATCCGTTAATTATTGTCTTTTAATTCCGGGTATACTGTCTTTTAGCAACCTCGGCGAAACCGCTTTGCTGATTATTGCCGGGGTCTTTTCTCCCGGATGCTGGCTAAACCCGTAAATTTACACTGAAATACCCAATGATATGAAAGAAGGTAAGCGGCAGAAACAGGTGAGCGCCTTATTACTCGAAGAATTGAACCGGATTTTTCAGAAACTCGGCCTCAATATGGTTCAGGGCGGAATGGTTTCCATTTCCTCAGTAAAGATTACGCCCGATCTCTATGAGGCTAGGGTGTATTTGAGCTTTTACCAGGTAAAGGATGCTTCCGAGGCGTTGAAGCTGATTGCAGACCGGGCATGGGAGATCAAACGGGATCTGGTCAGCTCCATCAGAAACCAATTACGCAGCATGCCGCAACTAACCTTTTATATTGATGATTCGCTGGATTACGTGGATAAGATGGACGCACTATTCCGCGAGATCAATGCAAACAAATCGCCGGAGAGCGGACAACCCTAATACAAAAAAACCATTTTGAATTTCCTGTTCACCTGGCGTTATTTTAAGGCGAAGAAATCCACGAATGCCGTCAATATTATCTCTTGGGTAAGTATCAGTGCCATCACGCTGGGAACGGCTTCGCTGATTGTGGTATTAAGCGTTTTCAACGGATTGGAACAGCTGGTGCAGTCTCTCTATTCTGCTTTTTACACCGACATCAGGATCAGTGCTGTAAACGGAAAGTTTATTTCTGTTTCAAACGATAAGCTGTATCAACTGAAGCTACTGAAGGGGATCAGCGCTTATTCATTAACGATAGAAGACAAGGCACTCCTGCAATACAACGGGAATCAGCAGATCGTGGTTCTGAAAGGGGTGGACAGCAATTACCGCAATATCAGCGGCATATCGCAGAATATTTCGAAAGGCAGTTTTGAATTGGGTGATGCGGTCCATCCCGCGGCTGTTTTTGGTTCCGGAGTAGCAAGCATGCTGAATCTGGAATCAGACAGGAGTATCTTACCCGTACTCGCCTATGTTTTCCGGAGCGGACCGGGCATAAACCCCGCAGACCTGAATTCTTCGGTTCATGCGGAGGAAATGATTTCCTCCGGCTCGTTTAAGATACAACAGGACTTTGATAATAAATATGTGCTTACCAACCTGCATTTCATGCAGGGCATGCTGGGACTGGATTCCAATCAATACAGTGCTGTTGAGATCCAGTGTGGGATCGCATCCAAAGCAAACGAAATAAAAAAACAGGCTCAGGCTTTATTGGGACCCGGTTACAAAGTGCAAACGCGGTATGAGCAGAATCAAACGCTGTTTAGCGTGATGCGAATGGAAAAATGGGTAATCTATGCCGTGCTTACGCTCATCCTGATTGTTGCTGCATTTAATATGGTAGGCGCGCTGACGATGCTGGTACTGGAAAAGAAAAAGGACATCCAGGTATTGAAAGCCATGGGGGCAAATGATCTTTACATACAACGCATATTTTTAAATGAAGGATTGCTACTGGCGATATTGGGCGGCGCAGGCGGAATTTTGCTTGCTCTGATTGCCTGCTGGTTACAGGTAAAGTTTAAACTGGTTCCGCTGCAGGGGAATTTCCTGATCGATTATTATCCGGTTAAAATTATACCGGGGGATCTCTTGCTGGTAGGCGGAACGATTTTAATTGTGGCACTCCTGGCGTCCTGGCTGCCTTCGCGGAAAGCCGCGATGCAGGCTTTTGAGTTGAAAACCTGATTTTAGGGATGACAGCTAACGGATGACCGGGTTCAGGTGCGAATCCGCAATAAAAGTCGGTCAACTGTCAACCGTCAACAAGAAATTCGGAGTGGCAAAACCTTCAATAATCCCCCAGCGTTTCCGGCAGCTGCGAAAGCGCCCGCTGAAGTTGTTCATCATTTGGGGCAACGCCATGCCAGCTGTGATCATTTTCCATAAAATCAACACCCTTCCCCATGATGGTATGCATCAGGATGGCAATGGGTTGTCCCCTGCCGGTGAGTGATTTTGCTTCATCCAGGGTGGCGATCACGGCATCCATGTCATTTCCGTTCGTTTCCAGCGTTTTCCAGCCGAAAGCATCAAATTTCTGGCGTATGTTCCCGAGGTTCATCACTTTGTCTGTGGTACCATCAATCTGCTGATGATTCCAGTCCACGGTGGAGATCAGGTTATCCACTTTATGATGTGCCGCGAAAAGAAGTGCCTCCCATATCTGGCCTTCATCCAGCTCTCCGTCTCCATGAAGTGAGAATACAATATTTGAATCCTTATTGAGTTTTTTAGTAAGCGCTGCTCCGATGGCGGCGCTCATGCCCTGACCCAGGGAACCGCTGGCGATGCGGATACCGGGCAGGTGCTCATGAGTAGCAGGATGCCCCTGCAACCTGGAGTTCAGCTTCCGGAAACTGGCAAGTTCTTTTATATTGAAATAGCCTGAACGGGCAAGCGCGGAGTAAAAAACGGGAGAGATATGACCATTGCTGAGAAAAAACAAGTCTTCGTTTTTGCCATCCATGGAGAAGGTGGGGTCATGCTTCATCACCTTGAAATAGAGGGCTGTGAAGAAATCGGCACAGCCGAGGGAACCTCCGGGATGACCACTGGAAGCGCCATGGACCATTCTTACAATATCCCTGCGAACTTGTGAGGCAATTGCTTTTAAATCAGCCATATAAATTAGGTTTCAATGAAGCCGGCAAAGCTAATGGAATTTATTTATCGTTGTTCCGGAACATATTGAACTTTTGTTCTAACTTGCCTGCTCATACGCTCAGTGACATTATCTTTGCTAGTCTCATTTTCCTGATTATCAATGAACTAACCTAAACTAGCCATATGGGGAAGGGTCTGATTGAGGCACTGCAAGTAATTATTTTAATGTAAACCGAGGTACATGTTTGATGTTTTACTTTCCCTGGCAATTTCCTTTACAATCACTTTTTTGGCCATTCCGGTAATTATTAACGTAGCGGAAATGAAGAAGCTGTTTGATGTTCCGGATGCCCGGAAAATTCATCTGGTTGCCATCACTCCGCTCGGTGGAATCGGCATTTTTGCAGGGTTTGTTTTTGGCTGTCTGCTGACCATCAATTTTAAATATGCTTCAGAATTCCAGTATTTTATCGCAGCCGGCCTGGTCATTTTCTTTTTGGGCCTGAAAGATGATATTCTTGTTCTTTCCCCGATCAAGAAATTTATCGGGCAGGTGCTAGCTGCTTTTCTGATTATATATTATGGAAGGATTCAGATCCGGAGCATGCATGGATTTTTCGGCATCCATGAACTGCCCGAGATGTTTAGTTTGCTGATCTCTTATTTTGCAGTGATCGTTATCATTAACTCTTTCAACCTGATTGACGGAGTGGACGGGCTGGCCGGTACGCTGGGACTGATGTCTTCCGCGCTTTTTGGAATTTACTTTCTCAGTAAGGGCATGGCTCCTTATTACATACTGGCATTTTCTTTATGCGGAAGCCTGCTGGCCTTCCTGATCTTTAATTTTCAACCGGCTAAGATCTTTATGGGCGACACAGGATCCTTACTGATTGGCGTAATCAATTCGATTCTGGCGCTGAAGTTTATCGACCCGGGAAATGGTCCCGAATTCAGCGTACCTATGGATGCGTCCCCGGCCATCGGGTTCACCATTCTTATGATTCCGCTGCTTGATACGCTGCGCGTTTTTGCCATACGAATTTTTAAACGGCGCTCGCCATTCAGTCCGGACAGAAATCATATTCATCATCTTTTGCTCGACCGTGGCCTTTCCCATCGTACCATCACCTTACTCCTGGTTTCGCTGAACGTGAGCATGGTTGTATTTGTTTATCTGGCCCGTTCCCTGGGTACTACCATTTTAATCCTTTCTGTAATTGCCCTGTTCTTTACTTTTATCGCCCTTGCTTACTATTCCAGAACCCGTAGTGCCTTTGCCTGGGCAACCAACCCGGAGGATAAAAATGAAAAGATAAAAGAATCGAAATTGGTTACCTTTATCCGCGATAGTATGCTGGAACAAAAAAATTAGTATTCGGATTTTTAAGCACCGGTCGACCAACAATCCCTTTAAGAATTATCGTTTATGTCTGATGAATTAACGCTCATTGTGGAATATGCGCAGGATTCCATGATCAAAGCAATCAATCACCTTGAAAATGAATTGGTGAGGATCCGGGCCGGAAAAGCAAATCCCCAGATGCTTGATGGGCTCTTCGTTGATTATTACGGCGCTCCTACTGCATTGAACCAGGTAGCCAATGTATCCGCAATGGATGCCAGAACCTTAACCATTCAGCCCTGGGAAAAAAATATGTTGCAGCCCATTGAAAGGGCCATCATCAATGCTAACCTGGGTGTAAACCCGCAGAACGATGGCAATACTATACGGCTGTTTATGCCTCCCCTTACGGAAGAAAGAAGAAAGGAATTTGTAAAACGTGCATTTGGTGAAGGCGAACAGACCCGCGTCGCTATCCGGAGTATACGCCGGGAAGCCATCGAGCAGGTTAAGAAATTACAGAAAGACGGATTGAGTGAAGACCTGACCAAAGACGCTGAAAAGCAAATGCAGGATCTGACCGACCGCCATATCAGTCTCGTAGAGAAACATCTCGCTGCCAAAGAAAAGGAGATAATGTCTGTTTAACTTACTGGTAACTAGCTAAAATGTTCATTTTTTTTAATGTATTTCCTATCTTTGGCGATCTACATTAATTAACCAAAAACAACAGTTATGGGTACGCTAAAAGAATTCCGCGACTTTGCTTTAAGAGGGAACGTGGTTGACCTTGCGGTTGCCGTGATCATTGGTGCTGCTTTCGGTACCATTGTCTCTTCTCTGGTAGATGATGTAATTACACCCTTGTTATTAACTCCGGCTCTTAAGGCGGCCAATGCCCAGAATTTGGATCAGCTCTCGTGGGGGGCAGTCAAGTATGGCAAATTCCTGTCGGCCGTCATCAAGTTTGCGATTATTGCCTTTATTTTATTCCTCATAGTTAAAGCCATGAAAAGCATTGAAAAGAAAAAAGTACCAGCAGCTACCGGCCCTTCCAGTACCGATGTTCTGCTCATGGAAATCAGGGATGAACTGAAAAAATAGATGCCTTTACCCCTGTCATTTGGATTGCTTGTCATTCGGAATCAAAACCCCAACCGGAGAAAATAGGCTTTAAACTCTATTATTGACTAATTTTTAAAAAAGATGAAAAAGATTTTAATCAGTCTGGTGGCTATGCTATGTGTGTATGTCAGCTTTTCCCAGGATAAAACGGTTCAGGATTTAAAAAATGACGCATCCAGGGCAATCACAAAAGATCCCAATGATACCATTCCGAAAATGTGGAAGAAGGGTGCATTGCTGAATTTTAATTTAAATCAGGCCTCACAAAGTAACTGGGCGGCCGGTGGGGAAAAGAACTCAACTGCTTTAAGTGCATTATTTCATGGATTTGCGTTTTATAAGAAAAATAAAAATTCCTGGGATAATACCCTCGACCTTGCCTACGGTTTTGTAAAAACCACCAGCCTGGGCTCGCGGAAATCAGATGACCGCATCGACTTTCTTTCCAAGTACGGATACGAGGTTGCCAAAAGCTGGTACATCAGCGGTCTGCTGAATGTGAAATCCCAGTTCGCTCCCGGGTATGCCTATCCGGATGGTAAGAACAGGGTGCTTACCTCCGATTTCTTTTCACCCGGGTATGTTCTCCTCTCTCCCGGTGTGAACTATATGCCCAACGATCATTTTTCGGTATTTGTATCTCCGGCTACAGCCAGGTGGATCATTGTGCGCAATGATTCATTGGCCAGCGTGGGTGCCTTTGGCGTGGATTCGGGGAAGAACTCAAAGATTGAAGTAGGTGCTTACGCTACGATCTCTTATATGAAAAAACTGGGAACGGCTGCCGTTTACACAGGAAGACTTGATCTCTTTTCCAATTACGGCCATAAACCCCAGGATGTGGACATCAGCATGACCAATCTGATCCTGGTAAAAATCACCAGTATTTTCTCGATGTCTTTTGCCCTGAACCTGATCTATGACAACGATGCAAAACAGGTAAAATCCGATGGAACCACCGGAGGCGCTGCAATGCAGCTTCAGGAATTGCTGGGGATCGGAATAGCGCTTAAGCTTTAATTTTTTATTATCCCGGAGGGTTTGGTTGACGGTTGACGGTTGACGGTTGACGGACTTCAGGTGCGGATTCGCAATAAAAGTCGGTCAACCGTCAACCGTCAACCCTTTCAGGGTGAAATAAATGTTCACAACCTCCCTCCTCCGGAACCTCTTTTTTATGTATCCTTGTAACTAAAGTATAGACATGCAGAATGCCGCATCCTATCAGATTAAGTTATCGCAGTTTGAAGGCCCGTTTGATCTGCTGCTTTTTTTTATAGAAAGGGACGAGCTGGACATTTATAATATTCCCATCCACCAACTGATCAGGGATTTCCTGGATTTTATTCACTCACAGGAAACCCTGAATATTGAACTGAGCAGTGAGTTTATTCTTTTCGTTTCCACCCTGATGCGGATCAAGGCGAGAATGCTGTTGCCACGAAAGGAGCTGGATGAACAGGGCAATGAGATAGATCCGCGCCAGGAACTGGTGAATAAGGTGCTGGAATATAAAAGATTCAAAGAAGCATCTGCGCAGATGGCGGAACTGGAAGAATTGAGGATGCAGATGATAAAGAGAGGAAATCTCTACAAGGAACTGCTACAGATCGGGGAAGAATCCGGAGAAGGGACAGAGATACAGTCCATCAGTCTTTTTAAGCTGATGAAGACGTTTGAAAAAGTCATGCAGCGGATGCAGGACCGGAATAACCGGCCCAGTCATACCGTGGTTCAATACAACTATACAATGGAAGAAAGCCGGTCCAGCATGATTGACCTGCTCAAAAGGGAAGTCTCGGTACCCTTTGAAAGGATCATCAGCGACTGCAACGACCGGATACAGGCTATTTTCCTGTTTCTTTCCATCCTGGAGCTTATTCAGCAGGGATATATGAATATCCTCATCGGGGAAGGAAGGAATAATTTTATTTTGGAGTATAACCCTGAGGGGGAGATGCTGAATGCGGGAATGTAAATTGCGGTATTTTAGACTAAGCTTTCCCCTGAATATGCAACGAGCATAAGGTTTTTGCGGTCGAATAAATTGCTTCCGCATCAAATCTGCATTCATGCTGTAGCTGCTTGGGTGATCCGTGTTCTACCACTTTGTCCGGAATGCCGAGCATGACAACTTCCGCCTGGTAGCGATTGGCTGCCATGAATTCGAGGATGGCCGATCCGAATCCGCCGGCAATGCAACCGTCTTCCACGGTGATGATTTTATTGAATTTTTTAAAAACTTCGTGGAGCATTTCTTCATCCAGCGGTTTGGCAAAACGCATATCGTAGTGGGCAGGATCGATATCTTCTGTCCGGAGGGAACGGATAGCCGTAGTTACAAAATTCCCGGGATGTCCGAAGGAAAGTATGGCCAGCTCCCGGCCGTCTTTTATTTTTCTTCCCTTGCCTATGGGAATTTCACGAAATGTAGTTTTCCAGTCAGGTGTCACGCCTTCTCCCCGGGGATAACGGATAACAAAAGGATGTGTAGTTGATTCCAGCTGGGCGGTGTACATCAGGTTGCGCAGTTCAGGCTCGTTCATGGGTGCGCTTACGATCATATTCGGAATGCAACGCATGTACGCGATATCGTAAGCTCCATGATGCGTCGGGCCGTCTTCTCCAACCAATCCGGCCCTGTCAAGGCAAAACACAACCGGCAGATCCTGAATGGCCACGTCATGCACCACCTGGTCAAAGGCCCGCTGCATGAATGTTGAATAAATATTGCAGAATACCCGCATGCCCTGGGTGGCCATGCCTGCACTGAGGGTTACGGCATGCTGTTCGCAGATTCCGACATCGAATGCGCGGTCCGGCATTTTTTCCATCATGAATTTAAGCGAGCTTCCGCTGGGCATGGCGGGTGTAACCCCGAATATCCTGGAATTCTTTTCTGCCAGTTCAATGATTGTATGCCCGAATACATCCTGGTATTTTGGGGGCTGAACGGTATCGAATTTCTTCTTGTAAATTTCTCCGGTGATCTTATCAAACAAACCGGGTGCATGCCATTTGGTTTGATCGCTTTCTGCCTGCGCGTATCCTTTTCCTTTAACGGTAATGATGTGCAGTAGTTTGGGACCCGGGATATTTTTCAGATCGTTGAGAGTATCTACGAGTTTATTGAGATTGTGTCCGTCGATCGGACCGAAATAACGCAGCTTAAGCGCCTCAAAAAGATTACTGCTCTTACTCACGAAACTTTTAATGCTGTGCTCGATCTTACTCGCAATTTCCCTGCTGAAATGACCGCCCACAGGAAGTTTTCCAAGGGCTTTCCAGATATCGTCTTTAAACTTATTATACGTTTGGGATGTGGTAATGTCGGTCAGGTATTCTTTGAGTGCACCTACATTGGCATCAATACTCATGCAGTTGTCGTTCAGAATGATCAGCAGGTCGGTATCTGCTACGCCCGCGTGATTCATACCTTCAAAAGCCAGCCCGGCGGTCATGGCCCCGTCTCCGATTACTGCAACTACTTTGCGATCCGTTTCGCCCTTGTATTTGGCAGCCATGGCCATGCCCAATGCGGCACTGATGGAGGTGGAAGAATGACCAACACCAAAGCTGTCATAAATACTTTCGTGCCGGTTGGGGAAACCACTGAGTCCTTTAAATTTCCGGTTGCTGTGGAAATTGTCGCGCCGGCCGGTAAGGATCTTGTGCCCGTAAGCCTGGTGACCCACGTCCCAGACCAACTGATCGTATGGTGCATTAAAAACGTGATGAAGGGCTACTGTGAGCTCGGCAACACCGAGACTGGCTGCAAAATGACCGCCGTGCAAACTCACTTCGTCAATAATATACTGGCGAAGCTCGTCGGTGAGTTGCTGGAGCTGATCCCGGTTCAATTTTTTAAGATCAGCCGGTGTATCAATAGTCTGTAAAAGGGGTCCCGGAACGAGGTCCATCTGCTTGGTTTACTGTGTAAAAATAGCTATTTCAACCGATATTTGGGTCTTTCCGTGCAAGAGCCTACCCCTGTCAGAACGGCGATTGACCGCCAAAGACCCTGAAATACCCACTAATACCAAAATCTGGGGAAAAGCGGATTTATCGGCTAGATTTGTCTCGAACTGCGGCTCATGCAAAAATCAAGTAAATACTATTGGTGGTTCCAGATTGGGGGATGGCTTTTGCTGACCCTTTTGCAAATACTGATTAACGTGCTGTTTGGTCAGCAGATGAATGCCCATTTTTTTGAACAGCTTTCCGTCACCGTTTTTGCCGGTATATTAACCACCCACATGTTCAGGATGTACATTCATCGTGCGCAATGGCTGATGATGCCGGTGGAAAAAGCCATACCGAAGTTTTTGATCGGGATCCTGATCACCTGTATGCTGTATTCACTGATCCGGATCGGGATGATTCAATGGATGGGTCTTTCCAGCGGAAAAAGAACATTTAAAACGCGCCTGTTGCTCATCAACCTGGAAAATGGTTTCTATATCATTTCCTGGACGGTGATCTACTATTTCTACCATTACATCGATAAGAGCCGGAAGCAGGAACTCGATACGCTGAAACTGGAGGCCCTGGTGAAAGAGCTGGAACTGAAAACAATTAAGTCGCATATCAATCCGCATTTTATTTTTAATGCCCTTAACAGCATCCGGGCGCTGATTGATGAAAATCCGGTGCGCGCCAGAACAGCCATTACCGAGCTGAGCAATATTCTGAGGAGCAGCATGCAAACGGAAAAACAGGAGACGGTGCTTTTTGAAAAGGAGCTGAATATCGTAAAGGATTACCTTGCTCTGGAGTATATCCGGTTTGAGGACCGCCTGCGCGTTCAATACGATATTGCCGACGATACGCTCAGCCAGCCCATTCCTCCCATGATGTTGCAAACCCTGGTGGAGAACGCGATCAAACACGGGATCAGTAAACAGCTGAGCGGTGGAACGGTCACCATTATTTCGGGCCTCAAAGAGCATTATCACGAACTGGTGATCCGCAATACCGGAAGATTGAACGGATCGGGGAATGAAGATGGATTTGGACTGATGAGCACACGCAACCGCCTGCAGTTGCTTTTTGGCGATCAGGCCAATTTTGATATTCGCGAAGTAAACGGAAATACGGTAGAAGCAACATTGCATATTCCACTGACCTAAATAAATGATTATGATAAGAGCAGTGATTATTGACGATGAAAGACTTGCCCGCAACGAATTAAAAAAGTTGTTGCTGGAATTCCCTGAAATAGAGGTGATTGCCGAAGCCGCCAACGCCAATGAAGGCATTGAGAAAATAGACAGCCTCAATCCCGATCTTGTGTTTCTGGATATCCAGATGCCGGGAAAAACGGGTTTTGATATGCTTGCCGAACTGGAGAAAGCACCCGATGTGATTTTCACTACGGCCTATGATGATTATGCATTAAAAGCATTCGAAGTGAATGCGCTGGATTATCTGCTGAAACCGGTGGAACCCCGGCGACTGGCCGATGCGCTGCAGAAACTGCATCTGGAAGAAAACCGTGACCGGGAAGGGATTTCTGACGAAGAAATTGCGGTAAATAAAAGCCTGCTCCATGAAACGGACCAGGTTTTCGTTAAGGACGGGGAAAGATGCTGGTTTGTAAAGCTGGCCGATATCCGTTTGTTCGAAAGTGTGGGGAATTATGCCAAAATTTATTTTGGTCCGCATAAACCCCTTATCCTGAAATCGCTCAATGCCCTTGAAGAGCGTCTGGATGAAAAGATTTTCTTCAGGGCCAACCGCAAGCACATCGTGAATCTGCGGCTGATTGAAAAAATAGAACCTTATTTTAACGGCGGCTTGTTACTGGAATTGAAAGGAGGTGAGAAAATCGAAGTGAGCCGGAGGCAAACCGTTAAGTTTAAGGAAATGATGAGTTTGTAGAATAATGTGGGAATGAGCAAATTTGAAGATGCTTTGCCCGCCGTAGCTTTTTTAGCCGCCGTAGCTTTAGCAAACGGGGTAGCGAAGGCGGGTGCTAATTTGAAAATGAAGAAAGCGTGCCGGAACACTTGATCTCAACGAGCCGAAGATTCCTGTTTTTACTGCCGCTGATATGGTTCGGCGGTTCAGTTGCTGCTCAGTCGCCCCGCGACCTGTTCCGCCAGGATGAAGTTACCCGAATCGAAAAGATTTTATCGGCAGATGATATGCAGGGGCGGCAGGTTTATACTCCCGGAATTGAGAAGGCTGCCGCTTTTATCAGCCAGGAATTTAAGTCTGCGGGACTAAAACCACTTTCCGGAAGCCAGGATTACGGACAGCATTTTACGATGATCGATACGAGATTAACCGAAGTCACGGTTAAACTGGATGGTCAATCATTAGACCCTGAACGGATTTTTGCTTTTAGCGCAGCGCCTGATCTTGCTGTTACCCAGAACAGTAACTATCACAAGATATTTGTAAAAAAAGGGGATGATTTCGGGGAAGTCTTTTATAAATACATGGATGAAAGCCAGGATTTCCTGATCCTGGTGGATACCAGTTTTTCTAAACGGTTTATGCGCTATGCCCATATTCACATGCCTTCGTTTGGAGAGTCCGGAAACAGGATATTTATCTTAACCAGTTCAAGCCCGGCTCAATTCAGCATCCACATCAGGCAGGACACGATAAAGAAATCATTGACCAATCTCGTAGGCGTTCTGCCCGGCAGATCTCTAAAAGACGAGTATGTTATTTTTTCTGCCCATTATGATCATCTGGGCATCGGGAAACCGGATGCGCAGGGAGATTCTATTTACAACGGGGCCAACGACGATGCATCCGGCACAACAGCCGTAATCAGTCTGGCGAAATATTTCAGCAAGCTGAACAGCAATCAGCGTACACTCATTTTTGCAGCGTTTACGGCCGAAGAAATCGGCGAATTCGGATCTGCCTATTTTTCCAGGCAACTCAATCCGGAAAGGGTGATGGCCATGTTCAACATTGAAATGATCGGAACCGAAAGCAAGTGGGGAAAGAACTCCGCCTATATTACCGGATATGACAAAACGGATATGGGGCTTATTCTGCAAAAAAATCTGAAGAACAGCCGATTTAAATTTTATCCGGACCCTTATCCGGACCAGCTTTTATTTCTCCGGTCAGATAATGCCACACTGGCCAAACTGGGTGTTCCGGCGCATACGATCTCCACGTCTAAAATGGATTCGGAGAAATTTTATCATACCCGGGAAGATGAGTTTGGAACCCTCGACATGACGAACATGACGGAAATTATTAAAGCCATTGCAATAAGCGCCAGGTCTATCATTGCCGGCAAGGATACGCCAGAAAGGGTTAAACGCTAGGAGGATCATCTCTTAGTTGAATTGGCCCTTATATTACCATAGAACGAGATCATCTGGCGGTTTGTACTGCTCACCTGAAGCGTTCCAAAGCCACCCTGACTGATGCTCAAGTCCATTTTGCTGGCCTTTTTTTTATCTTCCGGAATGATGGTAATAAACCAGCCGCCATTTTTAGTATCCTTTACAGTATAGGTAAAAGAGGTGGACTGGAAACGAATACCTCCGTCAAGGTCCCCCGGATTTGCCGAATATGCGCGCCCGTAGTAAGGCAGGTCGGCCTCGAGGCTGTCCCCATGGATCTTTACAGTGTACTCACTGGTTAGCTGACGCGATCTGCCGCCCATAGACGTGGCCGTTTGCGCAATAAAAGTATATTGTCTGGCGTCCAGGATCGCTTTTAGCTGTTCGTATTCTGCTTTCTTTTTTTCCTCCTTGGTAGTTTGTGCAAAAGTGGTCGTGGAGACCAGTAGTAAGGCGGGCATGAAAAGCCGGAGCATATTCCTGAATTTCATAAAACTTTTTTATAAAGTTAGTGAAATCCGAATTCGGTCAATTTGTGAAAGTTCCCCAGTTACTTGAATTTGGAGAGTACCTGGTCCATTTCTGCAGTGATCTCCGGATTGCAGAGGTTACCCAAACTTCCTTCATGGGTATGCTGCAGCGGGCGGGTAAGATCAAAAGAAAAATTGCCGGCGGCGATTTGATTACCTACCGTTTTATAGGCTTCCCGGAATGGTATCCCCTGGTTAACGAGTTCATTCACGGCTTCCACACTGAAGAGATGCTTATATTTATCATCTTTCAGGATGTTTTTTGTGATCCGGATATTGGATAACATGAGTTCAGTCATCTGTAGGCAGGCCTTCAGCTCTTCTATTGCCGGAAATAAAATCTCCTTGCTGAGCTGCATGTCCCGGTGATAACCGGAAGGAAGATTTGCCATAAGCAGGTTTAGCTCATTGGGGATGGACTGGATCCGGTTGCATTTTGCCCTTATCAGTTCGAAGACATCCGGGTTTTTTTTATGCGGCATGATACTGCTTCCTGTTGTCAGTTCATCCGGAAATGATATAAATCCAAAATTTTGATTCATGTACAAACAGCAGTCCATCGCGAGCCGGGACAGGGTTGCCGCTATGGAAGCCATTCCGAAGGCAACCAGTTTTTCCGTTTTACCGCGACTCATCTGGGCATATACTGAATTATAATGCAGGGAAGAAAACCCGAGCAGTTCTGTGGTCATTTTCCTGTTTAACGGAAAGGACGAACCATAACCCGCACCGCTGCCGAGTGGATTTTTATTGGCGACCTGGTAAGCGGCCGCCAGCATTTCCAGGTCGTCAGTGAGGCTCTCCCCATAAGCGCCAAACCAAAGACCAAAAGAAGAGGGCATGGCAATTTGCAAATGGGTATATCCCGGGAGCAGATCCTGCTGATATTGATTGCTCAGGGAAATCAGCAGATCAAACAAACCCTTTGTTTCATTTTTTATGTTTTGAATTTCAGCGCGAAGGAAGAGTTTAATGTCAACGGCCACCTGGTCATTCCGGCTCCGGCCGCTGTGAATCTTTTTTCCTGCTTCACCAATAGTTTTAGTGAGATTGAATTCCACCTGGGAATGGACGTCTTCCACGCCGGCTTCAATCTGAAAACGGCCCTTCCGGATATCGTCAAGCATGTTACCCAATGCTTTTTGAATGGATGCGGATTCTGCTGTACTGATCATTCCGATACTTTCCAGCATGGCGGCATGTGCCATAGATCCTTCCACGTCATAAGCGGCCAGCAGGATGTCGAATTCCTTATCGCGGCCGACCGTGAATTTTTCAATGATCTCATTGACTTTTGAACCGTCTTTCTGCCAGAGTTTCATTGGTGAGTTTTTTGACTTTACAATTTTTTGCTAATGGTATATGGTGGATGGTGGATGGACTTATGGCTTGGATTCGCACCTGAAATCCATCCACCATCCACCATATACCATTAAACCTTAAATGAATTCATTCAACAACTGAATATACGTCTCGATTCCTTCCTTGATTTCATCAATATAAATATATTCATCGGCTGTATGGCTTCGTGCCGAATCGCCGGGACCCATCTTGAGGGCGGGAAACGGCATTAGTGCCTTGTCTGAAGTGGTGGGAGATCCGTAATATCCTCTTCCCAGCGCAATGCCTGCCCTCACGAGCGGATGATCCAGCGGAATGGAAGTGGATTTCATCCGGGTGGTGCGTGGTTTGAAATGGCTTTTCAGATTCCGTTTCAGGGCATCCAGGATCTCATCAAAACTGTACAACTCATTCACCCGTACATCGATCACATATTTACACTGGGCAGGCACCACGTTATGCTGTTTGTTTTCCGTATCTATAACGGTTACGTTCATGCGTGTTTCACCCAGCAGTTCGCTTTTCTTCTCAAAACGGTAATTCCGGATCCACTCGATGTCCTCAATGGCTTTATACAAGGCGTTTTCCCCTTCATTGCGCGCAGCATGACCCGGTCTTCCCGAGGCGACGCAATCGATGACCATCAGGCCCCTTTCCGCCACAGCCATGTCCAGCTTCGTGGGTTCTCCCACAATTCCGAAATCAATCTGACCCAGATAGGGCAGCACCAGCTCAATCCCGTTCACACCACTGATCTCTTCTTCCGCGCTGGCGGCAAATACCACATTGTGTTTCAGGTCTTCACTGTGATAATAATGCAGGAAAACCGCGATCAGGCTTACCAGGCAGCCGCCCGCATCATTGCTGCCCAGGCCGAAAAGCTTTCCGTCTTTAACCGCCGGGGTAAAAGGATCCATGCTGTAATTCTTATTGGGCCTCACGGTATCGTGATGGGAATTCAACAGGATGCTCTGCCTCGACGCATGATAGTTCTTGTTCCGGGCATAAATATTATTTCCGACCCGGGAAAAAGGAACCTGGTGGCGCTCAAAAAAAGCGCATATCAGGTCCGCCGTATCATTTTCTTCTTTTGAAAAAGA
>JAUZOD010000050.1 GCA_030706635.1 Bacteroidota bacterium
GGCGAGCAGCAATATTATAAACTGGCGGATGCAGGGAAGGATTGGGTTTTTAAAGATGAAACCGGTATCCCATCACAGCCGCCCTATAATTCTCTCATTAAGATAATCCCTGATCTTGTTCCCGACAGTACCCTGCCTTATCCGCTGAATAATTCCTGGGGTTATCATGATGCCTGTTCGGGAAACGGGAAATATGACGTTTATTACGAAACCATGGTGCGTCGTTTCGGCAAGCCGGAAAACCTCAAAGATTTTTCACTAAAAATGCAATTACTGAACGCATCGGGATACCGGGCCATCTTTGAATCGGTGGGCCGGAAATTAAATGAAACCGGCGGCGTCATGCTGTGGAAACTCAACGCCGCATTTCCGAGTGTGATCTGGCAAATCTACGACTGGTACCTGGAGCCTAATGCCGGTTATTATTTCATGCAGAACGCCATTGAGCCGGTTCATGTGCAATGG
Source organism: Bacteroidota bacterium (assembly GCA_030706635.1). Lineage (GTDB taxonomy): Bacteria > Bacteroidota > Bacteroidia > Chitinophagales > Chitinophagaceae > Puia. Next base: position 466 of record JAUZOD010000050.1, read on the forward strand.
AATTATGATGATTCGTCAGTCGTGGTGGTAAATCGCTCTTATGCTGGCAAAAAGGATCTTACCTGCAGCATTGAAATATTTACGCCGGAAGGCACGTCAACGGTTAAACAATTAAAAAAACTGGATATAGAAGCCAGCTCCGTCAGGCAGGTTTCTTCACTGAGGGAAACACTCCGGGAAACAAAGGGAATTTCTTTCGTGTTGTTGAATCTCAGGGATAATCAGGGAAATCCGGTTTCGCACAATGTGTATTGGATCAGTGCCGGAGACGATTTCACATCGATGAATCAAATGCCCGCTGCCCGGCTGGAGACCAGACTGCTTGGAGCAGAAAAATCGGGAACAGAAAACAGATGGACTTTTGAGATCCGCAACAGTTCTTCCCGCCTGGCATTTTTTATCAATCCCCAGCTGTGGAATGAAAAGGAAGAGATCATGCCCACCTGGTGGTCGGCCAATTATTTTTCTCTTTCGCCCGGGGAAAAAATAACGGTCAGCGCATCCTGTCCGTCAGATTTGACGTCCGGAAATCCTTTACTTAAGCTGGAAGGGTGGAATACTGCGGAAGAACAAATCCCGCTTCGTGTCGGAGGTTCTTCCAGATAAACGATTGACCCGGATTTGAACACAAAACGATTCATATGAAATCACGCATTCTTTTCTCGCTGCTTGTCTTCTGCGGTCTTACCTGCTTTTCCCAGACCAATCCTGTGGGCATTTTCGATCATCAGCAGGACATCGGTTATGTGAAACACGCCGGTTCGGCCACCTATGATGAAGCTACCCAAACATATACAATCAGGGGCTCCGGAGCCAATATCTGGTTTAATGAAGATCAGTTTCATTACACCTATAAAAAGATTGCAGGCGATTTTATGCTTACGGCTGACTTTGCTTTTGTCGGAGACACATCCGGTTCTGTCGGCCATCGCAAAACCGGCTGGATGATCCGGGAATCTGCAGACGCTGATGCGGCCAGCATAAATGCCACTTCGCATATTGACGGGCTGACGGTACTTCAATGGCGGGAGCTAAAAGGCGCTTTCATGAGAGATCCCAAAGACGAGATCTTCTTTCCGAAAAAAGGGTTACAAACCATCCAGCTGGAACGCAAAGGAAAAAAGATCATCATGCGCATGGCGAATCCGGGTGAGCCGCTCCAGACAGTTGGTGAACACTTGATGCCGGATATGCCGGATTCCGTGCTGGCAGGCCTGTTCATTTGCTCCCACGATTCTAACTCGCTGGCGGAGGCGAAAGTCTGGAACGTGCGCGTTGACCGGCCCATTGATAATGCCTATCAGCCAAATCCCCAACTGGCGAGGCCCCCATCCAACGAGGTGCTGGGCAGCAGGCTGGAGATCATGGATGTTTTTAACGGAAGACGAAAAGTGATTTATGAATCCAGAGGAAGGTTTGAAGCGCCGAACTGGATGCCCGATGGCAGAAAATTACTGTTTAACGATCACGGCCTGTTGTATGCCATTCCTGTTGAAGGAGGTTCCCCGGAGAAATTAAATACGGGATCGGCACATGCAGACAGACCTGAATATTCACCGGATGGGAAATATATATATTATAACGCCAATCCCACCGGCACCATGCAGATCTGGCGGATGAGACCAGACCGTACCAGCAAAGAGCAGATTACTTTCGATCAATACCATAACTGGTTTCCGCATATCTCTCCCGATGGAAAATGGATTGTATTTATTTCTTTTCCGCCAGACATTAATCCGGATGAACATCCCTGGTATCAAAGAGTCATGTTGCGCCTGATGCCCGCCGCTGGCGGCGCACCCAGGGTGATCGCCTGTTTGTACGGAGGGCAGGGAACTTTGAATGCTCCCTCCTGGTCGCCGGACAGTAAACGGATTGCCTTCGTAAGTAATTCTGAGAAATAATCGGTCGTTCGTCTTTGATCAGAAGCTGATCAGTTGTTTCAGTATTCTTACATTGACGTCTTCTGCTCCTGCAGAAAGAGGAGCATCTTTTTTGGTGTCAAAAACCAGCTTAGCCCAGGTGAATAGTTCCAGACTGTGACCGCTGCCTGTTTGCTTTGACAGGTAGAGCCGGCCATCCTCTATATGCCCTGATTGTTCACAGGCCCAGGCTGTCACCAGCGCGTTGGCGGCAAAAAAATTGGGCACCGTATTGTCAGTTATGGCCCGGAATTCAAGAATGCTTTTTAAGGCCGCGGCAGCCTGCTCGGTTTTTTTAAGAGCAGTAAAGCAGCGATAGCTCATCCATTCTTCCAGGCGCGAATCCTCATTTTCGGGATAGGGTTTTCCAACGCCCAGATTTTCGGGCCATTCTTTCGCCTGGTTTATAAACGAAAGCGCTTTTTTGTAAGACTTCATTTTCATATACTCAACCGCCTGCATGAGTTTGGCCTCCCGATAGAGTTCCCGGCCGGTTGTAGCTCCCTCAAAAGGGATGATCGTCAATTTGCTCAACAGCTTATCACCAGCGGCGTAGCGCCGATTCAATAATAAGGTTCTGGCATAAAGCATTCCCATGATATACTGATCCGGGTGCACTTTGTAGAAGTTTTCTGCGATGGTCAGCGCCTGCGCATATTGCTGGTGGAGGATATCATATTCAGCCAGCAACTTTTCATAACGCCATTGCGGATCCAGTAAAACGGCTCTTTGCAAATCGTGGAGTACCCGGGTGCTGTCTTCCTGCGCAAATAAACTGGCACGCACGGCATAAAACGGCGCAAAGGAAGACTGGTCGCCGCAGGAGGCCAGTAATTCTTTAGCCTCGGCCACCCGGTTTCTGTCTTTGTAAATTAAGGCGAGCTGATACTTCAGGAACCAGTGATCGCTGCTGGTTAAATAATTTTCCAGCAACCAGGCTGTTTCAGAGCGGAATGGAAATGACCGCAACGGATCAAGGGCTGAAAAATTAACCGGATTATGCTTCAACCAGGCAACCCATAAAGAGATTTCGGTATTTGCGGGCGCCCATTCAAACAATTTTACTGCTTCGTTCCGGCATCCGAGGTTATAATACCAAATGCCCAGCTCCAGGAAAGTTTGCGCAGGCATTTCATTTTTGATCTGTGATAAGAAATAGTCTTTGTTTTCGGCGTTGGGTTCGAGCAGATATTTTTCGAAACGGGCAAAATGATTCAGCGGATCAAGACGAAGGATTGCACCGATCGTTTCATTTGTTTTGTCAGCTTCCTTTTTACTCCGGCAGATAAGGGCCCGGATTTGCAGGGCTTCTATATTATACTGATTTGAAATCATGGCTCTGTCCGCATAGGCGATTGCCCGGTCTAACTTGTTTTCTTTAAAGTATATTCCTGCCAGCGAGGTATAGGCAGCGCTACGATAGGCAGGATCCAGGCTGGCGATATCAAAACCATCTTTTGCGTCGGTGATGTTTCCCAGCTGATCATTGATGAGTCCGTAAATGAAATTGGCCCCGCCATCTTCCGTATTGATGGAGAGTGCGCGTGTGGCGAGTTCCAGCGCCCGGGCATATTCCATATTCCGGTACATCAATTCCGCCATCTTCACCAGCGCAGGAAGATAATTCGAATCTTTCTCCAGGGCTTTACCCAATGCCGTTTCGGCCTCAGGATAATTTTTTTGATCCATGGCTTCCGCGCCTTTAACGGTTAAACCATAAACGGCATCCCAGTTAAAATCCGGAGGCGAATCAACAGGCCTTGATAATATACTGGCAGCCGGTGATGCATTGTAGGTCAGCAATTGCTCGCCAAGGGTGACCCGGAGACTGTCGGCCAGCAGATCTGCCTGCACGGAATCCGAAAAAGCATGAAGCGGAGAGAAGTGTAAATATTTCTTATAGATAATTTTTCCCGATGCTTTAATGAGCAGTGTATCGGCAAAGGTTTGAACCGGCGAAAAACGAATGATTAAGCGTCCGCTTTCATATTGAAGGTTCAGCGCTCCGTATTCACTGGCGGTAACAAATCCTTTGGTTCCTAAAACAGGATACCAGTATTCTTTCCAGGTATCGGTTCCGTAGGGCGCAAACGAGGTGTGCTTAAAGGGAGTGAGACTGCTTTTTTCGGTATTTTGATTAAAGAGCCGGCCGGATTGCAGTTCAACATACTGCCCGTCGGTATCGGAAAGCAGTTTCTCCCAGATCATGCCCTGCCGCGACAGCCCCCAGATCCATATTTTCTTACCTGGCTTATCATCATGGTTGGCAAATCTGACCATGCCCAGATCGTCCTGATGCCAGTATGCGCCTGCAAAATCGCTGTATTTCCCGAATACATGATAGGATTTATATCCGCCAAAATCATTGTTCTTGTACCAGGAAACATCTTTCCCGTTTTGTGCATTTACCGGCCAGGCGCTGTGTTCGCCATTATGTCCGATGTATTTGTTGCCGGGATAGATGAACTGAAGATCGCCGCCGGCTTTCAACCCTGCATTCATCCAGTGATAATAAGGCTGCGCCAGCGGAGTCGTATTATACCAGAAAGCATTTGTGCTGAAAAATGCCTTGTCTCTCGGCAGATTGATCTCCACGCTCCAGTAGGTTAGGGATACCAGGTCAAGCGCGCCGATGAAGCAGCTCACGCTGCCGTCTTCATTTTGACGGGTAAGATAATCCACCGGTGTGGCGCAGTTGGGCGTATGGCCGATGATGCCAAAATTGGACTCAAGGCCGCCGCTGGTCCAGGGTCCGCGCATGGCGACATCCCTGAATTTAATGGTATGGTTATAATATAAAAAAGGCCGGTTGGTTGATTTTTCAATAGCCGCCCATATCTTTCCGCCAATCTCCGGGAGAATGAGCAGCCGGATATAATCATTTTCCAGCTCAACCACTTTCCATTGCCTGTTTACTTTTTGGGTTGTAAATCCATCAAACCGGAAATAGGGATAAACCTCCGACAGGAGCGGAACAGGGCTGGGATCTGAAAAGGGATAGGTCGGGAATGTTTTCAGATATTCTTTTATCGTTGCCGGTTTAGGTTGTGCATAGGCGATCAGAGCCGGGAAAGCCAGCAGTAATAAAATCATTTTCTTCATGCCGGGATGTTTAGTGTATGCTTAAAGCTAGGCAGATAAACCAATTTTACTCTGCTTTCGGTTGCTGAAATTCATGCAAACGTTTGCATTTTGAATTCAACGGTTTTCAGAGAAGCAGAATAAATATGAACATTATCCGCCCATCATCGCTGCGTTGAAAAATAAAGGCGGCTGTGTTGAATATTAGTTTATCCCGGATAGAAGAACCATGGTAGCATCAGAAGTTCAAACTTACGCTGCAGCGCTGCTTAATACCACTGAGCACTCTCCAGGCGGGTCCCGCTTTAACCAGGCGGATCAGCTCCGCGTCGTGGGCAGGAGAAATGGAATGCTCGATTCTGAAATGAGACAAGGTGCCGTTTTTATGAACGACAAAGGAAATAGTTTCTGTGCCCTTCAGGCTGGAGTCGGCGGTCGTTATTTTTTTATTTTTAATAAGGTATTGATTGTATTCCGCCCAGCCGGTGCCGGGTTCGGCACCCGAGGATCGCTGGTAACTCAATATTCTTTTCTCTTTTTTTAGCCCATACGCGGTGACAACCACTTCTGACAGACTATTATCCGTCTCCCGAAGTCGAATTGTTTTATCGGGTTTCCCGGAAGGCATCAGGGAGGCCGTGGCAGGCAGATACCCGGCAGAACTAACCACAACATCCTGGTTTGAATCCGGAATATTTGTTTTTAGCTTGAAAAAGCCATGCTGATCTGTAGTGACCGCCATTTTTTTATTTTTCAATGAAACCGTAGCAGATGAAATGGGATTTCCACTGCTGTCGGTTACAAAACCCTGCAGATAATTTTGATTGGACAGATCGCGATTTCTTCCGCGGCTTTGAATATTTACTCCGGCCACCTTGCCCTGCAGCGCGCTGTTCATGGATGTTGCCGAATCAGATCTTTTCATTTCAGGTGCGGGGACATTGATTGATCTATCCTCATCAATCTTTTCGGCAGATGCGATTTCCTGATTAGCGGGCAAATGTTTTTTTATCGTCTCATATTGTGTGCGGCGCTTTTTCGTTCCCGATTTATCCGTCGTAGCCAGATCATTCTCCTTCAGGTCCGGTCTCTCCGGCAAAATGTTTTTTGTTACCGGGGAGGTTTCTCTAGCGGGTTCACTGGCAGCGGGACTGATTTTATGGATGATGGAATCCTGAGTCGATTCCTTTTTCCTGTTTTGCGAAATCTCTTTATCGGTAGCCGGTTTTTTTATGAGAAACGTGTAAGAAATTGCGCCGGAAATGAGCAGCAGCCCGATTGCCGCAGCCACCTGCCATCGGAAAAACAGGGGCAGGATCTTCTTTCTCTTCTCCCGCTGGTTTATTTTTTCCTGCAGCCTCCTCTTCAAATCGTCTAAACCGGTTTCGAACGGAACATGCCCGCGCTGATCGTTCATTGCCATGCCTTCAATGGCGTCGGCCAGAAAAGGATCGTCCATCGCCGCTTTTTCCAGGGCATACATTTCTGCAGCGGATAATTTTCCGTCAAGGTATTGCCGGATATCCGATGCGGTATAGGACTTTATTTGTTTACCCTTTTCGTTCATTGGATCACAACGATTACTTATTGGTTAATTTATCTTCTTTTGTTTTTTGCTCCATGCATATCTTCAGATTTCTTCTTCCATTTTGGATAAGGCTCCGGACTTTATTCCAGTCTGACCCGGTTAAATCGGCAATTTCTTTGTAACATTTCTCTTTCAGGTAGAACAATTCAACGCTGGTCTTTTGTTCCGCAGATAAAGTTTCCATACATTCCGAAAGCCGGTTCAGATTATCTTCTTTTTCAAATACCCCATTCAGATGCGGATCATCGGTTAATTGCACAAGATCCGGATCAATGATGTAAATATTCCTGGCCGACCTCAGCTGTATCAGGCAATGGTTTTGGGCAACCCTGTACACCCAGCCTTTAAATTGGGTCACCTCATGCTTTTGTAATTTGAGGATCAACTCTTCAAATATCGCCATAACGGCGTCCTGTGCGGTTTCTGGTTGTTTCAGGTATTTCAGGCAAACGCCGTACAGCAGATCCATATATCGCTGATACAATTCAGCAAGCACCCGGGTGTCGCCGTTTTGCCTATATTGGATCAGCAGCTCCTGATCCGTTGCTGCTGAGTTATTTATGTGTTTTATGAAAGACAATCATCATCTGTATTGGTGAAGGGTTACTGGCAAAATAATTAAAATTTCCCGCAAGCCTTATGCAATTTTAAAAATGATCGCATCTGGTAGTTAAATCTATTTTTATGCGACAAGTATTAATGGTTTGCCTGCTGTATTTTTTTTTATTGCCGGGATTCCGGTCAACCACGGATTTTACCGTCAAAGGAATTGTTCAGGATGCTAAAACCGGCGCTGCACTGGGTCAGGTTATCGTGCAGGCTAAGGGATCGACTAAAACGACCAGGACCCTGGCGGATGGCAGCTTCTCGATTGTCGTTCCGGAAGGAACGGTCAGTCTGGGGTTTACTGCTGCCGGCTATGCATCACTGGCGATAAGAATCAAAAACGATGGCAAGCCATTGCTGGTAAAATTGGATTATGCAGGAAAAGAACTGAAAGAGGTGGTTGTAACGGCTCTGGGCACGAAACGGGAGAAAAAAATAATCGGATATGCTGATCGGATTCCTACCCCTTCTGTGCATAGTGATCTGCCGCAATATTCATTATCCGGAAAAGTCCGCGGTGTTTCGCTGGCGGATCGTGCATATGAACTCCGGCGGGGAAGGATTTTGAATAAGGATAATGATCCGGGAGCAATTCAGGATGCCAACGATTTTAATACGGAGTCGTACGATCAAATCATCGAAAACCGGTTTCTGACGGCGACTGCCAATCCTTTATCCACTTTTTCCATAGACGTGGACGGGGCGTCTTACAGCAACGTGCGGCGACTCCTGCAGATGGGTCAGATGCCTCCTGAAGGTGCGGTGAGGATAGAGGAGCTGATCAATTATTTTCATTACGACTATCCGCAACCGAAAGGGGAGGATCCTTTTTCCATCAATACGGAAATCGGCGACTGTTCCTGGAGCCCCACCCATAAACTGGTGATGATCGGCCTGCAGGGGAAGAAAATCCCGATGGAAAACCTGCCCGCCAGTAACCTGGTTTTCCTGATAGATGTTTCCGGCTCCATGATGGAACCGGAAAAACTTCCGCTCGTTCAATCCTCCATGAAATTATTGGTGGACCAGCTGCGGGAGCAGGATAAAGTGGCGCTGGTGGTTTATGCGGGGCAGGCAGGACTGGTGATGCCTCCCACGTCCGGAAATGAAAAACAAAAAATAAAAAATGCTATTGACCGTCTCGAAGCCGGCGGCTCCACAGCGGGCGGGGCGGGTATAAAACTGGCGTATCAGACCGCCCTGGAAAATTTCAAAACCGGCGGCAATAACCGGGTGATCCTCTGTACGGATGGCGACTTTAATGTGGGCGCCAGCAGCGATTCGGAATTGGAAAAACTGATCGAAAAGGAAAGCAAAACCGGTATATACCTGACTGTTCTGGGTTATGGGATGGGTAACTATAAAGACAGCAAAATGGAAAAACTGGCCGACAAAGGCAATGGCAATCATGCGTACATTGATAATTTCAACGAAGCGCGGAAAGTGCTGGTGAACGAATTCGGGGGCACCCTTTTCACGATTGCCAAAGATGTGAAGCTACAGGTGGAATTCAATCCCGCCAGAGTGCAGGCCTACCGACTGATCGGATATGAGAATAGGATGCTGAACAAAGAGGATTTTAATAACGATAAAAAAGATGCCGGTGACATGGGAAGCGGTCATACCGTTACTGCCCTGTATGAAATCATTCCGGTTGGTGTGAAAAATGATTTCGAAGAAAAAGCAGACGGGTTGAAATATCAGGAGCAAAATAAGCCGGTCACCGCGTCGTTTGGCGATGAAATGATGACCATTAAGTTCCGCTACAAAAAACCGGATGGCGATGTGAGCAAACTATTGGTTCACCCGGTAAAGGACGGGCATAATGGAATCCGTGAAACAAGTTCCAATTTCCGTTTTGTATCGGCCGTTGCGCAATTTGGAATGCTGCTGCGTGACTCTGAATTCAAGCAGGAAGCGTCTTATGATAAAGCCCGCTTACTGGCCAGGAATTCCCTGGGCAATGACGAGGGAGGTTATCGAGCAGAATTTCTGAAACTGCTGAGCGATGCGGAAGACCTGGCAGTAAAAACAGAAAAATCAATTATTCATCAGGAGGATACCGGCAAGCGGTAAAAAAATAAGATAGCGCGGGCTGCTTCTATTTCGCGAAGCAGTCCGTTTACGACAGCCAGATTCGACGCCTTGGGACAATGTTATGTAATCACTGGTACGAGGTATGGGGCATCTTAGGACCATAAACATTTTATTTATCCCTCAAAGATAGGGTCCTCAAAAAATGATTTTTCGGAGTTTCATCGGAGTGCTAAAAAATATTTTTTCAAAAAGGATGGATTTTTCTGTTTTGGATTAGCCTCACATTTTTGGTACCGGCCAGGGTCCCTCTAGGGCGTTTTCAGGGGCGCAGAAGGGAATCCCCCTTAGGGTGTTCCAACAAGCTCCTTACAAACACCCTATCCGGACCCTTTCCCGGCCCTTTTCAAAACCCCGGGCAATCTTCAAAAAAAACAGGATTTATTTTTTAGCACTCCGGTGAAACTCCGAAAAACCGGCTTTTCGCAAGCCGATATTTGTAAAAAAAAGCCCTTGGCATTTTCGCCGCGGGGATTAAAAAGGATCTACCGGTTCATCCACGGCATGCAGTAGGATTCCATTCCATTGCTGTGTAAAGTACTGGAAGTGAATCGCATCTGTTATTAAGCCTGGCAGAAGGGACATGCCTGTCAGATAACAGATAAACACAAAACAATGAAAAAGCAGGAGTTAGATGCCCAATATAGTATAGCTGGTAATGGATTTGCACCCCGACCGGCGATCGTTCGCAGAGCTGTGCGAACGCCATGCGAACGCTATTATTTTGCCCTGATTCCACACCGGCGCCGGCCCGTTTGAAGTTTCCCTCCCGTCACACCGGTCATTAATATCGCTGTAAACTAAGTTACTGCAATTTAAAGACTACTCCAACCTGAAAGTTCGTGATATCGTATCCAGCCTCGGCGTTAAAACCGAACTGGGGGGAGATAAAATAAGAAGCACCGACGAATCCACCAAAGGCAGGGATCACCTCATTGTCGTAGTTATCCGTATATCCCCAATGATGGAAGCCAATTCCGGCGGAAAACCCGCCATAGGTATCTAAACCGGGAACCTGCCATCCGTAATGCCAGGCGGCCCTGCCGGCGACTACAAAAGTACGAGCCTGATAATTGTCATAATTGCGATAGTGACCACCGGAAAAGGAGCCACCGACCTCTGGCCCTAGGGTTATCACGCCGGGGCCGGCCTGCCATAATCCGAATTCGGCTGCTAATTTAAATCCGAAACCGGTAGCGTAACTGTCGCCTCTATAATCTGCGCCGACACCGATACCTACGTTAAAAATGGCGCTACCGACTTTCACAGGTGTCACTTCACCATTAAGACCACGGGATTGTGAAAAGCCGGAATTGCAAAGCGCAAGAAGGCTAAAAACTAAGAAAGCTGCCGGAAGAAGTTTCACTTTTTTCATAATTGCAAAGATATTTACCGCCGAGTATAAAAAAAAATGGGCCAGGATAGAAATCCAGCCCGTTAAAAAATCCAATATCCTATGAAAAACCACTATAGATTAAACAAGCGGCATACCAAAACTCAATTCCGGGCGAATATTAACTGGATTCTGTTATTTTTTAACTAGGAATCAGATCATTGCGACGGGAATGGGAATAACTATCTCTTTCTTAATAAATAATTAAAGTATAAAATCTGATCTGCTTATCTCTCCTGTGGAAATTTTATCCCATTTGTGGGCATTTGTGTGGGACTGAACTGGCACAACTTTTTCTGAAATTATATTATGAATACAATACAAAACGATAATCTGACCGGTACAAATTCCGGAGATCTTTTTCCCAACCTGCCACTTAGGTATCTGACCGCCAGTTCGGTCATAGGAGATAAGGTCCTCAACAATAAGGATGAGCATCTGGGAGAGATTAAAGACATCATGCTGGACGTCAGAGCAGGTAAAATTGATTATCTCGTCGTGGAATTCGGTGGGTTCCTGGGAATAGGCGTAAAGTATTTCGCTATTCCTTTCCGGTTACTTCAGATTGATCCGGCAAGAAAGCTGTTTATCTTTAATCAATCCAAAGAAACATTGGAAAAAGCGCCCGGGTTTGACATGGATCATTGGCCCGATACCAATCTTCATCTCGACCAGGTGTACAGCTACTGGAGTTTTTTCTGATATGCTTGTTTTTTGGCCTTTTTTATTCAGCCAGATCCGTTGCGCGGTCTACCAGATCATCAGCGTCTTCTTCCAGTTTATCTTTAAAATCATTCAGACCATCCACCAACTTTTTCCAGGTTTCAGATCCTTTAGCCGGTGCAATGAGAATGCCGATGCCGATGCCGACGAGAAGCGTTAACAGTGTTTTATTCATAAAATTATTTTTGATGTGATAGCGAAATTAGGTTGTATTCCGGTTATATTCTTGATCCCTCGCAATGCAGTTTATTTTTTATACAGCGTGCTGACTAAGGAAGTTTGATCAGCTTGCGCAGCCGGTCTTCATTCAGGATTCTGATGCTTTTTCCGGCGGTTTCAATCACTTTCTCTTCTGTTAGTTCATGCAGGGTCTTGAACAGGGTCTCGTAGGTAGTGCCGGCATAAGAGGCCACATCCTGGCGGGTGAGGTTGCAGTTAATGACGCCTCCGGAATCAGAGCCAAATCCATCCTTTAGCTTTAACAAGGCGTCAGCGATCCTGCTTTTCACATCCATATGTACCATATTGCGCATACCGAGTTCAGCCCGATGCAATTCATCTGCATAGAAAAGGACCATCTGATAGGCCAGCTCATGGTTTACCAAAAGGGTAGCGTTAAAAAACTCAGTAGTAATGAAACAGACCGTACAGTCTTCTATGGCCGTTGCGGAAATCGGATAGGATTCACTCCCCACCATGCCGCGATGGCCAAGTATATCCATTTTCCCGGCAAATTTGATGATCAGGTCTTTGTAATCACCCCAGCGCTTATGAATCTTTACTTTTCCGGTATGCACAAAATAAAATCCTTTCACCGGATCGTTTTCCTTAAAGAGATGCTCCCCTCTTTTAAAATGTTTTCGAATGGCGTTGCCCTCAATGGCTGGCTGCCATGCAGTTACGGCGAACCGGCAGAGAAAACAATCCGGATGCGAATCTTTCAGACTATCCATGGGGAATATATAGGGCCATAAGTAATTGAGCTACCAATGAAACATTGCTAAAATAATGTTTTATTATAAAAAAATGAGCTCAAATGCAGGAAATATACTGTCCAGGCAATATTTTTGCAAAAAATTATACATTCATGCGCCGAGATAATACCCCTTTGGAAGAAGGTATTCCCATAGCGCCCTCGCTGGAGCTGGAAGAAGAGGATGCTACTTTAAATCCGATGGTGAACACGAGACTGCTTTTTATCAGCATACAGGTGGTATTCAATGCCATTGTGATCGGATTCATGGCAAAAGTAATGGTAGCCCTGATTAACCTGATCACCAATATTTCATTTTACGGCAAATTCTCCCTGGAAGATGCCAGTCCGGCCCATAACCATCTGGGCCTCTGGGTGATCATCGTGCCGGTAGTGGGCGGTCTCCTTGTCGGGATTATGGCCAAACTGGGATCAAAAGCAATCCGCGGGCATGGAATTCCTGAGGCCATGGAACAGGTGCTTACCAACAAGAGCCGTATCAAACCCATGGTCACCCTCCTCAAGCCGATTTCGGCTGCTTTTTCCATAGGAACGGGTGGGCCCTTTGGAGCGGAAGGTCCTATTATATCTACAGGCGGCGCTTTTGGCTCCCTTGCCGGGCAACTGATGCACATCACGCCGAATGAACGCAAGGTGATGCTGACTGCCGGAGCCACGGCCGGTATGGCGGCTATTTTCGGAACGCCGATCTCTTCCGTACTACTCGCTGTAGAATTATTGCTGTTTGAATTTTCGCCGCGCTCCATCATTCCGGTTGCGCTGGCCTGTGCCACGGGAGCTGCCATGCACCTGCTGCTTTTTGGCATCAATCCTGTTTTTGGCATGCCCGATATACCCGAGCCTTCATACCAGTCTCTGATCATTTACGTGGTCATGGGCGCCGTTATCGGCGTGGTGGCCGCTTTTATTTCCAAGAGCGTGTACTGGATCGAAGATCTTTTTGAAAAATCACCCATACACTGGATGTGGTGGCCCGCTATTGGCGCTGTAGCGGTAGGTGTTGTCGGATATTTTGCACCCAACACGATGGGTGTGGGATACTATAATATCACCAATCTGCTTACCGGCAACGTAGCCCTGCCCCTGATTGTGGGGCTGAGCCTGATGAAATTTATTTCCTGGTCCATTTCCCTGGGGAGCGGGACATCGGGTGGAACCCTGGCGCCCCTCTTAACGATTGGCGGAGGCACGGGTTTATTGCTGGGCACCCTGGTTTTAAAATTATTCCCTCTGGCCAGCATTAACCTGCCGACCTGCGCCCTGATCGGTATGGCGGCCATGTTTGCGGGATCCGCCCGCGCCCTGCTGACCTCTATTGTATTTGCTTTTGAAACCACCCAGCAGCCGCATGGATTGCTGCCTTTACTGGGCGCCTGTACCGCATCTTATTTTATTTCTTTCTTTATGATGAAGAGCACCATCATGACCGAAAAAATAAATCGCCGGGGTGTGATCACCCCGGATATGTATGAACCCGACGTATTACAAAGCATGCAGGTGTCTGATGTCATGGGAGAAGATATAACGAAGGTTTCAAGAACGGAACCCATGCGGTATTATGTGTATCCGGAAACCCGCGTGAGTATGGCAATTGACCTGATGGACAGATACAAAACGGAACTCCTGCCCGTGGTTTCAAAAGAGAATAAAAAGAAGGTCGTTGGCGTAGTCAATCCTTCCCTGATCTTTGCGGCTTACCGGAAACACCGTCACGCAAATGAAGACCAGCGGAGCATTTCCCTGAAGCGGAAAGGGTATGAGATGATGGTGAAAGGGAGACAGCGGTTCAGAAGGGATTAAACAAGGGCATCCTTTTTGCGGTTGAACTGATGGGTTTCTGAATATCAGCGAAACCTGAAATCGTCTTTCGTAATTTTCGAATCACCCTCAATGGATCTTATGTGGAAAGAATCAGATAAAAAACTGCACAAGGAATTTAAGTTCAAAGACTTTTCCGAAGCGTTTGCGTTTATGACGCGTGTTGCCCTGGAAGCGGAAAAGATGGATCATCACCCGCGCTGGACCAACGAATACAATAAAGTGGAGTTCTGGCTTTCATCCCACGATGCAGGGGATATCGTTACGGAGAAGGATCATAAACTGGCGAAAAAAATTGATCAATTGACAATGGACAGTTGACAATGGACAATGGACAGTTGACAATGGACAGTTGACAATAAAAGAGAGCTATACTACCGCATTGTCAACTGTCCATTGTCAAACTTTCTGCACCTTGAGCACCTCGAGCATGCCGCTTTTGATATTGAATTCAATGATGCGGACCTTTCCTTTGTAACCATTATATAAAACGGTTGGCACTTCGATCCAGACGCTGCGCCCGGTCTTGCCATTCACGGTGCAGGAAGCCATCATCTGTATTTTTTCGTCTGTCGTTTTTCTTTGTTTAAATACGGCTTCCACATCGGTATATACCGGGAAATCTGATAGGTTCTCTTGCATGATAAAACAAAGTTATTCTTATTCTATTTCTTTTCCCATTTCATTGATCAGTGCCTGAACCAGGGAAGGATCAATATTTTGGGGCTTTCCGGATGATGAAGATGCGGTGAGCGCCCTCAAATTCCCCTCATCATCTTTTTCGACGACGATTTCCGATTCCCCGATGGTAAAAATAAACTGATGGGTATAAGCGCTGATTCGCAGTTTGCCTGCAAGCTCTTTTTCAACCCCGTTATGTAAAATGGTTATGGTAAATAATTCTTCCATGGGTCCGGGGGCGAAGATAAATCAATCGCCAGCGATGCCGGGTGCAACCTCCTGGGGTCCTTTCCCTGGCGAATTCGTTATATTAGCGCTCTGCAATAAGTTGGCCTTTCTGGCCGGCGGTGGATTATTAAAAGAATAAATTTTAAGGAAGAGGTTCTTTTCCCGGCTTCATTTCAGGGAAATCACGAATTTTGCATCTGATTGTCGTTTATGAATCTGCGCAATTAAAAAATCAAAAGAATGAAAACAAGTATCGGAATTTCAGATGCAAACAGGAAAACCGTAGCGGAGCAACTGGCCAAATTGCTGGCGGATGAATTTGTATTATATACCAAAACATTGAATGCCCATTGGAATCTGGAAGGGCCTGACTTTCATTCCGTGCATTTGTATTTTGAGGAACTGTATGAACAATCTGCTGAAACCATTGACAGTGTTGCGGAACGTATCCGACAGCTCGGTCACTACGCGCCTGCAACGCTAAAGGATTTCCTGGAACTCACCCATCTTACAGAAAAGTTGAAAGGTGGAAATACCAGCGGGAGTCTGATTAAGAATCTGCTGGAAGATCACGAGAGCATCATCGAATTCATCCGCGGAAATGTGAATGAATTTGCTGACGCCCATAAAGACGTGGGCACCAGCGACTACATTACCGGCCTGATGGAAAAACACGAAAAGACGGCCTGGATGTTAAGGGCGCATATCAAATGAGCCGTACGCTGTGGATTTAATTTAGCGGTTCATCAGCCTCCTTATTTAAGAGCTAATTCCATGGAAATTTTCCGATGTTATTACACCTTGGAGTGGAGGGTTTTCGTGGCATCGTAAATATACGATTCAAAATTGAGGGATTCCGCGCTTGGCCGGGACCTGTCGATACGCTAGTTTTGACTCATCCAATATCACTGAAACAACCGAATATCCGGAAAAACCACTTGAGTTCATTAGTTACCGTCCTAGCGAAAACCTTAAATTCAAGTTCTCTGAAAAGCCCCTGACTAAACCTTGGGGGTTTTTTCTTTTTATTATCTTTTGCTTCATACTTCGGGAGTTAGTTATGGCATGCAGGCCTTCCGGGCGGTTTCCGGAATCGGATCTCAAACGCAATCAGGAGGGAAAGACGATGCGTCATCGAGGCTGCCAGAAATGGGTCAGGGTGGCTAAAACGAACATTAAAAGCCTGCTGCTGAATGGTTAACGTAATAGAGCACACCATCGGGGCATCAGCCGTTCACGGGCTTTGCAGGCGGTTCCGGCCGTGCGCCGGCATAAATTCCGGGATTATTTCATTAAAAGCCACGAATAATGAAAAAAAAATCCGGCGATCAGAACTATTGTGGTATATTGTCCCCTAATAAATTGTATTGGAATGAAAATATTTGTAGCCGGTCTGCCTTTCGCTGTTAGTGATCAGGAATTGCAGGAAATTTTTGAGCCTTATGGAACAGTAGGTTCAGCAAAAGTAATTTTAGACAGAGAGACCCATAAGAGCCGCGGTTTTGGTTTTGTGGAGTTCGCCAGTAATGAAGAAGCCGAAAAAGCCATTAAAGCCCTTGACGGCACGAGCCTGGAAGGAAGGACGCTTACCGTGAAAGTTGCTGAGGACAAAAATCCTGGCGGCGGCGGTGGCGGATATCGCGGTGGTGGCGGTGGTGGTAATCGCGGCGGTGGCGGCGGTGGCTACAATCGTGACAGGAACCGTTACTAATACGCTTACTCTTCTATTATAGCAGTGTTTACACTGTCTGTTCTTCAAGCTATTTACGGATTTTAAAACGTATTCAGGTGCCCGGTAAATCATTTTACCAGGCACCTGAATCTTTATTTAGTTAAGAACGGCGGAGCCCCTCTGTGCCATTTGAAGAACATTATTCTCTCTGTTTCCGTCTGGTAAGGCAGCATCAGGGTCCAGGATAATTTTTTCCAATGGTGAACTCAGCTCAGAATGAAAGTGAATCTCCTTCCGGCGGTTCCAGGATTCTACCGGGATGGTCATTCTCCGGTTCGTTCCGTTTTTGAATCTCAGCTCCAGCGTACACGGGAAAGCCATTTGCTTTTTATTGATCAGGTGGATGTCCACACCCTGCGCATAATCATTGCTGGTATATTTTGCGTCGGCAATCGCGATATCGAATTCCCAATTGTGATAAAACCACTCCCTCCAGAACCAGGAAAGATTTTCTCCTGAAGCATTTTCCATACAGCGAAAAAAATCATCGGGCCCGGGATGTCTGTATGCCCAGGCGCGGATATAGGTTTTGAATGCATAATCAAACCGTTCTCTTCCCAGAATTTGTTCCCGCAGCAGGACAAGCCCAAACGCCGTTTTGAAATAAATGACCGGGTGCCTGTATGTTTCGTCAACGGCATCTGCAGTGGTCGTGATGACGGGTGCATGGCGGTCGCTGAGAATGGGCAGGATCTCCTGCGCAGGGTTTCCGCCGTTGGCTGCATACTCCGGATCCCTTTTTGGTCCGTATTCCCCGTGTTGAAAATCATCCGAGGCGTACACGTCGATGAATGTATTGAATCCTTCATCCATCCATGGAAAGCGGCGTTCATCACTGCCTACGATCATGGGAAACCAGTTGTGTCCGATTTCATGCGCCGTTACTGCATACAGATCCTTTCCCTTATCCAGCCAGCCGTCAAACACGATTCCCGGATACTCCATACCTCCTGCTGCGCCCGCCTGGTTAACGGCTACCGGGTATGGATATACGAACCATTGCCTGGAAAAATATTCCAGGGAAGCTTTAAGGTATTCCGTAGCGCGGCCCCAGGCTTCGGCGCCCATACTTTCAACGGGATAAACGGACATCGCCATGCATTTTTTACCTTCGGGGAGACGAACCGCTGCAGCGTCCCAGATATAAGCACTGCTGGCCCCGAATGCCACGTCCCGCGTATTGAACATCCTGAAATGCCAGGTGAGGTTTCCTTTTTGTTTGGGTCTTGATTTCGGATTGCCTAATTCTTCGGGTGATCGGATCATCATGGTGTGATCGCTGTTCGCTGCTTTATCAAGCCGGCTGATCTGTTGCGCGGTCAGCACCTCCTTCGGATTCATTAATTCACCCGAGCCGGCAAGGATCATATTCCAGGGCGCCGTTACCTGGTAGTCAATATCCCCATATTCCAGATAGAATTCCCCAACGCCTAAGAAGGGCAGCGTATTCCATCCGGTGCCGGCATCATACACGCACATTCGGGGAAACCATTGTGCGATCTCGAATATCTTTCCGTTTTTTGTTTTTACATAGTCTGTGCGGCCGCCAAAAGCGGCCGGAATGGTATATTGATAGCGAATGAATATTTTCAGGCGGCCGCCTTTAGGTGGTATTACATGCCTCAGCCGCAACTGCATCCGGGTATCGGTAATGAGGTATTCCGCCTTTTCCAGTCCATTTTTATTTTGAATGAATACACTGTCCAGTGTATAACCCCGAGTATGCTCCCCCGGTGTTGAATTCGTATTAAAATTGGAACGGGCATCGGCACGATAAGTATTCTGGTCCAGCTGCAGCCAGACATAGGATAAGGAATCCGGACTGTTATTGATGTAGGTAATGTATTCGTACGCGGTGAGTGTATTCTGTGCGGTATCCAGTGCGGCCTTAATGTGATAGTTGCACCGGTTCTGCCAATACGCGGCACCGGGTGCACCATCCGGAGCATTCCGCTCATTCCCGGATGAAGTATAAAAAACAGGAGAAAAAAGGGCTTCGGGTTTGTATGCGGACAGTGTGTCGTTGCGTTCAACAATCTTTTGCTGTTGAGCCGAAACGGCATAAAGGGAAGGGATCAACCAGAATAAACTGAAGGCGGATATTTTTTTTATTTGCATTCCATTAAGAATTTTTGTGCAATCGATTGTTTCGTAAATGGAGGATAAAGATATTATTTTTAGGAGCATGCTTTTTACCGGAAGACGATTCGTATGATTTTAGAACCCCCGGTCCGGGCATAATAAATTGATTTATATTTATCGTAAACAAAAACTGAAAAAATTATGGATACGCGGAGAGAATTTATCAAGAAAGCAGGTTTATTGTCAGGGGCAGCAGGATTATTCAGCGCGTTACCTCCGTCCATTCAAAAAGCACTTGCGATAAATCCGGCTGCGGGAACGAGTTTTCTTGATGCAGAACATGTTGTACTGCTCATGCAGGAAAACCGTTCTTTTGACCATTGTTACGGAAGCCTTCGCGGTGTGCGCGGATACAACGATCCCAGGGCCATCAGCCTGCCCAATAAAAACCCGGTCTGGCTTCAGTCCAATGCCCGGGGTGAAACCTATGCACCCTTTCATCTGGATATAAAAAATACCCGGGCCACCTGGGGAAATTCTCTTCCGCACAGCTGGGATAACCAGGTAGATGCCCGCAATGATGGCAAATATGATCAGTGGCTGAATGTAAAACATTCCGGAAATAAAGTGTATGCCAAAGTGCCGCTTACCATGGGTTTTCACAACCGGGAAGACATTCCGTTTTATTACGCACTGGCAGACGCTTTTACGGTTTGTGATCAGCATTTTTGTTCCTGCCTCACGGGAACAAGCCCCAACCGTAATTTTTTCTGGACCGGAACCGTTCGTGATACGCAGGATGAAAATTCAAGGGCGCTCGTGTGGAACGAAGACATGGATTTTGAAACACTCAGGTACAGAACCTTTCCTGAATTACTCGAGCAGAATGATATATCCTGGAAAGTGTATCAGAACGAACTCAGTGTGGGTGTCGGTTTTGAGGGAGAGCAGGATGACTGGCTTTCAAATTTTACAGATAACAACCTGGAATTCTTTGAACAATATCATGCCCGCCTGAATCAGCAGCATATTGCCTACGTGAAAAGAAGATCCGCTGCACTTCCGCAGGAAATTGAGGCCCTGCAAAAGAAAATAGAATCCCTCCCGGCATCAGACACATCCCTGGAGAAAGAGAAAAAGGCACTGGAAGAAAAGCAGAAAGAATGGGAATTGATAAAAGCTGAAATGGGTACAAGCACCCAGGAGGCCTGGGACAAGCTTTCAGCCAGGGAGAAAAACCTGCACATGAAGGGTCTGAGCACGAATACGGGCGATCCGGATTATCATCAGCTTACGGAGTTGACGTACGACGATGACGGGGTTAAACGAACCATGCAGATGCCCAAGGGAGATGTGTTGCATCAATTCCGGGAAGATGTAAAAACGGGTGCGCTGCCCATGGTGTCCTGGCTGGTGGCTCCGGAGAATTTTTCAGATCATCCCGGTGCGCCCTGGTACGGTGCATGGTATGTTTCTGAAGTGCTGGATATCCTCACGCAGAATCCGGAGGTATGGAAAAAAACCATCTTCATCCTGACCTACGATGAGAATGACGGCTATTTTGACCATGTTCCGCCTTTTGTTGCTCCACACTCGCACAAATCCGGTACGGGAAAGGTATCTGAAGGTATTGATACCCGGGTGGAGTTCGTTACGTACGACCAGGAATTGGACAGACATGATTTCCCCCGGAAGTACAACCGTGAAAGCGCTGTTGGTCTGGGTTACCGGGTGCCTTTAGTAATCGCCTCCCCCTGGAGTCGCGGAGGGTTTGTGAATTCAGAAGTATGTGATCATACCTCTACTTTGCAGTTTCTCGAAGAATTCCTCACAAAAAAAACAGGGAAGAAAATCACAGAGACCAATATCAGCGACTGGCGCCGTACCATTTGCGGAAACCTGAACTCCGTGTTCAGACCCTATAATGGCGAAAAGATAGAAGCCCCGCAACCCGTGAATAAGGATATGCTCCTGGAAGAGATACATAAAGCCAAGTTCAAAAAAGTGCCCTCCGATTATACATTACTTTCTGCGGAAGATGTAGAGGCGATGAAAAAATCCCTTTATGATTCTCCGTATATGACGCAACAGGAAAAGGGAATCCGCATGTCCTGCGCGCTTCCATATCAGCTGTATGCCGATGGAAAACTGAGTGCAGATAAAAAATCCTTTGGCATTCGTTTCGAAGCGGGGAACGAGGTGTTTGGAGAGGCGGCCAGCGGATCGCCGTTCAACGTCTACGCTCCGGGGAAATACCGCCAGGAGAAGGATCCTGCCAATTTTGAATCAGTCCGGACCTGGGCCTATACAGTAAAAGCGGCAGACCACCTGGATGACCACTGGCCGCTGGATGCATTTGAAAATGAGCAGTATCATTTGCGTGTTTACGGACCCAATGGGTTCTTCCGGGAATTCAAGGGAGATGCGGCAGATCCGCTGCTGGACGTAATTTGTGGTTATGAAGCGAAACCAGGTTTCAAAAATAAGCTCACCGGAAATGTGGAGCTTAAACTGGTGAATGGGAGCGGACAACCTTATACCGTGGAGATTACAGACCACGCTTACAAGGCGCCTCCCATCAAAAAAACCCTCAAATCGGGCGACACCCGTGTAGTATTAAATCTTTCCAAAAGTTATGGCTGGTACGATTTCTCGGTGAAAGTGACCGGGGCGCAGCATTTCGAAAAAAGATATGCCGGTCGCGTGGAAACCGGTAAACACAGCTATAGCGACCCTTTTATGGGAAGAATGGTGTAAATTTCTGGATGGTTAATCAAGTCTTTAAACCCCGCTACGACGTTGTAATCATCGGAGCCGGTGTGGGTGGATTAACCGCGGCTGCCATTCTGAGCAAGGCCGGGCTCTCTGTTTTTGTTTTGGAGAAAGAACCGCGTGTCGGCGGGTATCTGGCCGGATTCCGCAGAAGACATTTTCTTTTTGATACGGCCATTCACTGGCTGAACCAGTATGGCAAGGATGGTATGCTGGATAAATTATTCAGCGTACTGGGAAGCGATCATCCGCTGGCCATTCCGCAAACCCGCATCCGTCGCTATAAAGGCGAAAAGTTCGATTTTTTGCTGACCAATAATCCGGATGAATTAAGGGATCAACTAATCGGCCGGTTCCCACACGAGAAAAAGGGGATTGCAAGAATGTTTAAGCAGGCACGTAAAATTGGCCGGTCGTTCAAAAATTACAACCGCATCTTCAGATCAGCGGAGACCATGTCTTTTTTTGAAAGGCTGAGAAACAAATTCAGGATGCTGGAATTCGCCATTCCGTTTATACCCTATATCTCTTATTTCGGTGAAAAGGGGTTGAAAAAGGGGCTCAGCGGTTTTTTCAAAGATCCCGCGTTGCAACGATTGTTTACCGGAGAGAATGAATTGCTTGGCTGCCTGATTCCCATCGGCTGGTCGTATTACGGAGATTACCAGAGTCCTCCGCTGGGGGGCAGTCAGGTTATTCCGCAATGGCTGCAACATGTAGTTTCGTATTATAAAAACCAGGTAGCCCTTCAATGTTGCGTAAAGAAAATCTTAATCAAAGAGGGCTGTTGTGTGGGGTTGACCTTCGATCACCGGGGTCATCAGCATCAGGTGGAAAGTAAATATATTATTGCCGCCTGCGATATTGAAACTTTATACGAGCAGATGCTGCCTCCGGAAGCGGTTCCTGAGAAATTAAAAAAGAAATTGAAGCAGGCGGATCTGTACAGTTCATCCATCACCATCTCCCTGGCGCTGGATTGTCCAACCGAGCAACTCGGCTTTAATGAGGAGCTGATTCATCTGGTAGATGAAACCCAGTGCTACGATGCGCAGATTTCAGGCGATCCCCTCACCACCGAGATCAGCATTATAGCTCCTTCGCTGCGTGATAAATCCCTGGCCCCCGAAGGCGAAGGCACGCTTACTTTATACATGCCGGCTTTTATGAACTATCAGGATGAATGGAAAACGGAAATGGATGCCGCCGGTAACCGTTTGCGCGGGGAAGCTTACCATCAGCTCAAACAACAGGTGGCCGACGTGATTATCCGCCGCGTAGAGGATAAGATTGCGCCGGGGTTGCGTTCACACATCCTGTTTTATGAAGTGGCTACTCCGGTTACTCATTGGCGTTATACCGGAAATAAAAACGGGACGATGATGGGGGCCCGGCCGGGACGTAAAAATATGCAGAATAAGATATCTCATTACCAGACGCCCGTGAAGAACCTCATCCTGGGTGGTCATTGGGCAGAACTTGGCGGAGGCGTTCCCATTGCTGCCAAGGCAGGCGCCAACGCATCCCTGCTCATACTCAAAAAAGAAAACCGGGCTGCCTTCGAATGTCTGGCGGGATATATGGATGGCAAGATTCCGTTGGAATCCGTACTCAGGAATGCGGCATTTAAGTCGTACGACAACTCCTGGGTGCGGCCTCTGACGCCGGCGGAGAAGCTGAAAGATGCTAAAAAGCCCGCAGGGGCATGATGTGTACGACCATTTTCAAAAGGCGTCAGCTTCTCTTCCTCGAAGAAACCGTGAGTACTACACCCACAATGGCCACTATGGCTCCGGCATAGGTGGGCCAGCCAATCCAATGGTTTTCTGTTTTATTAATTTGCAGTGAGCCGATGTCGACTACTTTTTTCTGTGTGGGTACCGAAACGCCCCGGATGATGATCATGGCTATTCCGATAACGATGAGGATGATTCCTAAACTTTTCATGAGTTGTTGTTTGAAATAGCTACTGAAAACATCGTACCAGGCAAGCTCCTTCGGCATTACGGAGCGGAATACGTAAATTACACCCACTAAATAATGGCTTCAAATCAACAAAAGCCCAGTTGGAGAGACCGGCTGAGAGCCCTTCGGAACCTGCCGGCATTCTTTAAGCTGGTTTGGGCTGTCAGCCCCTGGATGACCCTTTCCGACATCGGACTCCGCCTGTTGAGATCGGCTATCCCGGTTTCCGTTTTATATGTGGGCCGGCTGATCATAGACGAGGTGATTTTCCTGAACCGGGATCATGGCCACGGACCCATGACGCATTTATGGACCTTAATCGGTATCGAGTTTGCCCTCGCGCTGATCAATGATGCCCTCGGCCGCTGCATTTCCCTGCTGGATAGTTTATTAGGCGATCTTTTCGGCAATATGAGCTCAGTGCAGATCATGGAGCATGCAGCGAAACTGGACCTGGAGCAGTTTGAAGACGCTGTCTTTTATGATAAGCTGGAAAGGGCCCGCCAGCAGACCACCGGCCGCACCGTTCTGCTTTCGCAGATATTGAGTCAGGTGCAGGACCTGATCACCATGGGTTCCCTGGCAGCTGCGCTCATCCTGTTCAATCCATGGCTGATTCTTCTGCTGTTCATCAGCATCCTGCCTTCCTTCATCGGCGAATCCTATTTTAATGACCAGACCTACGCATTGAACCGCCGGCAAACGCCTGAGCGCAGGGAACTCGATTATCTGCGTTACCTTGGCGCCAGCGATGAAACGGCCAAAGAAGTAAAAATCTTTAACCTCTCCGGATTTATTATTGATAAGTTTAAGTCGCTGGCCGATAAATTTTACATCAGCAACCGGGAGATAGCTCTTAACCGTTCACTTTGGGGAACGGGATTCACCCTGCTGGGCAGCCTGGGTTATTACAGTGCCTATGTCTATATTATTGTGGAAACCGTTCACGGATGGATCAGCATTGGTCAGCTCACTTTTCTTGCAGGATCTTTTCGCCAGTTGAAGACCCTGATGGAATCGGTACTCGCCCGGTTCACGGCTGTATCCCAGGGCGCCATTTATCTAAGCGATTTTTTTGAATTCTTTGAGATTCAGCCGCGGATACTCTCGGGCAAAAAATCGCTTCCGTTTCCAAAACACATTCAACGCGGGTTTACGTTTGAAAATGTCGGCTTTCGCTATCGGCATGCCGAACACTGGGCGTCCCGGAATCTGAATTTCACGTTAAAAGCGGGTGAAAAAATTGCGCTGGTTGGCGAGAATGGCGCAGGAAAAACCACGCTGGTGAAATTGCTCGCCAGATTGTATGAGCCCACAGAGGGCCGGATCCTGTTGGATGGAATCGATCTGAAGGAATATGATCTGACCAGCCTCCGGCAGAACATCGGTGTGATTTTTCAGGACTATATCCGTTACCAGATGCGTATGTCGGATAATATCGCCGTAGGCAATATCCGGGAAAAAGAAAATAAGCCGAGGATCGTGTCTGCCGCAGAGCAGAGTCTGGCTGCCGGTCTGGTAGAAAGTTTGCCCGGGAGATATGACCAGATGCTTGGAAGGCGTTTTTTGGAAGGCGTTGAACTTTCCGGGGGTGAATGGCAGAAAGTGGCCCTTGCCCGGGCCTATATGCGTGATGCCCAGGTTTTGATCCTGGATGAACCGACGGCGGCTCTGGACGCAAGAGCCGAATTTGAAGTTTTCCAACGGTTTGCTGCACTTACGCAGGGAAAAACCGCTGTTCTCATCTCACACCGGTTTTCCACCGTACGTATGGCGGACCGCATCCTGGTTCTTCAGCATGGAGAATTGATGGAGTCCGGAACGCATGAAGAGCTGATTGCAAAAAAAGGAATGTATGCTGAATTGTTTAACCTCCAGGCCAAAGGGTATTTGTAACATCAATGATGATGGGTGTAGATCAAAATGAACGGTAAATCGCAATATTGTCCCCGGTGCAAAAAAGAATTCCATTGCAATAAAGAGAATATAAGCGCTTGCGGTTGTTCTCAGGTTGCCCTAAGTAACGACACACGAGTATTCCTGACCAAAACATTTTATGGTTGCCTGTGTAATGACTGCCTCCGGCAACTGGACCAGCTTGTTGCGCGTGAAAAAGAATTCCCATTTCCCGGACCGGGAGGGGAACTGATCGAAGGCATTCACTATTATCAGGAGGACATATACCGCGTATTCACTGAATTTTATCATGTGTCACGCGGATATTGTTGCCGCAGTGGCTGCCGGCACTGTGCTTATGGATTTAAGAAACGGTATGCGGAATAAAGTTGGTTATATTTTGATCATTTAAGTCGTCAAACCGGCTTCTTCGGAGGTAACGCGAAAGCAACAGCTTCATGTTCGAAATGACCTTTGTGCGAGCTGTCGCAAAATGGTTTGTTCTGCGATAATCCACAGCGGCAAATCGAAATGATCTCCCTTCCGCCAAGATCGTAAATTGCCCCGCTGGCATCAACGATTTCAAAATCGCCTTCTATTTTTAAAGAACCATTGCTTTTCACGGTAATCCGGGTAGTGGCCATGCTTTTTGCTGATTTAAAAATGAAA
>JAUZOD010000051.1 GCA_030706635.1 Bacteroidota bacterium
CAAAAAAGGGTTGATGCCTGTATAAGATACCTGGTAAAAAAAGGAGTGCCCTCAAACAGACTGGTGGGCAAGGCTATGGGTGAATGCTGCCCGATTGTGCCAGAGACCGTGCAGGGCAGGGATAATCCTTCCGGGCGAGCCATTAACAGGCGGGTGGAATATAGAGTTGTGCAGGGGCCTTAGACCGAGATGGTGATGGCAGACATCAGCCATCAACGCTTCAATTTATTCCCCCATAATTGGGCTTATTGAATTGCGCGTTCAGCTTTCTTATCCTCCAGCAGACCGTTGGCCTTGATCCACATGGTTAATGAAATAATCCAGGTGATCGTGAGCAAGGCAGAAATATTATAATGCTGACGGAGATAAAGAACGGCACTGGCTGCACAAATAGATATAATTACAAGCAGATAAACGAGAGTAGAAATCGTTTTCATATTAAACTGTTTAGGGTATGTAAAGAAATAAATTACGGATTGATCGGGGCTGATCAAGGTATTGGCAACGTAATTCAGAGGTATGGAAACGATTTAAAAAAACAGTATAAAAGGGGATGATTGGCGGAATTCTCAGGAGGAGATTGGGTACTGATTTGTAATGACGAAACAAAGATTAAACACAAAATTCAAAAATGCAAGTGATAAGCTGTTTTTTTTATTTTTTGCCGGGATTTATTGATTCATTAACACCATTGAAAGCCCCCAGGCAATTCCCAATCAAGCGGCTCTCGTCCGAAGTCAATTCATTGTTAACCGTTGTCCTCCTTGCCGCATAATGCCTAATTTCATATCCGAAGTGATAGATATTATTTTTTACATCACCGTTATTTTAGCCATCATCGTGGGATGGAGGAAGGGTCTCGTGCTGGCTATTTTTTCTTTTATTTGTTGCCTTCTGGGTCTTGCTGCAGCCGTAAAATTATCGGCCGTAGTAGCCGCGCATCTGGGTTCGGGTTTAAAGGTTTCTGGTCGCTGGCTGCCTGTGGTTGCATTTATTGTGGTGTTTCTGGCGGTGGTCATCTTGGTTAGGCTATTAGCCAATTTGCTGGAAAAACTGATTAAATTGGTGCTTTTAGGGTGGTTAAACAAACTGGGAGGTATTATACTTTTTATTGTTTTATATATTTCCATTTACAGCGTAATTCTTTTTTATGGAACCCGGATAAGCATCATTTCACCAGAAGCCATAGCGGCCTCCCATGTATATGCGGTGGTTGCGCCCTGGGGCCCGGCAATAATCCATTTTATCGGGAAATTTATACCTTTTGGTCAGGATATGTTTGCAGTTCTGGAGGCTTTTTTTGATAAGATCAGTCACCGGATAAGCTGAGCGGAAGTTGAAGAACCTGCTTGCGTAACGTGGTCACAGAGATCTCCGGAGCGTTATAAACGACTTATCGTACATTTGTAATGAAAACATTATTAAGGTTTTGAAAGGGATGATTTTTGCAGTAAATCGTTTATTTTAGCGACTAATTATTGGAATTATTTAATTGTGTGATGCAGTACGAGATCAAACAGGTGGATAAATTTAGGTTCGTTGAAGAAGGTGAAGGGCAACCCCTGGTATTGCTGCATGGGCTGTTTGGAGCACTCAGCAATTTCGTAGATCTGGTTGAGTATTTCAAAGCGCACTATAAAGTGGTGGTTCCCATGCTGCCATTGTTTGAGCTGGATATTCTGCATACCTCGGTAGGCGGATTGGCCAAATTCGTAAATAAATTCATTGAAGCACGAAATTACCGGAACGTGCACCTGCTGGGTAACTCGCTGGGGGGGCATGTTGCCCTGATCTATGTACTGAAGAATCCGGAAAGGATAAAATCCATCATTCTTACCGGCAGTTCAGGTCTTTTTGAAAGTGCAATGGGGGACACCTACCCGAAAAGGGGGGACTATGAGTACATCAAGAAGAAAACGGAGCTCACTTTTTATGATCCGAAAATTGCCAGCAAAGAGCTGGTGGACGAGGTATACGAAATTATCAATAACCGGATCAAGGCCATCAAAATCATCGCTCTGGCCAAGAGCGCCATCAGAAATAATTTGGGCGAAGAACTCAATCAAATCAAACAGCCCGCGTTATTGATATGGGGAAACAACGACGGCATCACTCCCCCCTTTGTGGGCAGGGAGTTCCAGCGTTTGATCCCGCATAGCGAGCTGCATTTCATAGATAAATGCGGTCATGCGCCGATGATGGAGGTTCCGGCTGAATTCAATGAGATATTACACCAGTTTCTGACCAAACTAAACGAACCTGCAGCAGTGGCCTGAGACAGATACGATCTTATCATTAAAACCCTTGCTGTGTTAAATCAGGATATTCTATCTATCAGTATAATGCCGCTTCATGCGGATGACAGCATTCTTCTGGCGAAAGATGCCATGAATGATCTCCATGTGGCCCATCTGCCTGTAATTCGTGAGCACAAATTGATTGGAATCATCAGCGAAGACAGCCTCCTGAATGCTACTTCCGATACCATGCCGCTCCACCGGCTGCAACCCTTCCTTTCCGGCGCAGCTGTTCAGGGAGCCAATCACATTCTGGAAACTGTTCACCTGATGAATGAGTTTAATCTCAGCGTGGTTCCGGTAATCAATAAAGAGAGCGATTATATCGGATGCATCGCAGCGGTTGAATTATTGAAGCATGTGGGGAGGTTAATCGGTACGGGAGATCCCGGGGCCATTGTTGTGCTTGAATTGGACAAGGTCAATTTCTCGTTTGCTGAAATTAACAAACTGGTGGAAACCAACGATGCGCAGGTCACCCAGCTGAATACCTACTTCGACGCCATCACTTCTGCTTTCTACATTACGCTCCGGATCAACAAGCTTGAAATTTCCGATATCATCGCCACGTTCCAGCGGTATGAATACAAAATCAAATATTATTTTGGAGAAGAGCACTATGATAATGAATTGCGCAGTAATTACAATCACCTGATGAATTACCTGAGCATTTAAAATCCGGCTCATGGTATCCATGTAAAGACCGGGATTACTACTATGATCCGAAAACCGGACAAATATCTTGTGCTGATCTTTGCATTGCTTACTCTTTTCCATGGCAGGGTGAGGGCTTTTGGGCCGAGCGAACCGACTGTTACCTGTTTTAAGGACAGTCTTCCTCCTCCGGCCACAAATCACCTTTTTGAAATCGGAAAAATATTCATCAGTGGCAACCGCGTAACCCGGGGATACATCATTGAAAGGGAAATGCCTTTTAAATCAGGAGACTCCCTCACCTTGGACCAGATCACGCAATCGTTTACCAGGATGCGCGAACGGCTTATCAATACCCGTCTTTTTAATTCAGTGCAGGTTTCTCTCAAAGAATTTCGTGGTTATACCATTGATATCCGGATAGACGTAAAAGAACGCTGGTATATTTTTCCATTGCCCTATGTGCGCCCCGTAGACCGGAATTTTACCGCCTGGGCCGATGAGCATTACAGTTTGAAAAGGTTTGATTACGGGCTTAAATATTCTCACTATAATTTTACCGGCCGCAATGATTTTTTAAGGATCTGGCTGATCACCGGTTATACAAGAGAGGTGGAACTGGCCTACGACCACCCCGATGCCGGAAAGGAACTGAAGCATGGATTCGGGGGTGGGTTCCTTTATGCCGGATTACAGGAACTCAATGTTGGCACTGCGCTCAACAAGCAGGTATTCGTGAACCGGGACAGCCTGAGTAATGCAGGAAAGTTTATGCGGGAGCAAATGACTTTTTCCCTCAGATATTACTATCGGCCGGGACTCCTCACACGGCATTTTTTAAAATTAAGTTTTAATAATGTGCGGATAGACAGTGCCGTACTGAACTACAATCCCAATTATTTCCTCAACAACCGCCGGAATACTTTTTATCCGGAATTTTCCTATCTGATCCGTTACAATAACATAGACTATGTTCCTTATCCCACCCGGGGGTTTTTTATGGAAGGCGGTTTGTTGAAGCGTGGGATAACTGCCGATATGAATATGTGGCAGCTGAACGTAAAAACAAGCGAAGCTTTTTCTATTGCGCCCCGGATGTATTTTGTTTCGGAAAACCTGGGATTGATCCGCGTTCCTTTCAAACAACCTTTTTACAATGAACAGCTTCTGGGGTATAATGATTTTTACATGCGCGGTCTGGAAAGATATGTTGTGGATGGCGTAGCTTGCGTAGTCGCCCGGAATTCAATACTCCGGAAGCTGAGTCAATTCAGCATTCCGTTTCTCAGAGGTACTTCGCACGACCTGATCCCATTCCGTATCTATGCCAAAGCGTATGTTGATCTGGGCTATGTTTATAACAAATACGATCAGGTCAATTCGCTGGTGAACAAGGCCCTGTATTCCGGAGGGGTGGGTGTTGACGTGGTTACTTTTTATGATTTTGTTTTCCGTGCCGAATTCAGCATGAATCAGTTAGGAGAAAAAGGAATATTTTTTCACATCAGAAATGACTTTTAAAATATAAAACGGATGAAAGTGGCGATATACAGCAGGGTAATTGAAGAGAACGAACGGGTGGAAGTTCAACAGCTGTTGGATGAGTTACAGCAACAGCACGTCCAGTCCGTGATCTACAAACCCTTTTATGAGCAGATCTCAGGCGTTTTTCGTTTTCCCGAAAACATGATGTTTTTCAGCGATTCCCGCCAGCTGGACGACTCGGTGGACTTCCTGATCAGTCTCGGCGGTGATGGCACCCTTTTGGATACCATCTCCCTGGTGCGGGATAAAAATATTCCGGTAATCGGGATTAATTTTGGCCGACTTGGATTTTTAGCGAGCATCGGCAAAGGGGATATGCAGATGGCTGTAAAAGCACTGGTGAGCAGAACTTTCTTGGCAGACAAAAGATCCCTGATCCACCTGGATGCAAATAAACCGTTATTTGGAGAAGTGCCCTATGGCCTGAATGAATTTGCGATCCATAAAACCGATACGAGTCCGATGATAAAGATCCATACCTATCTGAACGGAGAATTTTTAAATACCTATTGGGCAGACGGATTGATTGTTTCCACCCCTACCGGTTCTACCGGGTATTCACTGAGTTGCGGCGGACCGATTGTTTTTCCTGAATCCGGTAGTTTTGTGATCAATCCTGTTGCGCCACACAATCTGAACGTGAGACCCATCATTGTGCCCGACGACAATATCATTTCATTTGAAGTGGAGGGAAGGGCAGAAAATTTTATCTGCGCCCTGGATTCCAGAAAAGAAATCGTGGACAAAAATGTTCAGCTGGCAGTAAGAAGGGAGGATTTTAATATTTCCCTGGTAAGGCTCAATGAAAATAATTTTCTGCAAACCCTCAGAAACAAACTGTCCTGGGGTCTCGACAGGCGGAATTAACATTTTGCTTATAAGAAAAAAGGACTACCGGCGTTATGCGAGGCTAAGAATATCTTTTTAAGCAAAAGATTATCAACTATTTTGCAGGTATGAAGCGACTATTAATCACCGGCCTGGGCCTTTTTTGTATTGTTTTTTCTGTCTGTGCCCAGGAAAGATATGATCCCGAAGATCAGAGCCTCGTTCATGAAGGAGAATTCGGGATTTCCGCCGGTGCCGCCCACTATTTTGGGGATTTGAACCCGGATTATCACTTTAACCGGCCGAAACCGGCAGTAGGTTTGTTTTTCAGGAAACAATTCGGAAATTATATAGCCTTGCGTGTTGCGGGACATTTTGCCCAGGTGGGATATTCAGACATCTATAATACCCAAAATGCCTTTGAACTCAGGCGTAACCTCAGTTTCAACAGCAATATCTGGGAATTGGGTATTCAGGGAGATTTTAATTTTTTTAAGTTTATTCCGGGAGACGCAAACCACCGGTCAACCCCATATATCACTTTTGGGGTTGGTTTGTTCAGTTTTGATCCCTATGCTTATTATCAGGGCCAAAAGGTCTATCTCCGGGAACTGGGTACGGAGGGACAGGGTACTCCTGCCTATCCGGGCAGGAAACCCTATGCTAATATAGCAGCTTATATTCCGCTGGGTGTTGGTTACAAATACAACCTCAATCCAGGTATGAATATCGGTTTTGAAGTCGTGTACCGGTTCACTACAACCGACTATCTGGATGATGTAAGTACAACCTATGCAGGAATAGACAACTTCCCCAAGGGCTCCACAGCCGCCGCCTTGCAGGACCGCTCTTATGAAACCGGCACCCCTATTGGCGTTGCGGGGAAACAACGGGGATATTCAAACCAGAATGATGGTTATCTTTTCGCAGAGATCATGTTATCTTTCAATATTACCTCCTACCGTTGTCCAACAGCCAAGTAATCCTCTGATCCTGAACTAATTTGACTTAGCATCTAATCACGGAAATTGCATACCTTCGTGCCCTTCAAAAAGGGGCATGAAGTCTTTGAAAAGCAAGATTGATCCGGCACATTTGCCCAATCACATTGCCATTATTATGGATGGTAATGGGAGATGGGCTAAGGTGAAGGGTCAGGACAGGCTCTTCGGTCACTATCATGGCGTGGAGAGTGTTCGGGATGTGGTTGAAGGTTGTGCAGAACTGGGTATCGGGTATCTTACCCTGTATGCTTTTTCCACCGAGAACTGGGACAGGCCTCCGGGTGAAGTCAGCGGATTGATGGAATTGCTCGTGCAAACGATAAGGAAAGAGGTGTTAACCCTGAACAAAAACAATATCCGGCTTCAGGTGATTGGAAATATCAGCATGTTGCCTGATAATACGTTGGCCGTCCTGGAAGAAGCGATCCTTGAAACTGCAGGTAATACCGGACTGAACCTGATTATGGCATTGAGTTATAGTAGCCGGTGGGAAATGGGCGAGGCTGCCAGGCAACTGGGCAGGGATGTTAAGGCTGGGAAACTGGACCCTGAAACCATTAAAGAAGAAACATTTGAAAAATATCTCTGTACCCGGAATTATCCCGATCCTGAGCTGATGATCAGGACAAGCGGAGAATGCCGGATCAGTAACTTTCTACTATACCAACTGGCTTATGCTGAATTATTCTTTACGCCTGTACTCTGGCCTGATTTCCGGAAAGAGAACCTTTATGAAGCCATTCTTGATTTTCAAAGCAGGGAAAGGCGCTTTGGAAAAACCAGTGAACAACTCAGCTCCGAATCACTGGATAAGGGCGGAAATGCCTGAGAATAAATCCACTGTAGCGCTGATGCAGCCTGTATTTTAACAAACACTTTTAATTAATCCCCTTAATTTGCCGCTCTAAAAAACCCGCCCGGATGCAACGACGCTTATTGACTGGTGTTTTTTTGTTCACTTTCTGCTTACTGAGAATTACGGTTGCAAAGGCGCAGGATTCAGATACCACGCATCCAGTTTCGGTTGATCCTGAATTGATGGCTTTGGGAGATGCAAAAACGCCTAAAGAATATACCCTGGCCGGAATTAAAATTTCAGGCAGTAAATTCCTCGATGAATCCTTATTGATTTCTGTATCGGGTTTGACCGTTGGCGACAAAATAATGATCCCCGGTGGCGATAACTTCAGCAAGGCCATTACCAAACTCTGGAACCAAAAACTCTTTTCCAACGTTGCCATTTATTACACCAGGGTTTCGGGAAATGATCTCTACATAGAAATCCATGTTACCGAGAGACCGCGTTTGACGAACTTTGTTTTCCGGGGCGCCAGTAAAACGGAATCGGATGATTTAAAAATAAAAACCGGGCTGATCAAGGGCCGTGTGATTACGGAAAATATGAAACAGATCGCCGATGAAAACATCAAGAGTTTCTACGCTGATAAAGGGTTTCAGGGGGTGAAAGTAAGGATCGTTGAAGCCGTGGATGCAAAAACGCCGAATTCTGAAACACTCACTTTCGTCATCGATAAAGGAACCAAAGTAAGAATAAATCAAATCAGCTTTTACGGCAATGAGGCCATTCCATCGCCTAAGCTGAAAAAGCAATTGAAAGACACCAAGGAAGTAACCCGGCTAACACTTTTTCCTGCGAAAGATTCGAGCTCTTACGGCGTGAACAAACCCGTGGCTTTTAAAGATTATATCAATAGCTGGGGTTTTCTTTCCTACACCAGGTCAAAGGAGTTCATAGATCCCTACTTCCGGTTCAAGTTATTCAGTTCCGCGAAATTCAATCAGAAAAAATATGATGCGGATAAGGATAAAGTGCTTGAATATTATAATTCCATGGGTTACCGGGACGCCAACATTGTGTCCGATACCACATATTACAACAGCAAGAACCAGATTAATATCGGCATCAAAGTAGATGAAGGGAAAAAATATTATTTTGGAAACGTGGTCTGGAAGGGAAACACTAAATATTCGGATTCCGTGCTTTCCCTGATCCTCGGCATTCAGAAAGGAGACGTGTATAACCTTGATATCCTCAATAAAAAGCTTGGCAAACAGGTTTCCCAGGAAGGCGGGGGCATCAGTGATCTGTACCTGGATGACGGGTACCTTTTTTTCAGAGTAGATCCGGTAGAGACCGCTGTTTATAACGATACGATCGATTTCGAGATCAGGATGACCGAAGGCCCGCAGGCAACCATTAAGAATGTGACCATTGCGGGCAACGAAAAAACCAAGGAGTATGTTATCCGGCGGGAACTCCGTACCATTCCCGGAGAAAAGTTCAGTCGTACCGATATTATCCGGTCAACCCGAGAAATTGTGAACCTGGGATTCTTTAATCAGGAAAAAGTAACACCGAATATCGTTCCAAACCAGGAAGACGGAACGGTGGATATAAACTGGTCAGTGGAAGAAAAATCTGCAGATCAGCTGGAGCTGTCGGCCGGATGGGGCGGTGGAATCGGCGTAACCGGCACGGTGGGGATATCCTTTAATAACTTCTCGATAAATAATATCTGGAAGAAATCTGCCTGGGATCCGCTACCGACAGGAGATGGTCAAAAACTGAGTTTGCGGGTGCAGGCAAACGGACGCGCATACCAATCCTATAACCTGTCCTTTACAGAACCCTGGCTTGGCGGTAAAAAGCGGAACTCCCTTACCGTGAGTTTATACCGAAGCGCCTTCCGTACCGGCGGGTATAATTATACAACGGCGAAATACGCATTCAGCGATACCAATTCGCTAAAGAATTTCGGTGTCGTTATTGCCCTGGGTAAACAATTGAAATGGCCAGATGACTTTTTCACCCTGACCTATTCCCTGAATTATACCCGGTACGATCTGACGAACTATTCCCTGTTCTCGCAGAGTTTCAGAAATGGCTTTTCTACCAATTTAAGTTTCAAAGTACAACTGGCCAGGTATTCGCTGGATCAGCCTATCTATCCGAGATCGGGGTCCAATTTCTTTGTCAGCGCCCAGTTCACACCACCGTATTCCGTATTTAATAAGAATTTCACGGCCCAGCAGAACTTCCAGCTCCCGGAATACACAAAATGGCGTATGAACAGCGAATGGTATATTCCCATCGGGAAGGCCATGGGTGCGGATAAGAGCCGGCAATTCGTACTGAAAGCCGCCGTGAAATATGGGTTCATGGGCAGGTATACGAGCAAACTGGATTATTCTCCTTTTGAAAGATTTCAGTTGGGAGATGCCGGGCTAACCAATAACTTCGGTTTGCTGGGTTATGACATCATTTCGCAGAGGGGGTATCCGGTGTACCAGAATTCAGATCCACGGGTGAATCCGGACCAGCAGCAGGCTTCGCAGTTCTTTATCATGTTCAACAAATACACCCTTGAACTCCGGTATCCGTTTACTACGAATCCGAGCAGTACCATTTACGGGGAGATGTTCTTTGAAGCCGCTAACGGCTGGTATGATTACAAAGATTATAACCCATTCCGTCTCCGGCGGGATGCGGGTGTGGGACTGCGTTTCTTTTTGCCGATGTTCGGATTGCTGGGCTTCGATTATGGAATCGGACTGGACCGGATTCAGAATGGTTCGCTGAAAGGAGCTTCCCGCTTTACCTTTATGCTGGGATTTGAACCTGAATAACGCCCTGATTAAACTAACAATATGAAAAAAATACTTCTTTTCTCTCTTCTTGCCACAGGTATATGCCTCCAGGCTGCTGCCCAACGGTATGCCATCGTGGATACCAAGTACATACTGGATAAATTGCCCGATTATAAGCTGGCTCAAAAGCAGTTGGATCAGACCAGCGCCCAATGGCAGAAAGAGATAGACGATAAACAGGCCGTTCTGGATAAAATGTACAAGGATTATGAGGGAGAGCAGGCGATGCTGAGCGAGGAACTTAAGAAAAAAAGAGAAGATGAGCTCTTCAACAAGGAAAAAGAAGTCCGGGACCTCCAGCGCAAACGCTTTGGCTTTGAAGGGGATCTGTTTAAAAAGCGTCAGGAACTCATCAAACCCATACAGGATAAGGTTTATAACGCCATTCAGAAAATAGCCGTGAACCGGATGTACGACTTTATTTTGGATAAAAGTGAAGGAATTACTGTTATCTTTGCCGACCCCAAGCTGGATAAGAGTGACGATGTTTTGAAAGAATTGGGGATTAAATAGTCCGTATTCAGATTGCCATCATATTTCAACTATTAACAAACACAAAGAAAACTGTTCACATTTATGAAAAAAATTGTTGCCGTCATTCTAGTAGCAACCACCTGCATGTTCGCGGGATCCCCGTTGCATGCACAAATGAAAATGGGTTATATCGACGTGAATGAGCTGATTAGAGAGATGCCGGAATTCAAAAAAGCGGATACGTCCCTGGCAGATTTCCAGAGTGCCCTGAACCAGAATTTCGATGATATGAAAAGGGAATTCAGCGAAAAGGACAGCCTGCTTTCTTCCAAAGACACCGTTAAATATACCAAAGCCCAGATCGAAATCAAGAGGAGACAGCTGGGTGAACTTTACCTGAAAATACAAGGATATCAGCAGCAGGCCGGTCAGCAATACCAGCAGAAACAGCAGGATCTGTTGGGTCCCGTCCAGAAAAAAGCGCAGGAAGTGGTGCAGCAGGTTGCTAAGGAGAACGGTTACACGTATGTGTTCTTGAAAGACGCGCTTCTGGTGTCGCCGCCTGCAGAGGATCTGCTTCCGATAGTAAAAAAGAAGCTGGGATTGAAATGATTTTTCATCATACTATTTTTGCAGCCATCTCGTTCCCTACGGGATGGCTTTTTTTATTTTTTACTTTTAATTTGGCATCATGGAATCCGCCTGTCCGATTGGGGTATTTGATTCGGGTTACGGGGGTCTGACCGTATTGCAATCCATTGTAAGAAGATTGCCGCGGTATGATTTCATGTATCTTGGCGATAATGCCCGGGCGCCTTACGGTAACCGGTCCTATCAAACAGTTTATCAGTATACCAGGGAATGTGTGCAATGGTTTTTCTCCAGGGGTTGCCCGCTGGTGATACTCGCCTGTAATACCGCGTCTGCCAAGGCTTTACGAACCATTCAGCAACATGACTTAGCAGAAAGCAAATCGCCGAACCGGGTGCTCGGGGTAATCAGACCCACGACAGAAATCGCCGGCCGGCTCTCAAGATCCGGAAATGTAGGCATACTGGCAACACAGGGAACCGTAAACTCGGCATCTTATCCGATTGAGATACAAAAATTTTTCCCCGGACTGAAAGTTTTCCAACAAGCCTGTCCCCTGCTGGTGCCTTTGATTGAAAATAATGAACACCAGGGGCCGGGCGCCGATTATTTCATAAAGAAGTATTCCGATGCCCTGCTCTCCCAATCGGCGCAGATCGATACGGTATTGCTGGGCTGTACCCATTACCCATTGATAATGGACAAGCTGAGGGCATATTTCCCGCCATCGATCCGTTTGGTTCCTCAGGGTGATATCGTAGCGGAAAGCCTTGCGGATTATTTAATCCGTCATCCGGAAATGGAAATCCGGTGCAGTAAAAACGGAAAATCGTCTTTTTTTACCACGGATTCCCCGGAAGATTTTGATCGTCACGCCGGGATTTTCTATGAAATGGGAATTCGTTCGGAAGAAGTATTTTTGTAGGGAGAATAATGATCCTTTGTAAATCCTCACCTGATTATGAAATTACGTCCGGTATTTTTTTTATTTGCATCCCTTATTTTTTTACTGGGATCATGTACTAAAGAGTTAAGCAGGGAAAGCCCCGGAGCCAGTTCCTTGGATTCGGTAAATTTTTATGCTGTCATCGATGGTACCCCCTGGCAGGGCGACAGTGTTCAGCAGGTGATTGTTTCCGACTCCGGTATAATGAGCATCACGGGTATTGGTAAAACACAGGATGAGATTTCCATTTTACTGCCGGCGCTCCAGAAGGGAGTGTTTCCGGTAAATAGCCAGACGCCGGGTTTTGCTCTCTATACCAGCCTGAAAGAAGGCTTTGCCGGAGCGTTATATCTTTCCAATACAAGTACCGATGCTTCAAAAGCCGGAGGAAGCGTGACAATTACGGACATCGACACCGTGAAAAAAACAGTTTCCGGTACTTTTCAATTTAATCTGTACGACGAATCGAACGCCAGCACTAAAAAGGTAACGGCCGGGTTTTTTAATAAAATACCTTATTCCGGTGCCGGATCAGTGATTAATCCAGGAGGGCCGCCCGGCGGAGGGACTTTGAGTGATACGCTCTCGGCAAGCGTAAATGACACGGTTTGGGTTGCAGCTCAGGTTCTTGCGGCAGCGCAAAACGGTGTCCTGATCGTTTCAGGAACCAGTGCCAACGGGCAGCAGGCCCTGGGCCTCTATATGCCGGTGTCCGTCCCGGCCGGCACCTATACACTGAATTATACCTCGGGAACCTATCTCGCTACCTATGATCCCGATCCCCTGTCTTTCCTGGTAGCCCAGGGAAATGGATCCATGACGATAACGGAGAACGACACCGTAAACAAGCATATTACTGGAACCTTCAGCTTTGTGGGCGTTTCCCAGTTGGACCCCAATCAAACCGCGACAATTACGAATGGTTATTTTTCCTGTAGCTACTGATTAAACCCTCCGATTGTTGGCGGTCAGTCAGGAATTATTTACCTTCGCCTCCCTTTCAGCAGGGCAACCGGGCCAGGGGCTGAAAGTACATGGAGAAATACCTGATCTTCAGGTAATTATGAAGGTTAAAAATTTTAAACAATGAAACGTACATTTCAACCCCACACACGCCGCCGTAAAACCGTTCATGGTTTCAGAAAACGTATGGAAACAGCCAATGGCAGAAAAGTGCTGGCAAGCCGTCGTGCAAAAGGCCGGGCCAAGCTGACGGTTTCCGATGAGCATAAAGCGAAGTAATTAACTTTAGGAAAGTTCCAGATATCTTTAAGCCCCGGCAATCCGGGGCTGTTTATTTTTGTATCGGGTATGGCAAGGAACAAAATCAATTCGTTGGGAAAAGAGGAGCGGCTGAAAAGCCGGAAACAAATTGATTCGCTTTTTGAACGGGGAAGGAAAATAACAGTCTTCCCCTTTCGGCTGATGTATCAGACTCACCCGGATGGCTTTGATCTTAAAGCCGGGTTTACCGTGAGTTCCAGGAATTTCCCAAGGGCAGTGGACAGAAACCGGATCAAGCGCCTAAGCCGTGAAGTGTATCGGCTGCATAAAATGCCGCTTCAGGAACTTCTTCAAAAGAACAAGCAGCGGGTTCATTTGTTCTTTATTTATACCGGAAGGGAGATTCCGGATTTTCTGCAATTAAATAAAAGTATGCTGCTACTGCTGGATAAGCTGGTGCATCTGCAAAATGAAGGGAATTCTTCAAATACTTAGTCTGCCGTTCATAGGATTAATCAGACTTTACCAATGGGTTGTCTCACCGTGGCTGGGTCCGAAATGCCGGTTCACACCATCTTGTTCGCAATACGCCATTGATGCCTTCCGGAAGTATGGCTTATTTAAAGGCGGATGGATGGCCATCCGCAGAATTGCAAGATGCCATCCCTGGGGAGGAAGCGGCCACGATCCGGTGATTTGATCTTTTATTATTGACTATCTCCTTCTTTATACCTACCCATTTCCGTTAGTTTATGGATAATGTCGTTCACTTCGGAAAGATTATAAAACTTATAAATCTCGGGAACGGAACCCGCATCAAAGGAGGAAGGTATTGAAGTAAAGGGCCCGAAAACTTTGGCTTTCGTAAAGTCCGTCAGTTTTACCATTTTCCCCGGAGCAATAAAATAATTTTTATTGGCAGCGGAAACATTTTCATCTCTCACCAGCTTATTCAGACTGTCCAGATTTGATTTCAGCTGATCCTGGGTCATCCGGGTTTGTGCAATTTTACCTACATGCTGGAGACTGCCTACAACAGTGTCTGATTTCAGGTTTGCAATGTATAATCCGTCTTCCTTTGCATCCAGTGTATATTTTCCGGCCGGCCCCTGAATAGTCAGTTCGACAGGGGAAGATCCGCTGAAATCCAATTCTTTTTCCACGTGGCTGGATCCTTCTTTGACAACGATATTTTTCTGCGATTCGTCAACCTGTATTTCGCTATTGGCGTACAGCAGTATCTTCTTATTGTGGGAAGTGCAGGAAGCAAAAACTAAGGCGCTTAGCAGAAAGGGAACAAATGATTTTTTCATAAAGAATATTTTATTTAGAAAAAAGAATCCCGGTAAAAGAGGTACCGGGATTATATAAAGAAAGTAATTGTTCAGGTAAGATTTACAGAGAGGCTTCGTATTTCTTGCTGACCTCTTTCCAATTGACCACATTCCAGAACGCCGCGAGATATTCTGCCCGGCGATTCTGATACTTCAGGTAGTAGGCGTGCTCCCATACATCAACACCCAAAATGGGGGTACCCTTTACTTCGGCCACATCCATCAATGGATTATCCTGATTGGGCGTTGAGGAAACCACCAGCTTTCCATCCTGCTCCACCAGCCAAGCCCAGCCGCTTCCGAAACGGGTGGCTCCGGCCTGGGTAAATTTTTCCTTAAAAGCATCAAAAGATCCGAAATCGGCATCAATAGATTCTGCCAGTTTTCCAGATGGTTTGCCGCCTGCGCCGGGCGCCAGAATTTCCCAGAAGAAACTATGATTCCAATGTCCACCCCCATTGTTGCGGATGGCAGGTGAGAGTGTTCCTGCAGCCTTTACCAGATCCTCCAGGGATTTATGCTCATTGGGGGTACCGGCAATTGCCTTATTCAGATTGTCTACGTAGGCCTGATGATGTTTGTCGTGATGAATCTGCATCGTCAAAGCGTCAATATACGGTTCAAGCGCAGCCGGTGCGTATGGTAATGCAGGTAATGTAAATGCCATAACTATTGTTTTTTAATGAATTTGAATATAAAAATTCTTTATTGGGATAGCAAAATTACTGATCAAAGGTTGATTACTCAAAACTAATGCCGGGGAAATGAGGAAAAAAGCAGGGAAATGTGAAAATGTGTAGATGTGCTGATGTGGAAGTGTCTTTTGAGTAAGTTGCCCTTTATTTATTTACACATCAGCACATCTACACATTTTCACATTAACCCCCTCTTCTCTCCCTGAAAAACTCCTTCATTAAAAGCGTGCATTCTTCTTTTAGTATGCCGGAAACGACAATTGTTTTCGGATGAAAGGGGCGGGGGGCCACACCCAGATTTTCCACGGATGGACAGGGGGGAATGTATTTCTGATAGCCATTTTTTTCGTCGAAGCCGCCATAGGCGACCTTCTGAATTTTGCTCCAGTAAAGGGCTCCCGCGCACATCAGGCAGGGTTCGATGGTAATATAAATCGTTGCGTCCGGTAAATATTTGGAGCCAAGAAAATTAAAGGCCGAAGTCATGGCGATGATCTCGGCATGAGCGGTGGGATCCTTTAAACGCTCCACCTGGTTGTGACCGCGGGCAATGATCTTGTCGCGCATGGTGATGACCGCTCCAACGGGCACCTCACCTGCTTCATAAGCCTTTTTGGCTTCTTTCAGGGCCTGTAACATGAAATATTCGTCGGTCATTGCAGTCCGTTAAATTTCCATTATTAATTGGCGGAGCCGTATACGCTGATCAATTTGAGCAATACACCGTTCGTCCAGCCAAACCCATCCTGTCCACCATATTCCCCGCCGCCGGCCTCTTTGGTAATATCCACCACATTGTACTTTTCCATCAGCTTACCGGTTTGCTTATAAACGCGGGTGTTTAACCGGATCCATCTCCTGGCCGCCACGGCAGCCAGGTTTTTCTGCCCGCAACGGTCCAGTCCCCAGATCATCATCCATTCCAGTGGCGCCCAGCCGTTCGGCGCGTCCCATTGTTCACCCGTGGCATATTCTGTGGTCACAAAACCACCATCCTTCAATAATTTTGCCTTGAGTACAACAGCTACCTTCCGCCCCAGGAAACTGAGGTAGTCCGGGTGCTCTTTAATAAAACAAAACGGATAAAGACCGGCGGGTGTAATGATATCTTTCTGTCTAGCGGTTTTGAAGTTGTAATCCGTATAATAAGACATTTTCTTATTCCAGAAATATTTGTCAATCTGATCACCCCGGGCTTTGGCTTTTTCCTGGAATAGCCGGGCGCCGTCCTGATCACCATTGATAATTTTAGCCTTGGAAATGGTCAATTCCAGATGATATAAGAGGCAATTCAGGTCTACGGGCAGGATGTCCGTTGTCTGGATGCTGCTGATATTTTTCTTATCGCCAAACCAGCGGCTGCTGAAATCCATACCACTTTCTGCCCCGGCGCGGAGATGCTGATACATCTCTATTTTATTTCTGCCCGATTTTTCTGCAGTAAGAAAATCCTCCCGGTAGCTTTCCTGGCGGGGAACCGTGCTGTCGTCCCAGTATCTGTTCAGCAGATGGCCATCTTTTAATTTTACAACACGACGGTAAACCTGCCCGGGTTTTATTTTGTCGGCGCCATCCATCCAGAAAGCATATTCTTTTTCCATATCCGGAAGAAAGGTCTGGTAGATGCTGTCTCCTTTGATTCCCGCCAGCAATTCAACCATACAGGAAAAAAATGGAGGTTGTGATCTCCCGAGATAGTAGGTTCTGTTTCCATTCGGGATATGGCCATAGTTCTCGATCAGGTAGGCGAAATTACGGATCATGTTTTCAATCATGTCCGTTTCACCGCTTTCTTTCAGACCCAGCATCGTAAAATAGGAATCCCAGTAATAGACTTCCCGAAAACGCCCTCCGGGAACGATATAGGGATAAGGCAGTGGGAGGAGCGAACTGCCTTCAACTTCTTTATCCGGGTTTCTCCTGAGCACGGTCCAGAGATGCTTTATATGGGTGACTACATCCTCTGTACTGTCTGTTTTGTAATTTGCTGCAATGGGTTGCGGGATCTCAAAATTATCTTCCACAAATTTCTTCAGGTTGAAATTCGGACCTTTTTGCAGGCCGTAATCATAAAGGATATCGGCCGGTTTTCGCCTGGGGATACAATCGACAAATGTTTTACCATCGGGGAAAATACGTTGCATCTGGACGTCTGTAAACAGGTCTCCGTAGATTTTATCCGGTGCAGGCGGCTGGAGGATCTGGCCGAGGCTTATCAATACCGGGAACAGCAACGGGAGGAAGAAGAGGCGTTTCATCGAAGGGGCATTTGTTTTAAAGATAACATTTTACGATGGGCCAGCATAAATTCGGA
This sequence comes from Bacteroidota bacterium, assembly GCA_030706635.1. GTDB lineage: Bacteria > Bacteroidota > Bacteroidia > Chitinophagales > Chitinophagaceae > Puia. Next base: position 17,576 of record JAUZOD010000051.1, read on the forward strand.
AGCTTTGAAAAAAAATAATCCCCACGAAGAATCGCGGGGATTGATCTTGCTTATAACTATTGATTACGATTTAATTACGCTGCGTGTGGAACGGAGACCGAAATAGGTTCAACACGGAATGCCAGGTTTTTGATGAGAAAGACGGGTCTATTGCAAACCATAATGCCAGCAAGGCGCCATAGCTTCCACCGCGTTCCATCCATTCAAAAAATTCATAGTGCGGATAAAAAAGTTCTGTTGCCATTTTCCAGATGAAAAATATAAAGATCAGGGACCTAATGGGGCGGATCAACACCGAGATGGCTGCAGAAATTTCAAATAATCCTACAGTCAGGGCCACTTTGGCCGGATTGGAAAATCCCAGGGCGCTGTACTGACTGATCAGTCCTTTTTTTTCAATCAGGTTAAGCCAGCCATGGCCTGTCAGTAAAAGAAATACCACCACCTTCAGGCAAAGAAATACGCGCCGCCTGGTTTTATCATCCGCGGGTGATCCGGGATTGATCACGCTGAATAGATTGCTGGTTTTTAAGCCGCCGGAAAGCACCAACAGGGTAAAGGGAACACCAAAATTTCCCGCCCGTTCAATGAATTCCGCTAAGGGCTCTCCGGATAAGGGACGGCAAAAAGCTGTTATCAAACCCCAAACGAACAGCCATGCCGGGATGGCGCGCAGGGGCAGGATAAGCATCGTGAGCCCCAGGAGAATATCAAAAGATCCAAGCCATGGCATGAGTTTGTATGCGAGATCTGTTCCGATGCCGAATACGGCAAAATAATTGCACCAGATGGCTTTGGTAATTATTCCAAATGCGCCATGACCGATAAAACAAAATGCCGTTGCCACACGCAACGTGTAATGGATTTTCTGAGTTGATGACATGGATACCATTGCGTTTTCAATTTTTTTAAAAAAAGACCCCGCGAAGAATCGAAGCGTCTTTATTGCTTATTGCCATTGAAAAAGTTTAGTTGCCACCATCGGCCTGCGCACGCTGTATGGCATAGTTCCCCACGTTATTCCCGACCTGTAATCCCACTTCACAATCCACACGGTAGTGGATACCGCCCATAAGGCGGGACATGCCGGCTTCTTTTGCCATGGCCTGATATTTAGCGGCATTTTCCGGAATCAGATAGGATAACAGCGTAGCTGCTGCCCCGCTGAAGCAGGAGTGCCCCGATACATATGAAGGGAAATTGGGTATACCCGTTAATGTTTTGATCGAAGGATTTATTTGTGTCGGCCTGGGGTTGAAATAATAATATTTTATATCCCAGCATACAATGGCCACGTCCATTTCGGCCATATTCAATAAGGCCATATTGCGCGCCATGCGGATCTCGCTCCAATTCTTTTTGACAAAATCTTCTGCTGCGATGGCATCCCAATGGCCGGGAGGTGTATAAGTGCCCACGCCATCGGCCCAATACTCTACGATGCCGATATTTTCACGACTGGGGTTCTTTATAAAGTTGTATACTTCATCGGCGTCTTTTTTAAATTCAGCGCTGCTGGTGGAAGGTGGCGGTCCGGGTCTGAAACTTGGTATCGCAGCCGAATCAAACAGAAAGGGCAATACTTTGTAGAATAACGGCAGCATGGGCGGACGTTTTGGATTTTCCAGGCTGTACCAGGGAATTTCTCCCAGCCCAAGTGCAATGGTTTCAAAATTTGTCCATACGGTCTGGTTGCCACCTGCCGTGCCCGCATGATCGCCCCTCGCCCTCGCGATAAAAAGTTCGGCCACCTGTCTGCCGAGTGCTTCCCCGGCAATCACATCGCTGCGGGTAGCCGCTCCACTGGCGATGGTCGCGTTTTCCTGTTCTATAGCTTTCTCCTGAATATTGGCGATTTCTCCAGGGAAAAGCAGCTTCATCATCTCCGCCGTTACGCCGGCCAGAACGGCCGCTTCCGAGGGATAAGAAGGCAGATCCGTTTTGTTGATGAAGAGTGCATTGACTGAAGAATCCACTTTATAGGGGGCAGCCCGGTTGTATTTGGTTTTATAGTACCAGCAGGCAATCAGGGCATCGTATTGTGCAGCGCTCACATATCCGTAAGCTCTTCCGGCATACGGCGGATTAGAAAAGGGAAACAGCGGATAAGCGAGGGGATTGCTGGCGCTTGGAGCGGGATAGCTGCCATTGGCAGCCGTTACCGTTGGCAGGTTGTATTTAGCTACCAGATTCCTCATGATCTCATTCCATCTCAATACGCCGCCGGCAGCCCAGTATTTAATAGATGCTTCCTGATCTTTAGACATGTTCTTCTGCATGGATTTGATCTCAAAGAGATCAGCCTGGTATGCAGGGGAACTGGTTGCTGCCGGAGCTGCCACCGCAAAACTGTCGGGGCGGGAAAGGAAAACGGGTTTCCATGTTCCCCCGTTAATGTCCAGGTTATCTGTACTCACCGGCGGAGCCTGGGCAGTGCGGTCATGAATGGTTTTATTACAACCTGTGCTGAATACCAACAGGAGAGCGAGGCTTACAAAAGAACTTAATATATTTTTCATTCCGGTTATTTTATCAATTTATAAACTGAGTATATAATACAGGCCGGCCGTGAACGTCTGCGATTGGCCAACATTTCTGCTCTTCGGCAAGCCAATACTGCCTCCGTCTATTACGAAATCCGCACCGCCAATGAGTTCCAGATTGGTAACAAAGGGGATAAAATATTTTGCATGAGCACCGATACTGGTGCTGTTCATCCGGTTACTGGCGAAAGGCATATCATTTCTGCGGATATCAAAACCGCCGAGCGTGGTCATATTCATGAGTACAGCTTCTGCCACCAGATTCTTCTTGCGAATGCCGATGTTCAGGTTGCTGTTGATCATGTTCGGCATCTGCACTTCGTTCGTATTGTGCAGTTCCGTGGTATAATAAGAAGTTCTGTCAATCTTCACGTTGCTCCTCCATACGTAGGCACTGGCCAGCGTGACAAAGAAGATTCCTTTTTGATAGTCGGCTGTAAGGCGACCGGTAACGTTGGTACTGCCCAATCCGATGGACATGGGCAGGAAATCATTTTCGTAATGGCTGAGCGGAGTGCTGATGCCTCCGACAGCAAAAAAAGACAATTTGCCTGCCTTGCCCAGGTCTTTGCTGATGGCTTCCCATTTAAGGTCGAGGGCAAAATCCTGAAATCCTTTCAGGCCGTGCAGTGTTCCGGCAGAGGCATGGGTCCATACATAGGGAACTGTCGCCATCACGTTGAATTTGTCGCTGACCCCGTAAACGCTCATGAACATCAGGGACTGTGTACTTACCGTGCCCATGTTCAGATTATTTCTTTTCAGGGTGCCTTCCCAGTATTTATCCCATTGGGAATGCATGTAAGTAAATCCGTTACACCATTGCTTTTTCCCCATCATAATGGCGTCGTCCGGCATCTGGGCTTTGACCTGCGTTGACAAAAAACCCAGAAAAACGATGGCCAGGAGTGTTTTAGACATTGACATTTGTTTCATTTCGGTTAATTAGAAGTTTTGGTTATCGTCCTTTATTATTTAAGGGTGGACCCCCTTTTCAGCATATGAAAAAGAAATAAGGTTAATGGTAATGGTCTGAAAATATTTTCAGCCCGATAGTTTGGCCTGACCCCTGTACAGCGCAGAACAGCAGGTTTTAGATGCTTTTGAAATAAAATAGATTTTTGAAGAATCGATCTTTTGCCCAAAAGGCAAAAAATTGTACAATTAAATGTACATGGCCATATCCGGAGGCTGGCCGGCGCGACTAAGCGATACAGATGAGATCTGCAATAAATAGCGATCCGTTGCTTTCAGGGAAACCGCTGCCTGAGCCTGAAGGGTAAACCCGGCCTGATCAGCATAATATTCCCCGTTAAAACATTTAAAAGAGGCCGTATGCTGGTCGGCCTTTTTTGATTGACCAGGAAGCTGAAGATCGTTTACCAGTTTGAAAAAATCATCCTTTGCGCTCTTCAGCGCAGTGGCTTTCTTATTGGGAATGCACAGGAGTTCGAGGGAATCATTAATGTAGCGGCGCTTTACATAATTGTACTGAACGCCTTCGAGTTCAATCCTTCCATCCACGCGCTCAAAGTCTTTGCTGTTTACATAATAGGAAAGATGAACGGCTGGCACTTTAATGGAGATGAGTTCGGATTCGGCGTAGTTGTTTTGATCCAGGTCGGCGATCAGCGTTTTGTCTGCATGCTGTTCCATGATCGCCGTATATAACTGATAGCCCACCCAGTTAAACAGGAGTATACCAATAAGCAGTATGGCAATGATTCTCTTCACAGTTTGGGCTAAATTAGTACTTTTTACTGAACCTGATAATTTTTCTTGTTCCTGCCAACACCGGTTATGCTTAGCTTTTTCCAACCGGAAGGCAACCTGGATGGTATCTGGATGATTCCCTTATCCGTAATGTCCAGGCCTCCAAAGCCCATAAGCACGCTTTGAATGATTCCGCCGGCGCCGGTGGCGAAATAGGGATTGGTACCCCCTTTGGTTTCAGCGATAACCCGGAAAGGCGGATTCAGATTCGGGTGATAGGCTTCCTGAAAATAGTGGAAGGCCGTATCTCCCTCACCCATTCGCGCATACAATAAGGCAAAGATGGCCTGGGTCATGGCGGGTGTTCCGGCATTGGGCACACGGGACTGGTAGTACACAAGATCCTTTCGGATCTGCGCGGGATTAGTGACCAGCTCCAGGGGATAAGCCAGCAGGTTTACATCGGCCTGCTTGATGCCTTCCCCGTGATAAGCTGCGTGTTCCTGGTCAACGCCGTTACTTAGCTGGAGGATGGGAATATTATCGGCAACCTGTATCCAGTCGGGGTCCGCGGGGATTCCCAGAATTTTTGCAGCTTCTGCTGCATGTCGTAAAAGCATCTTCGCTGCTCCGTTGGTAAAAGCATCATTATCTACATTTTCGGCCCATTCATCCGCAGCCACTACATTTTTAATATCGTAATGTCCGGGACCATTTCTTTCCACCCGGGAGGCCCAGAAGGCTGCGGTGGCGGAAATGATGGGCCAGCCTTTCTCCCTCAGCCAGTCCTTATCCTGGGAAACACAATAGTATTGCCAGGCTGCCAGGCCAACACAGGCTGTGATATGGTGTTCAAAGGGACCCGACAACGCCCATACCGGGGTTTCCTCCGCGCCGCTTGCCGCACTTTCCCAGGGGAACATAGCGCCCTGATATCCATGGGAAAAAGCATTTCTTTTTGCTGCTTCCAGTCTTTCGTACCTGTATTCAACCATTGACCTTGCAATTTCCGGATGGAGCACCAGCAGGGCCGGGAACATCCACAGGTCTGCGTCCCAGAATACATGCCCGTTATAACCAAGCCCGCTTAATCCCATGGGTGAGAGGCTGAGGGCTGTTCCCTCGCGGGAAAAGGAGTAAAGATGATAAAGCATGCTGTGCACATCCTGTTGTGATTGTTCGTCGCCCTCTATTTTGATATCGCTTTTCCAGAGTTCATCCCAAGCCTGGTTATGGAATTGAATGAGGCGGTCCCTGCCCTGCAATTTGGCAAAGATGGTGAGCCTTTCCGCTTCGTTGAGCGGATCATCGTGATGGGCAGAAGTAATGGAAGAGCCCGCGATAGAGAAATGATAGGTTTCTCCGGCACGGATCTTTTTGTAAAATTTCATCAGATGCAGGTTATTATCCCACATCTCGTGAATTACCCGGGGTTCTTCTCCGTGCGGCTCGCTGAATAAAAAAGTATTTGAGGCGCACATCAATAATTTTCCGGTCGGACTTTTAGCTTCTGAAGTCAGCAAGGAGATCAGTACGTGAGGCCGGTCAATTTCATTATAATAATTCTGTACATCCCGGAGGGCATCCGGTGCTTCCATCACACTGGCCGGGGTGATTTCAATATCTTTTTTTGCCGTCACTGAAATGTCCATCAGCACGGTAAAGGGAAGCTGACGCAGAGCATAGTACGTGTAACTGACTGTCGCCTTATCCAGGTAATTAAAAGAGCAGGTAAAGCTGGCATGCCGCATGTCCAGCGATTGTTTCATGTCCGTTACGTCCTTAGCGCCAAGGTCCTGACCGTCTACGCTAAAACGCATATTCAGCAGATTGAAACTGCGCAGGAAATTGCTTACCCGTCCGCGGCCATACTCATCGTATGCGCCCGCCAGCACCACGTCCTTCACCTTAAACGGTTCTGGGGAAGAAACGATACCGATCATGCCATTGGCGACGGTGACGCCATAATAACCGGCAGGGTTAACTGAAGAAGCGGAAATAACCCAGGGATCTATGTTTTGGGCAAAGCCGGAGGAGAAGAAGCATAGGATCAGGCAGAAGGGGGAAAGAAAATAGATGCGGCGAAATCGTTTTTTCATGTTCGTGATGATTGGTATTCAAAGGCGATAGATATGGCGGGCATTCTCTCCAAAGAAACGTTCTCTTTCCTCTTCACTCAGCCGGTCGCTGTATTTTTCCAGCAGACTTTTCCACTGAACATAGGAACCGGAAAGCAGGATAAAGGGCCAGTCGCTGGCGTACAGAAGGCGATTGGCCCCGAAGGCTTCAAAGAGGATATCCAGGAAGGGATAAAAATCAGCAGGTTTCCAGGATTTCCAGTTGCCTGCGGTAAACAGGCCGCACACTTTGCAGGACAGGTTTTGGTTTTTCGCGAGTTGTTGAATTTGACGGATCCATTCTGTTGATGGCGGATGTTTTGTATCGGGATTCCCGCAGTGGTCAAGCACAAAGTATTGATCAGGGAAAGAACGGAGCCAACCGTGCAGCTGATCAGTATTTGTATTGGAAGAAAGTTTCAGATCCAGGGCATAACCATATTGCGCCAGCAATTCCATGACCGGCTGAACCGATGCAAGATCTTCTCCGTCAGTATCCAGCTTAAAACCCCTGATGGCAGTATAGGAAGAAAGTTCCCTAATCTTTTCCGCAGCATTTTTATTCAGGAGGTCGATCCATCCGATAACTCCAGAAATGACCGGATGGGTTAAGGCCAGCTCTGCAAGAAACCTGGTTTCCACTTCCGCGGGTTCGGCGGCGACGGCTATACAAGCCGCCACCTGATTTCTCTGGAGGTTTAAGGAGAGTTGCGAGGGAAGCAGATTTTCCTGAAGTATTTTATTATTCCGGATCCACTGATTGCCTGTGTTTTTTCCATATTTCCAGAAATGAACTTCTGCGTCGATGGTCATGGTCTTTACTTTTCAATTCAAAGCTAAGGAATGGGCGGTTATGACGGTGGCCTCAGGCCAATTGAAAAAATGGCTGACTACTAAAACTACCATTGAATATTCCGGAATATGAGACCCTGAATTCGGGGTAATTAAAAACGAGGCGGGGTCAAATAGATTTTTTATGTCTGTGCGGCAGTGGGTTACCCAACTTCAAAAACTAAATTGAGATATTTCTTCTATTTGTTTTCGGCCGGCAGGTTTTTAAAATATTCCCTGATCAGCGAAGTATATAGTTTATTGCGCTTTACGTTTAACCTTACCTGCGCCGCATTCCTCAGTGTTTCATCACCCAGAATTCTCTTGGCCTCGTAATTGGCGTCCGCCATTGTTTCATTTACCCGAAGTTGCTTGGGACTGAGTACGATTTTGCTCCTGTCCGGATACTTGCTGACTACGGTTTTATCGCCGTATTGTTTGAAAACAATCTGTTTGCCTAAATGGCCGGAGAGTTGTTTGAGTAACAGATTTTCACTGATGGCCAAGATCGGGTTTTATGATATGATTGGTATAATCTTGAATAACCTGTTAAAAACAGATATTTTTAATTTGAATTACAAGTAATCAATAGATCATTATAAGGTATTTTACTTATTAGAACCTTATTAATACCTTGGGATAATCTTAAAATGAATACTCCCTCTTTATATTTTCACTAACCTCCCGGGGGAAGAATCAAGAGCTCTTTTATAGG
>JAUZOD010000052.1 GCA_030706635.1 Bacteroidota bacterium
AAAGGATCCCTGGGGCAATAGACGCGTCGGATTTTCACTAACCGGCAAAGTAAACCGTAAGGATTTCGGTGTGAGTTTTGGAATGCTCACAGAAACAGGTGGCATTGCGCTGGGCGAAGAAGTAAAAATGCTGGTGAATGCACAATTTGTGAAGCAGGCAGTCGCAGAACTGGTATAATTTCAGGATAATGGGGCTTAAGAAAGCCCCATTAAACCCTTTTTTGGAGCCGGGAATGAAATTCTCCGCCTGGTGCGCTACACTTCCGCTACCTTTGGGGGTGTCTTCAAAATTTCCATCGTACGTGCGCAGGATTCTTCTTGCAGATGATGACGAAGATGATTGCCTTCTTTTCAAAGAGGCTTTGGAAGAATTATCAATTTCGGCCAGCCTGACCATTGTGCATAACGGCGAACAACTAATACAATGGCTTATCGAAAATGAACAAATACCCGACGTCCTTTTTCTCGATCTCAACATGCCGCGTAAAAACGGTTTTGCCTGTTTATCAGAAATAAAGCAAATCGCAAAGCTAAAAGACCTGCCGGTCATAATTCTCTCCACATCATTTGACCAGAACACGATAAACCTGCTTCACAAAAACGGAGCGCGTCACTATTTCAAAAAACCAAATGAATTCTCCCAGCTTAAAATCTTAATCGAAAAAGCAATAAGAGCTACTACATTAGAAAACTCTGTTCAGCCAACGCAAAGCTCCTTCGGACTTTCAAATGACCCCATGCAGCATGAAGAAAGCTGATCATAAATCCAAAACACTTTCCTCCAACGCATTTCCGGTGGTGGGTATAGGCGCATCGGCAGGTGGCCTGGATGCATTTAAAAAACTGCTGAAGGCAATTCCCGAGAATTCAGGCATGGCTTACGTGCTTGTACAGCACCTGGACCCCCACCACGAAAGTCTCCTGCCCGAGCTTTTGCAAAGGGTTACCAGCGTTCCTGTGGTGGAAATTTCCGATGATATCAAGGTAGAGCCTGATCATATTTACATTATCCCCAGCAACAAAATGCTGCTGGCAAATGATGGGGTTCTACAACTCAGCCCGCGCACCGCAAAAAAAAATGAACGCAATCTGCCCATCGATCTTTTTTTTAAATCGCTGGCCGAGATACATCAGGACCAGGCTATTGGCGTGGTATTATCGGGTACGGCTTCCGATGGTACCCAGGGACTAAAAGCAATTAAAGATTCAGGTGGTGTAACCTTTGCACAGGATGAGGCATCAGCGGCTTACGATGGCATGCCCCATAGCGCCGTGATGGCGGGTGTGGTTGACTATATCCTTCCTCCTGAGAAAATTCCTCAAAAGATCCTGGAAATAAAACAGCAGATCCGGGACACCCCTGCAAACAGTCAAAACATAACGCAGGCGGATGAAGAAGTTTTTAAAGAAATACTCGCTTTGCTACGCACCAGTAAGGGAACCGATTTCACCCATTACAAACAAACCACCATCCGCAGACGAATACTGCGCAGAATGGGACTTAACAAAAATGCAAAGCCCTCAGCCTACCTTAAACATCTGAGAGAAAACAGAGGGGAACTGAATGCCTTGTATCAGGATCTGTTAATTCCGGTAACCTCCTTTTTTCGCGATCCTGAGATTTTTGCTCATCTAACTAAAACCGTCTTCCCCCTAATCACGAAAAACAAACCTGCCGGTGAATCCATTCGTATATGGATTGCGGGTTGCAGCACGGGCGAAGAAGTTTACTCCGTCGCCATTTGCCTCAGGGAGTTTCTGGCCAACAATTCCTCTTCAGGCCCCGATCAAAAAGTGCAGATCTTTGCGACCGATATCAGCGAACCTGCCATCGCTAAGGCAAGAGCAGGCGTTTACGCAAAAAACGAAGTAGAGGGATTGTCCCCTAAACAACTACAGACGTTCTTTACAAAAACGGATGATCGCTTTCAGGTTCGTAAACAGATAAGGGATATCTGCGTATTTGCCGTGCACAATTTCTTACACGAAACGCCTTTCGGGAAAATGGACTTTGTAAGCTGCCGGAATGTGCTGATCTACATGGAGCCCTATCTGCAGAAAAAAGCATTAACCGCTTTCCACTACGCGTTAAACCCAACCGGATTTTTATTGCTTGGCAAGTCAGAAACCATCAGTAGTGTCCCCGATCTTTTTACTTCGGCAGACAAGCAGGAGAAATTTTTTGTCCCAAAAGGATCCTCCGGGAAATTTATTCGTGTGCAAACGCAGCCCATCGAACAAAATCCGCATGACAGGAATACAGGACCCAAAAACGGAAGCATACACGCACCCTTCCAAAAAACAGCCGACGAAATCATACTCAGCAAATATACCCCTGCCGGTGTGGTAGTGAATGAGGCAATGGATATTGTGCACTTCCGCGGCAAAACGGGTGATTATCTGGAGCAGGCGTCGGGCAAACCCAGCCATAATTTATTTAAGATGGCAAAAGATGGGTTGGCTTTTGAACTGCGCAATATCTTACATAAATGCAAAAAAGAGAAGACGACCGTTTTAAAAGAAAATATTCAGACGCAGATAAACGGCATTCCGCGTGTGATTGGCATTGAAGCCTTTCCATTACCGAATAGTATTGAACCCTATTATTTAATTCTTTTTCACGATCACCCTTCAGTTCCCAACACTAAAGGCCTTAAATCAAAAACGTCCAGATCAAAAAAAGACGAAAAAGACCTGCTCATACAACAACTCGTAAAGGAACTGGAACAAGACCGTGAAGATATGCGCATCATCACGGAAGACCAGGAAGCGTCGAACGAAGAACTGCAAAGTTCCAATGAAGAATTGCTGAGTAGCAGCGAAGAATTGCAGAGTTTAAATGAGGAGCTGGAAACCGGCAAAGAAGAACTTCAAAGCACCGTTGAAGAGCTTACCGTTCTAAATCAGGAAGTGATTAGTCTGAATGAGCAGTTAACCAAGAGCCGTGATTATGCCGAAGCCATTATTACGACCATCCGGGGACCCCTGCTGGTGCTGGATAGCAAACTTCACGTAAAAACAGCCAACAGGGCTTTTTATAAAACTTTTCAGGTAAATGAACTGGAAACGCTGGGCGTATCCGTTTATGCGTTGGGAAATAAACAGTGGGATATCCCCGCTCTACGCATGTTATTGGAAGAAATCATACCTCAGGAGACAAGGTTTACCGATTTTGAAGTAAGGTATAACTTCCCAACTATAGGGGAAAGGGTCATGCTGCTGAATGCCCGGGAAATGGCAAGAGAAAAAGGAGAGGAAAAACTGATCCTGTTATCTATTGAGGATAGTACGGAACGGATACAACATCAGCTCAAAGAAAAAGAGCTGTTAAGCCGGTTTCAAAACCTGGTCATGCAGGCTCCCGTGGCTATTTGCATTTTAAAAGGAAAAGATTACAGAATTGAATTAGCAAACGAATTTTATCTTCAAATCTTCGGCGTAGGGAAAGACTTTATTAACAAACCCATTTTTGATTTATTGCCGGAGCTCAAAACCCAGGGCATTAAGGATCTTCTGGATAACGTGGTGGCAAGCAAAATTCCGTTTTTCGGGAATGAACTGGAGATCCAAATGTTCAAACGCGAAAAACAACAGCAGTCTTTTTTCGATTTTGTTTATCACCCATTGCTGGATCCGGATGGAGCAGTTACCGGCATAATTTTGGCAGCCACCGACGTAACGATCCAGGTCATCGCCCGAAAAAGAATGGAAGCACAGGCAACGATGGTACAGAACCTGTTCATGACTGCTCCGGGTTTTGTATGTACCCTGACGGGACCGGACCATATATACGAGCTGGTAAATGACCGGTACCAGCAGCTGTTTGGCAAACGCAAAATACAAGGCAAGCCAATCCTTCAAGCACTTCCCGAATTGGAAGGTCAGGGATTTGATACACTGCTTGATAAGGTGTACAATACGGGCGAACCTTATGTGGGCTTTGATATCCCCATTACCTTAGCCCGTGATGAAAATTTAGCCCCGGAAGAAAGATATTTCAATTTCAGCTACCAGCCGATGTACGATGAGCATGAAAAAATTTATTCCATATTGGTTTTTGGCTATGAAGTAACCGAACTGGTGAATGCCAAAAATAAATACCAGGAAGGCCAGCAATTGCATGCAAAGGAATTAGAAGAAAAAGTGCAGCAACGCACCCTCGATCTGAGCGAAGCAAACGCAGAACTTCAACAAAAAAACGAAGAACTCCGAAGGATGAACAAGGAGCTCGAATCCTTTACCTATGTATCAAGTCACGATTTACAGGAACCCCTGCGAAAAATACAAACCTTCGCCAGTCTTATACTTGAAAAGGAGAATGCCGTATTATCGGATAAGGGGAAGGATCATTTCCATCGGATGCTGGATGCAGCCGACCGGATGCAAATCCTCATTAAAGATTTACTCACCTATTCCCATACCAAAATCCTTGATCGGAAATTCGAAAAAACAGATCTCAATAAACTGGTACAGGAAGTACTCATTGAACTTGGAGAAACTATTCAGAGAAAAGCGGCCATCCTCAAGGTAGACAGCCTTTGTGAAGCCAATATCAATCCCAGCCAGTTTCTCCAAATGATGCATAATCTCATTGGAAATGCACTCAAATTCGCTAAACCCGGCATACCTCCGCACATCATAATAAAAAGTAAAATCGCCGAAGGAAGTCAATTCAAAAACCTAAGCCTGTCACCCAAAACAAAGTATTGCCATCTCTCTGTTTCTGATAACGGCATCGGCTTTGATCCACAATATAAAGAACAGATATTTGAAGTATTTCAGCGGCTTCATGGGAAGAACGAATACCCCGGAACAGGCATTGGGCTGGCCATTGTCCGGAAGATCGTGGAAAATCACAATGGCCTCATCACTGCTTCTGGTGAGTTAAATAGGGGTGCAACATTTGATATTTATATTCCTGCCTTCTAATTCCCTTTTTATTCCGCTCCATCACTTCAGTTTTAAGCCGTATCCCGGATTGTATCAAAACCGTACGGATCTGTTCATTTCCGTTCAGAAAATTCCTTATCTTAATCACTAATAATTTGTAAACGAACTGATTGGCTTTTCGGCCTGAATATGGCAACAGAAAGCGCAAAATTTCATTCATGCTTTGGAATTACCTAAAAATTGCATACAGAAGTCTGAAGAAGAACCGGCTGGTCAGCTTCATCAATATTTTCGGGCTGGGGCTTAGTATGTCCGTGGGCATGATGGAAATGCTGATTGTTCAAAATGAACTGGGCTATGACCACTTTCATCCCTATTCCGACAGAACCTATCGGATTACAAGCGCTTATACGCCCAAAAACGGGATTCCGTGGAAACTCGCCAGTACGCCAGCTCCCTTGTATCCTTCTTTATTAGCCGATACCGGGATAGTCCAGGAGGCGGTAAATATCTATCCGGCTTTTCATGGCGAAGCTATTTCAGAATCAAAGGACCTGAATATAGACGGCGCTTTTACCGAGCCTGCTTTTTTCAAAATATTCGGATTTTCCCTGGCAGCTGGCAATGAAGAAACTGCCCTGCAAAAGCCCAATTCTCTGGTTATTTCCCAATCAACGGCAAAAAGATTCTTTGGAAATACAAACCCGCTGGGCAAATTCATCAATTTTCAAAAGATCGGACTGTTCCAGGTTACCGGCGTGCTGAACAAAGCGCCCGGAAAATCTCATATAGATTTCGATGCGTATGCCTCCGCATCAAGCATTCCGATCCTGGAAATGAATAAATTATTACCTGCCAAATCGAATGACTGGAGTGACTTCGGGACCGTGTACACTTATGTTCTTTTAAAAAAACAAGCGGACAAAAAACCACTGCAGGGACTTTTAAATGCCATCACTTCCGGCATGAATAAAGAAGATAAGGGCGGCCGCAGTTCCATGGCTATTCAGCCCATAGAAAAGGTAAGACCTGCCAGCGGCGATTTGAACAATGATATCGGTGGCGGAACAACCTGGACGAAATTATGGGTGGGCATTGATGTGAGTCTCCTTATTTTGCTCGCAGCCTGTTTTAATTATACCAATCTGACCGTTGCCCGCGCCCTGACCCGGGCAAAGGAAGTGGGGGTAAGAAAGATTGCCGGCGCCAAACGATACCAGCTCTTCGTGCAATATGTAGTGGAGTCTGTCTTACTGGCTTTTTTCGCCCTGGCCTTTGCCTGGATACTGCTTTCTCTGATCGTACGGTATGCCCCTTTCAACGACAGTTACGAAATGATTCCTTCTTCCTGGCGGTATAACGGACCTTATTTCCTATTGAGTTTCGGCTTTGCCGTATTTACGGGTCTGCTGGCGGGGATAGCGCCTGCCTGGATTTTATCTTCCTTTAAACCTCTGCGGGTGTTGAAAAATTTATCTACCGCAAAAATCTTCGGCAAAGTCAGCCTCCAGAAAACCCTGATCGTTTTTCAATACAGCCTGTCCCTGGTCATCATTATTTTCTTGTTCACATTTTACCGGCAGTTCAGTTTTCTGGGTGCTGAAGATCCCGGATTTAAAAGGGACAATGTGCTTGTGGTTCCCGTCGCCGGAATGAATGAGCATATCCTTTCACAAAAAATCGGTATGCTCAGCGGCGTACAATCTGTAACCGGATTATCCACCACTTTTGAGGGGCATTTCTACGGCATGCGTTCACCTGCACGGATAGATAACCAGCAAAAAGATGCCGCATCCGTCAATTATTTTTTTACCGATCCGGCCTTCATTCCATCCATGCACCTTGAACTACTGGCCGGAAGAAATTTCAGTCCGGTGCCTGATTCCGGCCGTGAAGAAGATATTATCCTCAATGCGCAGGCAGTAAAAGGTTTTGGAATAAAATCCAATCAGCTTGCCCTCGGAAAAAAACTATGGGTGAACGATTCAACAGCCTTAACCATTATCGGCGTTGTGAATGATTTTAAATATGAGAATGCCGGCAAGCCGGTTTATCCCATGGCCTTTCGAAACAAGACAGGCGCCCTGAACTATCTGTTTATTTCGGTAGACCCAACAGAAAAAGATGCGATTACCCAACGCATCGCGCGGGCGTGGAAGTCTCTTTCTCCTGCCGAACCCTTTAGTTTTTCCTGGCTTGATCAGGATCTGGATAAAAACAATTCTCAGCGGGCTACGCTGTCCCTCCTGGGTTATCTGGCCTTTATAGCCCTGAGCATCGCTACCCTCGGGCTGCTTGGATTGGTTGTTTATACCGTAGAAACAAGACGTAAAGAAATCGGCATCCGAAAAGTCATCGGCGGCAGCCAGCAACAAATCGTGGGCATTCTGTCAAAAGGCTTTATCCGGCTTTTGTTCATTGCCGGTGCTATTGCCGTACCCATTGGGTACGTGCTCAGTATTTTCTTCCTGCAAAACTTCGTTACCCGGGTGGGATACGGCTTATTCAGCGCCCTGTCCTGTTTTGCGTTCCTGATGCTCATCGGTCTGTTCACCATCATATCCCAAACCTATAAGGCTTCCATGGAAAATCCCGTAAAAAGCCTAAGGACAGAATGAAAATGCTCCCATATTGCTTCCGGCCTATCTTTGAATGCTGAAAAAACCTGTCAGGTGCCGGTTCTTCAGTTTTTCAACAGAATCGGGTGTTTCTTTTACCAAAATGTCGGCATGAAGATCCTCATTATAGAAGATCAGCAAGAGCTGGTAAAGAATATGGTCAGGTACCTTAACACGGAAAGCTATCTGTGTGAAGTGGCCCCGGACTGTGAAACTGCCCGCCGAAAAATAGAATCTTTCGAGTATGATTGCATCCTGCTGGACGTAACCTTACCGGACGGGAACGGGCTTACCTTATTAAATGAACTGAAGAAAGACAATAAAACAGACGGGGTAATCATCATATCGGCAAAAAATTCGATCTACGACCGGATCGAAGGACTTAATCTTGGCGCCGATGATTACCTGGTGAAACCTTTCCACCTGTCGGAGCTGAATGCCCGGATATCCGCCGTGATCAGAAGAAGAAAATTTTCCGGTCAAAAACTTATGACTTTAAACGAGCTGACCATAGATCTTCCCGGCAAGGTCGTTTTCATCTATAAGAAAAAGCTTGACCTTACACGAAAGGAATACGACCTTCTGCTATTCTTCGTGTCCAATAAGAATAAAGTGGTATCAAAAAATTCGATCGCCGAACATTTGTCCGGATCTGACATGGATGTTTTTGACAACCTGGACTTTATTTACACGCACATTAAAAATTTAAAAAGAAAACTTACACAGGCCGGTGGCAGCGATAATATTAAGTCGGTTTATGGAATGGGCTATAAATTCGAAGTCTGATCATGAAGTTATTAACTAAAACCTTAAAGTCCTACCTGATCTATTCGTCTTTGTTGCTGCTGGTGACCGTTCCACTTTTCTATTTTGTCGTAAAGCGGGTTTTACTACATTCCGTGGACAAGTCGTTAAAAACCCAGCTTCGTGATATCCGCTCCAATCTGAATGCCAATATATCCACCGCGGATCTGCAAGTCTGGTCCAGACTGGACAAGGATATTCATCTGGAGAAATCCGGTACGTATTTTAACGACAGAATCTATACGAGGTATATTAAGACGCGCGAAAACGATGATGATCAGGTCCCCTACAGGCAAATAGAATCCTGCATTTCGGTAAACGGTCAGTATTATAAACTCACCATCAGCACCTCACTCGTGGAGAATGAAGACCTGCTGGCCAGTATTGTATTGGTGGAAGCGCTGCTTTTAGTCGCACTGATGTCTGGCATGCTATGGATAAACCGGAATATCTCCAGAAAACTCTGGGCGCCTTTCTATGAAACATTGTCGAAGATTCAGGGATATGAATTCAATAAACATGCCTCCATTGATTTAAAAAAAACCAATACAACTGAATTCATGGATCTGAACAGATGCCTGGAAAATTTACTCAACAAAAACTACGATACCTATCTCGTACAAAAGGAGTTTACCGAAAATGCCTCCCATGAATTACAAACTCCCCTGGCCATTTTCCAAAGTCAGCTGGAGCTGCTGATGCAAACTTCCCCGCTCACCGAAGAGCAGGCCGGTTTAATAAATTCGCTGGAAACGAATAACAAACGATTGGCCAGGCTGAACAGATCTTTATTACTGCTTACTAAAATTGAAAACGAGGAATACCAGCCAACAGAATTTATCGACATTTCAGAACTGGTAAAAAAATTCATCCAGTCATACCAGTATTACTCCCAAAAAAAGGAATTAAAAATAATGGAAGAATACAATGACCCCTTGATGATTCAGGCAAATAAAACGCTCATCGAAATACTGATCGGCAATCTTATTTCCAATGCAGTAAGGCATAATATCCCTGGCGGAAGATTATGGATCGCTTTGCAGGGAGGCGTCTTGTCCATAAAAAATTCAGGAGCTGAGGAAGGTCTTGAAACTGACAAAATCTATCAGCGCTTTTATAAAAAAGGCGCTGAGAAGGATGGTCTGGGATTAGGACTGGCCATTGTCCAGAGAATTTGTAACATCAGTCATTTTTCAATTCAATACCAGCATCCGGAAGGAATGCACGAATTCAAAATCAACTTTTTCCCTGTTTCCTGAACAAATTATCGTTTAATGAATATCCATGGCATGAAACGACTTTTATTGATATTCCTGCTGTTAAGCAGCATTGCCTCCAAAGGACAGGAACTGACGCTTGATTACTTCATAAACCATGCAAAAACAAGCAGTCCGCTGCTCGCCGATTACCGCAATCAGATACAATCGGGTAGAATTGACAGCCAACTGGTAAAAGCATCCTATAAAGTTCAGGTGAATGGCATCAGTAACAATTATTATGCTCCTGATGTCAACGGCTTTGGGTATGATAATATCATAACCAACGGAGGTCAGGTCTCCGCTCAGGTACAGGCCAGTAAAAGCCTGATCTCGAAAGGGAATCTGGCGGCCCGCTACCAGGCGGTGCACCTCCAAAATGAAACTTTGGGAAATAACAGCGTACTTGCCGAAAAGGACTTAAAAAAAACGATCACCGGGCAATACATCAGCGTTTATGGAGATCTGGTCACCCTGAATTTTAACCGGGAAATATTGGCGTTGTTTGAAAAAGAAGAGAAGATCCTGAAAAAGCTAACCCAGGCCAACATCTATAAACAGACGGATTATCTCACTTTTTATGTTTCCCTTCAGCAACAGCAATTAACCGTTCGCCAGTCGGAGATCCAGTATAAGAATGATTGTGCCACTCTGAATTATCTCTCGGGTATTGTAGATACCAGCTCCGTTATTCTTGCAGCGCCCGGTCTTCAGTTGGGAAAACTGCCTGAAATTTATAACTCATCGTTTTACCGCCAATACACCCTGGACAGCCTCAGGCTGCTCAACGATAAAAAAACCATTGATTACACGTATAAGCCCAGGGTGAATGTTTTTGCAGATGCCGGGTATAACTCATCCCTGATGTACGATTTCTATAAAAACTTCGGGGCAGGATTTGGAGTTACCCTATCTGTTCCGATATATGACGGGAAGCAACAAACGCTGAAACACGAGAAAATATCACTGGCGGAAAGAACAAGACAGCAGTACCGGGGTTTTTTCCTGGATCAATACAACCAGCAGATTGCTCAACTGATGCAGCAACTGACCGCAACGGAATCCCTGATTCATGACATTGAAGGGCAGATTAAATATTCAGGCACCCTGGTAGACGTTAATCAGAAATTGCTGGAAACGGGAGAAGTGCGGATCACCGATCTGATCCTGGCCATCAATAATTTTTTAGCTGCACGAAACCTGCTAAACCAGAATGCCATAAGCCAGATGCAGATCATCAATCAGATAAATTATTGGGAAGCGATATGAAACAACATCTTCTATTACCATTCGTCATCATCCCAGTCCTGCTTTTCTCCTGCAAATCAGGAGAGCCCGCCAAAGCGGAAGAACCGCCTGCGGCCATTACACCGGTCACCGTAACAACCGTCAGTCAGGGACCGGTTTCCGATTCCCTCGAATTGAATGCCAATTCCGCTTACCTGCAGAATAGCTACATAAAATCAACCGCTACCGGCTTTGTAAAATCTGTCAGTATAAAACCAGGCGATTATGTGGAAAACGGCCGTTTGCTTTTTACCATCGAAACCAAGGAGTCTTCCGTTATCGGAAATACCATCAGCAAACTGGATTCATCCTTCAAATTCTCCGGACTGATTTCGGTTAAGGCCCAGGGACACGGTTTCATCACCCAGCTGAATCATCAGACAGGTGACTATGTACAGGATGGCGAACAACTGGCTGTGATCAGCGACCGGAACAGTTTTGTCTTCCTGCTGAACATGCCCTATGAATACCGGAATATCGTTTTGAACAGCAAGTCAGTCCTGCTTACCCTGCCTGACGGAACACGCCTGACCGGCAGGATAGGAACGGTTTTTCCCAGTGTTGATTCCCTGACGCAGACGCAGACCGTTGTGATCAAAGTCAATTCCGCAACGCCCATTCCCCAAAATTTAATAGCCCGGGTGCACATCTTAAGGGAGATAAAGAACCGGGCGCAAACCGTTCCGAGATCTGCTGTTCTGGCTGATGAAGCCCAAACGGAATTTTGGGTGATGAAATTGACTGACTCCAATACGGCAGTAAAAATCCCGGTTAAAAAAGGATTGGAGTTCGCTGATAAAATTGAAATTACCGATCCGGTATTCAGTCCGGGCGACCGGATTCTGGTGTCCGGGAATTTTGGCTTGCCCGATACAGCTAAAGTGCTTATAGAGAAATAACGCCATGAAAAACTATTTTGTTTTCAATAGAAACCCCATAACTGCATGCCTTTGCATCATATTGTTGGGCGGTATATTCATCTACAGTCAGCTCAAGACCTCACTCTTCCCGGAAATTACTTTCCCGAAAATAAAAATTATCGCCGACGCAGGCCTCCAGCCGGTGGATAAAATGATGGTCACGGTTACTAAACCACTGGAAAATGCCATAAAGCAGGTTCCGGATCTGCTCACCATCCGCAGTACGACGAGCAGGGGAAGCTGTGAGATTTCCGCCTTCATGGATTGGAATACTGATATCGATATGGCCAAGCAGCGCATCGAGTCCCGGATAGCCCAGGTCGTGAATATTCTTCCTCCGGGCGTTCAGATCAGTGTTGAGAAAATGAATCCCTCCATTTTACAGGTGATCGGTTATTCGCTGGAAACGAATACTCCGCGTTCTCCCATCGACATGAAAATGTTGGCGCTGTTTACCATAAAACCCTTTCTTTCCCAGGTTCCCGGCGTGTCTGAAGTGCGGGTGACGGGAGGAAAGCAGAAGGAGTACTGGATACAGTTGAATGTGCAGAAAATGAGTGTGCTGGGTGTAACGCCGGATATGGTCACCAATGCCATGGCTCAAACCAATTTTATAAAATCCAATGGTTATCTGGCAGATTACCACCTCCTATATCTTACAGTAACGGATGCAACGGTTAAAAGTATTGATCAGATCCAATCCATCGTAATCAGCAATAATGGCAAAAGAATTATCCAGCTGAGGGATTTTGCAAATACCGCCATCAAGGATGCAGTAGAGTACACAAAAATCAATGCCAACGGCAAAGAGGCTGTGCTGATCGGTATCATGAAGCAACCCAATGCGAACCTGATAGACCTGTCCTCACAAATGGAAACCAAAGTGGCTGATCTGCAAAAAATCCTTCCGCCAGGGGTGGTATTAAAGCCCTATTATGTTCAGGCGGATTTTGTGAATGAATCGGTCAAAAGTGTAAAGGATAGTTTATGGATCGGGTTGTTGCTGGCGATCTTCGTCTCAATCCTGTTTCTCCGATCGCTCAAAGCGAGTGCGACGATCCTGTTCACCATTCCGGTAACAATTTCTCTCTCTGTCATTTGTTTGTACATCGTCGGTTATAGCTTTAACATCATGACCCTGGGTGCGATTGCCGCATCCATCGGGCTGATTATAGATGATGCCATCGTAGTGGTGGAGCAAATTCAACGAACGCATGAAGAATATCCCAATGAATCATCTCCTGTTCTGGTTCAAAAAGCGATTGGATATTTATTTCCGGCCATGGTGGGTTCTTCCATCAGCACCATTGTTATTTTTATTCCCTTTGAGTGGATGAGCGGAGTGGCAGGCGCTTATTTCAAAGTGTTGACCAACACCATGATCCTCACCCTGATTTGTTCGTTTCTGGTTACCTGGATCGGTCTTCCCGTCATTTATTTATTATTGACGCAAAATAAAAAAGGAAAAACATTACAAAAGCAAATCAGGCCGGTAAAAGTAAAACAGCAGAGATGGATTGCTGTGATCATCCGCAATCCCTGGATAAGCTTTATCCTGATTGCCGCCATGACGGTATCTGTTTACCTGATCCTGCCCAGACTGGAGACCGGTTTTTTACCGGAGATGGATGAAGGAAGCATCGTGCTGGATTACACCTCCCCGCCGGGTACTTCGCTGGAAGAAACCGACCGGATGCTCCGGCAGGTGGAAAAATTAATCGTCGGGGTTCCTGAGGTGTCCAGCTATTCAAGAAGAACAGGAACACAGATGGGGTTTTTTATCACAGAACCCAATACCGGCGATTATCTTATCCAGCTGAAGAAAAACCGCAGCCGGTCAACCGAAGATGTGATCACCGATATCCGTAAAAAAATAGAAGCCACCCAGCCGGCGCTCAGAATTGATTTCGGCCAGGTGATCGGCGATATGCTCGGCGATCTGATGACTTCGGTACAACCCGTCGCCATAAAAATTTTCGGAAACGATCCGGCAACATTGCAAAACCTTTCACACAAAGTAGCTGCCCTTGTCGGCCAGGTTCCAGGAACTGCAGATGTGTTCGACGGTGTTGTAATTGCGGGACCTTCCGTTACTGTTGAGCCTGCTTATGATAAAATAGCACAGTTCGGGATTACGCCCGCATCATTGCAATACCAGATGCAAACAAACCTGGAGGGAAATATTGTCGGCAATATCCTGGAAAAGGAACAGATCACGCCGATCCGGATAATTGATTCAGACAGCAGCTACCGGTCTACCGCAGGTCTGAGCCGTTTACGAATCTTTCTGCCTTCCGGAAAATTAAAGCCGATTGGCGAGCTGGCCACGATCCGTGTAAATGACGGAGACGCTGAATTGAAAAGAGAAAACCTGCAGTCTATGGGCGAAATTACCGCGCGGCTGGAAAACAGGGATCTCGGAAGCGTGATGCAGGATATCCGGAAAAAGGTTGGTTCCGGAATCGCGCTGCCACAAGGTTATCATATAGAATACGGCGGGGCCTACGCTGACCAGCAGCAGTCTTTCAAGGAATTATTGATGATCCTGATCGCTTCCAGCCTGCTCGTATTTGCCGTTATCCTCTTTCTGTTCAGGGATTTCAGGATAGCTTTTCTGATCATTGCGCTCGCAGTGCTCGGAATATCCGGAAGCTATATCGCGCTGTATATAACGGGCACTCCCCTGAATGTAGGCAGCTATACGGGATTGATCATGATCGTGGGCATCATTGGAGAAAACGCAATTTTCACTTTTCTGCAATTCCGCGATTCCCTGAAAGAAAATACGGTTGACCATTCGATCGTCTTTGCCATCTCCACCCGGTTAAGACCAAAACTGATGACCGCACTGGGGGCCATTATTGCATTACTACCGCTGGCCCTGGGCATTGGAACCGGAGCGCAATTGCATCAGCCACTGGCCATTGCCGTGATCGGTGGCTTTTTAGCAGCATTACCGATCTTGTTGATCATCCTGCCGTCCATGCTGCGCCTGGTTTACCGCAAGCATAAGTTTCCTTCAGAATTTCAACAGATTTAGATTTTATATTCGGCAAAATTTTGGAAATGATGTACAGAAACAGATTTTCATTCTGCTTGTTAGCTGCTTTCCTTTTTCTGAATTATTCATTTGCGCAGAACGCCAGCGGATACAAACTCTCAAAAACTTTCAAAATAAAAAGCACCGGGGGCTGGGATTATATTGCGGCAAATAATGGAAGAATATACGTTTCTCATGGCACACAGGTGAATGTTCTGGACGAACAGACCGGGGATTCCCTGGGTGTTATTCCCAATACCACCGGAGTGCATGGGATTGCCTTCGTTCCGTTGCTCGGGAAAGGTTTTACCAGTAACGGAAGACTAAATACCGTTACGGTGTTTGATCTGAAAACAAATGCCATCCTGAGTCAAATTCAGGCGGGTCAGAATCCGGATGCGATCATGTATGATCCTTTCTCCAGGCAAATCATTACCTGTAATGGCCGGAGTCATGATTTAAGTTTGATAGATCCCATTACAGAAAAGCTGGTGAAGAATATTCCGCTCTCCGGTAAGCCGGAAACAGCGGTATCCGACGAAGCGGGCAAACTATATGTGAATATTGAGGACAAAAATTCCATTAGCCAGGTTGATCTGGCCAGTGGGAAAGTGCTGAACACCTGGTCTCTCGCTCCCGCCGAAGGGCCCACCGGCCTGGTGATTGATCTCAAAACAAAAAGACTGTTCGCAGGATGCGAAAAAATGCTGGTGGGCGTAAATACATCTACCGGAGAAATAACATCCAGACTTCCCATCGGCGAAGGATGTGATGGTGTGGCTTTTGATCCGGCTGATCAATACGTCTTTGCTTCCTGCGGGGAAGGCACGCTTTACATTGCAGAAGAAAATGACCAGGGTGATTGCAAAATCATTGATTCAGTACCTTCCAAAAGATCCGCCCGGACCATTACCATTGATAAAGACAATCATGAGCTGTTCCTTCCTGCGGCCGATTTTGAAAAAGGCACTCCGGGCACACGCCCTCCCATGGTCCCCGGAAGTTTTCAGGTTTTAGTTTTTGCGAAATAACAGGCTGATCCCTGATCCTATATGCGAAGGTTCAACAGATTATGTTCCTGTAGACGATGGCCGTTTGTTATTCTGGTTCTGTTTAACCTCTGCGTTCCCGTAAAGGGCAGCTGCCAGAACGCAGACACCCCCGTTTTTAAAAATCCATTTCCTGTCAAATCTTTTATTCTTCCTGCGGTCACGATCGCTTATGGGTTCGTAGCGCTCAAAACCGATGCATTGCAGGACATTGATGAAAATACCCAGGAGGAAATCTGGAGCGATCATCCGCATCGGCTCCTGCATATTGACAATTATCTGCAGTTTGGACCGGCTGCAGCGGTATATGCGTTAAACCTGTTGGGAATAAAAGGAGAGCATGATTTTCTGGACAGAAGTGCGCTCTACCTGATGTCCAATATATTCTTAAACATCACCGTATCCTCGCTGAAAAAAATTACGCATCAGGAACGTCCGGATGGTTCGGACTATCTTTCATTTCCCTCGGGACACACCGCGGAAGCCTTTGCTTCTGCCGAATTTCTCAGGCTTGAATATAGCCATGTTTCCGCCTGGTATGGCGTTGGCGGCTATCTCATGGCCGCAGTAACGGGATATCTGAGAATGTACAATAACAAGCATTACCTGAGCGACCTGGTCGCCGGAGCCGGTATCGGCATCGCCTCTACAGATCTCTCCTATTGGCTTTATCCCAGAATAAAACGTTTATTCCTCCGGCATTCAACGCATAATACCGTTATTCTTCCATTTTATGAGAATAAGGGCGCCGGCTTAGCCTTGTTATATCATTTGCCTTAAGCATCAGATAGTGTACAGAATTTCATCAGATTCCAATAATAGATTTGACACTCAATAAATTGATGATTATGAAAAAGATTGTCCTCTTAACGATTGGCACATTGCTGACTGCTCTTGCCATCCATGCACAGGATTTGAAAAGCAAAGACGTTCCCGCTGTGGTGAAGTCGGCGCTTCAAAAGAAATATCCGGAAGCCAAACGCGTAAGCTGGGAAAAGGAAAAAGGCAACTATGAAGGCAACTGGGGCGGAAAATCCGGCGAAGATCATTCCGTTCAATTCACGCCATCTGGAGAATTTCTGGAGATGGTGAACGCCATTCCGGTAAGTGAACTGCCTAAACCTGTGAGCGTCTATATCCGCGAACACTATAAGGGAGCAAAAATCACAGAAGCCGGCCGGGTGACGGATGCTCAGGGTAAGATATCCTATGAAGCGGAGGTTCATGGAAAGGACATCATCTTCGACGAAAACGGAAATTTTGTAAAGGCCGAGTAATGAGATAGCCATTTCACTGCAAGCAACAGGGCACCGAATACCCCGACCGAGTCACCAATATTTTCCCACCCTGCTTAGCACTGGAAAGCAAGTCAAATAATTCGGTGGCAGCGTGGCTACTGGAAAATCCTTGGGGATAGGTGCCATTCCTCTCGGCCTTTTTTATTCGCGCGATCTATAATATCCTGGCCTTCACGGCCAGATTTAGCATAAATCCTTCCAGCGGTGCATATATCTCTTTAAAAGTTGGACGCGCCACCGGCGGCACCAACACTGCCCCAAATCGCGTTTGCCGCGTATCCGTCAGATCCTCAAAATTTAGCACCAGGCTCACCCGGTGGATCACTTTCTCCAGCAGCAACCCCGCTGTCCAATACTCCCTCGTCTTCGATCCATCATATAAATACTGTGGCCCTGTATAAAATGCTTCCAGCGCCACCCGGTAATTGCCATCCTTTTCTTTGCTAAGGTCAAACACAAGCTTGCTCCGGGGCGCCAACGCAATATGCGGAAGGGCTACTGTCCCTGTCCGGGCATCCACATAGGTATATCCAGCAAATAAAGACCAATCCTCCTGCCGCAGCCGCAGACTCGTTTCAAAACCCCTGGTCGTATAGGCCTGCCTGGCATTTGTAAAATAAGCGAATACCATTCCTGAACCGTTCGAAGGCATCGAATCCAATACCAGCGGATGATCCACCCGCGTGTAAAAAAACGCCTGATCCACCGTCACCCGCATATCCTCCCCAAGCCTACCCGTGTAACTCATGTCCGCATTTCCGCCCGATGAACGCTCAGCCTTCACCGTGTTACCGATCGGCAGCACATCTCTATATGCCGTCTCCTCGGTCCGCCCATCGAAGAGTGTTGCCTGTTTATATCCCAGGCCGCCACCCGCCCGCAGACTCAACTCCCTCGATAACTTGTACAATACCGAGACCCTGGGCAGCAGGAAATTTCCGAATCGGTTCTGACAATCGTTCCGTATACCTGTTTCCAACACCCAGTGCCGCCCCAGCGTCCAATCATCCTGTATAAAAAAACCCGTCGTGGCAAAACCGTAGTCCCGGATCAGGCTATCCGTCCGCCTGTTCT
The DNA here is from genome assembly GCA_030706635.1 of Bacteroidota bacterium. Lineage (GTDB taxonomy): Bacteria > Bacteroidota > Bacteroidia > Chitinophagales > Chitinophagaceae > Puia. Next base: position 18,237 of record JAUZOD010000052.1, read on the forward strand.
CGCTGAACCGGTCAGTTAGGAAATTTGCCCCCGCCACTGTTTTATGATGGCCCCAGGGTACGAGATAACTGGCTTCGCTAAAGGTCGAAATCTGCCGGCCAGAAAACCGATAGTCGGCGATTCCAATATCCCGCTTAAATAAAGATGTGCTATTGCGTACCGTCAATACCAGCCCCCTTCCCAGATGTTGCACATATTCCAGTTGGTAATAATTTCTGTCGCTCCTATTGTCCTCCGTGTACGGATGAGCGGCAGTAGGACCATCCTTTACCGCCACCAAGTCGCCCCCAATCCGGTGATCAATGGTTGTATTCACAGCCAGGCTTACAGTGGCGCTATCCATCGGATACCAAAAAAGTTTTGGATTCATCGTAAAGCCTGTCAGTTTCGGCAACACGGTAAACCCATCGTTGTGAATATCCACCGGCACCTGATGCGTAAACGTATTGAGCAACGTAAGGCCCCAGTGTTTATTTCGGGCTCTGTAATAGCTCCCGAAATCCGCCCCGCCCCGCATCGTCTGGTTAGCCAATACATTCCACTCGGGCCGGACGGCAGGCTTTTTTGAAATGAGATTGATGATCCCTGCGATCGCGTCACCCCCATACAGAGATGAAGAGCTACCCTTGATCAACTCCACCTGCGAAAGGTCCAACGGCGGAATCTGCATCACGCTTAGCCCATTGCTAAATCCGCTGAACATCGGGAACCCGTCCTTCAACAACTGCGTGTACTTACCATCCAGGCCCAGGATGCGTATCTGCACATTGCCCGAGGATGCAGATGTCTGCTGTGTTTGAATTCCAGACGCCTCGCTCAGCAACATGGCCACATTGCTGGGGTGCATCGATGTCTCCTCCTCCATATCCTCCGTCCCCAAGACTTCCACCCGCGTCGGGAGATCCTTAATCCGCCCATCGATCCGGGAAGAACTCACCACCACATCTCCCAACATTTCTATATCCGGCTCCATCGTCACTACGATCGTATCGCACTCCAGCATAGGAACCATTATCTTTATATCCTTACCTGTATATCCTAAGCAAGATGCATGGAATACATAATTTCCTGTAATCATCCCTTCCATTCTCACCATGCCCGCGCTATCACTGATCCAGCCTCTATTTGTTCCTTTGATGATCACCGATGCCCCCGCAATAGGCTGCCGGGAATCCTCGTTGATAATACGCATCGTCACCCGATGCTGAGCCGAAACGGTCTCTCCTAACAACAATAAAAAACCTAAAAATACCCTCATTGTAATAACTGATTTTTAATACCTGCATACACACATAACTACCCATCCCGGGAGGCGGGAATAGATCACATAACATATCCATCAATTATTAAATGCGGAAAACACCGAACCTGAGCCATCTTCGGACTTTACCAAGCCCCACGGCGCAGGCGGGAAAAAGAGGAGGAATAAAATAACGGCCAGCGACCAGGATTCCCATTGCTGTAGTCACAGCCCCGGTGAAGCGACCTGGCGCCAACTTCTGAACAGAACGCGCCGCAGGCGCACAGGCAACCATCGTTGTAGATCCATTGCCTGATGGTCCTACGGACGGCCCAACCACCCATTCCAGGGAGGATAATAGAAAAAGAAAGCCAACCGCAATAATCAATCCATGCTTCACGTACTTGTGTGTAAAAACAACTGGCCGCCGCAAAACGCTTTTCTCAAAACTGACAACCATTTCCAGCAACCCAATAAAGAAAACTAACAGGCTTGACAACACGTTGCCTTTGCGGCGCAGGGTAGGCAAAATAATCTTACGAACAATCTGGTAAGTAAAAACCAAAATGTCCATCAATACTGTGAGAACTTTTTGCGCTATTTTCTGTATTTCTTTCATCACTCCCACCTGGAAACCAATCCAAACATAATGACAAATTCCGATTAAATTCTGTAGTTGTTCACCAAGACGACATTATCATTGACACCGCCACCAGAATATACGTTCATCAAAATCAGGGGACTGACTCGTCCTAAAAAGACTATACACTAAAAACCTTATGTCATCAAATTTAGAGAAAAAGGGGCCTGCAGGGCATAAGCGAGGTCACCGAAGCTACGACAAGCGCTTTATTTTAGAGATGGTAGAATGCATTGAAAATGGGACGGTCAGAAGTGCTATTACCAGGGAGCATGGAATAGCCAGAAGTGTTCTGGCCGGCTGGATGCGGGATTATGGCTCCCCAGCATATCATGCCAGTAAGCAAGGTCATCTCAGCCTGCAGGAAAAAAGGTCCATTGTCAGGGCCATCCAAGAGGGCCGGATGACCATCTTTGAAGCCAGGGCAGCCTACCGGGTGAACTCCACGGTTACGATCACAAAATGGTTAAAGGAGTCAAAGCGGGAAAATGCGGAACTTGTGGCATCCAACAGTGCACTTATGGCCAATAAGGAGGAAAACCAGCAACCCGATCCTGATAGTAGAAAGGCGCTTGCCGATGCGCTCAAAAAACTGGAAGAGGCAGAACTGAAAGTAAAAGCATTACATACCCTCATTGACGTAGCAGAAGAGCAGTTTAAAATCTCCATCAGAAAAAAAGCTGGTGCCAGGCAGTCAAAAGAATGAAACAGGATTATCCTTATATCAGTAAGGAAGTGCTGTGCAGATTGTTTGGCAAGACAAGACACGCTTATTATGATCACGGACCAGAGCCTGAAAGACGATGTTATTTTGCAGTTGGTTCATAAAATCAGGAATACCTCTCTGCCCCGGCTGGGAACGCGTAAGCTGCTCGCGCTACTCAAGTCTGATCTGGACTCCCATCAAATCCAGGCTGGGCGGGATTATCTGTTTGATTTACTGGCTGAACACAAACTGTTGATCCGCCGGCGCAAAAGGAAAGTCTTCACGACCGACTCCAGGCACTGGATGCGTAAATATGCCAACCTGACCAAAGACCTGATCATTACACGTCCCGAACAACTTTGGGTGAGTGATATCACCTATATCAGAATGGGTAATCAATGGGGCTATTTAAGCCTGGTTACGGATGCTTATTCCCGCAAGATCATGGGTTTTGGTTTTCGCAGTGATTTACTGGCACTGGGCTGCCTGGAGGCTTTACAAATGGCTTTTGATAATCGAAGATATGGACAGCACCCGCTCATCCATCACTCGGACAGAGGTTGCCAGTATTGCTGTAAAGAATATGTTGATTTGCTGAACTCCCAACACATCGCCATCTCCATGACAGAAAGAGGAGATCCTTATGAAAATGCACTGGCCGAGCGAATGAATGGTATTATCAAAGGGGAATTTAATCTCTATAGCAGCCAGGAGAGCTTTGAAAATACCTACGAACGCATTGTAAAGAGCGTAGCCGCTTATAACGAAATCAGACCCCATGGCAGTTGCGATAATCTAACGCCTTCCCAGGCTCACAAAAAACAAGGCGAACTAAAAAAAAATGGAAAAAATATCCAAAAAAAATGCTCGAAAACCCGGCACCAGGCAGTATTGAAGAGGCGGGGCGGCTCCCATCAAAGAGCAAGCCCCCGCCTCTTCTTTACGGCCATAAAAACAAACAATTACCTTTAATCATCGACTATGTATAGTCTTCTCAGGATTTATTCACTCACGTGTATAGTTTTTTCCGGACGAGTCACCGGCAATTTTTACCGCACACCCAGCGTATCAAAACCGTACAGTTCGATGTGAATAATTTTCACAAGCTATTGATTTATACGGATATAAAATCCGGCACTCTCTTAGAGGACATAAAGTGCTGATATATTAATGTGGAAATGTGCTGATGTGCTAGTGTGTAAATAAGGGCATCTGTATTTCATTTCCACATTAGCACATCAGCACATTTCCACATTAACCTCTCTCCATGATCAAAAACTACTTCAAAATTGCCTGGCGAAATATCATCCGTCAGAAAATATATACAACCATCAATGTGCTGGGGCTCTCCCTGGGCATTACCGCCTGCCTGGTCATTTATCTCATTACACATTATGAGTTCAGTTTTGACAGGTTTCATCCGCATGGAGACCGCATTTACCGGATCGTGGGAGAAGTACAACGTGGCTCCGGAGAAAATGATTTTTTGAATAGCCCGGTTTCAGACGTTGCCGGCTTCCGGGATAAGATCCCCGGCTTTGAAGCGGCCTGCGGATTTCATCTCTACGGAGAGAGCGTGACTATTCCACAGCCAGGCATGCCTCCTAAAAAATTTGGCGGCCGGATAGACGGCTCCTGGTCCGCCGCAAGCATCATCACCGGTCCGCAGTATTTTGACATTTTTCAATACCAATGGCTCAGGGGAAATGCAAAAGCTGCTTTGAGCCGGCCCTTCCAGGTGGTGCTGTCAGAAAAAAGAGCCAGGCAATATTTTGGCAATATTCCATTGGATCAAACGCTGGGCAAAACGGTTGTTTACCAGGATTCTTTGAAGGTGACCGTTGCGGGCATTGTCAGGGACTGGGACCAGCATACGGATTTTGGCTTTACCGATTTTATTTCCATCAGCACCGCAACGCACAGCTTTTTAAAAAATCAGATACCAACAGAAGATTGGAGCAGTTTGAGTCCTCACCGCTCCATGGCTTTTGTTAAGCTGGCGGGGGGAACCACGGCAGCGCAGGTCAATCAGAGATTTGCCGCATTTATCAGGGAACACGTTAAAGACTGGGGCGATGCCTCGAAGCTTACCATGATGCTGCAGCCATTAACGGCAATCCATTTCAGTCAGGATTTCCACCGGGGAGACGACGGGGATAATTTCCGGAAACCGTATATGCCCGTTTTGTATGTGTTGATGGGTGTGGCCCTGTTTATATTGATTATTGCAGCCATTAATTTTATTAATCTTTCGACCGCACAATCCATTCAGCGGGCAAAGGAGATCGGCGTAAGAAAAGTGCTGGGCAGCCGGAAAAAGGATATCATCTTCCAGTTTCTGGCCGAAACAGCGGTGATCACTGCTTTTGCCGCTTCCCTTTCCGTTTTCCTGGTAAAGCCGGTCCTCTATCTTTTCCACGATTATATACCCCCGGGATTGAACTTTTCATTTTCAGCATCAACCTGTGTATTCCTGATCGTTGTTACGGTCACAACCACATTACTTGCTGGCCTTTACCCTGCAAAAATTCTTGCCTCCTATTTGCCGGTACTCACGCTGAAAGGCGCCGCGTCTTCAGGAGCTGAAAAATTAAATCTGCGCAAAGCGCTGATCGTTTTTCAATTTACCATCTCCCTGATTTTTATTATCGGGGCCATCGTAATCGGAAACCAGATTCGCTTCATGAGAAAGGCCGACAAAGGATTTAACACCGATGCCGTGATCACCCTGTATCAATGGGGTGACCACGAAGGAAAGTTGAATATACTGGCGGATAAAATAAAACATATTGCCGGCATTGATCAGGTCATCATGCAGGGCACTGCCCCAATGGGTTTCGCACGGAATATTGATAAATTCAAATACAGTAAAAAGGATGAAACGGTGATGCAGATCACGGCCAATATGGGCAATGACGAATTCATTCCATTTTATAAAATGAAAATAATAGCCGGCAGGAATATGCTTCACAGCGACAGCCTGAATGAATTGGTGATCAATGAAGCATTCGCCCGGAAGCTGGGTTTTAAAACACCCGGGGATGCAGTGGGAATAACACTCAATCAGGTGGGTTACCAAACTGAAAAGCCATACCCCGTGGTTGGCGTGGTAGCAGATTTTCACCAGGGCTCATTTCATGAAACCATAGCGCCGGCAGTAATAGAAAATGTCCCCGACAGAAAACAAAGCATTGCCATCCGGCTGGGGGCTGATAAAACAAAGACAGGCGATGTTAAAGTGATCCTTTCCCAGATGCAGGCTGAATGGAAGAAAATATTCCCTGAGATCCCCTTTGATTATAGCTTTTTGAATGAATCCATTACCCGCCTATATGGTCAGGAGGAAAATACAGCCTGGCTGGTGAATGTGGCCATGGGTATGACCATCTTTATTTCGTGCCTGGGACTATTTGGTTTTGGCATGTTCACCGCCCGAAAAAGGACAAAAGAGATCGGTATCCGGAAAGTCCTTGGCGCAAGCGTAGCCAGCATCACAGCGCTGCTGAGCAAAGATTTTTTGAAACTGGTTATCCTGGCCCTGTTGATCGCATCTCCCATAGCCTGGTATTTCATGAACCGCTGGCTTGAGGATTTTGCCTACCGGACCAGCATCAACTGGTGGGTATTCGGCCTTGCGGGTTTATCTGCCATGATCATTGCTTTATTTACCGTGAGTTTCCAGGCCATTAAGGCGGCCAGGTCGAACCCGGTCAAAAGTCTGAGAACGGAATGAAGAAAAATGCCACCACGGGTAGTGACCTGAAATTATTGATGGACCTCAGCAAATACCATTTGCCGGATGAGGCGGAACGAATTGAGCAGGCGCCGGAGCCGAAATGAAGGGGGTCGAGACTGGTGCTAAAACGGTATGGATTTTGTGCCCATTCCGGTATAAAATCGTTTTTTTTCATCTTCCTCCGGGGATCTTCCGGCGGGATTTCTTTCCGGGACTGGAGTTTCTTCCATCCGTTGGCAAAAGGATATCATAAAGAAGCTGGGCAGCCGGTACAAGACCGGGTTTGTTCTATATTTATTACATGATAAGGCAGAGATAACCCAGAGATAAGCCAGTGATAAGCCAGTGATAAGCCAGATCTTTTAAGAACAGGCTTAT
>JAUZOD010000053.1 GCA_030706635.1 Bacteroidota bacterium
GCGACTTTCAGGTAATTGATGATCATTGTTTCACTTGTATATCCGCAATGGCATTCAAAAACGTGCCCGTTTTCTATGCCATTGGTTCTCACTCATTTGAAGAAGGGGTGAAGTGAATACTGTCTGGTTTTGATACAGACACTGTATCATCTTTGAGTTTTAAATTGCTTTCACTCTTCGGGTTCCTTTTTTTTAGAACCATCATTCAATTTCCAATCCGGTCTTATAAAATGGCAGGTATATCCATAAGGATGTTTTTGAAGATAGTTTTGATGCTCCTCTTCAGCATTCCAAAAGTCGGACGCGGGCACTACCTCGGTGACGATGGCTCCCGGCCATTTATCAGAAGCATTCATTTCCCCGATTAATTTTATTGCCGTTGCCTTCTGCGCTTCATCAAGGTAGAATATGGCTGAGCGATAAGAGGTTCCCTTATCGTTCCCCTGCCTGTTCCGTGTAGTCGGATCATGAATCTGAAAGAAGAATTCCAGGAGCTTCCGGTAAGACAACCGCGAAGGATCAAATACAATTTCGATAGCTTCTGCATGCGTTCCATGATTGCGATACGTGGCACGAGGTACATCACCTCCGGTATATCCAACAACAGTAGAGATGACACCAGGGTAATTCCGGATAAGTTCCTCGACACCCCAAAAACAACCGCCAGCCAATATTGCTTTTTCCATATTCATTTGTATTGATCCTTATGAAGATAAGATTGGCACTTCATATCGCTACTCGTTACGATTGCCATATCCCTGATAAAACTCACTTTTTCAATTTTCTTTTCGCCGGAAGAAATATCCATTTTACCAGCTCTCACAAGTTTTTAAGAAGATTAATTGCTTTGTTTAGTGGTGAATTCACAACAAACTCCGAAGAAAAAAGTTTAAAAAGCATTGAACTGTCTTTTTTTATCCATGCTTCTCCCTCCATGTTTTCAAGTTTCCTGATTTCCGATTCCTTGTTCTGCCGGGCTAATGAAACACCTGCTGTCAATCCCAGGAGAATTGCCATGGTTAGCGACCGATTTTAGCATAGCCATATGTGACCATACTTATTGTCAAAATGGCCCATTTCCGCCCCTGTCCCAAACGCATAAATTCCTTCCCGCGCGGGGAAAAATTCAACCTCCAAATATTTCATAATATACTGTTTATCAATTATCTACAAAATGGCACTTCGATTGGCTTGAAGGGTTGTACAAAACTTAACCCCATGTTGAATACGGCTGCCTTAAAATATATGTTCACGGCCTGTACATTTATGTTTCTTGCAGTTCCGGCGGTTGATGGCGGAACAAAAACGGCCGATTTTAAAGGAGCGGATACAGCACCTGCGAACAGGCATGTAAAACAGTTTGTAAAAACCTATATTCAGAAGAACGGGAAAAGCCTTTATAAGATAGGAAAGCGAAGTAGTTCCCCCTTTGTGATCATAGATTCTGTATTTAAACGGTATGGTCTTCCCGTTCAGTTAAAATATCTCGCGGTGGTTGAATCTGAATTGCAGATCAGGGCCGTTTCCAAAGTGGGCGCCGCCGGTCCCTGGCAGCTAATGCCAGCCACTGCCCGCATCCTGGGTCTCAGGATAAATTCCCATCATGATGAGCGAAAGGATTATTATAAAAGTACCCGGGCTGCCGCAAGATATCTGAGAGACCTGCACGAGGAATTCGGTGACTGGCTGCTTGTTTTCGCCGCCTACAATAGCGGAGAAGGCGCCGTTAACTCGGCCATCAAACAGTCAGGAACCAAAAATTTCTGGATGCTCCGTCGTTATCTTCCGGAGGAAACCAGGGAGTATGTAAATAAATATATTGCCACGTGTTTCTATTTTGAAGGTGCCTACAGTCCTGCCTTATTGTCAAAAACATTCAATCTCCCCTACCTGAATTCGTCTAAGTCTTTCAGCAACATTCAGCCGGTAAAATTCACTGAAAATAAGCAGGCTCCAAAAAAGGCTGAGACTTCTGAAGAGAAATACAACCGGATACTGAAAGAGTCAGAAGAATCACTGGAAAGATCAAACCGTGTGCTTAAAAAGATCAAATAAATCTCTGCCAACGCGGGATGACAGCTCATCGCTTTGGCAACTCGTAAGATATAGCATCCGGCCTATAGAAACAGCTTATTAAATGCTATATTAGTGTTCTATGCATAGCTTCATAAAACGATGCATCTTTATACTGCCGGTTATTTTGCTGGCTGCCTGCGGAATGAGGGCGCCGGACAAGCAGGAGAAAAAGGCCGGCCCGCCCGCAGCGGATTCCACAACCAGATTGCAGAACAGCACTGCTGTGAATGATCTTGATACCGCAGACCCAACAATTAACGAATATGCCACCTGTTATGTGGTGGTGGCAGACACGGGTCTGGACTATCACGGTCTGCTTCATAAAACATGGGACCTGCATAGACAGCTGGGTATTCCTATTGACAGTATGGATCGTTCTTATGACCAGGCCCGGGACCTCATTGTACAGACTGACAACGACGAAGATGGGGTGAGCGACGAATATTCTCCCAGACGCTACACATCCAACAACCTTAGCCTGGAGTATCTTCGCTTCTACCAAAACGGAGCGCGTGAAAAAACCGTCGCCCTGGTGACCGGGATCTACGAGACAAAAGAAAGTGCGGACAGCGCGGTGGCCGTTATCAAAAAGATAGAGAAAAAAGCATTCAACATCAAGGCTAACCTATACATGGGCTGTCTGCACTGACGGAGGAAGACGCGCAAAACCTGACTCGAAATCTGCGAAGACAAACGCAAACATTGCATATATGAATTCAAGACTTTTGCTGGCAAAGTATTCAATGATCCTGTCGCTCACCATGGCTCTTGCTTTTTTAACATCGCTGCAATCGTTGAAGGCCCAAGATCCGGTCAGGTATGTGAATCCATTTATCGGGTCGGGAGGTCACGGACATGTGTTTGTCGGCGCGAGCGTGCCTTTTGGTGCGGTGCAGACTGGGCCTGATAATTTCTTTAAAGGCTGGGACTGGGATTCGGGCTATCACTATGGCGACAGCGTAGTGATTGGCTTTGCCCAGACACACCTGAGCGGTACCGGCATCGGCGACCTGGGCGATGTGCTCATCATGCCCTATACCGGCGCGGTGAAAACAGATAAGGGAACCGAAACCATACCCGGAAGTGGCTATGCTTCCCGCTATTCCCATAAGCAGGAAACGGCGAGGCCCGGATATTATTCCGTTCACCTGTCCGACTACGATATCAATGTAGAACTGACCGCATCGGAACGGGTTGCTTTTCATCAATACCATTTTCCGGCGGGAAAAGAAGCACACGTGATCATCGATCTGAAAGAAGGCATCAATGACCAAAGTACCGAAACCTATATCCGGCGTACTGATCTGCACACCCTGGTGGGTTACCGCTATTCGAAAGGCTGGGCCAAAAATCAATGGCTGTATTTTGCGATCCGTTCTTCAGAACCCCTGGATCAGTTCCAGGTGTATGATGACAGCAAACTCCTGCAGGGAGACAGTGGCCGCAGCGACGCGATCAAGGGGCTGATCGGATTTAATCATACCCCGGCGCTCCTGAAATTAAAGGTCGGCATTTCCCCGGTCAGCACTTCTAATGCACTGGCTAATATCGATGCTGAAATTCCGGGATGGGATTTTCAGCAAACCGAGAAACTGGCGACTGAAAAATGGAATCGCGAATTATCCAAAGTTTCTGTAGAAACTAAAAATGAAAAAGACAAATGCATTTTCTACACCGCGCTCTTTCACGCCATGATCGATCCCGCGCTCTTCAATGATCATAACAAAGACTATCGAGGAACAGACAAACAAGTTTATAAGAACGCATCCTTTAACAACTACTCGGTTTTTTCACTCTGGGACACTTATCGTGCAGAAAATCCGCTTTTTACACTCCTTCAGCCGGAGCGCGTAAATGACATGATCAATTCCATGCTGGCCATTTATCAGCAGCAGGGCATGCTTCCGATCTGGCATCTGATGGGAAATGAAACGGGCACCATGCCGGGTATCAGCGGTGTACAGATAGTTGCTGAAGCCTACCTCAAAGGGTTCAGGGGATTTGATCGCAACCTGGCTTATGAGGCTGTAAAGACGACGGCCATGTCGGACAAGCTGGGACTGAAATATGCGCGCGATCTGAAATGGATCCCATCCGACCAGCAGCACAGCTCGGTCGCAAAGGGACTTGAATATTCAATCAGCGACGGCAGTATCGCGCGCATGGCGCGTGAGATGGGGAAATCCGACGACTATCAGTATTTCCTGAAGCGCTCGGAGAATTACAAACAGTATTTTGATCCGGCAACCCGCTTCTTCCGGGGTCGCACGGCAGATGGCCGATGGGATGAGGCTTATGATCCTTTTAAATCCTCGGGTCCGGCGGCAAGGGCTTATGCCGAAGGGAACTCCTGGCAATACCTTTGGCTGGTTCCGCAGGATGTCAATGGCCTCATGTCCCTGCTGGGGGGCGAACAAAATTTTCTGAACCGGCTGGATAGTCTGTTTATTGCCGAACCGCTGGTCAAAGACACTGAGGTGCTCAGCGATGTCACCGGCACCATTGGTCAGTATGCGCATGGCAACGAGCCGAGTCATCATATTATTTATCTCTATGCCTATGGTGGCCAGCCCTGGAAGACGGCTGAAAAAGCCAGGTTCATTATGAAGAACATGTATCTGGACGATCCGGACGGCGTAATCGGCAACGAAGATTGCGGACAGATGTCGGCCTGGTATATCTTCTCTGCTCTTGGTTTTTATCCGGTGTTCCCGGCAAGCGGCGAGTACGTTATGGGCAGTCCTCTTTTCGACAAAGCGACACTCCATCTTCCCGGTAACAAAGATTTTACGGTAGAGGCCATTAATAACGGACCCGAAAATATTTACATCCAGTCCATGGAGCTGAACGGGAAAAAATATGATCAATCGTTTATCCGTCATGAAGATATCCTGCGCGGCGGATTATTGAAGATCGTGATGGGAAACCAGCAGGGGGATTTTGGAAAAGCAAAGGAAGACCGGCCGGGGCAGTAGCAGCCGATATTTGAATGAGAACGAAGCGCCGGTGCCCGATGTGGATAAAAAACCTGCAGGCAAATATCCGATCACCAATAAAGCGGGAAAAATGAACCATCCGAAAAAGAGACGGAACAATCATCAGACCCTGATCGCCATGCTGGCCGTCAGTTTGCACTGCCTCACCGGAAATGCACAACCCTTTCCTGATCCGCCGGCCGCCGAAATCAGTAACGGTCTCGTGCATGCGAAATTATTGTTGCCGGACGCTGAAAAAGGATATTACCGGGGTACACGTTTCGACTGGTCAGGCGTCATTTCGGAAATGGATTATAAAGGGCATACCTATTTCGGGCAATGGTTTAAAAAATATAATCCGACCACAAACGATGCCATCATGGGGCCCGTCGAAGCCTTCGATCCGCTGGGCTACGATTCGGCGGCTCCCGGGAGATATTTTATCAAGATTGGCATCGGTACCCTTATCCGGGACGACGCCAGGCCTTATTCCCCTTTCAGGTATTATAAAATACTGGACCCCGGGAAATGGGCAGTAAAGAAATCCAGGGAGCGGATCCGGTTTATCCACACGCTGGATGATCACGCAGGATATGCGTATCGTTATCAGAAGGAAGTGAAACTTGAGAAAGGGCGTCCGGTAATGTTACTGGTGCACACGCTTAAAAATTCAGGAACGCGGGTCATCGAGACGGATGTGTTCGATCACAATTTTTTTCTGCTCGATCATTTGCCCACAGCCCCGGGACTATTGCTGAAATTTCCGTTTCCGCTAAGGGCCGAAGAAGCGCGGGGTTTGAATGAGATCGCCGCAATCCGGGAGGATTCTGTGGTGATCCTGCGATCGCCTGCAGCGCATGAATCCGTTGAGGCTGTATTGTACGGATACGGCGCATCGGAGAAGGACTACGATATCTTATTGCAGAACCGGCTGAGCGGTGCACGAGTGCGGATCAGCTGCGACCGGCCTTTGTCCGGGCTGGTTTGCTGGGGCGCTTCAGCGCTGTTGTGTCCTGAGCCTTACATCCATATCAGCGTACTGCCGGGACAGACCTTTGCCTGGACAATTAAATATGAGTTGAGCGCCGAGAGTCAAAAGTGAAAATGAGATCAGCCCCATTTTTTTTACTATCCTGATCACGGCGAACAGGCCGTTTTTTATTTCGGAAAGGCTTCTGCGCTGGCGCCTTCGGCTGACAAGGCTCGTTACCCGGTTATTTTATCAGCCACATCACTCCGTTGATATCATCATTGCCACCGTACTGGCTTGCCACAGCGCTAGTATAGTTAGCCGCATTTACACTGGGCTCAGTAAGCGGATACGCGTAGCGCAAAGGAATAGTGCCCCCGTTACCATAGCCAGACTGATCGGGACCTTGCAAAAATCCGGGGACGCCTGTCCTCCGCCATTGATAATAGGCTTCCAGTCCCGAATTCCTGAAATAGGCCAGATATTTCTGTTCAAGGATCTGTTCGAGGCCGTGAGCCGGATTGCCGGCATCGTATTTCACCAGCGGCTGGTTAAAATAGTTGTCATAGCTGAATTGCACCGTGTAGGATACCTCATCACCCAGCACGCCACTGGGCTGTTGAAAAATAACAGTATTCGCTCCGTCCACTACCCCATAAAAACCGAAGTCAGCTATGATGCCTTTCTTATACCAGGATTCAGCATCACCGGTAGCCCAGCCCCGGTTGATCCCTTCGGCGATATTAAAACAGGTTTCCGGATAGCTGAGCAGCAGAGTAGGCTCGCCAACCAGAGTTTCATAATACCGGTGACGATTGGTCAGGCAGTAGATATTGGTGGTATTACTATTTACTCCCGCTGCCATGATGCTTAATGGCATGCCGGAAGGTGCACCCCTGAACGAATTGTAAGAGGTGTCGGGGAATCCCAGTCCACGGGCAGGTTCAGCAACCATCATCACGCGGAGATCGTGCAAAGATGCCATGGAATCTGTGTAGGCGGCGGCCATATTGAAGCGCAGGGCCTCGGTACCATAGGTCTGGGTGTTGGTGGGATAATAGTTATAAGTGGAGTTATAGACATACTGCAAATTATCGCTCATGTCACTCATGACCGGATATTTGACCGGGTCGGCGAGGATCGCAGTGAATTGCGAAGCTACATTCAGGTCAGCATCGGAGGCTTGCTTGCTCAAGTGCGTCAACACGCGGAGACGGAAGCTGTTCACCACCTTTTGCCATTTGATCAGCGCCGGCGTGGTGGAGTTGCCGAGGAAATCCGCAAAATAAGAATCGCCGGAGAATTCGAATACTCCACTCTGAATAATACCGGCCAGTTCGGTATTGGCCGAATCCAGCCATTTATTAGCCTGGATAAATACGTCCTTTTGACTATCATAGGCAGGCGTCAGATTAGACGCACCCAGTAAAGCCTGCGTCATGGGGATGTCTCCCAATTTCAGTGACATGCTCACAAAAAACCAGGCCCGGAAAAACTTACCCAACGCGTTGTAAGGATTATTATCGGAACCACCCGCTGCGCTTCTGGCTGAATTCTCCATATTCAACACGTTCGTGAGCGTGCTGTAATTCATATTGGGAGATCGTGGATGGAAAACGCCGTCCCAATAAGCATTGTTGCCATAGTAAGTAAAATTGGCACAGGTGAACTGGCAATTCCGTTCAGCCTGTCCGCCATGGTCAGCCAGGTTACCCGGATCATTGTACATATCGTATTCGATACCCCTCAACAGCAGGGAAGGCGGAACGGATACCGGCAGATTGGGATTGACCGTATATTTATCGATCGTTTTAGTACACCCACACATGGCGATCATCGTAATAAAAACCGGGACTATAGTATATTTTTTCATTTCGTTTTCATTTATAGATTAGAACACCACATTTATATTAATGCCATAACTTCTGGTCGTAGGCGTCTGGAAGGCGCCATATAACAGGTTCGCATTATTGTTCATGTCTCTGCCGGGATACTGGTCAACGTCAATATCCATAAACCCTTTATGGAAGAAATACAGGAGGTTGCGGCCTACCAGCGAAACATCTATCCTGCTGATCATACTCTTGCCCAGCACCGAGGAAGGAATGGAATAGGTGAGTATTACCTCGCGCAACTTGGCGTATGTCTTGCTGGTCATCATATGTTCCGGATCGTCAAGGTAGCTGCTCGAAAAGTCCTGCACCCAATGCGTAGCGGTGTTATTGGGCGTGAAAGTGAGATCCTTAAAATTCGTCACATGACCGAGCGCATCAAAAGCGAGGGCACCGCCATTCGCGATCTGCACCCCTTCGGCCAGAACGGCCTTGCCGTTCTCATAAGCGCCTGTATAACCGGGATCGCCGTAATGATATGCTTCGATTAAACGGGCCTGCCCCATCTTCCCGGTGGCCGTGTTCAGTCCTCTTCCGCCCTGAGTCTGCTTGGTGAGCACAAAATCCTGGATCTTCCCACCTACCATTCCGTCGAACTGGAAAGAAATAGTGAAATTCTTGTAAGCAAATTTATTGTTGACAGCCCAACTCCAGTCCGGATCACCATGTCCAAGCGCCTGTGAACGCGGCAAATAAATGGGAAGACCGGAAGCATCATTTATGAGTTGCCCATCCGGAGTCCTGGCTTCTTTATTGGCGGTCAGCAGGTCTACCCGATCGCCCTGGTGCAACGCATAATTGCCTTGCAGCAATAAATTATTGGTCAGCGAGGTATAGATCTCGCGGTAGGTAGACCAGTTTACCAGTACATCCCAGCGGAATCCTTTGTCACTTTGAATGGGTGTACCCTGCAGGGATATCTCGGCTCCACTGCGGTCCGTCTTCTTGGCATTGGTTATAAAGGCGGTGTACCCACTGGCTCCGGACACTGGCGCCGTATACTGCAGTGGTCCGTTAATATATTTAAAATACGTTGCGCTGAATTCCAGTCTGTTCTTCAGAAAGCGCATATCAATACCCCCCTCGTAGTTGGTGTGTGTGGCCGGAACAATACCGGGATCTACAATATTGGTGGTACTGGTGGCAACAGTCAGATTATTATATCCGTGGCTGGTCTGGTATGCCGTGGCCAGATTGTAGGAGGGTCCGCCATAGACGGAATAATACTGCGAGCTATAGTCAAGCGGAAATGCTCCATAGCTCGGACCGTAAGTAGGCGTTGTCCCGATATAAGGATTCGTGCCGCCGTCTTTTACATTGGCATAGCTGGCGCGCAATTTCAGGAAGGTAACCGCCTTTGGCATCTTGACATAATCCGAGATCACCGTGCTGATCGCGGCAGAAGGATAAAAGAAGGCGTTATGGCTGGTGGGCAATGCAGAGCTTTTATCCTCGCGTCCGGTCAATGAGAGTGTCAGGTATTTTTTATACGTAAAATCGAAGGAAGCGTAGGCGCTCAGCACGAGCATATTGGAATTGAAATTCCAGGACTTGATGGGGAAAGTGGAATTGTCAAAATTATACAATTCGGGTGTGGTCAGTTGATCGGTGGTGGTAAAACTTGAACTATACAGAAAATTGCGGACGTTCGCCCCGGCCACTCCGAAGAGATTTATTCCGCTATGCCCCAGCTCGCCGTCGTATCTAACGAGGGCCTCCGTATTGTTCTCCCAGAGACTGCGCCGGTCTTCGCGATAGTCTCCGTGATTATGATATTCCTGGCTATAAACATGTCCCCACCAGGGAAGCTTTTCTGTTCTGAGCACATCATTGGTGCTCACATTGGAACGGAGCTGAGCCTCAAAACCATTTCCGAGTTTATAATTCAGCTTAAGGTACCCGTAGACATCATTCTTTAAGTGTCCCCGCAGCCATTCGTTGGACATAAACCAGGGATTCATGTAATGCTTGTACTCCTCGAACGTCGGCCGCACCCCTGCCGCACCACCGCCGGCAGGCCAGTAATTTTTAATATCGGGGGAAAGGATATTCCAGTCGGAAGACATCCATACATCCATAGCGTAAATGGGGCTGTTGGGGCCATAGGCTTCATCAGGGATGTTGTCTGTGTACTGCCGGTTATAATTCAGGTTGCCTTCCACCTTGAGCCGGCTGCTGATATCATAGCTTGCGAAAATATTAAAATTAATCTTACTCAGGTCCGTATTCGGAATGATCCCCCGCTGGTAGGAATGGGTTACAGACATACGTACATTGCTCCGGTCCGTTACGGAAGACATATTGATGTTGTTGGTCGTCAGGATTCCGGCCTGAAGAAAATTCTTCAGATTATTCTTACCACGGGCAATCCAGGGTGTCGGCTGTATATGTCCCTGATATACTGCTCCATCGGGGAAGGTAGTGGTGTAGGTCTGACTGGGATCCACCTTGCCATCATATTGTGGCAACAGGCGGCCATCCATGATGGGTCCCCACACATCGTAGTCGGCATCGTTGATACCGCCACCCAATCCGTCTCCAAAGGCATATTTCTGGTTGTCGCCCGGGCCGTACAGATCCTGCACTTTTGGAATCGCGATAAATCCTTTATTGATCTGATCGCTGGAATTCACTTCAACAGTCCATCCTTTGCGGTTACTGGATCCGCGTTTGGTAGTGATCAGGATGGCGCCGTTTGTACCGCGGTTGCCGTACAGCGCAGCTGCTGCCGGTCCTTTTAATACGGTGAACGTTTCAATGTCGTCCGGGCTGATATTCCAGGTATCGGAAGTGATCGGCAGACCATCCACAACGTAGAGGGTAACATTATTACCCCTGAGCAATACCAGGGGAGAGGCCAGGATTTCCTGGTTGATCCCGATGTTCAGGCCAGCCACTTTGCCGGCCAGGTTATCAATGGGATTAGCCTCTCTGGCTTTCAGCATTTCGGAAGCATTTACCTGCTGGATGGCATATCCCAGGCGTTTGGTTTCTTTTTTAATACCCAGCGCTGTTACGATCACCTCGTTCAGATCATTGGCCTGAGCCACTACACTGATCAGAATGTCCCGCATTTCCCTGCCAACCCTATAGTTCTGCGTGGTGATGCCAACACCGGAAATGGTGAGCACGTCTCCTGATTTTGCATTAATGGAAAATCTTCCATCCGCGTCGGTGGAAGTTCCCACCCCGGATCCCTTTACCAATACCGAAGCACCGGCAATAGGGCTACCGCTTTTGTCGTCAACCACCCGCCCGGTGATCTCGACAGGTGGCAGCACACGACCAACTGCAGGCTGCCCGCCATCTCCTGACGTGGCATTTATCAAAATGGTCTTCTCAACAATTTTAAATGCAAGCGGTTTATTCCTAAGGCAGATGGCCAGCACATCCTCAATAGATGCGTTGGTGACCTGAATGTCTACATTACCCACATTCCTGAGCAATTTCGACTCATAGAAGAAATCGTACCCCGCCTGTTTTTTGATCTCTGTAAATATTTTCTCCAGTGAAGCATTCTTTTCCGACAGGGTTATGGTCTGCCCAAAACCCGCAGCGTGTACCTGCAGGCAGGCTGCCAGCACAAGGAACGAGGTAAGCTTCATAGCAAGGAAAATTTTGGTAAAATGCCCTGGTCTGTGCACCCGGGGTGCAGAAAAAACTCCTAAAGTCATAACTTCGTTTTGGTTTGGTTAAACAATAAGCAGATACAGTATTGACTTAGCGGTAACCAGGCCGCCGGGGCATCACCCGGCTACGCTCCGGCCTCGACTCCGGAGCGTTTTTTTAACCTTTACCTCTTTCCCTTTTTACGGCGTCACGATCAGTGTGTTGTTTTCCAACGAACAGTGGATATTACTCATCTCCAGTATTTTCAATAAGGCAGACAAATTTTTATTCCTTGACATGTCACCAGTGAACAGGCGGCTGTCGACATTTCCCCTGAACTGAACCTGCACATCATACCAGCGCACCAGCTGCCGCATGATACTTTTCAGATCTGCGTCTCTGAAACGGAATTGTCCCTGCGTCCAGGCCATGATTTCATCCATATCCACCTTATCCGTTGCCGTGAGTTTGCCGCCTGGCCGCATCTGACCCTGCATTCCGGGTGTAAGTGTAATTTCGCTGTTGGGTTCTGACGCGGAAAGCCGTACGGCACCCTGGAGCAGGGTCACTTTCACCTGTTGTTCGTCCTGATAACTGTTTACATTAAAATGCGTTCCGAGCACCTGTATATCCAAACCGCCCTGTCTTACATGAAAGGGTTTCGAAGGATCCTTCGCCACTTCAAAATAGGCTTCGCCCCGCACCACCACGCGCCGGTCTTTTCCGGTAAACGCAACCGGATAAGTGAGCGAGGATTCAGCATTGAGCCAAACCTTTGTTCCATCAGATAATTGCAACTGATATTGAGCCTTGCGCGGGACTTCTATCGTATTGTAGATCTCCGTTCCCGAATGTGTTCCATCAATCCCGTAAGAGAGAAGTCCGTCCCGATCCGAAACCCGGCTGCCGTCCTTTTCCGTGATGGTATGCCGGCGGCCATCTCCCAATTTCACCTGGCTGCCATCATCCATTACGAGAATGGCTGAGTTGCCGCCCGGCGCAACGTCGTTTATTGATTTTGCATTGTTCGCTGCCAGCACAACCTTCACAGTCGCTTTCCGATATTGCGTATACCAGACTGTACCCGATAATAAAATGATGACCACAGCCGCCGCCACCCTGAGCCAGGTCTTGCGGTAAAGTGGAACCATTTTAGCTCCCCGCCTCTCCCGTGCATCAATCGCCGCTTCTATGGCATCAACCAGTCGCCTGTTTTCCGTGTCGCGGGGTAATTTGTTTTCCGCAATTTCGCGATATTGTTCGGCTGCCTGCTCCCGCCCCTCCGGGCTGGCAGCGCGGAGCCAGTGGACAAATTGCTGGTGTTCCTCTTCCGTATGGCCATTCACGGAAAATCGTTCTAAGAAGTCCTGGATAAATTCGGGGAGTCCGGCCATGTGGTATATACTTAATTCAGAATAAAGACGGCTTCCCGGTCCCAAAACACTACGCGAAGGAAAAATATTTTATAAAATTTCGCGGATCGCGAATAAAAGAAAGGTCAAAACAAAGGAAAGTCCTCCCTTGCGGTTCAGATATTCCCGGATAAATTCGAAGGATTTGTATAACTGGTTCTTGACTGAGGATTTGGAGATGTCCAGTTCCGCGGCGATCTCGTCATGCGAAAGGCCCTTCTCGGTACTCAGGCGGAATATCTCCTGTTTCCGTGGTGACAACTGGCCAATGGCTTCCTGAACAATATGATAATAGACTTTATAATCGAACGCTTCATCGGGCGTTTCGGGATCTGCTTTTTGATCTGCCAGCAACCTGGAAAGCGCCCTTTCCACTACTTCCTGACTGCGAACATAATCAATCACCCTGTTTTTAGCGGCCCGGAAAAGATAGGATTTAAATGATTCGACCTCGCGCAAACTCTCCCTGTGCTCCCAGATGCGAACAAAAACGTCCTGGACAATTTCCTCCGTACTGTATGCAGACCGGGTAAACAGAAAAACATATTGGTAAAGACTATCGAGGTAACGGGTGTATAAATTCGTAAATGCATGCCGGTCGCCATCGGCGGCCTGGCATAGCCAGTCCTTCTCAAAGTCAGCAGGAGCCGGGGTCATAAGGCTTAACCGTTTTGGAATTTTGCTCAGACAAATTAGGGGTTTTGACGGAATTGCAAAAACAAATCCGTGTTAAGTCCCGGTCTTCAGGGCCGGAATGGGGATTCAGTTCATTTGTCTACAAGCTCTTAAGTCGAAAAAAATAATTTTTCTGTGATGGTGGCCGGTATTCATGCAAGCTCGTATTTATTGGAAAGAATTTAAAGGCAAAATAAGGGCGTTATAAATAACTATCTTCAGTCATTATTTTATGTGGCTTAAATTCAGTATATCAATCTGTTTCATTGGGGTCATTCTTACCAGTTTTACAAATGATTCCTACACGATAGAATTGACAGGACGTCTTAAAAAGAAACCTGGAAACAACCACCACAAAATTGGCAATGTGACGGTGTTAGTAAAGGGAAAAAAACAGGTTCTGGACAAAGCAATTTCCGATTCAAAAGGCGTCTTTCATTTATCATGGAATGACAACAATGCCAAAGCTTTTTATTTCTATTGCGTATTAGATAGGGATACCCTGCTCCTTGCTAAAATCAGCAGATTCGAAAGCGATACACCTGATCTGACCTTTATCCTGCCGGATCAGCTTCCAAAAAAGAAATAAATGGGCGCGGGTTGCGCCAGGATCATGCGATCGCAATTATCGTTTTCACCTGCGATAACATAGGAACCATACGCCAGGTATACTGGATTTTTTCTATAAATTTAAGGCAGCGGTAGATCCCATATACTGATAAAGATTATTGTTGTCCGGCTAAAGCCGGGCAGACAGCTTCTTCAATCATTCCTGTCAAAGGAAGAATAATTTTATTGCAGTGAATCCGAATTCGTACAAAGACTGATACCAATGATGCCGAGTACCGTTTCCGAGGCCACACATCTGAATACTATCTTCTTGATTCTTCTGGTCGTATCGGTTACCGGCAGGTCCGTGACCGACAGGCCGGGTGGTTCGAAATCCATTATCTGCTTGTGTTCAATTTCCCCCAGCGGAATCTGAAACGCATCCGGACAGAACGTTTGCACCAGGGACGGCATGTTATATGGAGGTATAAGCTGAACGGACTGGCTCTTGCCAGATTCATAAACAATCTCAACCTCCGCGGCGGGGTAATAGCTCTTGCAGGTCTTGGTCAGATTGGCGGTGAGCATATAGATCTTTTCAGCAGAAACAGGTTTCTTTAATTCTATGACCGCTTCACTGGGAATGTTTCTATTATTCTCAGCATTCACCAGCGCGATTACGTTCATTTTATTTTCTGCGTGTTCTATAAAAGAAAAGGGAACAGGGTACCGGAGCGTTTCCGGGAGGAAGGGTACAGACCACCAGGCAGGATTCATTTGTTCCGGTAATACGCCGTAGCTTATCACACTGGTTGGCGCCGAAAAAAGTTTGTACCCCAGGCGATCAACATACAACGTGTCTCTCCAGTCAACGCCAACAGCCGCTCCCGTATAATCTATGCGCCATTTAAAAAAAACACTGCCATACAAGTGGGCAAGACTGATATTATAGTAATTCCGAAGATCAAGCGGTATTATCTTTTTGCCGGACAATTCCTTCACGGGCAATTGCCAGTCAACGGCATGGGAGGTTTTTATTTCATTTCTGAATTTTACTTTAAACGATAAAGTTCCTCTGCTTAATCCCGTCCAAACATCGTCCAGTGGTATTTCGAATTTATTCAACCGGCCGGGCAGCAGGGTGACCTCACGGGTAGTAGCATGGCCGTTAATCTCAACCAGCATCGCACCCGATTGCTGTGTCGGCAGGTTATTGGATAGTTGAAATTGCAGTGTCCGTTTTTCTGAATTTATTTCAGGCGATAATAACCTGGCGGGAGTTGCTGCAGCGCCCTCACTCCAACTCCAGGCCTGATATTCTTCCCTGATTGACCAGGGTTCCAGTATATTCAGCTCGACGGGCTGAAACCAGGACACATTGCCTTTCCTCACCTCTGCAAACAGCGTAAATTTCCCGGTCTTTTCAGGTGTGAACTGAATCGTATGGGCCGTTGGGCCGACTGATCCAAAGTCGTTCTGCGGATGCTCAACTTTTACAATCTCCGCATCGTTACACCGGAAGGATGCCGGAACATGAAGAATGCAGTTGACATTTCCTTCCAGGCTAAAATTGTTCGGGATCAATATCAGCTTTATTTCATGCCGTGCAGCGGCTTCCGATCTCACAATTATCCTGCAATAGTTCACTTCTTTTTTTATTTTAAAATCTACCGGCCTGCCATTTACCAGAACTTCTTTCACCTCCCGCCTAACGGGTATTTCGGCCTGAAGGATCCTGTCAACGGGGGTTTCTACCGTCAGCCTGATCTCGTTATCCCCCGCAAAATATTTATAAGAAACATCGGGTAAATCAATTTCCGGGTTCTTCCATGATTTGGGAAATGAAGGCCGGATAACCAGGAGGTTTTTGCCAAAATAGGGTTTGATTCCAAATACATTGTCCAATACTGCCATCATAAACATCTGGTCGCTTTCCAGGCTGAGCTGGGATCCCCCACCTGCGATGGCCGTGCATTCGGGGGTTGTATAAACCCTTTCGGATGCCGTTTTCAGCAGGGGCCAGTAATTATCCATATCATTTGCCATAGCGGCGGAGGCAATAGAACTCATTGCCTCCGCGTAACTGTCATAGTGATTGCTCCAGCAGACCGGCCAGTCCTTATTGCAATATTCAATCACTCCGTTCGGTGTGGACTGATGATAGTTATCCCGGATAAAACGCATGGTCGTGTAATTTTCCAGAGGGTCTCCTATTTCACGCCATATTGCATAATCAGACTCCTCGTTCCCGGGCATATTGCGGAGTCCGGCATTCCATTCACTGGAAGAGAAAGCCCCTATTTCTTTGTTGTACCGTGTTTCGTAAGCGGCTCCCGCTTTCAGCAGAAGTCTTTTATACCGCGCCCTGAAATCGTTGTTCGAAGCATTGTCCGTGATCTGAAAACTTCCCGTATCCCAATCAACATCATCGAGCAGGGTTGCGATGTCGTAACCGACCCTTAATGCTTTGATGGCCATCGCTGTCCATAAAGCGCCGGTTCCCCCCCTGCTTTTGCCGTCACCGTTCCAATTCTCATAATAACCTGTAAAGAACCCATCGTGTGAAGGGTTGCTGGTGGAAATAAAATGTTCAAGCGACCGGCGTACAGAGGGCCACATTTCCACAAGGAAAGCCGTATCGCCGGTCCACCGGTAGTGATACCACACCTGATCAATAAAATAGGGATTCATTTCTTCCGCCCACTGGCTGATCATAAAATCAGGTTCGATATATCGCAGGCGTCCTTTAACATCCGCTGTGCCCGAAAGGAATTTCAATGTGGAGGCCACTTCATCATGAAACCCGGCTGCTTCATCACCATACATACCACAATTTATTTTTCCATACTTCATATAATTGCTGCCATGGGTATAGCCCGGATATTCATAATCGGAAATCAGGCGGGAGCCAAGACTCTGCACAACATTGTCAAAACGGGCATCGCCTGTCTTCACACGAACTCTGTTCCGCATGGACTCCCAGTATGCTTTTGACTGAGCAATCGGCAGCCCGGGATTTTTCAATATATCCAGAAACTTTCTTTCCGGCTCCAGTCCCCGTCCGATCCAGTGATGAAACCATTGCTTCTTCATTTCCGCAGTCCACTCCGCGGAGGGAAACGGGCGGAAGCGCAAACGCTTGTATGCTCTCTCTACTGCATCCCTGTCATAATCCCGATATCCCCATATACAAAGCAATGTATCGGACGCGGGTTTATCCCTGGCGGCAGCAAGCGAAGTTTTTGTGAGTCCGTTTTGATAGATCGTTTTCTTATTGGTGGAACCCACGAATATTTGGGTGTACTTACCACAGCTAAATTCGGTATACGCCGATGCATCCCTGACAGGTGTTGCATCTTCGTAGTGCCAGTTCAGTGTTACCTGTTCATCACTAGCCGATTCAACCTGTGCTATTAACGCGCACCCGTAATCTTCCAGAAAAGCATGCGCTGTGAGCGTGACCTTCACTTTCATCAGGCTGTCCCAACATATCCATGCTGGTTCTCCTGCAGACAATGTGGTCGTTATGGTCGTGAATTCTTCCAGATATCTTTTTGATTGCCCGGTACTCACTTCCAGCCGGATTTTTCCTCTTACGCCCAGGTCCGGCAAAATACCGGGTCTGGCATAACGGCCATTCGTATCCCGGAGCGCCAATCCTATTACCGGTTCGTCGCCGGCCAGCATTCGCCAAACCCCGGTTGTTATAACATATTTCTGTTGTGAATGCCCATTTTTTTTAATGAAAGAACCTTCACCGAAGGGCTCGTAATCACCGGAATCTGCGGCCTTCCCCATCATCCCTCCATCGAAATAGGGAGTTGACCGGCTGAGGGATGGACGAACCGGTACATCCCGGGGGCTTTGCCTTCGATCGGAAAACTGTATGGACACCGGAATAGAATCTTTGGCGCGTAACGGAGAAATATCTACGGACGCTTTTGGCTGCCGCGCGTTTAAGCACGGGCCCGTTATTAGTAAAAGCAGACAGGTGGCAAGACGGGTATAGAACATTTTGTTGTGTTAGTATCTTACTCCATGCAAAATCCAGCGTCAACCCAGTTACCCAGATTATAGGGGCTCCTGTTTCCCATATCATCACAAACCAAAACAATCTGACGACTTCCTGCGGGAATGGCCACATTGAAGCGCCAGGGTTCCTGGGAGATTCTCATAACCGGACTTTCTGCCGCCAGCCTGCCATCAACAAATATTTTGAAAATAATTTTGGAATACATCGCAATATTCCGGCCCAGCTCTTTATCCAGCATATTGTCATCAATACCTGCGCGCGCCACAAAGCGCTTCCATCCGGGCTTCAGATTAAACCGGATATAAGCGGGAGCACGCATGCCCAAACCATTTCCGAAAGTCTTCTCCCGGATACGCAGGGTTTTTCCTTCGTAGGATTTATTGGTGACCGGTTGCCAGAGACAAGCTGCGTAAACGGGATTCATAGCGGCATACAGATCCGTTACCGGTTCCAATGCCGTAACAGAAATGTCGGGTGCCGGTGGCAGCGGCGGTAACAATACAAAAAAGGCCCGGCCATCCAGGGAAACCTTTTTGTCTTTTCGAAACGCCGCTGTCCGCAGTGTGGTCGTTTTCTGCAGAACAAAAGTGTGATTATATCGCGGGGATGTTGCTCCAGGCTCCGTGCCATCCAGCGTAAAGCGGATCACGGCGTCCGGCAGATAGGGTGCGTCAAGGGAAACCGTTACGGTATTCTCAAAAAAATACGGCCGGTTTACCGTTCCCGCCGGGGTAATGCGAACCGGTTCGGTAATCCATTTTTCATTCCACAGGCCCTGCTTTCGTAATTCATCCACAAAAGAAACGGTTGGAATACCCGCGCGCTCCAGATCGTCCGTTGCCTGTGTGTTTCCCGTACTCGGAGTATATGATTTGGCGGGGTCATATGTAGTCATCGCAAAAGACAGATCCCGCGCGAATATCGTTTCCAGACCGGCGCCGTACATAAAACTTATGCCCTCCGGCTTCCCGGTCAGGCATAGATTAGTGGCCCCGCCAAAATAAATCAGGTGGGTAATGCCGCGTGCTTTGCAAAGCGAGTAAAGCTCCTTTGTTCCGGCTACGATCAGATCTTCACCGGCAATGTGCAAATCCGGGTTTATACCATCCCATCCGTAATTGGTTTTACACTCAATTCCAGGCCCGCAAAGACACGGACCTTCAGGCACCGTAAAATTGCAGGTATAGTCACGGATTCGCGGCACTTCGACATACGGAACAGCCATCGCGCGCTGCCGTTGCGGCCACGCCGAATACATATTAGCTACATCCGTAGGGGCCCAGAATATCTGCATACCCAACCTGCGCACGCATTCATTCGCGCGATTCATGCGGGGTGCCATGCCCCCCGCCTGTTCAGTCCAGGTCATGCACCAGTGATAATTCCAGGGATCCACGATTACAATGCCGATTTTCGAGGCATCTACGTACTCTGCCTTTTCCATTACCCGGTTGGTTTGCGGGTCACGCGTTCGTAAGCTGAGATGAAACGTCTTCGGCTGAGCGTGAACACAATCATGAACAGCAACAAAAACGATGAGTACCGACAACGAAAGGAGCCATCTTTTCATAAGCCTGAAGTTTTATTGAAATCAATATCCAGAATCAAAAATCTGCAGGCAGGCATCTGACTTTCAGCACAACCATTGTGCGTTCTTTGATTCTCTATTCCGAAAAATCGATCAGTTACAAAACATATGAAAACCGACGTATGAAGTCCAAATAAAAAATATTGACCCGATGCACATTAAACATAGCCTGTCAACATGATTTATTCCAGCAGGTCCTGATCATTAGAGTTTCGCTGAACTTCATTTCCTCCTAATTGCCCATTGAAGTTAAAGAGTCTTTTTAACTCCAATTGAACGGATCTGTTACTATGTTAAGATAATTGATGAAACTGATAAAATCCACCCTGGTTTTGCTACCCCGGCCGCCTGCAGGCAGTGCATTCATATACTTTCAGTTTCAGTTTCTCGTCCATAAATTGCTTAATAAACAGTTTGCACGAAAAAGGCAGGAACAACAGGTTGCCTAAATATTACGTACATCTATACGAAACTTAGTGCCGGCAACAAATGATTTTGCATTGATTATCTGCAGGCATGCTGCAAATTCATTGCGTTGGCTTTATCTGGAGGAAAGGGTCTGGAAAGCAGCGAATCGATTCTTCGCCGGTTCAGGAAAAATTAAAAGTAAGATCTCTGAGGGTCAGTAAGCCGGTAATTCAATTTGTCAGTGACGGGAAAGAGATCAGGGTATTTTTCCATGCTTTTCAGAAGCCGCTACTTCGATAGGGGGTTTACCAAAACAAATTTTCCATGCTGCCCGCGGCATCAGTAAAACTGCATACGGTTATAAATGGACAATTCCGAACCGGGCCGATGATTTGTATCCAGTAGATTAAGCAAAATCAGCCTGCTCATGGTTTTAAAACTTTCCATATTTTAAATAAGCTTCTACCGGATCCACCCCTTGTAAAATAGCTTTGCGCACCAGGTTTTCCGACTGCATCATTTCCTCAGTTCTGTCAATGACAACCTCGGAAATACCCAACGGGATGACAACGATACCATCTCTATCGGCCAGCACATAGTCTCCTGAATTGATGGTAACAGAACCAATCTTTACAGGTTCTCCATAGGATCTAGGTATCCATTTGCGTACCACATCAACAGGGGTATAATATTTGCAAAATACAGGGAATCTCATTTTGTCGATAGCCTGGCTATCCCTGCATCCACCATCAACAATATAACCCAATACTTTTTTATAACGCAGTGTGGCTGCAGACAACTCACCCATGTGCGCTACTTCATCATCGTTTGGCTGACATATTAAAACTGTATTTGCAGGTGCTTTGGATAATAGTTCACACCATTTTAATAATGTCTCATTTGTATCTAAACCTTCTGCCCTTTCACCTTCTATCGTAAATACCTGGCCCGCTGTTTTAAGCTTCGTATTCAAAGGCCGTATATTATTCGGCAGCGTTTGATTTACACTGCCCATTTCCTGCATGGCATCGAAAACAATACCTGTGTAACATTGCATCAATCGCTCCGTCAAAGATTTATTTACCATAATCAGTGCTTTCTCGTTTACAGCGTACTAAAATTATTTTTTATATTTCTCTGTGCTGCTAAACAATTATAGAGAATGTATCGTTAAATGCAACCAGTCAAGCTTACTGATGATCGCGAAAATGTATGTTAAATTCTTTCATTTTATACTTTCAACTTAATTAAATCTTTAAAAGCCTCCGGATTCCGGTATTTTACGGTTTGCAGGTGTTCACAGTAGAGTACAAGCTCTCCTTCGTTTTTAAACACTTCATAGCTGGCACGGCACAATCCCATGTCTTTGTATTTAAGTTGTTTATCCAGATCCGTTTTGATCGTATAAATGGTATCGCCAATAAAAACAGGTTTGATGAATCGCAATTTATCATAACCATAGCTAAAGGCATTAACACAGTTGGTCGCAACGAGGCCTAAGCCTGCGCTGAAAACAAACGCACCTGCAACCAATCGCTTACCAAATACACCTTCTTCTTTTGCAAATATTTCATCGGCTACATAAGGATGCATATCAAGCACCAGGGCATTGAACTGCATGCTTTCACCTTCGCTGATGGTACGGCGAATGGATCGCAATCTGGTGCCAATAACGATATCTTCATAATACCAGTTTTCGGCGTTCCATATTTTAATGTCTTTGTGTTTCGATGGATCTGGATTAGGATTCATAGCTTTATTTTTTATGTTGATGAGTATTTTTTTTAAGCCAAATTGCCTTCAGGTTATTTGATGGCTGTTTTGTGGCACTTATTCTATTAGAATTCCTCATTAATTTTTGCAGCACCTTTTTCACTGGATGCATATGCCGCTTCCACGCAAGCCATTGTATGAATGCAATCCTCTACAGAATTATCCGGAGCGCTGATTGAACCTTCTGCCGCCTTCATCACCTCTGACATTGATCCAATGAATGCATGTGGAAACCAGCCACCTATTATTGCCATTGTTTCCCATTCCGGTTGTTTCCCTTCTTCAATTATCACATATTCGAATACATCCGGAATTCCTGCCGGATAATTCATTAACACGCCCAGCCTGATTTTAATGGCGCCTTTAGTTCCTTCGAACTTAAGATAAGATTGCTGGTTATGTAAACCAAATTGATGACAATGATTCGTGAGGATATTGGCTCGTATCATGTCGCCATAATCCATGATTATATTACTTCTTACAGATGCCAGATCCGGCATGTGCGGATGCTTTACCGTTTTGGCATATATTCCTGATGGGTTTCCTAAAAAAGAGCGAACAAGATCAATATAATGGATACTGTGGTAAAGTATTTCCACCCGGGGAGCCTTATAAAGAAAATCCCATAACGGCCAGGGGGTATATACGTTCACGTTTACTTCAATATCACATAATTCTCCTATACCTCCGCGATTGATAATTTCTCTCGCAGCCACTATAAAGGGAGCATACCGCAATTGGAAATTAACTCCTGCAATCATTTTCCTTCCCCTGGTCAGTTGCAGAATATCTTTAGCCTGTTCATAATTTTCACCCATAGGCTTTTGCATCAGCACAGCAGCGCCGTCAGGTAGTTGCTTTAATACGCTGATAACAATATTTCCGGGCAATGCAAGGTCAAATACCACATCCGGTGGCGCTTCTGCCAGTAATTGATTGATACTTTCATATACTACCGGTATAGAAAACCTTGCCGCCGTATTTCTGGCCTTCTCCATATTGATATCATAAATTCCTGCCACTTCAAAGCCTGCAATTTTATATGCAGGCAGGTGAGCATCATTTACAATTCCTCCGGCTCCTATAATAATTATGGGATGGGATTTTTCCGGAAATGAAAGACCGGGCTGCATATTCAAAATTTAGTGATTCAAAATTATCGCTTAAGCTTTACGCTGCGGCTCCTGCACTTCCAAGATAATTTCCGTATGTTAGCACCAGCACTGCAAATATGAGGATGATTACTGCCACCGCCAGCGTCCACTTTGTTCTCCCTTTAACCTCTTTCCATTCTTTTAACACCAATCCTACTATACTGCTGAACAATACCAGCATAATCATGTGAATGGCCCAGCTACTGAATTTATATTCACCAAGGCGGGTATGTCCAAGCCCGTAGAAAAAAAACTGTGAATACCACAGTACTCCCGTAATAAATGCCATCACATAATTTATAGATAAGGCAGATGATCTTTTGTCGTCCGTCGATTTTTTATACTCGCTAAAAGTCTGTTTTTTAATATGCAAATAGATACAATAGACAGCGGTAGATAAAAATGCGCCTGTATTAGAAAAAATATAAATGACGTTGATCCGAAACAGACCAGCACCATATTTTTGAGCCACATCAGCGATGGGTTGTCCCTGGTCTAATGAAAAGCCATAGACTGCAGAAAGAACACCCGCCAACAAGCAAAGAGGTAACCCTTTTGCAAAAGAAAAAGAAGACTTGATTTTTTCATTTTTTTCTAATTCCTTTTCTTTAGACCACCCCGCCAGCCCGCAAACCGAAATCCCCAGCGCGCCCATTGCCACGCCGGACATTACCCATCCTGATCCGGTTTTATCCAATATGGAAAGAAGCTCGCCATGAACTAATGGCGGCAAAAGTGTACCCACCACACAGGAAATGCCGACGGAAATAGCATAGGTCAATGAAAACCCAATATAACGGATGGCCAGGCCGAAAGCAGTACCTCCAATACCATAAGCAGCACCTAATATAAATGATTTGTACATCGCCGACTTAGGCGCTTCGGCTAATACCTCCATCAAATGCGGTATAGTAATCCATGCACCAAGAACCGGCAGTACCAGCCAGCAAACCACCGCCTGCGCCAGCCAATAAGTCTGCCACGACCAACCCCGGGGTTCTCTCTGGGGGGTATAGCATACAGATGCGCAGGAAGCGCCGCCCGCATGAAATAAAACTCCGGTGATAACACTCATAGTTGCTTAATTACGCAGATAAATTATAAAAGGATTGTGCATTTTTATATAACAATTGCTCCTGCTCACCCGTACTTAGCTCTTCTGCAAATATTTGCTGATAAGCCAGCCACGCCTTTTCATAAGGCCCGGCTAATAAGGCCACCGGCCAGTCGCCACCACAGAAACAACGATCTGTTCCAAAATGCTCCAAAACAAACACTATATAAGGTTTCAAATCATCCTTTGTCCAGTCCTTTCCATTGCCTGCAGTTGTTCCCAACCCGGAAATTTTAGCGTATAAATTCTTATGTTGCGAAGCGGTTTGCATCAGTTCTCCCCATAAGCCAAATCTTTCCTTAGTTGCTATCGGCGGCTGGTTCAAGTGATCTAAAACCATTTTCAGGCCAGGTAATTTCTCAGCTATTCTGATAGCTGTTTTCAAATGTTCGCTATTAACACCTACAATATCATAAGTA
>JAUZOD010000054.1 GCA_030706635.1 Bacteroidota bacterium
GAATTGCGTAAACGCATAACCAGCAGGATCAGCGATGTGGCCATCGTGATGCTGCTGCCCTTGTTTTTTGTGTTTACCGGATTGCGCACCCGCGCCGGGTTATTGAATCACAGTTCCCTCTGGATTACTTTCGGTTTGATCATGCTGGTTGCTGTAGTGGGAAAATTCGGTGGAAGCACCCTGGCCGCCCGGCTGATGGGTCAAAGCTGGAGCGACAGCATTTCCATCGGGGCCATGATGAATACCCGCGGACTGATGGAACTCATCGTGTTAAATATCGGCTATGATATGGGCGTGCTTAGCCCGGAAATATTTGCGATGATGGTGCTGATGGCCTTGCTGACCACCATTATGACCAGCCCGATACTTCGCTGGATTGAAAGAAGGCAGGCGCGATTCATTAAACCTTTTCCGGAATCAGTTCGAGATGGTATTTCATGAAAATGATGTTTTCATGATAAATTTTACCACGCGCAGATATCTTTTCTCCGTCGGTTTCATAAAGGATCTCCACCATCAGCAGCGGATTTTTATCCGGGATGATCATGGAGAGGAATTTAATCAGAGGTCCTTTGGATATGCGGAGTTTCCGTTCCAGGTGCGCCTCCATAATCTCCTGAATCATTTCCAGCATGCAAACACCGGGAAATACGGGCTGTCCCGGAAAATGCCCTTTAAAAATGGGATGGTGGATATTTATTTTTACGGGCACCTGCAGTACCGCGTTGTTTTCGACAAAAGGCTCCATAATATAAAGGTCGTTCCGTAACACGGGCTTATATTTTTTTCAGGGTAATAGAGAATTGAAAATTAAGGTGGCGGATAAGCACGCTGTCGGGAACAGAAGCCTGGTTCAAATACATGAAGGCTTCCATCACCGCTTTGCGTTTAGAGGCTCTCTGCATTTTAACCAGTTTTGAGCAATTTGTGTCGGTAATATAATAATTTACTCCTTTGGTTTGCGGGAATCCGTAATAAATCAGTGAACTGTCCTGTAAAGTAAAACGGCGCTTTTCGGGCATATTCCGGAAAAGCATCAATTCAAAATCTTTTCTCAATGTTTTGATAACGGCTTTTTTATCCATCTGGGGAATGATCTGATACACTTTAAATTCATTTTCCCTGGAAAACCCGAAGTCGAAAAAACTAAATCCCATTTCATTAGAAAATACCATGCGGGTGCTGCTGTCTGGCATGGTCTTGATCAGCAGAAGGCCGCTGATGTGATTTCCGGTTACATCTACCGATATGCTGTAAAGGGCACGTTGAATGCGGGGTTTGAATTTCTGCAGACAGTCATCACTTGCGTTGATCTTCTGCATGTGCCGGTAGCTGCTGCAGGAAATGATTCCGCAGGCCATGCTATGGAATAGTAAACAACGCATCAGGAATATTCGCATTCAATTCTTTATTGATGAAACGGATACTGCTGTTGTCCCCGGACAATTCAAACATGTCGATGGAGGAAGCAGTGTAATCTTTCTTGTCTATATAGATATTGATCTTTTGATACAGCGCTTTCAGGTTTTTGGCTACCGGTTCGAGCTCTATCAGGTAGGATTTGGTACTTGCCCAAATCCGGGTTTGGAAATCGGGATTGAATAAAATCGTTCCGCCCACGCAATCCACCAGGATGCGGTTAACCTGCCGGAACACTTTATTTGAATTGGTGTTGACTTTATTTTCTTTCTGACCGTCCTTTACATAGATCTTTCCTCCATTCAGGATCATCAGATAGGTAAAGGGCTGCATATATTCCATGCGCACTTTGTTTTCCTTCTTAAACCAGAACTTTCCGCGGGAGCTGATCTTGTCCGACAGCATGCTGATATTTTTCTCCTGGATAAAATCGCTTTTAATCGTTTCCGTGTTTTTGGTGGCGGCATTAAATGCCTGTTTAAATTCATCCTGGTTTTTGAGCACGGCAAAACCGGGATATTGCGCGTTGGCAGTCACTGCCAAAAAGAAAGAGGCCAGGGAAAAACAAAGCCTACGCATAGGGATTCAATTTAAGCATTTTGTCCAGTCGCACGATCCGGTATCCTTTCTGCTGAATCTGACGGATCAGTGCCGGCAGAATTTTCACAGTGATCTGGCTTGTGTCGTGGAACAGGAGAATGGCGCCGGGTTTCAGGGAGCCGAGCACTTTTTTCATCAGGCGGTCTTCATTCCGTATCACCGTATCCAGGGAGCGAATGCTCCACCCAATCGAAATAAAGCCACCCCGTTCAACCGCTTTTTTCAGGTTTGGATTCGTAACACCATAAGGAGGACGAAAGAATCTGGGGATCCGGCCGGTGACAGAATCTGCAGCTGTGTTCATCTTTTGGAGATCATCCAGCATTTTATCCGCGCCAAACAAATCGAAAAGAACATGATGCGAATAACTGTGATTGCCAATAATATGTCCTTCGTCCACGATCCTTTTCAGTATGTTTTCGTTGCCGGGGATATTTTTTCCGATGCAGAAAAAAATGCTTTCAACCTGTTTTTCCCTGAGCAGGTCGAGGATGTCCATGGTATAAGAAGTCGCGGGACCATCGTCAAAACTGAGAGCAATTTCTTTTTCGCCGATGTTGCCTGAATTCACTGACTTGAAAAAATATCCCAGCTGAATAAAATAGCTGCCGCAAAAAAGCACGGAGACGTACACAAGCAATATCCATGCGTATGCTGCCGGAGAGAGATGAAAATGATGATCCAGCAGGATCCAGGCCAGGATGAAAAGGACGAAAAAAATATTTACGTTCCGGTGGTTTAACATGCTGAAATTAGATAAAGGGCATGGTGGGCATTCAGATCGTGATTGCAGATCAGGATATGCTTCAGGGGCAAAGGGATGGCGGGAAACCATTCCGGTGCTTTTTGGCCGCCGATCAGGCCGGAGGTCAGCCACAGCGCAAAACCAGATGCGGTCGGATATTCTCCTGAGAGTTGTTTAAATGGAAAAGTGGTTTTATTCCGAAAAATAGTGTCTGACAGGTAGATATCGATTTCATCATGGGCGGGGTCTCCGTTATGCCCGGTGATCACCAGATCAACATCATCGATGGTTAATGATGATTCTAGCAGCAATTGCTGAATCCGGTTTTCCACATCCCCGAAATGTTTTGGCTTGTAGATGGTTTCCAAATGCCTGATCTCAGCCAGGGCTCCCTGTGCCTGATGGGTCAGCAGGAAAAAAGAAGCACCCTCGCCGGCAACGGTGCCTTTTTTCTGATCTTCCGGAATTCCGGGGCCGTGCATTTCTTTTTTATATATTCCAAACCGGCTGAGGATTGCATGACTGTCTGCGGTTATTTCATCAACGGCCCCGGTAAGTATATTGTCCGCCCCTTCCTGCAGCAGCAGGCGGGCATCCATCAGCGCATTTTCAAAAGAAAACCCGCGATGGACAATGGTATTATTATATCCGTGGCATTTGAGCAGGAGCGCGATCTGGGCGCCGACCGTATTGTGTGTGGACTGAATAAAGGCCGTTGGGCTTAGGAGTTCTTCTTTGTTGTCGATCATCCGCCGCAAAAAAATACCGGTGTCTTCCAGACATCCATAAGCGGTTCCGGTAATGATGGCTTCCGGCATTTGAATTCCGCCGGCGCGGAGGCATTCCATTGCCGCAGCCACCCCCATCTTGACGATCCTGCTCATTCTCCGGATCATCTTTGCATCTACAAAGTGCGTGTAATCAGGTTCCAGCGCCGTCATCCGGCTTCCGCCCTGCGCAATACGATGGCCCAGGAATAATTCCTTATCCAGGGAATGCTGTGGTGAAATATTACCGGCAGAACGGATATAAACCTTCATATGATCAATTAACAGGCAGAAAATATCAGGGAAGAACAATTGCCTCCAAAGCCAAAAGAATTTGAGAGTACATGTCGCACCCGCCGGTCCTTTAGAAATCTTACAACGGGTGTAAAAGAGAACTCTTTCATAGGTGTTTCGAAACGGAGATTTGGATAAATAATGCCATCCCGTATCGCGAGGGCCGAAAAAACGGCCTCTATTCCGCCACTGGCTCCCAGGGTATGGCCCGTAAAAGATTTCGTGGAACTCATTTTAGGATAAACGGGATCAAATAATAATTTAATGGCGGTTCCCTCAGCGATGTCGTTATTGCTGGTTCCCGTTCCATGCAGATTGATATAATCAATGTCTCCCGGTTTAAGACCTGCAGACGCCAGTGCCTGCTTCATCGCCAGGTATGATCCGGTTCCTTCCGGTGAGGAAGCGGTCTGATGATAGGCATCATTGGCATTGCTGTAACCGGCGAGGGTGCAATAGGCTGATTTATTCAGTTGCTTCATGATCTTCTCGGAGACGAGAACCAGGTATCCGGCTCCTTCCCCCAGGTTCAGCCCGTTGCGGTGCTCGTCAAAAGGTTTGCAATATTTCTTATCCAGGATCATGAGGGTATTAAAGCCATTCAGCGTAAAGCGGGTGAGTGCGTCGGCTCCGCCCACTACGGCAATGTCCAGCAATCCATGCCGGATCATCCGGGCGCCTGTAAATACTGCGTTGGCTGATGAAGAGCAGGCTGTACTAACGGTGCTGATGAAATGATGGATCCCGAAATGGTCGGCCACAATTTCTGTGATGGCTCCGCATTCATGATGAACCACATCGTGGAGCTTTCCGGATGCAGGGTCTTTCATGAAGGACTCAAAAAATTCTTCTGTCTTGTCCATTCCGCCAACGGTATTGGCGGAGATAAAACCGGTACGGCTGTTTTGCACATTTTCCATACCGGCATCTTTTATGGCTTCGCCCGCTGCGAGCGCACTCAGCAGGGCGGTTCTGGGTGTTCCGGGAGAAAGTCCGGTCATGGACGCCAGCTGCTGATTACTGAGTTTTATTTCGGCAACCGGCAATTTTCCCTGCTGCAGGCTGCGCAGCAATTCGAGCTCTCCCATACCGGCTTTTTCCATGCTCAATGCCCCGAGACAGTCCTGTGCGTTATGGCCGATGGCAGACACAACGCCCAGTCCTGCAATAAATACAGGTGCGTTCATGCAGTGGTTTTCTCAGGGGAATGTTCAGTAATATATTCAGCCATCGTTCTCACGGAATGAAAAACTTTCGGGCCATCTTCTGCCCTGGACAATTTAATATTATATTCCTGCTGAAGTAAAACGATCAACTCCAGGGCATCAATGGAATCAAGTCCCAGCCCTTCCACAAAGAGCGGCGCGTCGTCGCCGATATCCTTTGGCGTGTGATCTTTCAGATTCAGCCGCTCAATGATCTGGCGTTTCAGTTGGTCCATTAATTCATTCATGGTTTGCATTGTTCAGTTGATTTATGTTGGCAACCGTAAAGGGAATGTCTGTGCCGGAATGGGTTGTTTCAACCAGCATCAGCATGGCATGATATTCTTCTCCCAGAAAGTCCACCCATCCGCAGATACAGCATTGGATCAGTCTGCTCTCAAACAAACCGTTCACATATCCGGCTATAAAATTACCATTGAAGCTTTTAAATACAAAAAATGCATTTTCACCCTTGAACTTGTGTCGGATGGCTATTTCGCCAATCACGATATTGGGTAGGGTATAGACAAACAGGGCCGGACTGGCGCCGGTTTTCATGGTCTTTGCATATTTCAGATCCACGTCCAGGCTGCCATGCCGGTTGCTCAAAACCACGCCTGTTTCATCATCCCGGTATTTTTGCGGATGCCCGCTGTTTTTTAGTAAAATCTCCGTAGCCAGTATGCCCAGTTTGCACAAATGATCCATTTTGTGAAATTTGGGATAGGCCATTCCCTCATGGCGGTAAAGTTCATCCAGAAAACCGGCAGCGTTTAGTCCGGGCTGCTGAAATTCCATCTTTCCATTTCTGTAAGCAGAATTTGCCCTTATCGTGCAGTGGGCGGTAATGAAGCGGTCCGGTTGCAATAGTTTGTTATGGTTGAATTATTTTTTGGGCATCGTCTGGCTGTCACGGAAACTGATGATGGAAGCCAGCCGCTGTAAAGCCGATTTATGATTTTTCACATATGGATTGTCCAGGTCCCAGACGTATCCTGCCAGCACAGAGCAAATCTGGCTCTTGATCAGCGGATCCTGGTTGTCTGCAAAGAAAACGGTATCGAGTGTTCCTTCATACCAGGCCATCACGTACGACCGGAAAGTATCTACGCCCTGCATCATGGGTTTCATGTATTCGTTTTCCCAGTCGATGTTGCGGCCCTTCAGCTTTTCCACTACCAGGTTGCCCGCGATCTGGCTGGAGACCGTGGCCAGGGTAACGCCGGATGAAAATACGGGGTCCAGGAATTCTGTTACATTCCCGGTCAAAACAAATCCATCTCCGAAAAAACGGTCGGTGGTGCTTGACCAGGACTGAAGGGTTTTGGGCTCGAACAAAAATTCAACTTTGTCAAATCGTTCAGCAAGATAGGGGTCCGCGGCAATGAGTTTTCGCAATTGTTCTTCCGTACTTCCGCTGTATTCGTCAAAAAATTCCGGATCGCCGACAAAACCCAATGAGGTGATCCCATTTGAAAAAGGGATGATCCAGATCCAGACAGCAGGTTTATGCACCACAATGGTGATGCGGTTGGGTTCGTCAGACATCGACCTGCGCGTATCCACCGTATGGGAGAACAAAGCTTTCCTGGGCGGGAGGTTCGACGGTTTATCCATATTGAATAACCGCGGGATCACCCTGCCATATCCGCTTCCGTCTATAATAAATTTAGCATGGATCTGAGCATTGTTGCCGTCCTTATCCCGAACCGTGGTCACTGAATCAGAACCGTTGAATTCAATTCCGGTGACCGTTGTTTCGTAATGAAC
This sequence comes from Bacteroidota bacterium, assembly GCA_030706635.1. GTDB lineage: Bacteria > Bacteroidota > Bacteroidia > Chitinophagales > Chitinophagaceae > Puia. The sequence goes on from JAUZOD010000054.1 coordinate 6,801, forward strand.
AGGAACGCCCATTTTTTCCACTGTGTCGGCCAGGGTTTTGTCAAATTCGCTGCGTGGTACCTGATAGGTCCATTCCCATCCTTTCGTGAACTGATCCGAAAATCTATAATCACAGATCTTTCCGTTCTTGACAAATTTGGCGCCCGATTTCTGCTGGAATTTTTTATCTTTCACTGCATCCAGAAATCCCGCTTCACCCAGGGCTTCCATACAGCGCGGAAGCAGACTTTCTCCAATCACAAACCGGGGGAATTTCATTTTCTCCACGATCTGAACTTTAAACCCGGCTTTATTCACAATGGAAGCGGCTACGGTTCCTGCAGGCCCGGCCCCGATCACGAGTACATCGGTTGAATTCAATGACATGCTTTGTTGGTTTATGGATTACGATTTTGATTTTTTACATTTAAGCAGGGTATGACTCAATCCGATGCTGTCCGTTCTTTCCTCAATGTCAAATCCGGCTTCTTCAATACAACGGATGAATACTTTTGAGTTATAGATCTGGCTGTTGCCATTGGCCAGGGCTGTAAAGTAAACGGAGGTCTGCTGAAGACAGAAGGAAGAGGTCTCGAACCGCTGATCATCCCAGAATGCTTCCAGGATCAGGATATACTTATCATCATCCAGCGCAGCATGACAGCGTTTCAGAATGGAGACAATCTCCTTTTCAGAAAAGCAATCCAGGAACTGGCTCATCCAGATGGCGTCAAAGCCCCTTGGAAAAACGGCGTTTTCGTCCAGGATATTCACCTGGTGAAAAAAGATCCGGTCTTCCAGTGAAGCCTGTTTAACTTTTTCTTTTGCTACATTCAGCTGTCCGGGCAGATCCATGATGGTGACCTGCACATTCTTATCATATTGCGTGCTGGCGATGGCCCATTTTCCGGTATTGCCGCCGATATCCAGAATTTTCCTGATGCCTCCGGTATATACTTTGGGTAAGGTGAGGGGAAAAGCGATGTCGGAAAAGAAATGGTCGAAGGCAAACCAGCTTTTCTGTACCTGCGCGGGCAGGGAAGAGAGTCCTTCGTAAATAGTATTCCAGTTCCCGAATTCCTTTAAGCCTTCCGGTTTTCCGGTCTCAATGCTTTTATCGAGCGCGAACAGACCTTTATAGCAGACATCGTGAATAAAATCCATATTCACTTTCGTGAGCGGATCGTTACAGACGAAATAACCGGTCTTGCTGATAAAATATTTATCACCGGTAATGGTTACCAGTCCAATGCCCAGACCGGATTCCAGGAGGACCCTGACGCCATAGTGCGGCAGTTTTACCCTGTCCCTGATATCTTCCAGGGTAAGCCCCTCGCTTTTGCTGTCGAGCAGTATTTTTAATATCCCCGAATTACGGAGCACGCGGGCCACCTGAAAAACGACGGGGCCGAATGCGATCCATTGAGCTAATCCTTTTGCTTCAAGCGCGGTTTTTGTGTCTTTGCTGTAAAAATTCATATATCAGGAGGAATGCATTTCCATGGGGTTAAAGATATTCTATCCGGCATTATTCAATTAAGATTTTCCAGGATAATGGCCGCGTTGCACCCGCCGAATCCGGAAGCGGTTTTAAGACATTTACTGATTTTTGCTGATCTGAGTTCTTTGATCACGTGAACTTCCCGTTCCGTTCCGGGCTCTGAATATCCCTTCGTCGGGAAGAGTATATTTTCTTTCAGCGAATGCAGGGATACAATGGATTCAACCAGCCCCGCAGCGCCCAGGGTATGCCCGTAAAAGCCTTTGAGACTATTCAGGGGCACCGGTCCCATGCCCGCCAGGTTGATCGCCCTGGCCTCCATATCATCATTATACCGTGTTGCGGTTCCGTGCGCCGATATAAAATCAATTTCTCCGGCGCTGATCGCAGCCTGCCTGAGCGCGCTGCGGATGGCCATAAACAGTTCCTCCCCGGTGCGCGAAGGTCCCGAAATATGATTGGCATCATTACTCACCGATCCTCCGCTGAGTTGAACGGCTCCGCCGCTGTTTACAGAAGAAAGAATAACGGTGGCGGCGGCTTCGCCAAGGGTGATGCCGTCGCGGTTTGCATCGAAAGGCCGGCAGGGGTTCGGACTGATGGCCTGGAACGACTGAAATCCGGAAAATATAAACGCCGTGATCAGGTCTGCACCACTCACGATCACCTGATCGTACAATCCCGATTGAATCATGCGCATGCCGGTGATCATGGCCAAAAGCCCTGAAATACAGGCATGGGAAACAATAATGGGTTCGTTTTGAATACCAAGACAGGCAGCAATCCGCATGGCACTTTCGGTTAATCCCGTCTGCCGGTCCGCATCTGCATCCGGAATCCCGTTTTCGATCAGGCCGATATTTCCTTTGGTTGTGGACAGAATGAATCCGGTGCGGGAACTGGCTGCATCGGCCTGCTGATCTTTGAGCGCATCACTTGCCGAAGCAAAAACAATGTTTTCGAAGGGGGTCAATTGTGGGTTTCCGGCTTTGAAATCCGGAGGCAGGAGTGAGGCATAAAACGGGTTTTCAGAAATGGTTTCCTGATGAAGCCTGATACCGGAATGCCCCTGTTTTAAGGCAGACAAATTACTGAATGTATCTTTTCCCAGTGGCGAAAAAATATTATCAGCCGCCACAAATACTTTTCTCATGGTCAGGTTTTAGGAAGAAGGTGTTTTCTTTTCCATACTTCAAAAAAAGGCGGATTGGTGAGCTGCAGGGTGGAATGCTTGCTATCGAGAAAAACCTGAACGGAACTGCCTGTAGCCACCAGCTGTTGCGTTTTTTTATTGAACAGCCGGTAACTGAATAAAAGTTTGGCTGCTTCGCAGGGGGTGAATGTGGTCTCCACCACTACGGTATCCCCGTAACGCAGTGATTTTTTAAAGGAACATTCCAGGTTGACGACAGGAATGACAAATCCCTTTTTATAAAAATCGAGATAGCCTATGCCAAATTGATTTCCAAAAGCTTCGCGTCCGTCTTCGAAATAACGCACATAGTGTCCATGCCAGACGATGCCGAGCGGGTCAGCTTCATTAAAACGAACAAGGATTTCTGTTTTTACGATCAGCTTGTTTAGCATGGGCAACGGTCATGTTATCGGATCAGGCGCCTGCCTTCCCCTTCCAATCTTTATATTCCTTTTTTTCAACCTGTTCAAGTACATTTCTAATTCCTGCGGCCCAATAATTCGCGAAACCAAATCCCATGCTCACCCTGCCTTCCACGCGATCCGTCAGCAGAACCTTTCTCGTGCTCATATCCACAAAAGTCACCCAGATGGCTATGGCTTTTTCCGATTTACCCATAGCTTCCGACACCAGCAGTATACCAATTCCCTTTTTATCTTTGAAATTATATTCTCTCACCAGTTTCGCGATATCATCTTCTTTAAGCCGGTGAAAGTCGCTGGTATTGGTTGATTTGATGTCATCTGCGTTGGATTTGACATTTCGTTCATTCACCAGGCCCAGATCGTGATCCATATTGTTCGTTCTGTGAAATACCCAATGAAGGTCAAAAGGATTACCCCGGTGAAATGGCGAAGGAGGTCCGCTTCTTCTTTGGTCATTCACCACTAAATCATTGATGGCATTGTACTGGCGGTCCCGGATATCCGAAGTATTGGCATTTGCATCGTCAATCACTTTGTTTAAGGTAAAATCAATGCCCAGGTAAAGCGCATTGGTTCCCTCGTTGCTGAAAAAGTCTTTCAGGGTTTGGGCCTTTGTGGCGGCCGAAAATAAGAAGATGATTGAGAATACTGCCCATCTCAAGGTGGATTGTTTTTTCATGATCTGATTTATGAATGGTTACTAATAAAAATTTTCAGGTCACACTTCGCGATCAGCCTGTTATTCATTTTCACCGTGCCGGAAATTAACGATACCTGAAGCACTTTACTCTGGAGGTTTAATTCAAGTTCAATTTCCTCATGCAGACGAGGCCATTCAAAAACCTCCAGGTGCTGAACCGCCCCGATATATCCCAGCGGTACCGGTTCCCCCCTCATTTTATAAAAATATCCTGTTCCGGCAGCCGCCGACTGGGCCATGGCTTCCACCATACCCGCTGTGGAAAAACTTCCGGTTGCTGCAAATATATTTCCTTCCCGGATGCGCAAGGTTGTTCTGGACGTTTTTTCATCAGCGTAAATCAGCTTATCCACCATAACAAAAGGCTCCCGCTGGGGAATGAAATCCCTGACCGGAACAGCTGTAAAACCCATGGGATAAAGATAGGGAAAAGGGGAATTGGTTGATGGTATGTATCGGTTTATGGTATATAGTGGATGGTGGATGGACTCTTATTGCGGGTCCGAAATTAAGGTCCATCCACGATCCACTATATACCATCCACATTTGAAGCGTCCTCCCAAAAATCATAATAATTATACCACTGCACCGGATACCGCCGGATGCAGGACTCCATTTGTTTGCAAAAATCATTCAGCATCTCTTCGGAACCGCCGGTTTTCGCCTGGCTGTATATTTTTGGGGCACTGGCATAAAAATGATACCGGAGGGCCGATTCCTTCATCGCAAATACAAAGGAAACGGGCATCCGGAAAACATTGGCCAGCATAAAGGGGCCTGCCGGAAAGCGGGCTGTTTTGCCCAGCAGCCTGCCCGTCAGGGTCTTATTGCCCTCCAGATACCGGTCGGCATGCATGCAGACGAACTCGTTATTTTTCAGGGCTTCCTGGATGGCATAAATATGAGAGAGATCATCCCGGATGAGAATGATCCGGGCGCTGCGACTCCCCGTTACACTTTCCATATATTCCTTGATTTGCCGCTGCTCGCCGTCGAACATCACGATATTCATTTTTGTGTTCAACCGCTGCAGAAGATGACCGGCAATTTCCCAATTCCCGACATGCGCACTGAGCAGGAGGCCGCCCTGATTTTCTTCCACCATCTTTCTTAAATGGTCCTCTCCCTCAAAATCAAAACTGAAACGATGGGGGATGCCGGACATAAAGACCACGCGGTCAATGATGGTTTGACCAAAACGGTAGTAGTTTTTATAAATACTTAAAATAGACCGGACGGCAGAATAGCCCAGCCGCTGACGGAAATAGACGTACAAAAAGCGGGATGATTTCCCGGAAAAGAAGAAATAATAAATGGAAACGATGCTCAGCAGGAAATAGGCCGGGCGCACGCCGCCTGTTCTGAGTACCCAGACGAATATCCGGAATCCCGTTTTGTTACCCCTGGACCTGCCCTGCCAGGATGGCATTGTTTGGTTCTTTAAGCTGAACGCGGGAAATAATGTATCCGTAAAAATCCCGGAAGCTGATAATGCCCGTAAAATCCTCCGGCTTTACTTTGAAGGAAAAATTGTTTTCAATCACCACAACCAGGTCAATATAATCAAGACTGTCGAGTTCAAGTACCTGGCGGAGATTTGCATCGGGGGTGATCCGGGAGATGTCCACCTCGAATTCTTCGGAAAGGAATCCATTGATCTTGTCAATGATGGGTTGAAATTGTTTCATAGTAGCTGGTTTAATGTTTAAGGCACCCACTTCCTGGCAATCAGGGAAGAGTTGGTTCCTCCGAAGCCGAAAGAGTTGGACAAAAATACATTTATATTCTTGCCCGTGGAAGTTTTTACGATATCCAGTTTGGCCGAATCCGCATCCGGATTCTCAAAATTTATATTGGGCGCCATGAATCCATTTTCCATCATGATCATACAATAAACAATTTCACTCGCCCCTGCCATCCAGCATTCGTGACCGGTCATGGATTTGGTGGAGCTGACGGGCACTTTTTTTTCTCCAAACACCTCTACCAGGGCCCTGGCTTCACTGGCATCGCCGGCCAGGGTAGATGTAGCATGGGCATTGATGTAATCTATGTCATCCGGGCTTAATCCGGCATCTCTCAGGGCCATATTCAGGGACCTTACGGGCCCGTTTACCGTCGGGTTGGAGATGTGTTCCCCATTGGAAGAAAAACCGTAGCCGGTAACCTCCCCCAGGATCTTTGCCCCTCTTTTTTGAGCGGATTCCAGGCTTTCGAGCACCACGGTTGCCGCTCCTCCGCTTGGAATGAGCCCATCCCGGTCCCGGTCAAATGGGCGGGATGCCTTAGCTGGTTCAGACTCGTGGATGGAAAACGCGGATAATGCATCAAAGTTACCCATGGCCAAGGCATTAATTTCCTGGCAACCACCGGTAATGATACAATCCTGTAATCCAGTTTTAATAAAGTGATAACCCAGTCCGATGGCATGCGATCCGCTGGCGCAGGCTGCGCTGATGGTGAAATTAACACCCCTCAGCTTAAAGATCGTCGCCAGGTTCATGGTGACCGTGGAGTTCATCGTTTGGAAAACAGCGCCCGACCCAACCAGCATGGTGTCTTTTTTCTGCCGCATGATATCCACGGCTTCAATGGTGGATTTGGCCGAACTGTCATTGCCGTAGAGAATTCCGATTTCGTGCTGCTGTATATAATCGGCATCCAGACCCGACTGTTCCAGGGCCTGCAGGGTAGCCATATACGCATATTCCCCCTGTTCCGGAAGCATGATCCTGGCGCGCCTGTCGAGCAGCCCCCTGAGATTGGGTCGGTCCACATAACCGGTAAGCGCAGAACGGTATCCCATCTGCTTGCGGGTCTCATCGAAGACTATACCCGATTTACCCTGAAACAGACTTTCTTTCACTTCTCCGAGGTTCTTACCTATGCAGGAGTATATGCCCAGACCGGTAATCACAACTCTGTTCATACCGGGAAATTAGGGAAATAATGTGGAAATGTGCTGATGTGCTAATGTGCTAATTAAGGCAGCGCCAATGCAATTAATGAATTTCATGATGCCCGAATTTCCACGTTAGCACATTTCCACATTAGCACATTAACGCATTACCCTAAGAATACATCCCCCCATTGATCGAAATCACTTCCCCGGTGATATAACCGGCGTCGGGTGAGGCCAGGAAGGCAACAGCATGAGCTACTTCCTCGGGGGTGCCGAATCGGTTTACCGGGATAATGGCTTTCATCTCTTTTTCGGAGATGCTTTGGGTCATGTCGGTTTTGATGAATCCCGGGGCTACGGCGTTCACGGTTATTCCCCGCCTGCCTACTTCCTGAGCCAGGGCTTTGGTGGCTGCGATCAGCCCGCCTTTGGCGGCCGCATAATTGGTTTGCCCGGGTAACCCTTTTTGTCCTGAAAGAGAAACCACGTTAATGATCCGGCCATATCTTTTCATCAGCATGCCATTGAGGACGAGCCGGGTGATGTAAAAAAAACTGTCGAGGTTGGTGCGCAGTACATTCTCCCACTGTTCATCCTTCATCCACATCATCAGCACATCATCTTTGATGCCGGCATTGTTCACCAGCACTTCCAGTGTATCCTCCTTGTGCTGGTCCAGCCACAGGCCCAGGGTTTTGGATATTTCCTCCGGACTGCTCACATCAAAAGGCAGCAGTTCACCTGAGCCTCGTGCTTCCCGTATGGTTTTCAGGGTATCGTCTGCTTCGGCCACATTGGATTTGTAGTTGATGACCACATGATAACCAAGCGAAGCCAGTTTGATGCAGATCGCTTTTCCAATTCCCCTGGAGCCACCGGTAACTAAAGCGCAGTTCATGGTTGATGAAATTAATAATTTAATAAGGCATTCCGGTCAGCAGGAGCCTATTGATTCCCGGTTGAAGAAATGGAAAACTGCGGATCATTCTCCAAAAGGTATTGTTTCACTTTTTCCTGTTCGGAATAACGGGGCGCATCTTCTACAAATTTCGGGAATATCTTTCTGATGCTTTGATAAACCAGGCTGGTTACCGGAGAAAGATTCTTCTGGCAGGCGAGGTAGTCAATGGCCTGCAGTATCGTCATGGCCTGTATGGCCAGCACTTCGTAAGAATTGTCAATTACTTTCCGGGTCATCAGGGCGGCATTGCAGCCCATGCTTACGATGTCCTGGTTATCGTTGTTGTTGGGAATGCTGTGCACATACATGGGATAGGAAAGGGTCTGATTTTCCGCAACGGTGGATACGGCGGTAAATTGGATGCCCTGCATGCCGAAATTAAAACCCAGCACACCGAGATTCACAAACGGTGGAAGGATCAGATTCAGCTTATCGTTCAGCAGATAATTCAGCTGGCGCTCGGCCAGCATGGATATCCTGGTGATGGCAATTTTTATTTTATCCATTTCAAGCGATACATAATCGCCATGGAAATTCCCGCCATGGAAAATGTTCTGGTTCTCGTGGTCAATGACCGGATTGTCGTTGACGGAGTTGAGCTCATCTACCACTATTTTCTGGGCGTGTTCCAGCGTATCGTAAACCGGGCCGAGGATCTGGGTCACACAACGCAGTGAATAATATTCCTGCACTTTATCCTCAAATACATCGTGCTGGATATTTGCCGGATTGTACAGATGCTCCGAGCGGCTGTGGATCATCTTGCTGTCTTTCAGCATATAGCGCAGCATGGCGGCGATCCGGTTCTGCCCCAGATGACGCTTCACCATATTCAGCTCTTTCGAAAAATGATCGTCGTATGCCTGCACAATCTCGTTGGTCATCGCTGAAAGCACTACGGACCAGTGTAACAACTTTTTAGCCTGCACCAGATTGAGCAGACCGATCCCGGTCATGGCTGACGTGCCATTCAGGATGGAAATGCCTTCCCGGATATGGATTTCCAGGGGTTTGAGTTTAAACTTCCTGAGAACTTCTTCCGTGGGAAAGGTTTTTCCTTCATGCAGTACATTGCCTTCCCCCAATAACGTGAGGGCAACATGAGCCAGCTGGATCAGATCCCCGCTGGCGCCCACGCCGCCATGCTCATAAATGCAGGGGATAATGTCGTTATTGATCAGTTCCTTCAGCAATTCGACAAGACTGGTGTGAATGCCGGAATGAGCCTGCATAAGGCTGTTGAGTCTGGCCACCAGAACGGCTTTTCCGAGCAGGGGGCTCATCAGGTTGCCCATGCCGGAACTATGGCTCCGGATCAGATTGTATTGAAGCTGGACGCGGTTTTTGTCACTTACCTTGTACTGGGCCATCGGGCCGAAACCAGTATTAATCCCGTAGATCAATTTTCCGGTGGAGAAACCTTTCAGGAACTGATAGCTGGCCTCCACTTTGTCCATTGCCGGCTTATCCAGCGCTACTTTTTCACCTTTAAATACGATATCCGAAAATTTTTCAAGAGAAAGAATCCGGGCGCCGATTTCTACCATTGTTTGCAGTCTGTTTAAAGTCTCACTGTAGAGCAAAAAAAGCGAAATAAGGGGAAGACGTCAAATTTTTGTTGATTGGGCCGACGCGGAGATGGGTTTGTGGATGGTATATGGTAGATGGTATATGGTATATGGTTAATGGTGTATGGCCCTTATTTGTCAGTTAAAGCTTAAATCCATCCACCATCCACCATATACCATCCACTATATGATTCCGCTATTTAAAAATCGAATCCTCCAGTCCCCGGTTGATCCGGTAGGTGTGAAAGCTGAGTTCAATTTTTCCACGCTGGTTTTTTTGATTTCCGGTTTCATTCTTTTTGGACGCGCCATCATCATAGTCGAAAGTGACGCCTTTGGGCAGTTTGTAATCCTGTGTGTTAAAGGAAAACACGATTTTATCTGGCAGGGAAGCCTGGATATATTTTCCATAGCTCAGGTCCACTTCATCGGTGCCGTTTTCGCGGGTGGTGATTTTGGCTTTCAGCACGAGTGTTTTAGCGGCGTCAATGTAGAGGGTGGCCAGTACCAGATCCGCATTCTCATTTGCAGGCAGGAGCTTCAGGACCCTCACCGGAGTACCGTTCAGCAGATCACTGCCGGCGTCAATCACCTGGTATTTGCCATTTACCAGACTATAAAGACTAATGCTCACCGATTCTTTGGGAACCAGGGAAATTCCTTTTTCATTTTTAATTTTAATCTTGTCGGGTTTTTTATAAAACACCTCCACGTCCGCATCGGGAACCTGCAGAAAGGGAATATTGGTTTTTAAACCGGCTTCTGCCTGATAGTCATTTATTTTATCCAGCTTCTCACGGATGTTTTTGATGAGTACTTCGGGATCCTGCGCATGCAGGGAAAGGATGGGAAGAAAGAGCGTGAATATAAACATCAGTTGTCTGAGCATCCGGCGGAATTTAGCTGAGGATATCTTTCCTGTTAAAAATAATGATGGCCGATGAAACGAATCCGGCAATATAAGCCATCAGGACAAAAAAACTTTTCATGATGGCTCCGAGGTTTTCAATAGTACCCGGGATGGCAGATCCTGCGGCGTCCACTTTTGTATAGAAAAACCCTTTCCAGGCGAGCATGTGCGATGTGAAAAGAAAAGGTTTTATCGTTCTGTCGTACAGCGGGATCTGCATTTCGGAAAGCAGGGTGAAAACGATCACGATGCTGATGGTTAACACTATGGGACCGATGGAATTTTCCGCAAACACCGATAAAAGAAAAGCCAGGGCGGCTACGGTACTTAGGGCAACCGTTGCGAATGCAAAAGCGGCCAGATAACGCCACATGACGTCGTTTGCGCGAATGATTTCGAGCGCATCATTCCGGGCGATCAGGATATCGTTCGTGCCAAAAAAGAGTATGCTCAGCGCCAGCGAAATAAATGCGAGCCAGATCAGCAGCAGGGCGGTATATATTAGAGTGGCCAGAAATTTCACGAGCATCAGTTGCGTGCGGCTCACCGGTTTGCTCACGATTAACCGGAGCGTTCCCATATTGGCTTCCCCGGCGATGGAATCCCCCGCGACAAGCGCAATTAGCAGGGGAATATGAATCAGCAGCAGATTCAGGATAATAAAACACACGAAATATCCATTCAGGATATTGGCATACGGAATCTCCAGGGAATCTTTTAACCCGCCGACAAGAAATTCAATATAAGAACGGCCATCATATTTCAGCGCAGCCTGGATGATGATCACCATGGCGCCAATGGCGCCAAAACTGATATAGGTCCTGGATTTCCGGAATATTTTGAATAATTCAATCTGTAAAAGCTGCCACATGTTGTTTGCTGCCGGTTAAGGATAAGAAATAAGCTTCCAGTGAATTTTTTGCCTGAATAGAAAGGATACTGATTCCCAGGTGAACGAGATCCCTGTTCAGATCCGGAACCTGATTCTTTGACAAAATAAATACCAGACTGCCCGGTGTTGTGCTACGCAAATGGGCTGCCCATCGTGTAGACTTTACCAGTACTGCTGCCGCTGCCGGATCGTTCACCTCTGCTTCCACGATGGTTTTGGCGGGATCAATAAGGGAAGAGACTTCGCCCTCCACCATTTTTTTCCCTTTATCGATGATGAGCATCCGTGTGGAGATCTGTTCAATTTCATTCAGCAGGTGGGAGGAAACGATGATGGTCTTGTGCAGATGCCGGCTCAGATGCAGGATGAGGTTTCGCATATCCGCGATGCCCTGCGGATCCAGTCCATTCGTGGGTTCATCCAGGATAATGAGACGGGGATCGTGTATGAGTGCTACGGCAATGCCCAGTCTTTGTTTCATCCCCTGGGAGTAGGTCCTCACTTTATCTTTTGCCCGGTCTGCAATGCCGACCAGTTCGAGTTGCCGGATCAGGTCCTCTTTAACAGGCCTGATTCCGCTCATCCGCGCAAACAGCGAAAGGTTCTCGTAACCGCTGAGGTATTTGTACAGATCGGGTTTCTCGATTACCGCGCCAATCTGTTTCAGGATCTTTTTTCTTTCTTTCTGCAGGTTCATGCCAAACAATTCGATATTGCCGGAAGAAGGCGTGATCAGGGTCAGCAGCATTCGGATGGTGGTCGATTTGCCCGCACCATTTTGCCCGAGGAAACCATAAACATCTCCTTCGTTCACGGAGAAAGACAGATCGTCCACCACGGCATTGCCGCGGAATTTTTTACTGAGACCGGAGACCTGGACTAATGGCATCATTGAAAATTCCTGTGCTATTTCATGTTCTCTGCCTTAACTACCGGGAAAGCAGCAATGCGTAGCCTTGCAGCGCCCATCGGGATTAATACAATGTCCGTGGACTGATCGTCTGAAACAACCGGATTTGCGGGTAGGGTATCGCAAAGGCCGTACCGATCAATTTTCCAGGATGGAATCCGGTTCCCTTTTGTTTTTATTTCTATCGGAACATTTTTTTGGCTGAATGGAAAATCATCAGCCGGCCATGCTTTTTTGACTATTTCAAACATCGATGCATCCTGAATTTCATTCTGCGGCAATCCATAATTCCAGGGGCCTGCCGGAAAGATTTCAAAAGACGGCCACAGGCTTTCATCCACATTCGCCTGCCACTTGGCCTCACCGATCGCGGACTTCCTGCTGTCGGCCTGTTTATAATGCTCTTCTATTTTCAGGGAGAAGGTGAGGGGGCCATAATTTACGCTCACGCTGTTTTTATTTTGTTTCCATTGCTTCAGGGCGATCTTCATGGGCAGGATCAGTTTGACGACATCTTTATTTTTCCATTTTCTTTCTATCCGGGTATAGGTTCCGGGTTTGTTTTCATTTTGCTGAAGTTCATTATTGATGAACACAGCTGCTCCGGTACACCAGGCCGGAATACGCAGATATAAAGGAAAAGAAGCTGTTTTTGAGGTTTCTACCGTGATGATCACCTGGTCATCAAACGGATAATGGGTGTCTTCCTTTAAGGTGACCGTATTGCCTCCGCCAACCCTGGCTGTGACCCCGCAGGCATTGTATAACATAGCGGCAAGTCCGTTATCCGGCGTGGCCATCCATAAATGTTCTGCATAATATGGCCAGCCCTGGGTATGGTTGTGCTGGCAGCAGCGGCTGCTGAAAGGGTTCATCATTAAATAAGGGCCACCGTTTTCAATACCCGGACTGTGATCACTGCTGTCGCTGAGCACCATATTCGGCGCGGTCAGATAACGAAGCCCTTTGAAATCTGGCATAACGGCCGCGGGATAGGTATTGAAAGCCACGTCTTCGCACTGGTCGGCCCAGAAAGGATCTCCGGTAATGCCCGTGAGCAATTCATCACTCGCCATTTGTTCCACCATGCCACAGGTTTCCACCGCCTGTCGCGGATCGGTATAACCGGGCCGGGCATTTTCATCCGCGCCGAACATACCGCCGGGAACCTGACCGTAGAGATTCCGGATCAGGTGAAAATCATTGTAAGTAGCCCGCAGGGAAGCGGAATCATCGCTCTGCATAAAGTAAGTGGCGGGTTCCCGGAAACACTGGGCGATGTTTACGTTGTGCATATTGGGCAGCGTATCCTTTTGTTCCCAGTTTGCCGTGTTGCGGTGAATTTTGGCGGCCAGATCTAAAAACCATTTTTCTCCCGTCCGGTTATACAGCCAGTAAACACTATACAGATTATCACCTCCGCGGCTGTTCTCCCAGTAGCGTTTCAGGAACCGGTTATCCGGCACCGTTAGTTCCCAGCGGAAATACCGGGTCATAAAAGGAAGTACACGGGGATCGTGGCTGTAATCGTAGTAGGATTGCAGACACCAGAGCATGATCATATTCGGCCAGAGATCAGGCGTATTTCCTTTCTCGAGTTCCTTTCCCATTTCCACCACGGCAGGTCCGAAATAACCATCCTTTTGCTGGCTTTCGAAAACTTTATCCAGCCATAATTTTGTTTCCTTTATAATCGCCGGATCGTTAAGCAGGTAGCCGAGGTCGCCATAACCTTTCAGCCAGTAAGGAACTTCTTCCCAGCCGTGATCGCCCTGGCCCGTTCCGCTGAACCAGGCATTGTTCTTCTTCTCCAGCCAGGCGCTGATCTCGCCCAGGTGACCTGTAAGACCATCCCGCTGCAGTTCCAGGTATTTTTTTATCCAGCCTCCGGGTTTTATGGAGCCGATGGGTAGTTTAATGAAATGCAGGGGCTGCAGGGGCGCTTTGTTGGACGGATAGAAACTGTTGAGCGACTGCAGCGGCGGACTGGAAACGGTGGTCACTGCGTTATTGGTTTTTTTAGTTGCACAGATGGCGCAAATCGCAAGGAGAAGCGGCAGGGCGGCTCCTGAAGAAAGGAGATACAGTTTGTTTTGTTTTTTCATAATAAATCTGAAGGTCGGATTTTCGGTATTTTTAAGTTTTCAGTCATCTAAAAATACCGGTTAAATGACAAATATCCGCAAACTCGCCCTGTTTGCCGCATTGCTTTTATTATCGTTTGCCGGTTTTGCACAAAGGCAGAAGACCGCTTTCCAGACCGGCAGTCCCTGGAAGCCAGAAATAGATGTGCGGTCAGACATGGCCATCGTTTATGGCGCAGACGACCGGGAAGGTTTAACCTTTTCACAACGTATGCAATCGTGGCGTGACCGCGGTTATCAGACCGGTTTTATGACCGGCATCGCCTGGGGGCAGTATTTTGATTATTTTCTGGGAAGGTGGGACGGGAAGAACCATTTGGGTGTGGGCCAGGTGGCGCAAAATGGCGATACCATCTTTCATGGCCGGAACATGCCCTATGTGGTTCCCGTGCCTTCGTTTATCGCCTATATGAAGACGGCGGTGATCAAACGGGTCATTGATGCCGGGATCACCGCCATCTTTTTGGAGGAGCCGGAATTCTGGGCACGCGCGGGCTACAGTGAACCTTTTAAGGAGGAGTGGCAGAAGTTTTACGGGTTTCCCTGGCGGCCGCAGGATGCATCGCCCGAAAATACCTACCTGTCCGGCAAGCTGAAATACCGGTTATATTATAATGCGATCCGGGAAGTGTCGAACTACGCCAAATCGTATGGTAGGAGTAAAGGAAAAGATGTAAAAGTATATATAGCCACCCATTCGCTGGTTAATTATTCTGCGTGGGAAATTGTGAGCCCGGAAGCCAGTCTGGCCTCACTGCCGGGCATTGATGGTTACATAGCCCAGGTTTGGACGGGCACTTCCCGCGAGCCGACCTATTTTGACGGCAGACAAAAGGAACGCGTTTTTGAGAATGCTTTTCTGGAATATGGTTCCATGTTATCCATGACCGCTCCGACGGGAAGAAAATTATTTTTTTTAACGGACCCCGTGGAGGACTGGCCGCGGGACTGGGCCGACTATAAAAAGAATTACGAGGCTACCTTCACCGCGGAGATATTATATCCAGAGGTTAATAACTACGAGGTAATGCCATGGCCCGAACGCATCTATACGAGCCCTTACAAGCTGGCGAACAGCGATTCGGCGGTGCTGATACCGAAATATTACTCCACCCAGATGCAGGTGATGATCAATGTGCTTAATGATATGCCGCTATCGGCAAACCGGATAAATGGTGTAAACAGCATAGGGGTGCTGATGAGCAACTCGTTAATGTTCCAGCGTTTCCCGACACACAACGGATACGATGATCCGCAGTTCTCCAATTTTTACGGACAAACACTTCCCCTGCTGAAGCGGGGAGTGCCTGTGCAAACCGTGCACATGGAAAACCTGGGTTACAGCGCTGCCCTGAATAAAATCAGGGTTTTGCTGATGAGTTATTCCAATATGAAACCGAATTCGCCGGAAGTGCACCGGCGTCTTGCCGACTGGGTAAAAAGAGGTGGCGTGCTGATCTATTGCAGCCGGGACGACGATCCCTACCAATCCGTTATGGAATGGTGGAACTCCGGCGGAAATAAATATGCATCGCCCGCTTTGCATTTATTTCAGCTGCTGGGTATCCATCCATCTTCCGGCAGGCAAAGATTCCCGGTTGGACAGGGCGCTGTGTATTTGATCCGTCAGGATCCAAAGGAATTTGTGTTGGAGAAAGGAGCGGATAGCAGTTTAATCCGTCTCGTAAAGCAGGCCTACGAGCACGATGCGAAAGCCGGGAAACTGGTTCTGAAGAACAACTTCTATTTAGAGCGGGGTCCCTATGATATTATTTCTGTCATGGACGAGAATGAGGACCATTCGCCGTATGTGGTAAAGGGACCTGTTATTGACCTCTTCGATCCGCAGCTGCCGGTCCTGCAAAGCAAAACAGTGAATCCCGGCGAGCAGTCCCTCTTATACTATCTGGGCAGGGTCTCGGATAAGACACAACCGAAAGTGCTGGCCTCTGCATCAAGGATATATAATGAAAAAACAGACAGCAGAAATTATTCTTTTGTGGCAAAGAGTCCGGTCAATACCTTAAACAGCATGCGTGTGCTGTTGCCATCGAAACCTGTTTCGATAACGGTAACGGATAGTAAAAATCATCCGGTTGCAGATGTCCGGTCGTCCTGGGACGGTTCATCCAATACCTTGTATCTCGGTTTTGAAAACAGCCCGGATGGGATAAAGGTTGATTTAAGCTGGTAACATCCATGACAAAGAAAAGCACTCATTTATTATTCTTGCATGTCGGAAAGATGTATCGGATCAGTTATTGCGGAAAAAAAACAGGGTTCCCGGTTGAACGGAAACCCTTGTTATTACTGAGTGGGAGCACACGGGTTCGAACCGCGGACCCTCTGCTTGTAAGGCAGATGCTCTGAACCAGCTGAGCTATGCTCCCTTAAAAGGAGTGCAAAGATAGGCACTAAAAATTTCCGGCAAAATAAATTCCCTGTATATTTGCAGCTCGATTTTATTTTCTGACTCCGTAGCTCAGTTGGTAGAGCAAAAGACTCTTAATCTTTGGGTCCTCGGTTCGAGCCCGAGCGGGGTCACAACCTAAGCGTAAATCCAAGAAGGTGACGGTTTTGGGTGACGATTCAGGAAAGACTAAAAGGAAACCACCTAATTTTTGGGTGGTTTTTTTATCCTCAGTCACGAAAGATTGGTCTAAATAATAATAAAATAAGGAGGTAACCCACCGGCCAACCCATCTTGCTGATTTGTAATCCTATATTTAGTTTCGATTAAAAATGGTTTATGTCGAAGTCAAATCATCAGCATTTTTTTGATAACATTATTCACTGGCAGCAAAGTGGCTTGTCCCAAAAAGC
>JAUZOD010000055.1 GCA_030706635.1 Bacteroidota bacterium
GCATCCGGGTCGTATGAAGCTACCGGAGCACCTGCGCCGGGAAGTGATTCTGCTGAAGCCGGAGGGTGATGTCAGCGGCTTGCGCAGAATGGGTGAAGACATCACAGAGATCCTGGATTATATACCGGCTGAGTTATACGTGAAGCAGTACATCCGCCCCAAATATGCAACACCGCTGCCTGAAGGTGGCAGCACTGTGCTAATGGCTGCGCTTCCAGGCCGCCTGCTGGAAAAATGCATGGCGGGTGAAGGGCTGCTGGCACAGATGATCGTTGACAAATACATGGATCACCTGCCCATCCACCGGCAATTGCAGCGTTACCAGCGCATGGGCGTTACCATTGCGCAATCCACCAGCAACGACTGGTTCCGGATGATGCTGAACCACTTGCATGCGCTTTACGAAGCACATAAACGCATTACACTGGCCACTTCCTATCTCGGCGCCGATGAAACACCCATCCGCGTAATGGATGAAGACAAAAAAGGGACTACACACCGGGGTTTTTATTGGGTCTATCACAACAGTGAACAAAAACTGGTGCTCTTTGACTACCGGCCGGGCCGGGGACGGGAAGGGCCGGATGATATACTGAAAGACTTCCAGGGGTATTTACAAACAGATGGCTACAGTGCCTACGAGGCCTTCGATCGAAGGCCGGGTATTACGCTGTTGCATTGTATGGCGCATGCCCGGCGCAAGTTCCATGAAGCCTTGCAAAATGATCCCCCGCGCTCGCAATATGCGCTTAGTCTGTTCCAGCAACTTTATGCCATTGAGCGAACGATCAAAGACCAGGCGCTCACAGGTGATGCTGTAGTACAATTGCGTCAGCAGGAAGCCGTACCCATTTTGCAAACCTTGAAAACATGGATGGCAGAAGAGTACCCAAAACTAATTGTTAAGAGAAGTCCGATTGCGCAGGCTATGGCGTACTTCATTCCCCGCTCCGGGAAGCTGTGTATCTATACAAAAGATGCGCTTTTGAATATTGACAACAACCTCGTGGAAAATGCAATCCGCCCGATTGCTGTGGGCCGTAAAAATTACCTTTTTGCAGGTAGTCATGAAGCGGCACAGCGTGCTGCCATGATTTACTCATTACTTGCCACCTGCAAATTGCATAACATTAATCCCTATTACTGGCTCAGAGATGTATTAGAAAACATGCACCGATATAAAACCGAAAACATCGAAGGCTTGCTTCCGCAAAACTGGAAAAAACTACCGCAACTGTAATGGGTTGCTCGGTGGCTTACATAAGGAGAGGAGACAAATTAATATTAATTAGGACCTCTACCTCGTCGCTTAAATTTGGATATTACCAGGAATTTTATGGGAAGACCCTTTTCTGACATAACATTATACACTCCGGGACCATATTCTGTTGGGACACCTGAATATATAGAAGAGGTGTCGCTACAAAATTATGTGAGTGATCTATACGTTCAAAAAATGTATGGATATAAACCACCAAAGACAAGTAGAATAACGATTCAACCGGTCTTTCATGACATTTGGAAACGGACTTGGAAGACCGGCTCCATAATAGCTATTGCTCCCTATTTTAGTTACGATCAATATGCTTCGCTTGACAGATTTGGAAAGTACAAATATATTCTCGACCTTATTCAAACTGCGGCACTTCAATTATGCGATGAATATCATTGGGATAAGAATGTTTTTGAAAAAGCCTACATAGAGGTAACCGAAAATAATTTTAAATTCAAAATAGATTATCCGAAAAAGTTGTCAAGAGACAAAAGTAAATTAGCAAACCTTAGCATTGAAAAGACTGAAACTGTGACTTCTGTTTTTGTGAGTATTGAAGCAAATGGTTCAATAGTGAAGGCAAAACTATTCGACAAACAAAATGTTTGGTGGTATGACTGTGTTTATATACTCGCCAGACATAATAAGTGACTTGATAAATATAAATTTGGAATTTCCTATGCAAGTGGTAAAATTGATGCCTGGCTATCAATAGAAGACAAAGAAGTGGGGATTTTTGAAAATGGAAATCGAGTTACAGAAATTGACTTCAAAAAATACTTTTTATTTGGATAAAACAGCTGCTGGCGTTCGATTTTTATCAGTTGGTTTTACTTGACTTAAATCCACTATGAAATTTACAAACCTTTTAATGGTAATGACCGCGTTGGTTCTTTCCTCTTGTTCGAGGGATCAGCGTCTTGACAATTATTATCAAATAGTCGACAGTGCTGACAAAGTGATTATTTATGCCAAAACTGTAGATACTTTCTCAATAACGAGAACTATAGATTCTTTAGGTCAGCTGAAAAATATGAAGAATATTTTAAAAAGGCATATTAAACCAGAAATTCAAGGAATTTTTATCCCAACGAATAAAATAGAAATTTATAGAGATGGTAAAATGCAGGGTGTTTTATTAATTTCTGGCTCAAATGAAGATCCCTTCGTCAACTTCGTATGCGACAAATTCGGTTTTGGGTTTAAGTTGACCGATGGCATTGGAATGAGTCTGTAGTGGAAAAACTAAAATGAAAATGAATTAATGGCAGACATCGACGAAATGATCAAACAGGAATGGCGAGATCTCGATTTTTACTATGAACTCGAGGAAAATAATGATTTTATAGACCCAGGTTCGGGCTCCGGATTCATTCCGGTTGAATCCGCCCACAACTTCCTGCGGAGATAACGAATGCATGTCAGGATGCTGTGTTGAATGAATCCTTGTACATATCGGACAACCTTTGTTTGAGTTGTTCGTCGTTTTGAATGAATTTCTTCAACTCTTCCCACCAGATCATCTCATCAACAAAATGACTGATCATTATGAATAACTTTCTCCGGCTGGAACGGTTACGGTATGCCCGCTCGTTTTTCGGCAGCAGCCGACGCCAGGCATACAGGGTCATCTCGTCATCTTCGGATAACCGGCCTTCCAGAAAGTCGCCCCAGAACTTAAGGATCCTTTCAATTTTGGTTGCCATATAATTTTTTTAGAAAAATACTAACTCCGCCAATTAAAAGGTACGGAGGCCTGAATTATTTATAAAAATAAAGTGTACGATCCGGCAGTAATTTATTCCCGGTCATTTTCGAAATAAAATGAAAAAAGTCCTGAAACCTGATGGCGCTAAGTGGAAATACTTAGTCTGGGTGTACGCCCGGACCTTATCTTTTACCCGGCTTTTTTCCAAATAATTCTAAAATAAATGTACGCTCAGCATCCGTATTCTTCCCGGTTTTTCAAACAAATAAATATACCGGCATACAGGCAAAAATATCAATCTGAAAAATATACATTCGACGAAATCATTAAAAGCCGTGCAGGCGGAATGACGGTGATGGGCTCGAAAAACTTTGAAAAGAGAGGCAGCGACTGGCGGTGATGATTGCGTAACAACCAGGGAATACAAACAGTTTTACATAATAATAAAAATAGAAATTTCAATGCTGCTCTACGCAAAAAAAATATACGATAATATCTTATCGGAGCTGGCCAGCCTGAACAGCCATTATCGGGCGGAAAGTTTTTCCCCGGATCAGCGCCTGGCCTTCGTCGCTAATTCAATTCAGCAGCTGAGGACCTATTGCATCCAGCTCATGACCGTCATAGAATGCCTGGACAACAACCGCCAGGCCGCAACGGACATAAGGGGCGAAACCTCCCTGATCATCCCCGTTGATTACCAAATGCAATGGACGGGTTCAAAGGTCGGCCTGACCGAGGTCATCTACGCCTTCACTGCGCTCGGGACATTTAACAACGGAAACGCGGGCGTTAAAATGATCAGCAACTATCTGGAAAACGTATTCTTTGTGAATCTCGGCAATACCTCCGCCACTTTTCAGGATATCCGAAACCGGAAAACCGGGAATACAAAGTTTATTGATAGTATGAAGGAGGGTGTTGAACTGTGGATTGACAGGTTGGATTAAAAAATTTGTAAAAATCCGGATGTAAACATCCATTAACCGTCAATCATCCCTACACTTTTATGAATACTTTCTTCTTATAAAGAAAATAAAACAGCAACCAGAAAACGGCGTATGAGCCTAATGATAAAACAAAAGGATACCACTCGCCTAAAAATCTTTTCGTACCCAATAAAAAGAGCTCGGCGATCTCGCTAAAACAATGCAGTTCTCCTGTCATGTAGGCCAGTATGGAATTACTGCCCACCACGATAAAAAACATAGCCCAACGCTGGTGTTTCCAGTAGTCAACGACCAGGTAAAAAAAGGCCAGCAGCAAAAAGCAAAGTCCGCTGGAAAATAAGGTGAATGAAGTCGTCCATACATGTTTAATAATGGGTTGCACAGGGTTTAGCAGCAAGCCCGCTGCGACCTGCGCCAGTCCTGCTATAAATAATGCCTTTAATTTACCCGATTGGGAAATGCGGCCCTGCAGTATATAGGAGGCAAAAACACCGGTCATGACCGTTAGCGTAAAGCCGATGCTCGTTAATATCCAGGTATAATTGGTGCCGTCCTGATGGCTGCCCAGTAAGAGTTTGTCAATATACAGGGCAATATTTTGCTGCGGTTCTAAAACAGCATGCCCGATGCCGGGGACAGGAATACAGTAAAGCACAAGGAAATTAACAATCAATAATGCAAGCACCCAAAGAAACTGGGCGAACAGGGTAAGGTTTAAAATAATCAGGGCGGAGACCAAATACCCGACCGCAATCGCCTGTAAAGTGTTGGAAAAAAAAGCAATCCTGCTCCAATCGTAGGTAAGCAGGTTGCCTTGTGCGATCATACCCAGTATCCATAATATGGCTACTCGTTTTAAAATATGCAGCAACAGGGTTGAACCCTGTGGCCTCTGCAACCTTTTTTTAAAGGACAAAGGCATGGAAACCCCCGTAACAAACAGGAAAAGCGGCATGATAATGTCGAGAAAATGAAACCCCTGCCATGGTACATGTTCCATATTCGCCGCCAGCCTTTCTGTAACGCGGCTGTGAACCACATCATTCAAAGTGATAAAAATCGTTGCACCCCCGGTTATCCAAAGCATATCGAATCCGCGCAGTGCATCCACAGAAAGTATCCTGCCTGTAATGGTCGGGGAATTTTTGGGATCGATACCATCCAGGGCCTTTCTTAAACTTTTAAGCATGTTGGTTTTCTGAAGTTTTGGTTGCTTCCATGTTCCATGGAACTCATGTGATTTGCCCGGTACCATTTGGTCCGGGAAGAAATACAATGTCTTTATTGGCTTTTTTCCGTTGATAAATATCAGTGAAAATTCGGAGAATGGAGCTGCAGCCACTGGATATTTACGTCTCATCAAAGTGATCCAGGGCGGTCGATATCAAACATGCAATCCAAGCCGTTTATACACGTTTATCTTCTTTTAAATATTGGAATACCCGGAGACCCATCGATCCTGTGAAACTGAATTGATAGATTTTGTGCGTGATATGACAGCAGGTATCGTGCCGTCCGGGCCTTCAACTAAGGCAATCGCATTTTTTCCCGGAGCAAATCAATTGCTTATCTTTCATAAATGACTGCTTTTGCCATGAACCCACTTTCTTCGCCCAAACCGACCGAAGTCGCGCCCATCAGGAATCGCATCGCCTCCATCGACCTGCTTCGTGGCCTGGTCATGTTGATCATGGCCATTGATCACCTGAGGGATTTGCTTCATCACGGACATCCCAATCCGACTGATCTGCATACGACAACCCCGGTCCTTTTCTTTACCCGTTGGATCACCCACTTCTGCGCTCCGGCATTCGTTTTCCTGAGCGGTATTTCCGCTTTCCTGGCAGGTAGGCGACGGAGCCGGGATCAGCTGGCCGGCTTCCTGATAAAAAGAGGCTTCTGGCTGATTTTTGTCGAGATCGTCGTCATCGACTTTGCTACCTCGGTTGATCCTTTTTACCACCTCATCGTATTCCAGGTAATCTGGGCGATTGGTGCCAGCATGATCCTGCTGGGCCTGCTCGTCTGGGCAAAGACAACCCCTTTAACCATCGGCATCATAGGCCTGATCATCTGTCTGGGGCATAATATCAATGATGTTCTGCACAACCACAGCGTTGATACCGACCTGGTCTGGAGACTTTTCCTTTCTGCCCGTGGATTCACGACTGCAGACTCATTAGGATCCGGGCACTTCCTGCTCATCGCATATGCTTTGCTGCCCTGGACTGGTGTGATGCTGGCCGGATATGGACTGGGGACTTTGTACAGCGGGGATGCTGCCAAACGAAAACGGACCCTGACTGTACTGGCCGTTGTCCTGCTGCTTGTATTTGGGGTCTTCCGGGGATTCAATATTTACGGCGACCCGGTTCCATGGTCGATCCAAAACAATGACATCCTGAGTATCATCTCCTTTTTGAACGTAACTAAATACCCTTGCTCACTGATGTATCTATGCCTCACCCTGGGAATGGCCCTCCTGGTTCTCGCTGGTACGGAAAAATCCGGCAACCGATTCACCCGTATCCTCATCGTTTACGGCAACGTCCCCTTTTTCTACTATATCTGCCATTGGTTCCTCGCACAATCCATTACGATCATTCTTTTCTTTTCGATGGGGCATCACCTGAACGAAGTAAACAACGAAAAATTCGCCTTCCCTTTCAGCCCCAATAATGCCGGGCTGCCATTGGCAGGGGTTTACGCCGTATGGCTGATCCTTGTGGTGCTGCTGTATTTTCCCTGCCGGTGGTTTGGGCAGTACAAGAAAACGCACGGGCAGTGGTGGTTAAGTTATCTCTAGGACGCTTGCCCTTTGAACTCGTTATCATTACCCGGTCCGTCCCGGTCCTGATAGAATTCGAGGTGATCGGCGAATAGCTTTTTCATCACGTCTAACTGGTGCTGATTAAAGGCGTCGAAGAGCACACTGTCCTTGGGTAGGATCGTGGCGGACAGCTGTTCTCTGGATAATGGAATACCATTTACAATTTATTTACAATAGTTACATTTTTATTTACAATCCAAATACCCTGCGCAGAAAGGCAGCAAAGTAATTTTGCTGAATCAATTTTGACTGGCTATAAAAATCAAAGAAACGGTTTCTCCCACTCTTTTTGCTGTTTCAAATTTTTGTGACTGGTTGTTCCATTAAATTCATAAAAATGAAAAAATTATTTGTGTTTGTTCCAGCCATCCTCCTGATATTATTTTTGATAAATTCTTTTGTACCAAAAGAAAAAGGAGCGGGGGAGAAAACAATTGTCGTTTTTAAATCTACAGATGGCGGACAAAC
Source organism: Bacteroidota bacterium (assembly GCA_030706635.1). Classification (GTDB taxonomy): domain Bacteria; phylum Bacteroidota; class Bacteroidia; order Chitinophagales; family Chitinophagaceae; genus Puia. The sequence goes on from JAUZOD010000055.1 coordinate 7,230, forward strand.
CTGGCAGGACATCGGCAAAGGGTTGCCAGAAAATTTGCGGGAAGATAGTATCCGGGGAAATAGCTTCTTTGCAAATGATAAAGGGCTGTTTTTAAGGGTTGGAAACGGACTCTATCACAGTACAGCAAATGCCACAGCTTCTTTTTGGACCAAAGAGGTTTTCCCTGACGAACATAGCAGTATTGCCCCCGGTAAATCCGGGATATTTGCCAACAATTACTGGGGTATAAATTTGAAAACAACAAACGGAACGAGTGTTTGGTCTCCGATATTCGAAAATTTTCAGGAGCCACGAATACGCAGCACTTTTGAGACTGCCGGAGGTACAATTTTCATCGGTACCGACAGAGGCTTTTTTAAAACTGATAACATTGGAAAAACCTGGAAACATGTCCATAACGGAGGCGGGGTAGGGCATTTGGCAGAGTCGGATGGCGTACTGCTGGCGATCAGTATGAGAAGGATAATAAGATCGACCGATAATGGTGAAAACTGGGCGGTGGTGATCAGTGATAGCACTGTGGCTTTTGATGTAAAACCGATCAAAGGTGGATTCGCTGCTATCACTGCTAATTCAGAGTCGGGTACCAGGAGTTTAAGGACATCCTACGACGGTGGTAAAACCTGGCAGCCCATTGATGCCGGCCTTCAGGGCAAAGCTTTTAGTGATTCAATAGGGCGGACCTGGAATGATCGCCCTCTTTTGAAAGCCTTCCAGACTTCAATTAACCAGGTTGGTGAAAACTACTTTTGTACTCATCCTCAAGGCATTTTCAGATCATCCGACAAAGGGGAAACATGGAAATTATTACTTCCTTCTCTAAAAGATAAGATCTTCAGGTTATTCGTTTCAGGCAACGTGATCTATGCCATACCCGGCAAGGGTGGATGTTGAAAAATGCCAGACTCAACGAAAGCGTTTGATTTTTTAAAGTTTTCAAAAAATGAAAATGATGAAAGACATTCCCTTCTACAATAAAAGGTATTTCTGAAGGTAGGGATGAATTGCTGGAGAAGGCGATAAGTGTTATAAATGGATTCAAATAAAAATATTAGTCAACAATCAATCTTCCCAACCCAAAGTGAGCCTCATTCCGTTCTCAAACTTTTTACGGGGTTCATGAATGCCGCCTTCAGCGACTGATAGCTCACCGTTACCATGGTGATGAGGATGATCCCGGCGCCCGCGGCCGCAAAGATCCACCAGGAGAGAGGAGTATGATACAGATACCCCTGCAGCCATTGGCTCATGCCATAGTACGCCAGGGGTACGGCAATCAGGATCGAAATGCCGGTGAGCTTTAGGAATTCCCTGGAGAGCAGGCTCCAGAGATTGGCGATGCTGGCGCCGAGGACTTTGCGCAAGCCGATCTCTTTTGTGCGCTGTTCGGCTACGAAGGCGGCGAGGCCAAAAAGCCCCAGACAGGAGACAAAGATGGCCAGAACAGTGAAGACCGCGGCGAGGTTGCCAATATGTTCTTCGGCTTCGAATTTGGCTTCATAAGCTTCGTCGACGAATTTATAGATAAAGGGACTGGACGGATTGTATTTTGAAAAAACCGCTGCCATAGCGGAGAGGGTCTTGTGCAGGTCGTTGCCGGGTTTGATCTTTACGATCATCTCACCGGTGTAACGGCCGCCGACGAAGATGGCGTTTTCCGCCGTATCGTAAGGGCTGTTATTGATCATGTCAGCGCAGACGCCCACGACGGTGTAGGGTTTCCCGAAGAGCTTTACGATCTGGCCGATGGGATCTTTGAAACCGATGGACCGGACGGCTTTTTCATTAAGGATCGCCGCGTTACTGTCGGTCGGGAAATCGCGGGACATGTCACGGCCACGGGTGATGGTCCAGCCGATGGTTTTACCGTAGTCAGGAGTGATATTGACGTTATTGAAGCCGATGGTATTCTGATCGGGGCGTTTGCCGGACCAGTCGATACCGTTTCCATCGTTAAAGGCGGTAGGTGTCATGTCCGAGGCGGCGACGTTGGCGGCGAGACCTTGCTGAATGAGTTCGTTGCGCAGGGCTTCGTAATGGGTATTGATATCCGGCGTGTTCATGTCCACCGTAAAAAGCCCTTCGCGGTTGTAGCCGGTGGGGCGGTCCTTGGTGAAAAGTATTTGACGGAACACGACAGTGGTCCCGATGATGAGGGTGAGCGAGACCGTGAATTGGAGGATGACCAGAATTTGCCTGGGCAGGGAGGCTAATCTGCCTAATTGGAGTTTGCCCTTGAGCACCCTGACGGGCTGGAAGGCCGAAAGGTAAAAGGCGGGATAGGAGCCGGCGAGGAGGCCGGTGAAGATCGTAAAGCCAAGCATCGCCGTGATGAACAGCGGACTGGTCCATGAAATGGACATTTGTTTGGCGGCGAGGCCATTGAAGAAAGGCAGGGAAACCTGCGCAAGAACCAGGGCGAAGACGAGGGCGATGACCGCCAGCAGGATGGATTCGCTGAGGAACTGGGTGATGAGTTGCCCCCGGAGTGAGCCGATGGTCTTGCGGATGCCGACTTCCTTTGCGCGTTTTTCGCTCCGGGCCGTGGATAGATTCATGAAGTTGATACAGGCGAGCAGCAGAACGAAGGCGCCGATGATCCCAAAGAGCCAGACCATGGTGATGCGACCGCCCGCGGGTTTATTGAATTCGAATTGGTTGTAGAGATAGGCTTTGTCAATGGGATAGATGAGGGCCTCTTCGTGGTAGTCTTTGAAAAAAGGGGTGGGGAGATCTTTTATTCTTGCCGTGGCTTGTTCGGCAGACACGCCTGGGGCCAGTTCCACATAAAGTTGAGCGTTATGGTCCTGCCAGTTGTTGTTGTCGCGACGGTAGGCATTTGCGGCGTTGTCCCAGGGAAGAACAGCCTGAAGGCCGTTGAATGTAGTATTCTTTGGCAGATCGGTATAGACGCCGCCGATGCGATAGTCGAGCATGTTATCGACCTTTACAGTCTTGCCCAACGGGTCGCCGTTTCCAAACAGGGCTTTAGCCAGCGACCGGGCGATGATCATCGTAGACGGATCCTTTGTGGCGTTCGCATTGCCCTGAAGAATTCGGAAACCGAACATCGACGGGAGATCGGCCTGGGCGGTGAGGGCGGTACCACTTACGGTCTTATCCCCATAGTTAAAGAGCCGGCTGCCGCTTTTGAAATCCGCCATGGCGACGCCGGTGAAAAGGTCCTTGTATTGTGTGCTCAGGGCTTTGCCGAGGGGATCCATGATGGTGTTGCCGGTATAGAATTCTTCCTTTTTGTCGGCGTTCTTCAGGTGAATGTTGACCATGCCGACGGCGAGGCGGCTGTGGTTGGGGGCATAGTGGTCGAAGGTTACTTCGTCCGCGATCCAGAGACCGATGACCAGGGCGATGGCCATGCCAATGGACAGGCCGGCGATATTGATGGCGGAGTAGCCCCGGTTTTTCAGAAGGTGGCGCCAGGCGAGAAGGAAGTAGTTTTGGAACATGCTTTTTATTTTGGGATATGATCGGGATGCCGCCAAAAAAAATGCCGTTTTATTTAGACTGTGATAATCAATTGGTTGGCGTTTGGCTGTGATGGGGAACTGTTCGATTGCGGGCGCTTTATGTTCAGTTTCAGGATCAGCTTGTGTCGTCCTGAAATAGCTATACAGGTTAGCTATACAGGTTAAAGAATAAATCCTGAAAGAACTATACACGTGTGCTTAGATCTGGATATATGGCCTGTGAAGACCTGGAGTTTAAAGATACGGGTATTGGGTGTTCGATTTGCAGCAGCGGCCGCGGCTTGCTCTTTTAGGGGAGCTGCCCACAGCATTGACAGGTACAGCCGGTATCTTTGTATTATGATTAAAACCGTGCGGCTCCTTTTCAGCTTTCTCTTCATTTCGGGCGCGTCCTGCCCTATCTCCGCGCAAGTGCGGATACAGAACGCTGATCCGGTTATCGACAACGGGATTCTCCGGATCAAGCTTGATTTGAGCAGGGGTGGGGCTATTGCCTATATTTCCCTTTCCCGGCAGGACAGAAATATTGTCAACATTGCCGATGAAGGACGTTATATCCAGCAATCCTATTATGCAGGCAAAGCGGTCGACAGAAAGAAGGACGGACAATCGCCGCATTGGTCGCCCTGGAGCTGGAATCCCATTCAGGTGGGCGATGCGTTCCGGCACCGGGCAAAAATAGTTTCCTTCCGGAAGCGGAAGAATTCGTTCTATGTGAAATGCATTCCCATGTTGTGGGACATGAACAATCGACCTGCCGAGGCGGAGATCGAACAATGGACGAGCCTGGAAGGTAATGTGATTAAAGGCCGCAACCGGCTCACCTGCCATCGTCAGCAGGATCCTTATGGCGACAGTGTTGTGAATGATCAGGAACTCCCGGCTGTATATCCGGTGTCAGCCCTGAAAAACCTGTATGCCTATCTTGGCGACAAGCCCTTTTCGATCGATACCTTAAGCAATCCTGTCGTCGTAAATCTGTCCGGCGGATTTTGGGGCAGGTATAGCAATGTGTCGGAACACTGGATGGCTTTTCTCGATGATCAAAACTGGGGCATTGGCGTTTACAATCCCCGCTGCATGGAATTTCTGGCGGGGCGATCCGGAGTTCCGGATAAAGAGGCGTCCGACGGCTCGACCTCCTATATCGCTCCCGTGAAAAAAGAAATGCTGCTAAAGAATACCGTGTACGAATATGAATATGACCTGATCGTCGGAAATCTTGAGGAGATCAGGCGCGGGATCTACGCGCTTCATGCCAACCCGTAAATCAGTGAAATTATCTGATACCAGTCCGGCGGACGTTTGCTCAACGGGACCCGATAATCCGTTTTTATATCTAATCTAAAAATTGCAATCTTTACAGCTAGAAGTCATTAGTTCCATATGTTATATGTTTTTAACCTGAATATTTATGAAAAAGGTATGGCTGACACTCACCTGGTTTGTACTGGTAATTTCGCTTGTAAAAGCCCAATCCATGGCGGCCGCACTGGTATTGAGTACTACTGCCTTTGAAGACGGTGGTATTATTCCTGTAAAATATAGCCAGGCAGCCGAAGGAGCCGCACCCGGCGGGGGCACCTCTCCTGCATTAACCTGGACAAACGTGCCGGCAGGCACCAAAAGCTTCGTGCTGCACATGCACGACCTGGATTTTGTACATGACAAAACAATGGATGACCAGGTGCATTGGCTGGTCTGGAATATTCCGGCAGATAAAACGGGATTGCCTGAAGGAATCCCAAAAGGAGCACAACTGCGCGATGGCAGCTATCAGATCAGTGTGACCGGACCCCTTTACCGGGGTCCCGGCGCGGGAGCCAACGGCCCGCTGCATCATTATATAGTTGAATTATTTGCACTGGACACGACCCTTGATGTGAAACCAGCTTCCGACGCTTTTCAGACCAGGGCAATGGTGATGAAAGGAATGCAGGGACACATCCTGGGTAGGTCCGCCTATACAGGGCGGTTCAGGCGTCCGCAGTGAATTTTGCTATATTGGCCCGAATATCAACCAAAAGAAAAACCGTTACTGACGTGGCTATTGTAACACAACACCATCTTTGATAATTGTTTTTGACGACAGAAAGTTCCTGTAATTCATAAAAGGACTTTTTTCCCAAATGAGCAGGTTGGCCCTTTTTCCTTTTTCTATTACCCCGTATCGCTTGTCCAGTCCGAGTGCTCTGGCTCCGTTAAGACTGGCTATTTGCAGGATGGACGCGGTTGCAAAGCCGTGTTCATGAAGTAATAATAATTCTGATAAAAGAGCTTTGCCCCCATAGGGACAATCTGTTCCAATCCTCAACTGAATGCCTTTGTCGTACATCTTCTTTGCATATCGCATGAAGATATTGAAGTTCTCTTTGCAGCGGGCCAGCTCAACAACTGTTAGGGAAGTGTCCCGGGTTTCGGAAAAATAGCTTAACCCAAAGGCGGCGGCAAATAGATGAATCGTGGTGGAAAAGCTGGTCTTATTCTTTGCGACCTTATCAATCAGGGAATCGAGTGCAGCCCGTTTGTGTTCCTGCATAAACCGCCACATCTCCATACGCACCACGGGGAAACTGACGGGTCGGTTTCCATAAACGGGTTTGAGCTGATTATTGAAGGCAGGCCCGTCCTGTGCAAAATGAATCACGCTGTTATCCAGCGTCATAATATGTTCGTAGTTGCGCAGTCCGATGGTCAGTGTTGTGTCCATGAACATAATATTCTGGTCAATATGCCCGTACGCACGCATCCCGAGACTGTCGGCTGTTTTAAAAGCGGCTTCAAATTCCGGCCTCCGCAGGCACCAGTAAAGTTTAATGTGGCGTATTCCCATTCCGTAATATTCAATCACTTTTTTGCTGGCCTCCCCGGGCGAAGAAACAGTAATATGATTCAGATACGGTTTGCGGGATTCTTTAGATATCAGGGCACCGCCTACGGTGTAAATATCCGGGCAGTCCGGAACCGGGTTTTTCATCCAGCCTATTGTTACCGGTAACCAGGCTTCGGGTTCTCCCATGATCATGACCGTTGTAACGCCATACGGCAGATAAGTGTCAGACAGGTTTTTCCGGTAATAGGAAATCGAATCAGGGCTTATTCTGGCAGGCGCCTTATTGTAATCGCCAAAAACATCCGTCAGGTGAATATGCGTATCGATGAAACCCGGCGTGACCAACCTTCCTGAAGCATCAATGGTTTTGGCCGCTGTGTATTTTCCAGGACTGGCTGTAACCAACTCAATGGTGCCGGCTTTTACCAGTATGGTTTGACCCGCCGTAACCTTACCGGTCCGGCTGTTAAAAACATTCGAATGCGTGATGGCCAGATCATAAGAATTTGGCTGTGCGATCCCGGAATGAACGGCACAAAAAAGAAAAACAGTAAAGCTGACTGTCATGTTCCAGTTTACGCTCCGCATTTGAAACTTCTTTTTAATCTTTTCATTTCGTGCCGGATCCAATCATCATTTTTAAATTCGCTGCATAAATAAAATGCATGGAGGACCTGTATAGTACAAGGTATATTAATTTAATTGCTTTATAATTTGAACTAGCTTTAATGACAAATACGGTTATATGCAGCCGTGGCAATACTTGGGGCTTATCGTGTTCGGGATAACTTTTCTTATTCAGAAGCAGGATCAAAGGATAAATTTGCCCAATAAATGAGATATCAGGTTTATGTAATTGAGCTGGCAAAGCGGGTCTTTACAGAAAATACAAAATTCCGCGCTGCTAATCCACAGTTTAATGGAGTGCTTGAATGCCTTTATGTAGGCATGACCAGTAAGACGCCAGCTGAGCGATATAAGCAACATAAAACCGGATATATAAACAGGAAGGGTCACAAGTTATCTGCGAATATTGTTCAGAAATACGGAATCTATTTACGGCCGAGCCTGTACGACCATATAAACCTGAAAGCGATGACCAGACAGGAAGCCTTAATGATGGAAGAAAAACTTGCACTGGATTTAAGAAGGCAGGGTTATGCAGTTTGGTTCAACTGAATATTAGATGTAAAAGGCAGAACCCATTGAGCTGAACATTTGTCCGGTGTCAGCGGGGTCGCCATGGAATGGGTGCCTCTCGGCAACGCAGCCGGCATGGTTATCAAATTCCAGGGTATGGCGATGAAGGACACCAGAGTCAGCCAGGTAGACGGCAATGAAGACTTTATTCCGTTGTACCAGATAAAATTGCTCGCGGGGCGAAACCTGCAGCATGCTGACAGCGTCACAGAATTCGTCATCAATGAGAATCTGTCCCGACTCATGGGTTGTAAAAAGCCGGAAGATGCAATCGGTAAAATAGTATACTGGTTTGACAGGCCCTATCCGGTGGTAGGCGTCGTAGCGGATTTTCATTCTCAATCTTTGCACGCGCCGATTACCCCGCTCTGCATCATCAATCGGGTAGAAAGAGAAGGCAATCTTGCCGTCAAGCTGGCTGCGATGGGAAAGTCCTCCGGTCATGTAAAGTCCACCTTGACCAGCCCATATTACTATCATGATGAACAAAGACTTTGTTGTGCTGGTGGCTATTGCCATTTTTATTGGTTCGCCCATCGCCTGGTATGCCATGAACCAATGGCTGGAAGGGTTTGCCTATCATATCAATATAAGCTTGTGGATAATCATTTTGGCAGGAGGGGGCGCCATCGTTATCGCATTGTCGACGGTAAGCTTCCAGACAATCAAAGCCGCATCGGCTAACCCTTCAAAAAGTTTGAGAACGGAGTAACCCTACTTTGAAATGTCAGACGAAATGTTATTGCCATTTTTTGCTCGCCAGCAAGTCGCGGACGTTATACACTATAGTTTGTGAGTATTGGTTGTATAGGATTTGTCGCAAAAATCGATTCCGACAAATTGAACGGAGTATGGTTGAATGGAATTACATTTTCCGCTAAAGACCTGCCTTGTCACCCCGGCTCCCCGATAGGTTTTTAATTTTTACAATTAAACCAGACCAAAGTTTATACTTCATCCTTTGAATAAAAATAGTAGGAAAATGCGCAGAAAACAGCGGCAACAATTACCCATACCATGGCATCCGGGTAATGATAACCCAGATAACCTATCACAAACATGAGAAACATGCTCAGTAATGTCTTTACAATGGCAACGAATAACCTGTTCTTTTTCATGCTTCGGATTTAAAATATCGAGATAATCAATTAAAGGTCCAAATATTCATTTTTCTTCCTTCTTAATGAGTTTTTCAGGTGCAGTCTTTCCGGCGTTAAGGAACCCGTCAGGATGTGTTGGAAATGGCCGGCTATATCCATGGGGGTCGTATTACCGGGCATTTTCGTTGGAAGGGCTTTCCTAAGATACGCAAATCTTTTCATCTGACCGCTTTGACTGGAAAGGCCCTATCCACCCAACGGCACACTGGCCCCCTTTTGGGCCTCGCGACCCGGGATCTCTTTAGGGAAAGCCAGTTCTCTTCTGGCGGAATCGGTCCAGGATTTTATCAGTTTAACCTGACCGCTATCCAGTTTGGCATAGGTGTGAATAAAGGTATAGGAGGGAAGGGGCATCTCGTCTTTTTCCACCTGTTCCGCTATATCCCCGAACCGGTGATCTAATTTCTTTTTGGTGAAACTGGAAAGATCTGAGAAATTAATCGCCTTTTTTCCGTGATTAATATGCTGTCTCATCCACAACCCGATGGGGCTGATATTCGTGTACCAGGGGTATTCCGTATGGTTGGAATGGCAGTCATAACAGGATGTTATCAGGATATGCATCACCGTATCCGGCACGTGAACATAATGGGTGATATCACTGCCGGAGGATGCTACTCCGGTATTGCGTGCGGGACGGATAAACTGGAGGGCCAGGAATAAAATCAGAAAGACAATGAGTATTTTTCGGATCACGGCGCTTGTTTACACATTTAAAAGCTAAGTGATATCAAGTGATATCAGGTTTGAAAATCGAAGATATTCAAAAATGCCGGTTCCTGGCAGTGACTAAAATCACTTTTGCTTATTTAAATTTCAGATTCAGGGAGATAATATCAGAAACCAGATCAACGGATTGGGTATAATGTCCATATCTTATTTCAACCATACTCAGATTTTTCATCAGAATGCCCTTCGGCGGAGCAATCCGGAATCCCAATCCAAAAAAATGACTGCTGAACGCAGCGAGCGCATAATTACTGGTTAAATACTGATCCTGCTCTGTATGTACTTTATAAGCTGCAAAATAGTTTGCTGCGGATTGAATATAATACCTGTAAAATGGCGACAGCGAAATGAAAGGAGTGATTTTTACCGGAACTTCCAGGCTCGCCGTATGAGATATCAGGCCCCAGCTGTCCGCATAAAACCGGTAGTACGCTCTTAAAATAATGTTGTCGCCCAGAAAATAATTCAGTCTGAGTCCGACAGGTAGTTTAAACCTCTGTGAAGGAAGGTTTTCAAGGGTATCTTTCCCGTTATTCAGATACACCCGGTGAAAGGGCAGACCGAGATAGCCGGTCTGATAAACCAGATCCAGCGCAATACTTCCCTGCAATCTTGAATTGATGATTTGCGAAAACCCGATGGAAGCGGTGTAAGTATTTCTTGCGGCTGACGGGATATTGGGTTTTTTCCCTTTGCTTATGAGCTGTCCGTTACTGTAGCTTAGGGCTTCTGTACGTCCGCTGGCAGTTGTAATGTAAACGACACTGTCTGAAGTTGGAATATTTTTGACTGAATCCACGGGAATAAATTCAGAAGGCCGGATCATTTTAATATTGTCAAAATACCCGGTTAATTTGAAACTGAACTCTCCATTATGATGATTTTTTTTAGAATAGGAAGTATTCAAACCGATGGAATGATAATAATTATGTTCTGCTGAATAATACAGACCCAGTCCAAATTCAGTGCCTTTTTTTTCATTTTCAATGGTCCAGTCAAGTGTTGGATAAATCCGGGTGCCATTATTTCTGGCGCGGCCGTTAGAATCAACAAAAGCCTGCGAAGCAGCGGTGTGATAATCTATACCTAAACCTGCTGTCAGCGAATTCTTGCGTTGTTTACTGTCCCATCCCACGAATTTTATGTCTAATCCGTTAGCCAGGTCGGTTACATCGCCGATGCCCTTACTATCGGTTCTTCCGCCCATTACGGCCGATTTGTCGGCTGTTTGATTATAGTAGCTTGAGACCAGATTAATTTCATCCAATTTCAGGTTTCTCGGCCTGTAAGTGCTATCCTTTTCCGGATCCTGGGCAAATCCATGAAAAAACAGGAGATATATTCCAACAACGGTGAGGCAGATCTTTTTCATGAGGTGTTTTTCAATAAGAGATGGTGATTAATTGCAGCCGCATCCTCCGCCTGTTTTCCCGCCATTGGCGCCCGATGAACCTTCCCGGTAAGATTGCGCATTCAGCTCGTTTTTTTCCACTTTCCGGTTGGCCAGGTTCATTTCCGAATCATTGATCCGGCTTTTCTGATACTCCCTGACCGGGGCGCAGGAAGAAAGTAAAAAACCGGCAAGGGGCACGGCAAGGAATTTAAAAACGGTTTGTTTTTTCATAAAATAGCATTTAAAGAAAACCTGATATTATCAGATGTGTAAATCTTATCCTGATCGTCAATCAGGATGGCTTCCATGTCCTTTATCTGGTTAACCATATTAATTCCGGCTTCTATTCCCATGATCATTACGGGGGTTGCCATCGCATCCGATATTTCTGCATTGGGCGTAATGATGGTTACGCTCTTTATACCGGTAACCGGAAGTCCTGTTCTCGGATCAATGGTATGCGAATATTTTTTTCCGTTGATCATTATGTACTTCTCGTAATTGCCTGAAGTGGCAATCGCCATATTTGTGACGTCCATGCAGGAAAACACCTGCCCGACTGCATTTGGATTCACAATTCCGATTGTCCAGGGCTTTCCGTTTGACTGATGACCCCAACAGGTCAGATCACCGGAAGCATTTACAATACCACTTTCAACACCCATTTCCTGCATGACCTGTTTTGCTTTTTCGGCCGCATACCCTTTACCGATCCCTCCAAACCCGATGCGCATCCCCTTTTTCTTTAAAAAAACAGTAGCATTTTCATCGTCCAGAACAATATTCCGGTAATTGATCAGACCCACCCTTTTGCGTGCTGTTTCCTTATCCGGAAGGGACTTCATGTTTGTATCAAAATTCCATAGGCTTTTGTCAACAGATCCATACGTTATGTCGAATGCTCCCTGCGTGACGCGCGATATTCGGGTGGATCGTTCTATAAGTTCAAAAGTTTCCCGGCTTACCTTAACCGGCGCCAAGCCTGCATTTTCGTTGATAAGACTTGTTTCGCTGTCGTTGCTGAATGTTGTCAGCAATTTCTCAATCCTTTGTATCTCTCCAATGGCTGCATCAATGCGTTCATTAGCCCAGGCTTCATTTTTGGCGACCGCGCTGATCTGAAACCGGTTGCCCATCAGCTTCAGCGCTTTATTAAAAACGGTTTTCCGGCCCATGTTGTTATCTGTCCGAGTAAATACCATTTCTTACTTCTATCGTGAAATCTTCCGCAGTCATATCCGGAAGGCCATCCCAGGTCTTTAAAATTTTTCCGTCAGTATCCAGCAACAGGGTATAAGGGAATTTGCCTTGTGCATTATACCGGTCAGCCATGGCGTCATTCAGTTTTTGCTGAGGTATTGACAGTTGGTTTTTTTTCTTTCTGGGGAAATCGGCATTTACCAATATCAGTTCTGTGTCCGCCATTTGTTTGAAAACCTCGCTTTCGAAAATTTCACTGCGCAACCGGATGCAGGGTCCGCACCAGTCTGAGCCCGAAAAATTAAGCAGGATATGCTTGTGCTCTTTTTTGGCCAGCTGCTTTGCATCTTCCAGATTGTAGTGCCAACCGGCGGTACAAAATAGAAAAAGCGGTAATAAAAGGAATAACTTTACATTCATTCTTTTTAAAGCTTTATATAGGTATCCGATAAAATCTGCAGGTAAAGATTACTTTCTATACGCGGAATAATGATGAGAGGTTGCTGTATAAAAATAAGCGTTTAATTGTTTTTGAGAAGTTAAAGCCTTCGATTTAAACTTTAAATTTAATTGACCCAACCATTTGATGATTTATTGCATCTATGCTTAAAAAAGGTCAAAATATTCCGGAAGACACGCTTCAGCAGCTCATTAAAGGATGCCTGACAGGGGACAGGTCCTGCCAAAGGAAGATTTATGATTTGTACGGTGCAAAAATGATGGTATTGTGTCTGCGGTATTCCAAAAACAGGGAAGAGGCGGAAGAAATCCTGCAGGATGGGTTCCTGCAACTGTACAAGTGCATCGGGCAGTATAAAAAGACAGGATCTTTTGAGGGATGGCTGCGTAAAATTATGATCAATTGCGCCTTGCAACGGTATAGAAGTAAGGCGAACCTATTTCGCGTTATTTCTCTCGCCGAACACCATAAGTCTCTGATTATTGAAGAAGATTTTACGGAAAAGCTGCTTGAGAAGGAATTGATCCGGCTGATTCAAACCCTCTCCCCGGTTTATCGAATGGTTTTTAACCTGTATGTTTTTGAAGGAATGAAACACAAAGAAATAGCGCTTTTGCTGGATATATCAGAAGGAACTTCAAAATCCAATTTATCGGATGCCCGGGTAATTTTAAAGAAGGCACTTACACCGAATTTAAAAATGACCAAATAGAGGCACATGGATGCGAATAAACCAAATGAGATTGATGAGCTATTCAGGAATTCGCTGCAATCCCTTGCTGATGGGCCTTCTGATGCCGTTTGGGAGAAAATCGAAAATCGGCTGGACAGGGACGATCATCTGTTTTATAGGGCCAGGTTTCGGTTTCTGCTTCGGGTCTGCGTCTGCCTTCTGATTGTAGTCTTTGCCCTGGGAATACTCATCCTTGTCCATTTTAATTATGGTCATCAGGTGAGCCGTATGGCAACTAGAGAAAGTGGGGAAAGCGCATCAGGTTTACGGGGTGAAACCGGCGATAATCACCGGAGCCGAGAACCGCATAGCTTCCCGGGCCCGCACTCATCAGAAGAAAATATTCGTAAGAATAAATTAAGCTATTCTTATATGGTTATCGGAAATAGCAACGACCTGGCGTCCGGGACATCTCTTAAACTACAGGGGGAGCCCGAACGGCAGGCCGCCCATCTGTACAGTTTGCCTTCTCTCGGCTTTCAATCCTCCGAACCAATGACTTTGTCTTTCAGGTTAGGAAAGAATGATCCGCCTGCTGACCTGACGAATGATTTGAAAAAGAGAGCTGGTTCCGGGCATTCTTCTTTCTTAAGCCGGCTTTCTGTAACGCCTTATTTTTCGCAGGAGTTTGCCCGGTATAATTTGTCTGATAATAATGATTCAACAGGTGCTAACGGAAGGGAAATCGAAAAAAGGGAGAGAAGTGTTTTCTCCGCATCAGGAGGCATTTTTCTGGGTTATCAATTAAATAGGAGGTGGACCATCCAATCCGGCATCAGTTATTCCTGGTCCAGCAGTATCCTTGACCCGTCAGAATCTTTTGCCGTTAAGGACAATAATGGTAATGTCCAATTTAAGGTGAATACTATTTCCGGATACGGATACCTGTCCTCTTCTTCCGCCGTAGCGCCCGGTGTGGGGGATAGTGTGATGATGGATAGGGTGTATAGTAACCTTCACTATCTCACGGTCCCGTTGATCGCTTCGTATGGGATCAGCCTGAAGAAATTTACATTGCTTGCAGGAGCCGGTGTCTCTTTTAATTTATTGACCAGTGCTACCGTAGGGACCAGGATACTGGGATCTCCCGGTGATCAGCTGGAATCAGTGGTCGCCATGCACGGACTGAAAAAAGTAAATTATGGCGTTTTACTGAAAGCGGAATTGCAATACGACATCAATTCAAACTGGGGAGTTAGTCTGATACCCTGCTTTAAGAATGCACTCAGCCCGATGAATATCCGCAGCGATCTGGCCACTTCTCCCTATAACTTTGGAATTGGACTTGGAATAAGCCATAGATTTTAATATATCCTGCTGAAGCCGGATACGATATTACAGAGATTCAGGCAGGGATCATTTTCAAATCGAGATAGCCTCCGCCGGCCCAAGCCGTTGACTTAAAGTAAGACGAATCTTGATTTATAAACATATTTCAATATTGCTGATGGCTGCTGTATTGGCTAAATTCAGTATTGGTCAGACAAAATTGATCACGGGTAAAGTATTGGATTCAGCGATGCTTACCCCTTTGCAAAATGTTAGCATAACTGCAAAAAATAGCCCAAAAGGCGGATTGACAGATGCGGAAGGCAGGTTCTCGATCCGTATAGATCAGGATGCTCAAAAAATAATCTTTACGATTACCGGCTACCGTGCTTCAACGATTTCCCTGACCCATGCTCCTGTTCAGGAATTGACCGTACTGCTTTCCAGGTCGTACACAGCGCTGGAAGGCGTTATTGTTAATGCAAAAAAGGGAAGATACCGGAATAAGAACAATCCTGCCGTTGAGCTCATCCGTCAGGTAATAGCCAATAAATCCCGGAACGGGCCCGGGGCATATTCCTATTCTTCCTATCAGGAATATGAAAAAATACGGATGTTTACGGATGGCCCGTGGAGCCGGATTACAAATAATTTCGTATTGAAAAAACTTCATTTCTTTTTTGAAAATATGGATACGACCATTGTATCCGGGAAGTCACTAAATTCTATTTATTTACAGGAGATCCTTTCCCAAAATTATTTCAGGAGGGAACCTGAAAAGAAAAAGAAACTGATCCTGGCGCGGAAGACGGTAAATTATGGAGAATTCGTTGACACAAGGGGAATAACCGGTGCGCTGCACTATCTGTATGATGATATCAATATCTACGACAATACGATTTTGGCGTTTACCATCCCATTTATGAGCCCGATAGCGAATAGTGCACCCGGTTTTTATATGTTTTTTATCAGAGACAGCATTGTGGAAAACGGAGAAAAGATGGTGAAGCTTTATTTCACGCCCAGGAATCCGGAAGATCAGCTTTTCCGGGGAAACCTGTATATCAGCCTTGATGGAAATTACGCTGTCCGTAGGGTTGAGATGAGTATATCCACGCATGTAAATTTAAATTATGTCCGGAATTTTGAAGTCAGCCAGGATTTTGAAAAAGGCCCACTGGGGCGTTATCATCTGGTTGGATCGGAAATACTTGCATCGCTTAGCCCTTTTCCGAAAAGCCCGGGTTTTTTTGGCGAGCGAAAAATATCCATCCGGCATTTCTCCGATACTGTTCTTACTGACCAGGTATTTCAGGGACCGGCGCTGGATAGTTTATCCATATCCTCTCATCAAACCGATACATTCTGGACGAAGGAACGCCCTGTTCCACTCAGCAAATCCGAGATCAGGACGTATGCCAATACAGACAGCCTGTTGAAATTACGCACTTACAGAAGGTTAATGGATTGGGCAACCTTATACTTTGTTAGTTATAAATCCGCCGGGAAATTTGATATCGGTCCTGTCCGTAAGTTTTATTCCTTCAATCCTGTAGAAGGCCAGCGGTTTCAATTCGGGGGGCGATCCAATGATAAACTGAGCACGCGGTTTTATACGGATGCTTATGCGGCTTATGGTTTAAAAGACGAGCGCTGGAAATATTATCTGAGCGGATCCTGGTCCTTCGACAGCCAGTCCATCTACAGCTATCCTTTCAACTACCTGCAGGTAAGCTTTCTGCGGGATACCAAAAATCCCGGAGAAGAGGATCTGCTTTCTCAGGGTAATTCCTTTTTGACCTCATTTACCCGGGGATATAATTCGAATTGGTTGTATAATGATATTTTCAGGCTGACCTATATCCGCGAATTTGGGAATCATTTTCAATATACAATAGGTACGAAATACTGGAA
>JAUZOD010000056.1 GCA_030706635.1 Bacteroidota bacterium
GATCAAACCGAAAGTAATCCAGAGGGAACTGTGATTCAATAACCCGGCGCGGGTGCGCAATCCGGTAAACACAAAAAACAAGGGCAGCAGCATCACGATGGCCACATCGCTGATCCTGCTGGTTATGCGTTTACGCAATTCATCATTTTTCGGCATCACCACGCCGGCAAGAAAAGCACCAAACAAGGCGTGAATACCGATCATCTCCGTACAATAGGCAGAACATAAGAGCATCGTAAACATGAAAGCCATCAGAGTTTGGTAGGCGATCTTATTTTTCAGGTAGATACCCAGTATTTTATTCAGCAGCCATCTTACGGGGATCAGCATGACGGCTGCGTACAATAATACCAGGCTGATGGTCAGCAGGCCCGAGAGGCCTGAACCGGATTTGATGAACGCGATCAGCAACGCCAGCAGACACCAGGCAGTTACATCATCGGAAGCCGCGCAGGTGATCGCCAGCACGCCCAGTTTCGTACCCGTTAGTCCGCGGTCCCGGATGATCCGGGCCAATACGGGAAATGCCGTTATGCTCATGGCTATGCCCATGAACAGCGCAAAAGAAAAAAAGCTGGCATGGTCCAGCGCATATTGCTTATAAATAAATAAAGAAAGGCCAATGCCCAGGGTGTAAGGGATCAGAATGCTGGCATGACTGATGATCAAAGCGTCCAATGCCTGACGGCGGATTAGCCGGCCATCCAGCTCCATGCCTACAATAAACATAAAAAGGATTAGTCCCACCTGGCTCAGGAATTTCAGGTTGTCCATGGATTCCTGAGGAAACAAAAAATGAAATGTGCCCGGGAAAAGCAGACCCAGTAAAGAAGGTCCCAGGATGATTCCGGCAACCGTTTCACCGATCACGGAAGGCTGTCCGATTTTCTTAAACAGACTTCCCAGCAACTGGGTGAAAGCGATAATTACCACAATTTGCAGCAATAACTGCGGTAGCGCGTCCCGGAGGTGCGCTTTCAGGGCCCCCGAGAAAAAAGAATTCCGGTTTTCAGACGAATGACCCGCGCCGGAGGAAACCCGGTCATGATCGAGGACTCTTCCGGTGCGCAGCAGATAATAGATCATTCCTCCAAACAGCAGCAGCATGCAGAAATAGAGAAAAAGATTTCTTATAAATTTCCCGCGGTTCTGCATAATCGGTCAGGCACCCGGAAGGGTATTACTTTTTTTCAGAGAAAACTGAAACAGACTCCCCTCCTGAAGCACAGAATGGACCCGTATTTTACCTCCCTCGTTTTCCACCAGCTTTTTGACATTCGACAATCCGATGCCCAGGCCGGGAATCCCCGAACGATCATCGCCCAGACTGGTAAAAAGATCAAAGATCCGTTGCTGATCTTCAACGGGAATGCCTTTTCCGTTATCCTGCACTTCAAAATAATAAAACATTTCATCCTCAAGAAAACGAATATACAGAATAGTCTTTTCCTTGTTATTATACCGGATGGCATTGTGCATGAGGCTGCCGAGGATTTGCTCCAGGGCAGATTTATTGGCATGAATAAGAGCCCCTTCCTGCGGATAATGAATCTCCGCGGAAAGCCCCGGCCGGAGCGTTTCCACGATCATTTGTACGCAAGCGGATAAATTGAAGGTCTCCGGCGGTTCATTCATTGCGCGCTCCGCCCGGTAATAGGAAAGGATCCCGTCTGCCAGGTTCCTGATCTTGAAAGTGGCCCGGTTCAATACCTGCAACAACTGATCATTCCCCTCATCGATGGCATCCCCAAAATTTTCACGCAACATTTCGCTGGTCAGTACAATACTGGCCAGTGGTGATTTCAGATCGTGCGAAACCACATACGCAAAATGTTCCTGTTCATTATTTCTGATCCGCTGTTCTTCTTTCAGCTTATTCAATAGCTGTCTGGTTTTATCCAATTCGGCTACCAGTTGCTCCGCTTCCTTATCGGAAGAATCTGGTTTTTTCATAAATTAATCTTCTTACAATCCGGGATCAGAAACCGGCAGATGCCTGATTGCCGGAATGAATATTTTAAAAAAGTCATTCTCCCAAACTTCCCTGTATTGATACGATTTCAAAAAATTCTGCATATAACCCAGTGTCTGCATCCTGTATTTATAGACCTCTTTATCATTCAATGGCCAGTTATTAGCCGTCGTGCTTCGTTTCTGCATAATAACGACCGGGCAAATACGGGTTTCCTGCAACGACTTTTTCAGTTCATCCTTAAAAACGGAATCGTCATATAACCCCGGCCAGCTGTTATGCATAAAGGGTCGAGTATCTGTAAGGTAATAATACATCGGCATGCAATCATACGCCAGAACAAAATCATTGGCTTTCACATACCTGGCGCTTGCCGCAAGCAGCTCGCTGACGGTTCGCGCCCGCTCCGGGCTGGTGTAGATGTCGGAGACATGTGCGTTGGGAACCTCAAATCTCATATTTATCCGGTTGGTTCTGTCAGAATGGGGATAATAATAACTAACGCTCAGAATATAGAGCAGGGTGAGAAAAATAGATCCGTTACGAAGCGAATCCATCTGATTCTTATTGATGGCCTGCTCGTAGGCATGCCTGTTGTTTTCACTTATGATAACGGAACTGCTCAGGGAACGGATATTTAGCAGATAGTCCACCGTGATGGGCACCATGATCCAGACGGCGTATTTCCCTGCGGTCATCAGTACATGATGGCTGCCGGCTGGCAAAATCAGGAGCGTGATACAGCCTATCGCCGTTAGCAATTGCATGTCTTTGGGTTGACGTCCGGCAATGATCAGAAATCCAACGATCAGGCTTGTTCCGGCGTAGAATAAAAAAAGATAAAACCAGAAATCAGGATTTGTCCGCGCGCGGTAAATACAAATAATGGTCAGGACGGCCAGAATGAGGTATTTGATCATTGGCCACAGGGCTTTCATAATCGGGATATCCGCTTTGAGCCGCCTCCATATGGCGGCAAAACTCCAAAGGGCAACAATTGCAACAATGGAAACAATCAATCCTTCACCGTACTGGATGAGGTATAAATTAAACAATGGGTATAACCCGTGGGAATTTCCGGGATTAGAGCCCATCCGTTTTATCAGTTCCAGGTTGTTTATGAAAATAACATCGTGATGCATGCCTTTCATGATTAAGAAAAGCAAGAAGGTCAGCGCCAAAAAACCTCCGATGAACAAGATGGTATGAATGGCCGTTTGTCTGGCCGTAAGTCTGTTGAGATAACCTGAATGCCAAATGGCAATCACCAGCAGCAATCCCAGTATGTTAGGAAGCCGCGCAAACATATTTGCTGCAATAAACATCCCGGCAATGAAAAGATGGAGATATTTTTGTTTGGTAAGTCCCGCGAAAAGGAACCAGGATGCACACATAAAGAACAGCGCGCTGATGTCATTATAGTTCAATTCCCTGATGGCGGTACCCAGAAAAAGGACAACAAGGAAAAGGCCCAGCCGCAGAGAACCCGTTTGCAAATAATTCTTCAACAGGTTATAACTGATCCCAAAAGTAAGCGTAGTGCAAATCACGGAAGCGATGCGCAACCCAAGAAGGCCCGGACCGGGAAATAATCTGAGCCAGGACCCGCCGATGACGCCGGTGAGCCAGTACATAAAATTATATTGCACGCTAGCCGGATCGCTGAAAATGCGCTGATAAAAAACTGCATCAAACCCGGAATCTGTGAAGTCAAGTCCCTGATAAATAAAAACGATCTGAACCAGGATCACCAGTCCAAAAAAAAGCTTCTCATTCATCCCCTCGAAAAAATCTTCAATAAAGCTTTTACGCATGATCCTCCCCTTCCGTTTTTTATTTGTGATATGCAGTACTTTTTATGTTCCTGCCCAATGTACCCCGCCATCTTTGCCAGAAATTTTCCCTTTTGGTGATGCTGATAAAATCCTTCCGGTAAGCTGATTGCGGGTCAATAACAGGATCTTTCATTTCAGGTTCCATCGCCTTCAGGCTATCCTCCACCATGGGGATAAGACCAATGCCGGCGCTCACTTTTTTCCGGGTGAATTTGCGCAGCATGTGGGTTTGAAACGGATCGGAAGCAAGGGCCACAGTCTTAAAGCCCATCTTGCGGGCCAGCCGATAAGCATAATAAACATTTTCTGTACTGTGCTGGGCCCGGGTTTCGCTATAAATATGTTCTTTGGGAATACCCAGGGAGATGGCATACAGGGCCATGATCTCGCCCTCCGTATAGGGGGTATAAACAGCGGAGCCAGAATAGATGATATTCCGGGCTATCCCGTGATCATATAGAAACTTGGACCAATATATCCTGCCCTTCATCACCCGGCTCCACTGTCCGTTTTCAAACGGAACACCCGGAACGATGATCACATCATACGGTTTCTTCTGCAATGCCTGCTGATACAGTTTCCGGGTTTCCCTGGAAGAATAAGAACAGGATAATAGAGTCAGGAATGGACAAAGCAAACATGGAAACCGCCAGGATCTCACAAATAAGCGCATAAGGTATATGGAAACTTAATGAGATGAAGGTAAGAACTCCTTGCTAAATACCAGCCGCGGCTTTTCATCTACAGGAATGCTAACAAAACCCTGTTTAACCGGTAACAAACGGGCTTCTCCCCGATCTGAATCATCGCTGAATTCAATTTTACCAACGGTATTGCCTGCTGTATTTCCCACCCAAAGCCGGTACCGGGCTATTTTTGTTCCATTGTTCGTGGGCGCATACACAAAATAAGCCACAGAATCGCGGAATTGCTGATGACGGTAGCGGTATATCCAAACATTGCCTTTTTCTAAGATCACGCTGTCGGGTAAATAATTTCCCAACCTGTTCACCAGGCTGCTGATATAATACCATCCCGGATAAGCCATCGTTTTGCCATCGGGCATCAACCGCAGGATACCGCTGGTTGTATAAACCCGTGGATCATTTTCAGGGTTTCCATCTTTCAGCCAGTACAAAATATACGCATCGAACCCCGAGAAAAAAGCTGCATTAATGGATCTCAGCAACATGATCCCCTGGCTTTCGGATACAGAATATCCGGGCAGTATGGGCGTGGCCTGACTGGAAGCCTGGCTTTTATCGTATCCATTCTCTCCCAGAAAACATTCCACTTCCGGTGCCATCCGCCTGCTGCAATCCCGAACCCGCATCAATTTCAGCCGCAGTGAATCCGCCTCCGGCGAAACTCCTTTGCCATTGGCATGACAATAATAATGATACTGAATGCCGCCCTGCCACACAAACCGTCCGTCTTTGCGGAGGTTTTCTGAAAGGAATTTGTATACTTTGACCCGGTTGGTATCCAGCCCTGCCAGACCACTCATCATCAGCCTCGAATGCGGATCTGCATGCAGGATACCCCGTCGTTTTCCCTGTTTGCCTTCATCTCCGTCAAGGTCAGCCACACTCTGGGCATAGTATTCCACCGGACTGCAATATTTATTTCCCACCCACCAGGCATCTTCTTCATTGCCATTTTCAAACAAACTCATGGAGCCGCGACCGGATGCCCTAGGTTCGTGCGATAAGGAAAGCAGATTGGTGTCTACTTTGGTATTTCCGAAAAAGGCAGCCAGGTGCCACATCATTTCTGCGTGCCGGGAATAGGCGGCAGGATCTTCGGTATTCATTCCCGGCCGGTTCAAGGGCCTGTCTTTATCGGTATACCCCAGATCGTTCATCCATTTGGAGACCCCGCGGATACTGTACCAGATATTTCCCCGATTAATGCTTTTCAAAGTGTCCAGGTCAAAGACATATTTCTTCAAATCTGTTCGGTAATATCCGTAATGCAGCATATTGAACTGAACCTCTTCACCCTGATGTTTTGTGTCGTTATCAAAATCCAGCGCGAAATTATAGAGCCGGCTGTAATGAAATGGCTTCAGCCATTTCGGCTCATCCTCCATGATGTAATTCACCCCCAGGAACCGGTTCAGTGGTTTACGGGTGAAAGAACCGGCGCTTGTTATTTGTTTTACCGGTGGCTGCGATTCCAGCGGCGTTCCGTATAATACCATTTCCGTAATACCGGTTTCATAACTGCTGAACCGGATCATGACGAACCGGCTGCGTTCATCTACCGCGAGTTTTCTCCAGCCTCGGGCACCCGCATCAGACACCGTTTCCAGGGCCGCCACAGGTTTCCATTGCTTCAGGCTGCCCGTATAGATCCAAACGCTATCGTTTACAGCCGACCTGTCAAACAGATATATCTCCTTCAGGGCGTAAGGCACGAGCAGGTCCACCACTATCCTGCTCCCCTTCCCTGAGGCGAAGTATATTTCAGGATGTTGCGTTGGCTGACAATTGGTTGACGGGATATAGGGTTCTCCCGCCGGTTTATTACGGGGATCAACATACGCATTTTCATCAAAAAGATTATAGGGATTGCCGCCACCCTCATCGGCATAACCGCTCAGATCGAATACCTGGTCGCGGCCAACGGGTATTTTCTGAATCTGTCCCGATAACGATCCTGTCCGGTCCTGCCATTTCCCGCCGCAGGAACAACAAACCGTTATAAGAGACAGGATCGTCAGAAGATATGAATGCATGCAGGGGTATCAGGGCTTTTTCTTTTTATTATTCAATAAAAGATACCGGGAGGTCTCATATAGAGCATGGGTAAGCGTGGTCATTTTCTCCAGGCTGTCGCCCTTTCCGGCCTGATCAACAGGTTCATCGGACACAACAGAATACAGGGTGCCCTTATGGGTAGTCATCTGTTCGCGATAAAGATAATCGCCCATCAGCAATCCAAAATAATTCTGGTCGGGGTCGTAGAGAAAGGAAAAAGATTTAACGGGGGTATGCGCAGAATCCAGCAGGTCCCTGCCCAGACTGGTATTGTGATAGGATATTTTTGCCAGTCCCGCAGCCGTCGGCAACAAATCGATCTGGGAAACAAAATCATGAATCCGCTTCGGTTGCAGCAGGGCGGGTGCATAAAACAACAGGGGTACGTGCATATTATCCAGCCTTTCATCCGACCAGGCACGGGGAAACATTTTTCCCGCATTGCCGGCGATGCCATGATCTCCCACAAAAATAAAGATGGTATTCGGAAAATATTTCTCTGCGGAGGCGGCTTCCATAAATTTCTGATAACAGAAATCGGTGTACCGGAAAGCATTCATCTCTTCATTGCTTTCAAATCCGAATTGCTTAAGGGAATTTTCCGATACATGGATCTTTTTAAAAGCGGATTTATCTTCCGAAGGAATGGTGTAGGGCCGGTGATTATCGGCCGTTTGTATGATGGCAATAAAAGGCCCGGACTGTTTGTTCAGCACCTGGTTGGCCTCCAGGAATAAATTCTTGTCGCTGATGCCCCAGACATCTATTTTCGGCGCCTTATAATCTTGCTGTTCATACAGGTGAAGTCCTTTGATATTATCCGTGAGCAAACCCCGGATATTGGCCCAGCTGGCGCTGCCACCCAGAAAATAAAATTTTTCGTATCCATCAAAATCATTCACGATGCTGTGCTGATCCACGGCTGCCGGATTCCTGGTGGTTGTACTGTTGGCCTGCCCCACATCGGGTATGCCGGTGAGCACGGCCCATACACCGCGCGCTGTTCCATAGGAAGGCGTAAAACACTGGTCGAAAAATATTCCTTTCTCGGCCATCGCCTTAAAAAAGGGCGTTGTATTCAGCGGATTTCCCCACATGGAACTTTTATAGGCGCTGAAAGATTCACAGATAACCACCACAATATTGGGCCTCGCGGTGGACGGGACATGCTGAATGAACCGGTCGTAATTCAGCAAAACGGAATCACCAGGAAACTGGAAATAAGGCTGAAGTACCGGATACGCCTGTTTCACTTTAGAGAGATTGTACACCGATTTCCTGAATTTCAGGCTGCTGAAAAAAGACTGAAATGGATTTAAGGCGAGATTGGCCTCGTAATCACTGCCCAGTGAATACGCCTCGCTCCATCGCAGATTATACTGCCCCAACTTTCCAAAAACACCAAGACCCAGGAGCAGGAAAGCAGACAAAAACCAGATCCAGGTTTTTTTTACAGCTATATCCGGGCTACGACTGATGCGGATAAAGGATATTTTCAGCAGCCACAGAATAAATAAACTTCCCAGGAGCCAGGCCAGGAGCAGACGCAGCACAGGATAGGTTTGCCAGACCATGGTCATGGAAATACCTGCATCCTGCAGATAGTTGAGCGCGCTGGCACTGAGGCGTTGGGATAAATAACTGTAATGCGCAAAATCCACAATATAAAAAAGGGTAAAGGCCACAGAAGCGATTCCAAGTAGAATAAATTCAACCCTTCTTCCGGCGGAAGACCGGAAAGGATCAGCAGTCCGGAGAAAGCCCAAAACCAACATGGCTTCCAGTAAAATGCAGACCATTTTCAGGTCGAACCGGAACCCCAGCAAGAAAGTTTTCCCCAATGCACCCGCGGTATTCACCGGATGATGGAAAGAAAAATAAAAAATTAACCGGAGCAGGCACATTAGCACCAAAAAAATAATGCCGGTCCAAAAAATCCATCGGATCAATTTAGGTATCTTTAGCCCTGTAAACATATATATGAATATGGGGATTAAAATTAGAGCAATTATTCTGGAATCATGATTTTACTCCTCTCCGGAAATCATCCGGCCATTTTCCGACAGCTCATCCATTTAGATCACTGGTTTTTCCAAAAGATCAACCAGGAATGGACAAACCCGGTGTTCGACCTTGTATTCTCCTTCATGAGACAGGCTGAATTTTGGATTCCTTTTTATTTGTTTTTGCTTGTTTTTGCCATCTTAAATTTTGGCAGAAAAAGTCTCTGGTGGTCGGCTACGTTCATCATGACGGTTATCATCAGCGATCTATGCAGCAGTACCATCCTCAAGAATACCATTTTCAGGCTGCGCCCCTGCAGGAATCCCGATTTGGCAGACCAGGTAAGAATACTGGTGAATTATTGTCCACAGAGTTCCAGTTTCACGTCTTCCCATGCGTGCAATCACTTTGCCATGGCTTTCTTTATTTTTATAACTTTAAATCAAACCGGCTCCTGGCGCTGGCTGTTATTTGTTTGGGCGCTGATGATCAGTTACGCGCAGGTGTATGTTGGCGTCCATTATCCCCTGGACGTATTAGGCGGAACGCTGGCGGGAAGCATTATCGGATATTTGATGAGCCAATTTTTCCGGAAGCAGTTTGGGGTACTCAGTTTAAAGCAAGGTTAAAGCATGGTTGAATTTATTATTCTTTTTTGCCTGATTTTTTTAAACGGATTATTTGTGATGGCAGAAATCTCCCTGGTTTCCGCCCGCAAATCCAAGTTGGAAGACATGGCGTCTAAGGGAGATCTCAAGGCAAAATCCGCGTTGAACCTGGCGGAAAATCCAGAACTCTTTCTCTCCACAGCCCAGATCGGCATTACCCTGATCGCTATCCTGACGGGTTATTATTCCGGCGAAAAATTCAGTGTTTACCTGAAACCCTATGTTGAAAAAATCCCTTACCTGCACCGTTATGCGGCAAACATCTCCACAGCGCTCATCGTGATCATCGTTACCTTCCTCTCCATCCTGTTTGGCGAACTGATTCCGAAACGGATCGGCCTGCTGATGGCTGAGCGCATCGCACGCGGTGTGGCCCGGCCAATGAGAGTGCTTTCCCGGATTGGTTATCCCATAGTGGCTTTGCTGAACTGGCTGAGCAATCTTTTTTTTGCGATCTTCTCAATAAAACCTTCCACCGACAGCAATGTAACGGAAGACGAGATCAAGGCCATCATTAATGAGGGAACCGAGCAGGGCACCATTGAAGAGGCCGAACAGGAAATCATTGAACGGGTCTTTCACCTGGGTGACCGCAACATTACGTCGCTGATGACCCACCGCAGTGATATCATCTGGTTTGAACTACATAACAACGAGGAGATGATCAAGGAAAAGATCCTGCAGGAACCCCATTCCGTGTACCCCGTATGTGACGGGGACATTGACAATATCAAGGGCATGGTCGCCATCAAAGATCTTTATGTTGCCGGCGACTCGGTGCCTTTTAAAGACATCATGAAGCCTGCACTTTTTATTCCGGAAAACAATACCGCCTACCAGGTGCTGGAAAAATTCAAGCAATACAAAACACATGGCTGCTGTATTGTGGACGAATATGGAAGTCTGCTCGGCATCATAACCCTGAATGACATTCTTGAAGCCATCGTGGGCGATATCCCGCAACCCGATATGGCCGATTATGAAATTGTGCGAAGGGAAGACGGTTCCTTCCTGGTGGATGCCCAGATTCCGTTCTATGATTTTCTGGCCTATTTCGACAAAACAGAATGGATGAATGAGGGAGAGCATGAATTTGATACGCTGGCCGGGTTTGTACTGCACCAGTTGGAACACATTCCGAAGACCGGCGAATTGATGGAATGGAAGGATTTCAAGTTTGAGATCGTGGATATGGATGCCCAGCGGATTGACAAGGTGCTGGTGATTAAAAAACCTGAACCGTCTGAAAATAAACCGGATTAGTTTGTCTGCCCGTCCCTTACCCTAATCTTTTTCTTTCCCGCATTTTTCTTCTCATAATCCTGCACTTCCTTGGGCTTTACCAGCTTTTCCTGAGCCACCTGGGTCGAATCCTGTACCGCCGGCGCTTTCAGGGTCTCGAGTTTTCCCATGGTATAGGTTTGAGTCCGGTTGATCATGCCGGTGGACGGATCATAAAATTTCCAGATGCCATTTTTGATCGCCACGCCTTCATTCTTTACGATCACCGTGCGGTATTGGTTGAGGTGATCGACGTCCTCCACTTCCAGGGTATCATATAATTTATCCGGATTCAGGGCCTTCCAGGATTCCTCCCTGACCAGATTGCCGGAAGGATTGAAATACTGACAATTGCCGTCTTTATTGCCCCATCGATAGAACTCCAGTCCCTTCAGATCACCTTCAAGGCTGTATATCCTCCAGGGGCCTTCTTTCCGGCCGTCTTTATATACGCCTTCCTCCTCGTATCCCGGTTCACCGCGCAATTCATCCACATGGTTCACCCATTTACCCTGCTTCATTCCTTTGGCATCCACTCTGTTCAGGGTGTCTCCTTTCACCCCGATAATATAGGCAGGGGATTGGGAAAAGCCATGTAATGAAATCAGCAGCAGGGAGATAAAAAACAGGCGCATAAGTAAAGGATGATGTGCAATTAAAACGAACCGGGATTGCCAATTGTTGCGGTCCCGCATTGACCAGGGATCTTATATTTGCAAACCTAATGCCAATCCATGTTGAAGATTATTTGCTCATTGATATTGATATTCAGCTCATTAACGGTATTCTGTCAAAAGATGACCATGAATCAGATGAAGTCGGAGATCGAGAAATCCCCCAATTCGCCCCTCTACGTTAAAGATATTCTAAAAAAGAAATTCAAGCTCGATACCGTATTTGTGACCCGGGTCACGCATTTTAGCAACCTCGCGGACAGTCTCGCTTACACGGGAAAGATCAAACAGGTTTATGGTCCTTTTAAACAGGCGAACGGCTCTCGTTTCCTGGTTCAGGTGCTGGCTAAATTACCCAATACCTTTTACCGGATTTCCCAGATATATATTGACACTTCCGTATTCCGGTACCGCGTTGCGGACTCTCTGGGAAAATCCATCCTGACCAGGCTGAATAATAAAGAGGACAATTTCGGGCATCTGGCCCAAACCTATTCCATGGGTGGGGAAGGCATTACCAAAGGGGATCTGGGATGGGTGGCCAAAGGCACTTTATTGCCAGTAATTGAAAAGGAGCTGCTGAAAAGGAAGAAGAATGAAGTCTTTAGCGTTTGGAGCTCACACGGTCTTCACATCATTAAATTAACGGAAAACCCAAAGCAGGATGACGGGGTGGCCCTCATGATGCGGATCTTCCTATAAAAAATAACGAAGCGCCAGCTCGTAACCTTTAAGTCCCAGACCGGTTACGGTGCCCACACATTTAGCCGAGATATAGGATAGCTTCCGGAACTCCTCGCGGGCAGCTACATTACTGATATGCACTTCAATTACCGGTGTGCTGATGGCGGCAATAGCATCACCCAGGGCCACGGAGGTGTGCGTGTACGCGGCTGCATTCAGCAAGATGCCATCGTAGGAAAAACCGGCCCTTTGCAGTTCATTCAGCAATTCCCCTTCCACATTACTCTGAAAATAATCAATCTGTATATCGGGAAACTTCCCCTTCAGGTCCTTCAGAAAATCTTCAAAGGTCTGCCTGCCATAGATGCCCGGTTCCCGGGTACCGAGCAGATTTAAATTGGGTCCGTTGATGATGGCGATCTTCATGCGGTAAATATATTGATTTCTGCATGTTCCAGAAATTTCAGGGATGGATCTGATGCTCTATTTTTTCGCCCATGCGGAGTATCCAGGATTTTGGCAGATCCGGCATAGGTTCCGGCGGAATATACCGGGTGGATGAATTGATCATATAAACGCCTTGGAGCTCCGGGATCTTTGTTTCCTGAAAAGGAATCTGTTTTTCAGAGAAGCGGATGCGATTGGAAACAAAATAGCTGAATTGAACAGAAATGGTTTGTCTGCTGGCTTTCAGCTGGCGCAGTTCATAATCAATTTTTGCCGATTGATAATATACATAGGGAAAGCTGGCAAATGAAAAAGATAGGTCAATCAGGGCCATGAGATACAAAATATTTCTCAGTTTCCGTAACCGGCGGGGTTGATAATATTCCGAAACGATCAGGGCGATCACCGGAATAAACCAAAGTTGCGGAACATAGCGTGCGTACCAGACTTCTGAAATAACGAATACCGAACAGGTCAGCGTCCCCAGCAATACAATAACGGGAACAAGCCGTTTTTTATCGGGAATCCACCATGCCGTAACGATAAAAAGAATCAGGGCCAGGATGCTGATGCCACTGAAAAAAGGCCCGAATCCAGCCATATGACTCACGATGGGCTTAAGCGCATTAAAGATATCAGTCCGGTTAAAGCTGAAAGGAATTTTAGCCGGGATCTGCGGATTTCTGTCCCGGTAAATATGCAGGTCATCAGTATGCGAAAAAAAAGAAACGAAGAATTTAGAGAAGCGGTTCATGTGGGCAAAACGATCCGGGGCCAGTTTTGCCGCCTCGGATTGCAGCATGGGCAGGCCGGGATAGAGCGGATCATGATAATGAAGACTATTGGTTATATAGGGAAAATAACCCACCACGGCAACACCAAATCCCGCGGCAAGTGCACAAACCAAAAACACCTTCCTGAAAGATTTTCTTTGCCGGCTGATGAGAAGCGCCGTCAGCAATCCACCGGAAAAAATGATGGCAAAAACAACCGATGAAAATTTGATATTCAAAACAACAATCAGCAGCATCGCCAGCAGCATAAGATAAAACCGGTTGACATCCCTGTACAGGAGGCATCCCGCCACAAGAAAACACAAGAGACAGGAAGCGAGCTGTCCGTCAACATAAGTCGTCAACAACAGATAGACGACGATGGGATTACAAGAAAGCAGGAAGCTGAACAGCAGGTTTTTCCGAAAGCTGAACCGGTTTAAGCGCAACAGGAAAAACAGGGAAAGGCAGAAGGATGCAGTCAGTAAAATAAAATTCATGGACTTGGTGGTTTCGATCCTGTTGGTGAGCGCATATACGGCCCCCTCCGGGGCCTCCGCGCCCTTCCCGTAATGGTTGAGCCAGAGTGCCTGGTTGATATCCGGTGAAAGTTCTTTCTTAAACGGGTTCCAGCCATTTTTCAGATAGAAAGCGGAATCAATATGGTACATCTGCCCGTCGAACGAAATATCATAAAATAGCAGGGAAAAAAGAATGGAACCGGCAATCACGGTAAGTATAATCCAACTGCTTTTTATCCAGGTTGCTCGTGAGTCTGGCCCCAGGAAAAATCTTGCCGCATAATAATTGATAGCCAATGAAATCAAAACAGCTGAGGGGAAATGCCAGGGAGTCAGCGTAAACCCCGCGATAAAAGTCAGCGACATGCCGATCAAGGTAAAGACGACGGCATTCAGCAGTCCGGATCCAATGAGAAAAAAAAGACCTTCCTTAACGGAAAGCTGAGGCATAAGGGGTGTGATTTTCTAAAAGATAAAAATACGGCTTTAACACTGTGTTTACAATGTTCAACAGACATTCGTCTGTATCATCAGGAAAAAGCCAGATGAAGAAGGTCCAAATGAAAGGAAATCAATCAGGAACCTTTTATTTTTTTTATTGAACAGCGGGCCCTATCTTTGTCCATCTAATTTGTAGACTGACCATTATGTATCGCATGGATGTATTCAATCATACCTGTTGCTGTTGCAACCCGGGTTGTTGTTGCTGAATTCAGGCACGGCCCATTCCCTTTTTTTTCCATAAAACAGGTATTTGATCCATGGATACAACAGCAGAAATAATAAATCCTAACTTAACCGACAAGATCAGTAGACTTTCCATTTCCGACGCACTGCGCCTGCTGACAGAGCTCCATCCCGATCAGGTTTGTTTTTCCACCAGTTTCAGTCTTGAGGATCAGGTGATCCTGCACCACATTGCAACAAAAAACCTGCCCATTTCCGTATTCACCCTCGATACCGGCCGGCTTTTCAGCGAAACTTACTCAGTCTGGACCTCCAGCAAAGAAAAATATCAGATCCCCATACAGGCTTATTCCCCGGATTTCCACTTACTGGAACCCTTTGTCAGGGAAAAGGGCCCGAACGCTTTTTACGAATCCGTAGAGAACCGCAAACAATGCTGCTTTATCCGCAAAGTCGAGCCGTTGAAGCGGGCCCTGGCCGGACAGAAAATATGGATCACCGGGATCCGGGCAGAGCATTCCGGCAACAGAAGCCATCTCAATATCCTGGAATGGGACGAAGGGAATCAACTGATCAAATACAATCCCCTGCTCCACTGGACCCAGGATGAAGTAAAAGCCTATATCCATGAACATAATATTCCCTACAATATTTTACACGACCGCGGGTTCGTCAGCATCGGCTGCGCTCCCTGCACCCGGGCCATCAAACCCGGAGAAGATTTCCGGGCCGGCAGGTGGTGGTGGGAAGATGCGGGGAAGAAAGAGTGTGGGTTGCATAGTAATTAATTAATAATATGGAAATGTGAAAATGCGCTGATGATCTGAGCCCGTTTTCCATTTACACATTTTCATATTTACACATTTACACATTAACATGAGCGATTACTTAGACGAACTGGAATCCGAATCCATTCATATTTTGAGGGAAGTGGCGGGACAATTTGAAAAACCGGCTTTGCTGTTCAGTGGGGGCAAGGATTCCATTACGATGGTCCACCTGGCGCTGAAGGCATTTCGTCCGGGCAGGTTTCCTTTTCCCCTGGTACATATTGATACCGGGCATAATTTTCTGGAAGCACTGGAATACCGGGATCATCTGGTGGAAGCCATCGGCGAGCGACTGATCGTGCGTAAAGTGGAAGACACGATTAAATCCAAATCGCTGACCGAACCCAAGGGGAAATTCGCCAGCCGGAATGCGCTGCAGACCTACACCTTGCTGGATACGATCGAAGAATTCGGATTTGATGCCTGCATCGGCGGCGCCAGAAGAGATGAGGAAAAAGCAAGGGCGAAAGAAAGGATTTTCTCCGTAAGAGATGAATTCGGCCAGTGGGATCCGAAAAGGCAGCGGCCCGAGCTCTGGAATACATATAACGGCAAGATCCAGAAAGGCGAAAATGTGCGGGTGTTCCCGATCAGCAACTGGACCGAACTCGATATCTGGAATTATATCCGGCGGGAAAACATCCGGCTCCCCTCTATTTATTTTTCCCATCAGCGGGAAGTGATAGAATATGAAGGACAACTCGTTGCAGTTTCCGGTTTTATCCGACTGGATGAAAACGACAAGGTGATGAATAAAAATGTCAGATACCGTACAGTCGGCGATATGTCCTGTACGGCGGCCGTGGAATCTGTCGCATCCACCGTACATGATATCATCAATGAAATTATCGCCACCCGCACCAGCGAGCGTGGGGAAACGAGGATTGACGACAGGCTGTCTGAAGCGGCCATGGAAGACCGCAAAAAGAACGGATATTTTTAAAATTTGAAAACAGCAGCATGGATCTTTTGAGATTTATTACGGCAGGCAGTGTGGACGACGGGAAGAGCACCCTCATCGGCCGTTTGCTTTACGACAGCAAAAACATTCTGACCGATCAACTGGAAGCGCTGGAAAAGCAAAGCCGGAATAAGGAAGACGGTTCTATTGACCTGGCCCTGCTTACCGACGGACTTCGCGCGGAAAGGGAACAGGGAATAACCATCGATGTGGCGTATAAATATTTCTCCACACCCAAGCGCAAATTCATCATTGCCGATGCTCCTGGTCATACCCAGTACACGCGGAACCTGGTCACCGGTGCTTCCAATGCCCAGCTCATGATCATCCTCGTGGACGCACGGAACGGCATCGTGGAACAGACCCGCAGACATAGTCTGATTGCGTCTATGCTGAATATCCCGCACGTGCTGGTGGCCATAAATAAAATGGACCTGGTGGAATATTCACAGGACGTGTACAATAATATCGTTATTGAATATGCCGGCTTTGCGCGCACGCTGGGTTTAAAAAACATTGCCTATCTGCCCATCAGTGCATTGAATGGCGACAACATCGTGGATCAGTCGGTGAATATGCCCTGGTTTGAGGGATCTACTTTACTGGAAACTTTGGAGACGACTTCCATCGCATCCGATATCAACCTCACCCATGCCCGTATGTTCGTTCAATATGTGATCCGTCCGCAAAGCGAAGAGCTGCACGACTACCGGGGTTATGCCGGCAAGATCATCAGCGGCACCTACCGGACGGGCGACGAAATCACGATCCTGCCTGCCGGAATCAGTTCCCGGTTGTCCAGGATCGAAAGAAATCAGCAGGACGTGGAAGAAGCCGTTGCCGGGCAAAGCGTGATCATGCACCTGGAAGATGATATTGATATCAGTCGCGGAGACGTGTTCGTTAAAAAAGATCATCCACCCCTGCTGGGCCAGGAACTGGAAGTGTTGCTTTGCTGGATGGACAGCAAACCGCTCCGCGCCGGAAATAAATACCTGCTGCAACACAACAGCCGCCGGGTTAAATCGGTTGTGCGGGAAATTGAATTCAAACTGGATGTAAACTCCCTGGAAAAACAGGAAGGGATTGAAAAAGCGGATCTCAACGATATTGTGCGCGCAAAAATAAGAACAGCTTCTCCCCTCGCCTATGACCTCTACAAAGACCTGAGGGCAAACGGGGGATTGATCCTGATAGACGAAACCAGTAACGTAACAGTGGGAGCCTGCATGATACAGGAATAACAAACAACTTAATCCACAGGGATGAATCAAAACAAAAATCTGCATAAACTCATCATTGCCGGAGCGGGGCCGGGAGATCCGGAACTGATCACACTCAAAACCGTGCGCCACCTGCGCGAAGCGGAAGTGGTGATTACCGACCGCCTCGTGAGTGAAGAGATCCTGGAGAAATATGTCAGCAAATCCGCGCTGGTCCTCCATGCCGGAAAACAACGGTTTAAAGAAGGATCGACTCCGCAGCACATCATCAATGAGCTGATGGTGGAATACGCGTTACAGGGGAAAAAAATAGTCCGGTTAAAAGGCGGTGATGTATCTGTTTTTTCGAATCTGCTGGATGAATTACAGGCTTTAAATAAATACCAGATTCCTTACGAAATTATTCCGGGAATCACGGCAGCCTGCGGAGCCGCCGCCTACGCAGGTATTCCCCTCACGGCCAGGAACCATGCTAATGCGGTCCGCTTCCTCACCCTGCATCAGCCCGGATTGATAGCACAGGATTACTGGAAAGAACTGGCGGCAACGGACGATACACTCGTTTTTTATATGTCCGGCAACCACGTAAATGAACTCGTTGACAACCTTAACCGGCATAATATAAGTGCAGACCGGCATATCGCGGTGATCGAACAGGCTACAACGCCGATGCAGAAAGTATTCAGTTGTCCCATTAACGAATACGCAGACCGGATTTCTAACCGGGAATATATTTCACCCACGCTTTTGATTATCGGAAAGGTAGCGGGATTGCACGGACAATTTCAGTGGAAACCCAATGACGAAACACAGGAACTCTATTTTAAACCCATCAGGAAAACACAGCAACAGGAGGAAAGAGCATGATATCAGCAGATAAAAACAAGCAGATCCAGGAACTAATCGCCTCTTTAGACAGGCCCGGTCTGATCTGGCTTAAAGGATATCTTGAAGGTGTACTATCCAAAACACCTGAAGAAGCAGCCCCGGGTACCAAAATGCCGGCCAATGGCAAAAAGATCACCATTGCCTACGGAACAGAATCAGGAAACTCTAAAAAAATAGCCAGCGTATTTGCCGCCAGGGCAAAACAGGAAGGTATCCAGACCAAAGTGGTTAGCCTGGATCAATACCGGCTGACCGATCTGCCCAAGGAAGAATATTTCCTAACGGTCATCAGTACCCAGGGAGAAGGCGAACCCCCGTCATCGGCAAAAAAGTTTTACGATCATATTCACCAGAACGGATTCAAACTACCGAAGCTAAAATATGGCGTACTGGCCCTCGGCGATACATCCTACCCGATGTTCTGCAAGGCAGGAGAAGACGTAGACAATCAACTGGACCATCTCGGTGCCGAACGGATCATTGACATTCAGCGATGCGATGTGGATTTTGAAACGGACGCCCAGAGCTGGTTCAACGGCGTGCTGCAGAAGCTGAGCGGTCAGCCATCCCTAAACCTTCCCGCTGTAAAAGCCGTTAAAAAATCCACCGGAAAGAAGATCTACCGCGGGGAGATCCTGGCCAACATCAACCTCAACGACAGGGGATCCAGAAAGCAAACCCATCATATTGAAATTGCCGCAGAAGAAATTCAATATAAATCCGGTGATTCCATTGGCATTATCCCGCACAATCCGGAGCACCTGGTAAAAGCGATCATCGAACACACGGGCATTGATCCGGACATTACCTTTGTGCACCGGGATGAAACCTGTTCCGCATACGAACTGCTGCACAAAAAACTAAACATCATATACCTTCCCGAACGGGTGATTTCGAAGTATGCCGCCCATATTCAAAAACAGATAACACCCGTTAAAACGGGGCTTCTGGAATTACTTACCCATCATCCGGTAAAGGATGCGGCCCAGTTTGAATCTTTCATCCAGCAACTGGAACCCACCACACCGCGCTTGTATTCCATCGCCTCTTCGCTGGAAAAATTTGAAGGCGAAGTTCATTTAACCGTTGGCCGCGATGCATTTTGCGTTGCGGAAGAACAGAAATACGGGTTGTGTTCTGACTTGCTTTGCGCATTGAAACCCGGCGATACGATTGATTTCTATGTACACCACAACGATCAGTTCAGGCTGCCTGAAGAAAATAAAGACGTGATCATGATTGGACCGGGAACGGGCATTGCCCCTTTCCGCGCTTTCCTGGCTGAACGGGATGCAACGGGCGCCGCGGGCCGCAACTGGCTGTTCTTCGGAGATCAGCATTTTGTTTCCGATTTTCTCTATCAGACTGAACTGCAGCAGTGGATGGAAAACGGCATCTTACATAAACTGGACCTGGCCTTCTCCAGAGACCAGCAGGAAAAAATATATGTGCAGGACAAAATAAAAAAACGTGCTGATGAATTCTACAGCTGGCTGGAATCTGGCGCTGTGCTGTATATCTGCGGTGCAAAAAAAATGAGCGAGGATGTGGAAAAAGCTATCCTGGACGTGATCCGGCAATCGGGGAAATCAGAAGACGCGGAGTCGTACTTCAACCAGCTAAAGGAATCAGGCAGATACCTGAAAGATGTGTATTGAATGATTACTTTTTATCAACAAGCAGAGCATGAGCGAAAATAATTTATCCGGAACAGAACGAGTAAAACAGGCCAGCGACGGTTTAAGAGGAACAATTAAAGAAGGACTGGCGGACGAAATTACCGGGGCCATCAGCGAAGATGATACATCCCTGTTGAAATTCCATGGCATGTACCAGCAGGACGACCGCGACCGCCGGGACGAACGCGCGGAAAAGAAGCTGGAACGCCTGTATGCGTTTATGATACGGCTGCGTCTGCCAGGAGGATTCATGACATCGGAGCAGTGGATAGCCACCCATCATATTGCCGGCAACTACTCCACCGGAACCATCAAGATCACCACCCGGCAAACCCTGCAACTGCATGGCCTGCTGAAGTCCAGGATCAGGCCTACGATACAGGCATTCAGCAAGGTCAAACTCGATTCGATTGCCGCCTGCGGTGATGTGAACCGGAATGTGATCTGCGCCGCGCATCCCATGCAGTCTGCCATCCATGAACAGGTGCACGCTTATGCAGCACGTCTGAGCAAATTCATGCTGCCCAAAACAAGGGCTTACTATGAGATCTGGCTGGACGAGGAAAAGCTCACGGATAAAACCCAGGAAGAAGACCCGCTTTACCAGGACCGGTATCTGCCGCGAAAGTTCAAGATCGCCCTGGCGATTCCGCCCAACAACGATATAGATGTGCTGGCCAATGACCTTGCCCTGATCGCGATTATTGAAAATAATAAGCTGCTGGGGTTCAATGTCGCCATCGGCGGTGGCATGGGCGCTACACATGGCAATCCAAATACCTATCCCAGACTGGCGAGCATCATGGGATACGTCTCCGTTGAAGATGGTGATGAAAAACTGTTTAGCACGGTGTACGAAATAGCCACCATCCAGCGCGATTATGGCAATCGCAGCGACCGCAAGCTGGCGCGATTGAAATATACCGTTGACAAGTACGGCATGGACTGGTACAAAGAAGAATTGGAAAAAAGAACAGGATTCGCCCTGGAAGAAGCACGACCCTATTCCTTTACTGACCGAAAAGATTATTATGGCTGGGAGCAGAATCACCGGGGACTTTGGTATTATACGCCTTTCATAGAAAGCGGCAGGATCCTGGATGACGAAAAACTCGCACTAAAGACAGCATTGCTGGAAATCGCCCATACGGGAAAAGCGAACTTTCGTTTCTCCTGCAACCAGAGCCTGATTCTGGCTGACATCACCGCGAAGAATAAGCCGGTCATTGACAAGATCCTGGTTAAATACCGGATCATCGAACATACCGAAGCAGCATCAGCTATCCGGAAGAATTCCATAGCCTGTGTGGCGCTGCCTACATGCGGTCTGGCGCTGGCCGAGTCCCAGCGTTATCTGCCCTCCCTGATAAGCAGGATCGAACCCATTCTGGAAAAATATCAGCTGAGCGACGAAAATATTATTATCCGTATGACCGGCTGCCCCAATGGTTGCGGTCGTCCTTACACGGCAGAGATCGGATTCGTCGGTACGTCAGCGGGACGTTATAATATGTACCTGACCGGCGACCATGAGGGCACCCGTCTCAATAAAATCTACAAGGAGAACCTGGATGAAACCGCCATTCTGGAGGATCTTGATGTGCTGTTCAGATCCTATAAAAAGGAAAAAACATCCGGAGAAAAATTCGGCGATTTCGCCCTGCGTCAGCATTGGTATAAATGATCCCCGCACACAGCAGACGGACGAACTTTCACACGATAAAAAAATATTTTCCATTAGTCTACTGAATTAATAGGAAAAACAATAGATTTGCCCAATGAACACAAAATCGTCTTCTGTTCTTAATGAAACAAAGTGCTGTCCCTCCGGGACATAAGCAGATACTCCCGACCTTTTTTTCTTTAATTACTCCACCAAATTAATAGACTAATAAAATCAAGTAATCATTTTATGAGACTGAATCATATTGCCGTATGCGCGCTATTTATTTTATTCTCGGCTTCTGTAAAAGCGCAGACTCCGAACGATGTATTAAACATACTGGTCACAAAAGGCACAATCAGCCAGGCGGAAGCCGATTCCCTCCGGGCCGATTATGCAATAAAACAACAGGATGCCATAGCCAAAGCAAAAACCTTCCCGCTGGGCTCCAGCAGATTGCTGCAATTGAGCGGTTATACGCAGTTGCGGTACCAATCTTATCAGCAAAAAGGGAAGGCCGACGGGTTTGATATCCGGCGGGCCAGGCTGGACTTCCAGGGAGATTTTACAAACAAGTGGAGCTATCGTCTCCTCATTGACTTTGTCGGGAATTCCGGCGCCAATGGCAGTTCGGCCACCGGCGGAGCCCTGGTATCCCCGATATTGCTGGATGCTTATATTGCCTATAAACCCTGGAGTTTTCTGAAGATCACGGCCGGTCAGTTCACCGTTCCTTTTTCGCTGGAAAATATGACGCAGGACAGATTGCTGGAAACTGCCGATCGCTCACAGGTGGTCAGTGCCCTGGTGGCCAGAAAAGGAGACGGCTCAAATAATCTGGTTGATTCGATTGGCAACCAGAATGGCCGCGACCTCGGTCTGCAATTGAGCGGCAGTGTCATCAAGATCGGCAACCGGCATTTCCTGGATTATTACCTGGCCCTGCTGGACGGCGCCGGCATAAATACCGCCGATAACAACGAGTTCAAAGACCTGGATGCCCGGCTTGTATTCCATCCATTCAAGGTGTTGTCCATCGGCACCAATTACTATAATGGCTTCGACCATTTTAGTTCTTCCACAACAAAAAATCAAAACCGTATCCGCTGGGGCGCTGACGCGCTGCTCGACCTGGACCGTTTTACCGCCAGGGCGGAATGGCTGAAAGGGGAAGACGGCAATGAGAACCCCACTATTCACGAGGGCTGGTACGCACAGGGAAGTTATTTCATAGTGTCCAAGCTTTTTCAGTTCGTTTTCAGGTATGATACCTATAATCCGAATAAGGATAAAAAACTGGCCTGCAACACCTATTATGTTTTCGGCACCAACTTCTATTTTAACAGCTGGACCAAACTCCAGTTGAATTACTCCTGGAGAAAGGAAGCAGGCGCAGATATCAAAAATGATTTGTTTACAGCACAGCTGCAGTTGTCTTTCTAAAAAACCTGATCGATCAATCTAAATTAAACGTCATGAAAAACAAAACAAAAAACAGCAATAAAAGAACAAAAATGAACCCGGGCAAAAAAATACTTCTGTGGGCAGCATGCCTTTCCGTAAGCTGGGCAGTGCCTGGTTTCGAAAAGCCTTCAAATTCAAAGCCTGCCGAACATGTCCGCGTGGCGGGATCCATTAGTATTTCCGGCGCTTTCGCGCTCTATCCACTCACGGTGAGATGGGCTTCGGAATTTAAGAAGATATACCCGGATATAAAAATTGATATATCGGCGGGGGGTGCGGGGAAAGGGATTACAGATGTACTTTCCGGAGTAACGGATATCGGCCTGGTCTCCCGCGATCTGACTCCGGAAGAAACCAAAAAAGGTGCATATCCCATCGCCGTGACCAAGGATGCCGTTGTACCGACGATCAGCTCTTCAAGCCCGTTCCTGAAAGAATTGCAGGTCAGGGGTGTAAAGAAAGAAGCTTTCAACTGGATTTTCATC
>JAUZOD010000057.1 GCA_030706635.1 Bacteroidota bacterium
GGAGAAAGCATTAACTTATAGCAAAAGTTTTGTTTGTGCGGCAAACCATTACGCTCATTATTGGAGCAAGCATGTCCGGACTGGCCTGCGCGGCTGCTTTGCGCAGACGGAATATTGAATTTATTATTATCGAGAAACAGCATGTGGCTGCTGCGCCCTGGCGTAATCATTACGACCGCCTGCACCTGCATACGAACAGAAGACGTTCCCAGCTTCCCTATAAAGCATTTGGGAAAAAAATTCCCCACTATCCAGCCCGGCAGCAAGTGGTGGATTACCTGGACGATTATCAAAAGGAATTTAATATCAACCCGGTTTTCAAAACCGAGGCGTTCTCGGTAAAAAAAGAAGGAAACTTCTGGATCACCGAAACCAGCAATGGCACATTCAAATCAGCCTGTGTGATCATGGCTACGGGCCCTTACGGGACGGCTAAACCGGTCTCTTTTACCGGCATGGAAACATTCCCGGGCAGGATCCTTCACAGTCGTGATTACAAGACCGGCAAAGATTTTGCAGGACAGCACGTGCTGGTGGTGGGTTTTGGGAATTCTGCCTGTGAAATAGCCATTGATCTGTATGAGCAGGGAGCCACGCCGGCGATGGCGGTTCGTTCAGCCGTCAACGTTATACCCCGGGACGTGCTAGGCATTCCGGTGCTGGAGCTGAGCATTTTGTTGAGCCATCTTCCGCCGCGTGTGGCGGACGCCATTATTGCGCCATTCACGAGGTGGATGCTGGGCGATCTCACCCGGCTGGGTCTCCGGAAAATGTCCTACGGTCCGCTGGAGGAGATCCGCAGGGATGGTAATGCACCGGTCCTGGACATTGGTACACTCAGGTTAATCCGGAATGGACATATCACGGTTCATAGTGATATTGATTTTATTAAAGGCAGAACGGTTTGCTTCAAGGATGGCAATCGACAGGCGTTCGATGCCATTGTAGCAGGAATCGGATATCATCCGGATTATGCCGGTATCGTGGAGACGGACAATCGCCGGTTCATGGATTTACGGTTGCGTGCAGACAGGCAAAAATATTTTGGCAGAGACGGTTTGTATTTCTGTGGTTATCGGATAAGTGCCACAGGACAGATACGGGAGATTGCCTCCGATGCAAAAAGAATTGCGGGGCATATTGCAAAAAAAGGAACGCCTTTCGATGGATGATGCCGGCTTTTAGGAAAGCGAAGGCGGGGATCGTGAAACACTATTAAGACTTATATGGGATTCACCGCTGATAGATTTCGTCTTGGTACACAGACTCGGGTCATTCGTAGTCCGCTGGAATGGCCAGCCGCGGAAAAAACGGGCAATGCCATTCTCGTCAGTCTTCCCTTTATTCTTCTCCTGGCGCAAACCCTCCCTTACATCAGCAGCGTTTACTGGGAGGATGAAATCTTCAGCATCAGCGTCTCGCGTTCCTGGTCAAGTCTGCTTGCCGTTTTTCGCGATTATGAGAACAATATGTCGCTGTATTATGTGCTGCTCCATCTCTGGATACGGATTTTTGGTGAAACCGAAGCTGCCACGCATTCTTTATCTCTTTTATCTGCTTTAATAACCCTGGCACTTTTTTACGGACTGGAACGTGCCTGGTTAAATAAAAGAACCGCCCTGATGGGGGCATTTCTGCTTGCGGCAAATCCCACTTTTGCGTATTATGCGGTCGAATCACGAAGTTATTCCTTTCTGATTTTGTCCGCCGTCATATCAACGCGAATATTTGTTCGCTTGCTGCGGAAACCCGAGAGCCGCGTGGCCATCTGGTATGGAATATCCATTGTGTGCGGGGTCTATATTCATTATTTTGGCATACTCATCCTCCTGGTTCACGCGTTGAGTATTCCCCGGAGAGCGCTGACCCGGCCATATCTCTTTCGTGCCCTATTATCGGGGCTGATCATTCTGGCCGGCACACTTCCGTTATTGCTTTTTCCACCACAGAACAGGGATCAGATTGACTGGATAATAAAGCCCGATTTTACCTATTTGCTGAGTGTGTTGAAAGATCTTTTTGGTGGCGGGTATGTCTGCCTGTTGCTGGGTGTTTGTCTGTTAATTGCCGCGCGCGAACGATATTGGAAACATGATGCCGGGGATGGGTATTTTCTAACCAGGCTTTCGTTGATATGGACCATTATTCCGGCCTGCCTTATTTTTTTATTTGCATGCCTGGTGAAACCCGCTTTCCTTTCGCGTTTCTTTGTCTGGTGTATACCCGGCGCCGTAATCCTGACCTGCCTGGCCATTGAGTCCACTAAATTGAAGGGTTTCTGGAAAATGCTGGTATGCCTCCTGTTGATTGTTATGCTGCTGATGAATTCTTTCAGCGTTTTAAGCAGGAAGGGTTCGGGATACCCGGAGGCAGTCCAATACCTGAACGACCATGTTGTTCAGGGTGAATCGGTGCTGGCATATCCTTATTATAAATCCGTTCATGCCGCATTTTACCTGGATAAGATGCCTTCGCCAAATTTACTGGCAACACCCCTCATTATAACGAGGTCGCCATTTGTACCAGGCGGCGGCGGACGTGACCCTGATCCTGATCTGGGGATGCTGAACAAGATCGTCTCAGATAACAACCGGGTTTATCTGTTGTGCAGGGATAAAGATGAATCCTGTCGCGCGGACACCGTGCAGAACAGGACCTGGTTCCTTAAGATCAGAAATATTATTAAGGCTAAACATCCCAGGCAGCAAACCATGATTTTTGGTGAGGGGTCGGAGCAGCCGATACGTATCATTATTTACGAATGAAAAAGAGCACTGGCATTGCCTGCCCCGATGGAATGCCCTTTTATCTTCCGTTTGCCCGTAATACGGTAATGTCTTTCTTTACCTGATCGTCATAAGTTTTTTTAACGATATAATGCCATTGCTTG
This sequence comes from Bacteroidota bacterium, assembly GCA_030706635.1. GTDB lineage: Bacteria > Bacteroidota > Bacteroidia > Chitinophagales > Chitinophagaceae > Puia. Next base: position 2,891 of record JAUZOD010000057.1, read on the forward strand.
TCTGGCACATCCACAAAAAAGATATCGCCCAGTTTATGTTTTGCAACGGCATCCTGGAATTCTTTGGGCATCATGACTTCCCCGAAAAACCAGCCGGTGTCACCATGGGTCGTATTGCCATCCATCGTATATTGATCGGAGAGCTGATCGAATGAGGCGCCGGCGGAGGCTTTCTGCACGATGAGTTTCTTAAGGCTGTCCACCTCGGGAGCAGATAATGTGGATCCGTCCAGAAAGATATAATTTGCCCGGTAGGCAACGGTTTCCGTTCCTTCAATCACCTTATAAGTGACGTAGCCAACAGAGAAAATATCGCCCTTCTTTTGCCGCAATAGCCGTTTGTCAATGAGCGTGGAGTCTTTGCCGTAAGACAATCTGAGCAGGGTCGGTTTGAGCGAGGGATTGGCATCGATGTATTGTTGCGCCTGCTCGATGGTTCCGATCTTTTGAAATTGTTCGGTTACGGTCGGCTGGGCGGGGAGAGATACGGAAAAAAGAAGAAAAAGGCCCACAATAATGCATTTCATATTCTTATTTTGAGTCTGGCACGTTAAAAAACACGGCCACCATGTTCCGTTATAAAACGCCGGACACAGGCTGTTGAAGGTACTATTTTTTCATGGAATCCCGCGGCCCTGACGGCCATTCGGGGGCGAAAAATTGTTGATTCGTTAAATAATGAAAATGAAATGTGAAATGATCGCATTTTTATTATTTATACGGGTGGATACCTTATTTTCCAGCGCTCGCTAAATATCCTTTTTTGATTTTATTGTCGATTTTGAATAGCGCTGTACGACCAGCTCTGCCTCATTAAATGTTGTCCGGATTAGTCGTTTGTATTAGTTTTAAATTTAGAAAGACAAAGTGGAAAATCAAATTGAAATAAGGGAGGTCCGTAAGGCTGAGGACTTTTTAGCCGGAAAGGAATTGATACTCGAGTATGTAAAATGGCTTGGAATTGATTTATCCTTCCAGAATTTTGATAAAGAAATGGAAACATTGCAAGCCACATACAGCGATCCCGATGGCGGATTATTTATAGCCCTAAGAAATGGCAAAGCAGTTGGAGTAGCAGGGATAAAGAGATTTAATCACAGGGAGTGTGAAGTGAAACGGATGTTCGTGCAACCGGATAGCCGGGGTTTTGGAATTGGAAGACGATTGCTGACTGAGTGCATTGAAATCGCCAAAAAACTAAATTATGAAACAATTAAACTGGACACGGCCGACTTTATGAAATCTGCAATAAGCCTTTATACAGCAGCAGGCTTTGTTGAAATTCCGGCTTATCGTCATAACCCGCACCAGGAAGCAAGGTATTTTGAATTAAGGTTGAGGAAAGTATCAACGCAGGCGCACTAAACGCATCATCCGCAACGCGGGTGGCTACAGTCAATAACAAGGCCTTTAAAAAAAGGCCCTGTTTAACCAGTAGATTGTTATACCGGAATTCTCCAGCCGTCCCGGTAGTCTCTTTTTACAAATTGATTGGCTTCATCAAAATTGGTGATCCGCATTTCTTTGGCATCCCAGAGCAGTCTCTTTCTGCCCGGATTATCGGGATCGGAATCTTTCAGCTTATTTTTATTCTCCAGTCCCCAGCTCCTGATAGCGAGATTGCCGATCAATATGCTTTCGGTGAAAGGTCCGGCATATTCAAACGGAGAACTTGTTGTGGCATTTCCGTATCCGGCGATGCAGGCGTTTACCCATTGCAGGTAGTGCCCTTCGGGAACCCGGGCAAGCGTCTTGGGCGGCATCGTTGTTTCGGCCATTAACCTGGATGGCAATAAACGCGGTTTTTCGCCATAGCAATCCACCATCAGTTTACCCTTTGTTCCGATGAACAAGGCGCCGCCGTCATCTCCGCCAAATTGTTCTCCGGGCAATAATTCCTCCGGAAGAGCCGGCAGCAGTCCTCCATCATACCAGGAAACCCGTATTTCACCCTTCCCATCTTTACGGGGATATTTCAAATGGATCATGGAAGCAGCGGGGTATCCGTCTGGATATTTTGCTTCTTTCCCGTCTGTCAGCCAACTCGTGGGTATGCTGCATTCCACTTCCGTTGGAAAATCGATGGGCAGCAACCTGAATACGGGATCCATCATGTGACAGGCCATATCACCGAGGGCGCCGGTACCAAATGCATTCCATCCTCTCCAGCTCCAGGGATGGTAGGCGGGATTATAGTCTATATATTTTGCAGGTCCTATCCAAAGGTTCCAGTCTAACTCTTTAGGCACCGCAAAATTACCAGTAGGCGTTGGAAGACCCTGTGGCCAGATGGGCCGGTTGGTCCATACCTGCACGGTATGCACGTCGCCGATCATGCCGGCATCATACATTTCCTTAGCCTGCCGAACCCCATCGCTGGAACCACCCTGGTTGCCCATCTGCGTAATCACCTTGTATTTCTTCGCCGCTTCGGCCATTAAACGCGCCTCATAGATATCATGCGTGAGTGGTTTCTGGCAGTAAACATGTTTGCCCAGCTGCATTACAGACAGGGCGGCAATGGCATGAATATTATCCGGAGTGGAAACTGAAGAAGCATCGATATTTTTATGTTCCTTGTCCAGCAATTCCCGGAAGTCCTTATAGAATTTCGCCTTGGGAAATCGTTTCCTGGAATTCGCAGACCGGTTGTCATCCACATCACAGAGCGCGACGACATTCACTTTTGGACTCTCGGAGAAATGTTTGAGATCATCTTCACCCTTACCGCCGGCGCCAATGGCGGAGATGTTTAGTTTATCACTGGGCGCAACAAATCCGCGACCCAATACATGCCGCGGAACGATCGTAACAGCGCCCATGGCAAGCGATGCATTCCTGACGAAGTTCCTTCTCGAGATTCCCTTTTTTTCAATCTTCATAACTGGTTATTTGGGTTTATGTTTAAAGTTAATTAAATTCTGAACCGCCGCTGAAAAAATAAGCGTTTACAGTACAACGGCCTTGCCGGCTTTTCCCCGCTGTTCATCTTTTTAAAAGACTAAACACCCAGGTCCTTCCCGTGTTTCCACTGTTCTCGTTTTCAGCCTTTCCTTTATTTTGGCAATGTGCAAAGAGACTTGGATACCCGAAGTATTGCAGCCCGAATTTGGCAGTGGTTTCTCTTGTCGTCAGCTCAATTGGTACAGGCAATTTTACCGCGCATTCCCGATTATGTCCGCGCTGCGGACACAATTTAGCTGGACACACTACAAGATGTTCTTATCCATTAATAATCAAGAGAAAAAAGACTATTACCTGCTGGAAGCAGCCAAAAATAACTGGACTGCCCGTCAGCTTGAGCGGCAAATCAATAGTCACCTGTATGAACGCCTCCTACTGGGTAATGACCAGGAGAAAGTGCTGGCAGTAGCCCGGGGTCAAAGAATGCCGGCGGACCCTGCTGAAATTATTAAGGATCCCATGGTGCTGGAATTTCAGGGTCTTAAAAAGGAAGCTTCGTACTATGAAAAGGATCTGGAAGCGGCGCTCATTACTCACCTGCATGATTTCCTGCTGGAGCTGGGCAATGGATTTTCCTTTGTAGCCCGGCAAAAAAGAATCCATATACCCCATAAGCTCACCCACCAGGATTTGGGACAATTACAGATGTACGTCAATTATTATGACCGGTTTGGAAAACAGGATTTTGAAAACCCAGCCATAGGCGTATTGTTGTGTGCTGCGAAAAATGATGCAGTGGTAAAAATATCATTACCAGAAAACAACAGATCTATCCTGGCCAGTAAATACCAGCTGTATCTGCCGACAGAATCGCAATTGCTGGAAGAGTTAAGAACGCAGCTCGACTAGCTGAATGAAACGAACTAAACAATAAATACTATTCCGGGATATTGACGAATTTTTATTCCTGTTAGCCCGCTGTCCCGCTTTCCTGCCGGACATTTTTAAAATATTCCTTAATCAGCGCGGTATATAATTTATTGCGCGTGACATTCAGCCGCACCTGCGCCGCATTTCTCTGCGCCTCATCGCCCAGTATCCTTTTCGCTTCGTAATTGGCCTCTTCCATTATCTGATTGGCCCGCAACTGACCGGGACTGAGCACCCGTTTGCTCATATCCGGATACTTGCTGACGACTGTTTTATTGCCGTACTGCCGGAATACCAGCTCCTTGCCCAGCTGACCCGAGAGCTTTTTTAATAATAAACTTTCACTGATAGCCATAAAGCCTCTTTTTATAATTAACCGGAATTAGAGAAATCGCTGTCTGATACTGCTATAAATTTAGTAAGTTACAGTTAATTGTCCGGTGATCATCCGTTTTTTTGATTTTATTTCTGTTTAATACCTTTTAATTACCCCAGGATTACCCTAAGATGAAACTGAGATCATGGTTTCCTGTTTACTTCCTCCAAAGGCGGGAAGACTGAAATAAGCATTTCAGACTGCCATTGCCCTGGTAAGCATAATTGGCTGTTCCTGGCGTATTTGTACTGCGTATAAAGCAGCCAGAAAATAAAAGCCTGCGCTCATTTTTCAGTCTTTGCCCGGGTCCTTTAAGGTATTTTGCTGCTGATAATGTTCTTTTCTCAGTTCGTCTTCATCATCCATCTCCGGCCCCTTCATCACCTTGCGCCAATCAATATGCCGGTTATATTTTTTCATGGCCAGTTGCGGATCGAATACCTGCGGCGACGGGAACTCCAGTTGGTAGGGAGTATAGTCCGGTTTATCCGTAAAGAAATCCTGGAGTAGTGTGGCCGTGGCATCGTACTGGTTTACATAAGGAACGTCCAGGATGGTGTAAATGGTTTTTAGTATGGAGCCGAAATTGGCATGTGTATGGGATACGTATCCGTGTTTCACATAAGGGCCTGCCATCATCAGAATGCTGCGGTGCGCATCCAGATGATCCACTCCGCCCTGCGGATCATCTTCCGTGATGATCACCAGCATATTTTTCCAGTACGGTGTTCTGGAAAGAAAATGCAGGATCCTTCCGATGGCGAGGTCGTTGTCCGCAACATAGGAATGATAGAACGGATAACCATCTTCCGGCCGTGGGTGGGCGGTATGGTCGTTGGGCACCTGCATGGTGATCAGCTGCGGCATTTTGGTTTTTCCATGCAGCCACATTTTAGTGAACTCCGATTCAAACTGCTGCATACGGAACTGGTCGGGTATATTGGTATTGAAGCCGGCATAGTTGTGGCTCGTGCGGGGATACAGTGCTTTTTGCATCGGGACCATCACCGCATGACCGGAGCCCGTAGCCGTGTCAACCCATTCTTCCCGGTTGTGCGCCGTTTCATTGCCTTCGCCGAAATTGTAAAAGGAAACCTTGCTTCTGTCCATCGCTTCCCACAAGCCACCCCGTTCGGCGTAATCCTCAGGATCCATGCTGCCTGTTGAACCGGGAAATCTTCTGCCCGAGGCTTTCGAGAAAAGTTTAGCGGTTTTACTTACGTTGGAATTGGCTTCTACCCATTCGTTGGGAATTACGCCCAGCATCCAGTGATGCCCATGGATGGACGCATCGCTGTCGCAATAATAATTGTCGGCAAAAGAAAATTGCCTGGCAATTTTTAAATGGTTAGGTGCCACATTCACGTGGTACAGCGTTTTATCTTTTTGTATAATGTTCACGTCAACACCAAACCGCGCGAGCGATGCATCGCCAATGCCTGTGCGGAGCTGACCGAGCACTTCATCATAGGTCCTGTTTTCCTTGGTGATGTAAACGATATATTTGATGGGGCTTTTCCGGATATGCTGCAGGGGCGGCAATGGATTTTTCCCGTCATCCCTCACCTGCGTGCGGATAAAAGTATTGCGGATGGCCTCGCTGGTATAGGTGTTGAGTTGCTGTTTGTCCGGCATAGGGATTTTCTGAAAACTACCCAATTCGATATCGCCGATATAGGTTCCCTGGGGCGGCGCAACAAAATGCAGGCCTCCGTTGGGTCCTGCACCAAATCCCCGCGCGCTGCTCACGTAAATTTCTTTTTCGTCATCGCTGAGGCGCACGCGGGAGGGTCCCCATCCGGTGGGAATAAGGCCCCTGGTGATCCCCGTTTCTGCGTCAATAACAGCGAGCGCATTAAAACCCAGCAGGGCCACGTACAATGTTTTTTCATCCTTGCTCATCGTAATGCCAAAAGGCAGCAGTCCCCGGTACCCGTCAATCAGGCTGTCCGTATGAATGGGAATATCACCCACTATTTTATGATCGCGGTAATCCAGGATCGAAATATTATCGTTGCTGGCATTGGTCACATAAGCATATTTGCTCCCCACGGCTATGGAATTGGGACTTGCTCCGCCAACTACTTCCGCTCCTTCAATCATCTGGCCGATCTGGTAACCTGTTTTAAACCGGTCAACTACCTGGTTGCTCCCCAGGTCGATAGTGTACACACTCATGGCTTCTGATGCCAGGGCGCTGCCGACACCAGGTATTTTCCGGCCGTGCCAGATATAGCCGTTCTCGGATTCTTTTGTATCGTTGCCATAGGGATGGAATGGCAGCAGCATGCTGTCGTAGTTTTCTTTTGTAATGTCCGGGATCAGGGGATAGTCATACATGCCCACGTTGGCCACGAACGCCATGCGTTTATCGGGACTGATGGACAATCCAAACGGCTGACGTCCTGTTTTTATGGACGCCGTGATTTTACCGCTGACCAGGTCAATGCGTACCAGCCTGAAATTCCCTCTGTCCAGAACCAGCAGCTCGTGACTATCCTCATTCAGCAAAAGATCCGATGTAAAACTATCTTCATAATCAACCGAATCAATTTTACCATTCAGCGAAATGGAATCGAGCTTTTTGAATTGTTCTATATCATACACGATCACCGCACCGTTGTCGCCGCCGCTTAGATAAACTTTTTTTGAATCCCCCGAAAAAGCGACCCCAAGAAAAGAGCCATGGGAAAGCGGCGAAGCAATATGGCCATCATAGCTGGGCACCCGGGTGGCGGCCATCGTAGTATTGTCGATGATCGTGAAGACACCATTGTGCAGGGTGACTGTTTTTTTGCCGTCGGGGGAAATAGCCATGCCAAAAGGATCATGCGTTATTTGGATGGTTTCCCCCGCAGGGGTTATGTATCTCCCGCTGGCGAGCACACTCCTTCCCTGCCGGTCAATATGTGTATATTCTTTAATAGCCGGTATAGTTAATACCTGATATTGTTTCTGTGCATTGGATCTTTGTGCAGAGATCAGGGCGATTAAGAGTATTAATCTGCAGGCTTGATTTTTCACTGGTAATAGTTGATTATGCAAATATCCTATTTTTCTGCCATGAATCAGGTTATCCTTCCCTTTCCGGTGGCGGCATACCAAAGAACAGGAAATAAATTCCCAATAGCTTAATATGAAACATTTCTTTCTTTTGCTGCTTTCATTCTTTTGCTGCATTTTCCTATCCGCACAGCAGTCTTATTTTATTGATGGTTATCACGGGGGCATATACGGTCATCTTCCTGCCTGGCAAACGCGGTTCATGGTGGACAAGCTGAATGCATATCCAGACTGGAAGATCAATCTCGAGCTGGAGCCCGAATCCTGGGACAGCATTGCTATTAGTGACAAATCAGCCTACGAAGAATTTGTAAAGATGTTTGCGGACCAGTCTCCCGGCGGACGCATCGAATATGTTAACCCTTCTTACGGCCAAAGTTACCTGTATAATATTTCCGGAGAGAGCGTTATACGCCAGTTCTTTTATGGCATGCGGAAATTGAGGCAGCATTTTCCGGGAGCGGTGTTCAGCACCTATTCTTCGGAAGAACCCTGTTTCACGAGCGCCCTTCCGCAAATACTCGGTTCTTACGGATTCAAATATGCTTCACTGAAGAATCCCGAAACCTGCTGGGGCGGCTATACGCGGGCTTTTGGCGGGGAACTGCTGAACTGGATCGGACCTGATGGCAGTATCCTGCTTACCGTGCCACGTTATGCCACCGAGGCGCTGAAGCCGGGGTCAACCTGGGAAACCATCGCCTGCAATAATTCGGTAGCCTATGTTACCCGTGCTTTTCAATATGGCATCAAACACCCCGTGGGCATGTGCCTGCAGGATGCCGGATGGGATCTGGGTCCGGAGCGGTACGGTCATTGGATCAGGGCAAAAGGCGATAGCGCCAGATATGATCCTGAAATAATGCCGCCTCATAACGCAGATTATAAAGCGGCAGACGACGTGGAAACGGCTTATGCCCCCACGGAGTTTGAAACCTGGCGTGGATATATTGAAAACAAATCGGTGCGGATACCGGACCGTAACTGGCATTTTTCCCAGGAGGATGTGCTGGTCAGCCTGGTCTGGGGAGGACAGATCCTGCAGCGGATCGCCAGGGAGGTGAGGGTAGCAGAGAATAAAATAATCACCGCAGAGAAACTGGCTGCCATGGCAAAAGTATTCAGGGCTCAACCCTGGCCCGGCGCCTCTCTGGATGAAGCCTGGAGAACACTGCTCCTGTCGCAGCATCATGATTGCTGGATCGTGCCGTATAATCCGGTCGCCGATCGTAAAGCATCACATATTACGTGGGCAGACAATGTGGCTTCCTGGACCGGGAACACCGTTCGGCGGAGCGACAGTATAGTGGATCGTTCAGTAGCCCTGTTCTCATCTCAGGTGACGGAACCCTCTGCCGGACGCCCGGGCACGAGGGCAACGGTGACTGTTTTCAATAGTACAGCAGGAGACAGGAATGAATCCGTGCGCATTTCCCTGCCGGCAGGATGGAAGGGAGCCAGGGCATATAACGGTCGCCATCAAATCGTTCCCGGTCAGCCGGCTTTTGCCGGCAGTGGATCCGAAAAGGAAAAGGGTGAAGAGTGGCTCCTGAAGCTGCGGGCGCCGTCCATGGGGTATGCAGTATATACTTTAGAGAAGTCTCCCGAAAAAACTCCGCAACAACCGGATCCTGGTCATCAGAAAACAAAAGATGGCGCGGCATCTGTTTACCGGCAACAAAACGGCATGTATAAAATAGAAACGGATCTCTACAGCATACTGATAGATCCGGCAAAAGGGGGCATCATCAAAAGCCTGGTCGCAAAACACCTGGGTCATAAAGAATTTGTGGACGCAAAATCCGGACGAAGTTTTAATGAGCTCAGGGGTGATTTTTATTCGGAAGGCGGATTCCGGTCCGTCACCGAAACGCCGGCGCAGGTCCGCATCCTGGAGCCCGGCCCGGTGCGGGTAAAGCTGGAAATCAGGGGTATGATTGCGGGAAATCCTTTCACCCAGGAACTGACGGTGGCACAGGGTGAACGGAGAATTGACCTGCACCTGATGATTGACTGGAAGCACAATACCGGAATCGGAGAATCACCGGATGCGACTCGGGATCACCCGATGGAGAAAGCATTTTATAATGACAGTTTTAAACTACAGGCCTTATTCCCCTTAAATTTATCCGGGCAGAAAGTATATAAAAACGCGCCCTTTGATGTATTGGAGAGCCGGCTTTCCAATACCTTTTTCAACAGTTGGGATAGCATTAAAAATGTGGTCCTCCTGAATTGGGTTGATGTTACGGATGCGTCGGACAATTACGGTATGGCCCTGCTGTGTGATCATACCACATCCTATGCCCACGGGTCCGGCTATCCGCTGGCGCTGACTATTCAGTATTCAGGGCAGGGACTCTTCGGCAGCGACTATTCCATCAACGGACCGACTGAGCTCAGCTATGCATTGATTCCACACGCCTGGAGATGGGATAAGGCGGGTATCTGGATGGCCTCTGCCCGATGGAACGAGCCTCTTGTGGCCAGGGTTTCCGTTCAATCAAACGGGGAACTCAATACCCCCTCCGGCGTAAAAGAAATTTCCTCCGAAAAGTCTATGATCCGGATGGAGGGGGCAAACAGCGAAGTCTCTTCCATGATTTTTTCCGGTTCGGATCTGCTCGTCCGGTTGTTCCATGCAGCCGGGAACGAAAACAGACAAAGGATATATTTTGGGTTCGGCGCTGATGCGGTGAACCTTATTACCCTGAACGGAGATATGATCAGATCGCTGAAAATACAACGGGATGCTCTAGGGAAAACCTTTGTTGAAATAACAATGCCCCCCTTCGGCATCAGAACGCTTCAGTTCAAAAAAGCGGTTAAAAATGAGCAGGAAATGACGACGGCCTCTAAAATAAACTAACTTTAGAGGCTAACCTTAAAACCTGTGACATGCCTATTTATATGGACCGGCACGACGTGTCGGATACGGTAACGGCAGAACATGTGGCCCAATTGCACCAGGAAGATTTGAAGATACAGCATCAGTTCGGTTGCAGGGGATTGACTTACTGGTTCGATGACCAAAGAAAAACTGCATTCTGTTTAATTGAAGCGCCCGATGCAACGGCTATTGCAAAAATGCACAATAAGGCCCACGGCCAGGTGCCCAACAGCATCATTGAAGTGGAAGCCAGTATTGTAGAATCTTTTTTAGGCCGGATCGGAGATCCGGAGAAAGCCAAGAACACCGGCTTAAATATTATCAATGACCCCGCCTTCAGGATCATCATGGTGCTGGAGGTAAAAGGGCTGGAGCACCTGCCGACCGGTGCCATGGAACAGGGTTCTTCATTAAGCAATTTCTCTGATGAACTTGCTCCTGTTTTGAAAGCCCACGACGGGAATGTGGTTAAACAAACAGCCTCCTATTATCTTGTTTCTTTCAAATCTGTGTCCTCCGCAGTTCATGCTGCATTGGATATCCGGAAACTGTTTAAAGAATTCAGCGGAGATGCCGGGGATGATGGAATTACTTTGAAAATCGGAATGAGCGCCGGCGCGCCGGTAACCAGAAAGCAACTGATTTTTGAAGATACCGTAAAACTGGCGGAACGGATGTGTGATCTGGTGAAAGGAGAAATCATCATCTCCGCTGAGGTGAATGATCTGTATCAAAGTGAAAATAGCCGCATTTCCCCTGAGAAGGAAGGTCTCTTTTTTCTTACAGCCTCCGACGAAAAATTCCTTACGCAACTCATGGATTACATTGGTTCTGCCTGGAACAATACCGGTCTCAAAGTCGATGATTTCTGCAGACCCCTGGGATATAGTAAATCTCAATTGTACCGTAAGCTGGTCTCGCTTACGGGCAAGTCCCCGAATACTTTCATCAGGGAATACCGGCTTAAAGAGGCTTTGAAATTACTGAGCCGGAACGCCGGCAACATTTCAGAGATTGCTTTTGAAACAGGATTCAGCAGTCCGTCTTATTTTTCCAAATGTTTCCAGAAAAGATATGGCCGTATGCCCTCGGATTATCTGCCGGCCATAAGTAATTAATTCTTCCCGGTTCAATCTTTTTCCGGCTGATCCAAATTTACCAGCATTTGAATTAAAAGTGACAGGCTTCCGGTTTGGCATGATCTAGTTTTGAAAATCTAAAAACGAATACCATGTCAAAGCTTGTAAAGGACCTTAACGTCTCCGCTATCGAAGAATTTGCTTCCCGTATCAGGGGCAGCGTGATCCTGCCCGGTCATCCCCAGTATGATGAAATGCGGAAAGTGTACAACGCCATGATCAATAAACGTCCCGGCATGTTCGTAAAATGTGTGGACGTGGCCGACGTGATCGGGGCCGTCAATTTTGCCAGGGAAAATAAATTAACGCTCGCCGTGCGCGGTGGCGGACACAATGGGGGTGGTCTTGGCCTCTGCGACGACGGCATGGTGGTTGATTTATCCGGGATCAAATTTGTGCTGGTTGATCCCAAAACAAAAACCGTGCGGGTCGGCGGCGGAAATGTATGGGGTGAAGTGGATCATGCCACGCATGCCTTTGGACTTGCTGTTCCGGCCGGGATCATTTCCACTACCGGGGTGGGCGGACTGACCCTGGGCGGGGGAATCGGCTATCTGTCAAGAAAGTACGGACTGACCATTGACAACCTCCTGGAAGCTGACATGGTGTTGGCCGACGGAAGCTTTGTTACCGTGAATTCAGGTCAAAATCCCGATCTCTATTGGGCCATCCGGGGCGGCGGCGGAAACTTCGGCATTGTAACTTCTTTTAAATTTCAGGCGCATCCGGTGAAAACAGTTTTCGGAGGTCCCACGCTCTGGCCCATAGAAAAAACAAATGAAATCATGGCCTGGTACCACCAGTTTATTCACGATGCACCGGATGAATTGAATGGTTTTTTTGCAACGATGGTCATCCCCGGGCCGCCTTTTCCTGAACATCTTCACAAAAAACAATTTTGCGGAATAGTATGGTGTTATGCCGGAGATCTGGAAAAAGCAAATGAAATATTTAAGCCCATCCTGGCTATGAAACCTTTGTTTGATCATCTTGGGCCAATGCCATACCCGGCCATTCAGCGGATGTTTGATGGTTTGCTTCCACCCGGCCTGCAATGGTACTGGAGAGCAGATTTCTTTAATGAACTGGAGGCGGAAGTCCGGAATACGCACTTGAAATTCGGATCGAAGATACCAACACCCCTTTCCCAAATGCATCTGTATCCGATCAGCGGGGCGGCCGGCCGGGTAGCGAAAGATGCGACTCCCTGGGCTTACCGGGACGCAAAATATGCGGGAGTGGTCGTTGGCATTGATCCGGATCCCGCCAATGCGGATAAAATTTCCAGCTGGTGTAAAGAATACTCAGATGCCTTACATCCCTATTCTTCCGGCGGAGCGTATTTGAATTTCATCATGAACGAAGGGCAGGACCGTATTAAAGCCAGTTACCGGCACAACTATGACCGCTTAAGAAAAATCAAACGCAAGTACGATCCGGATAATTTCTTCCGGGTGAATCAGAATATTTTGCCCGCCGGGAGTAACTAGAATTTGATCTCTTTTTGAATTCCCAATCGCTGCTGCCATCCGAGCAGGGTATCGTGCATGCCGTCAAGGATTTGTTTTTCGGCATCGGAATGTTTTTGATCAGGGCCAGTTTGGCCCTGATCTTTTCCCGGTCAGATATACGGGTTATTCTGCGCCGGGCTGAACCGGATTTCCTGAAATAAATCTCCATAGCCCGGCATCACCCTCATCTTATCCGGATTTGTTCAATCACTATCCTATTTTGTATTAATTGCCGGATTATTGGATTTTAAAAACCAGGAATTTTATATTTAATGGGGAATCCTGTTTTATCCGTTTCCCCGTCGGTCTTTCTGCTCACTTGTTTACCGCCTGCTAAAATGGAATTGTATGTTTAAGCATATTTTAATTTCCTGCTGGTTATTGTGTTTGTTTGCCTGTCATCAAAATAAATCAACAAAGGGTGGCTTGTCTCCTTCGCAGGCCTTGCAGACCTTCAGGTTGCCGGAAGGGTTTAAAATTGAACTCGTGGCTTCTGAACCGATGATTACGAGCCCGGTGGCCATGGAAGTGGATGAATACGGCAACATCTATGTGGCGGAGATGCACGGTTATCCGTCGGATACAGCGGGCTCGGGGAAAATACAATTACTGAGTGATACCAACGGAGACGGCCTGCCCGATAAGAATACGGTATTTGCAGACAAGCTTCGCCTGCCCACCGGGATCATGAAATGGAAAAAAGGAATACTGGTGATGGATGTGCCCGACCTCATTTATTTTGAAGATACGGACCACGACGGCAGGGCCGATATACGGAAAACCATGATAACGGGCCTTGCACTCACCAACCCTCAGCACCTGGCCAACACACCTATTTTTGGATTGGATAACTGGATCTATCTGGCCCATACGGGAACCATTACGCCCAAGATTTCGATGATGTTCAACGACAGGGGCAGCCTGGTGCGTTATACGGATAATCCATCCGCCCGGCAACTGCCGCGCAATGCAGATGGACGCAATCTGCGGCTGAAGCCCGACAGCTTTCAAATGGAAATGCTTTCCGGCGAAACGCAGTACGGACAAACCTTCGACGATTGGGGGCATCATTTCTGCGTGAACAATTCAAATCATATTTATCATGAGGCGATTGCCGCAAGATATTTACAACGCAATGCCAATTTGCCGGTGGAAGACGCATCGGAATATATTTCCGACCATAGCGAGGCATGCGAAGTATATCCCGTCACCATCAATCCGCAGACCCAACTGCTCACAGATCTTGGTGTGATCACTTCTGCCTGTGGCCTCACCTGGTACAACGGAGGTTTGTTCCCGGACAGTTTTAAGAATGTCAGTTTCGTGGCTGAGCCGGTGAGCAATACTGTGCATGCGGACCGCGTCACAGACAAAGGTGCTTCGTTTAATGCTGCCAGGGTATATGAGAAAAAAGAATTTCTGGCCTCCACGGATGCCTGGTTCAGACCCGTTCAGTTTTATATTGGACCGGATGGGGCCTTATATGTGATAGATTATTACAGGCAGATCATCGAGCACCCCGAATGGCTGAGCGACAGTGTGATCAAATCAGGCGCCTTGTACAATGGCGAAGACAGGGGAAGGATCTACCGGATCACACCAGCCAACGCGCCCAAAATGAACTGGTGCACACAATTAAAATTGGGCGACGCCTCTGCAGAAGAATTGGTAAGAAACTTAACCAGTAATAATATCTGGTGGAGGCGGAATGCACAACGTTTGCTGATGGACAGGAAAGATCCTCAGACCCCGGCGCTGGTTCAGCATCTGCTGGATACCACCCGTTCCGCTACGGCAACCGTTCATGCATTATGGCTGATGGAAGGGTTCAATGCAACCAATATCACTGAACTCCGGAAGGCGCTGCGCCACCCTGTGGCGGGCGTGCGCGAAAATGCGATACAGATTGCAGAGCTGCATTTGAAAGACCTTCCGCAGTTACAGGAAGATCTGCTGGCCATGCAAAATGATACGGCAGCCAAAGTAAGATATCAGCTGCTTTGCACAATAGGAGATATAGATAATGTTACATCGGAAACCGCCAGGCAGAATTTACTGATGCGGGATATAGACGATAAATGGGTTCAGATTGCCGCCCTTGCTTCATCGAAGGGAAAAGAATATGAATTGATGGAAAAAAGCATCTCTTCCCTGGAATCAAAACCTTCCGCCGGAATCGCTTTGTTTTTCAGCAATTGCGCCGCTGTTATTGGGTTATCCCAAAGAGAAACAGATATTAAACGATTAATTAAACTTTCGGCAGGCAAAAACAGATCTTCCTCTGACTGGTGGCAGTCTGCCTGCCTTAAGGGGCTAACTGCAGCTCTTTCATCGAAAGGCATCCCCGGAAATTGGGAACCCGAAAAAATGCTGCTGGTTTCAAAATTTTCTTCTTCAACCCCGCCTCTGGTACGCAGCGCTTCCATAAAATTACTATCCCTGCTGGGCATTCCCCAGAATCGGGTCTGGAGCCAGGCACTTGCCAATGCAAGATCTGTTGCCGAGGATAATGCAGCCGGCAGCTCGTACCGGGAAGATGCCCTGCAATTGCTCGCACTCGATAAAAAAGGGAATTACACCACACTGCTTGAACAAATCATTGGCAGCCCCGCCAGCCCTGAAACATTACAGGAGACTGCAATTCAAACTTACAATGCATTATCGCCGAAAGCTGCCTGCGCATATATGGTTCGTCACTGGAGCAGCTTTGGTTATGACACAAAGGAAAGCGCTATGGATGCTTTTCTCTCTTCCGCAGACAACAGCAATATCCTGCTGAATGCAATAAAGAACGACAGTATACCCGCATCATCCATCAGCTGGTCTGACAAGGTCAGCCTTATGAACGATGGAGATGTAGATATCCTGAACCGCTCCCGGAAATTATTCTCGATGGAAACAGGCAACCGGGATGCCGTGATTAAAAAATATCAGGAGGCACTCACACTGAAAGGCGATATGGCGAAGGGCCTGGTGGTTTTTAAAACGGTATGCGCCACCTGCCACAATCTGGAGGGAAAATATGGTCATGCCTTCGGTCCGGACCTGGGCAGCATCCGCAATCGCGACGCTGCTTCCATTATGACGGATATCCTCAACCCCAACCGGTCCATTGCGGTGAAATTTGATATGTGGACCATAACAAAAAAGAACGATGAAAAGACCAACGGCATCATCGCTTCCCAAACTCCGGCAAGCATTACGCTCAACCACATTGGCGGCAGCCAGTCCACAATAGACCGCAGTGCAATTAAAACAATGGAAACTTCGCCGGCCTCAGCCATGCCCGTAGGCCTGGAGAGTTCTATATCCCCGCAGCAAATGGCAGACCTGCTGGCCTTATTAAAGAATAACAGATGAGGAGGGGTTAACAACTCCGGTTGAATTCTGTCAGCTTATTGGCCCCGCCCATGCTTCATTTGCGTAAATTGCGGTTTATGGCGAAGGCTGAACATGACATAAATATGTTTGATCTGTTCGAAATGACTCCCGACCTGGTGTGTATTGCCGGAAAGGATGGGTTTTTTAAGAAAGTGAATCCCGCTGTTTTGAAGAAGTTTGGCTATTCGGAAAAAGAACTATTTGAAAGACCCATTTCCTCATTTATACATCCGGGTGATAAAGCGGTGACCAGCCAAAGAAGATCAAAACTGCTGGAGGGTAACACATTGCTCAATTTCGAAAATCGTTACCTGACGAAGCAGGGCGGGGTCATTTGGCTGGAATGGACCTCCGTTTATTCGTCAGATAAAGAAATCGTGTTTGCCATCGCCAAAGATATTACCGGGAGAAAGCAAATCGAAAAGGAGGTTGAACTGCGGTATAAGAAATTTAAAAGTTTAGCGACCCATTTTAAAACCAGCATGGAAGAGGATAGAAAATTCCTCGCGGTGGAATTGCATGAAGAACTTGCACAACTGGCATCGGCGGTAAGAATTGACCTGGAATGGCTCAGCACCTATTTAACGGATTTGTCCGGGTCTTCAAAAAAGAGAATAGAGCATGGACTGGCCATTTCAAAATTGCTGATCAAAGCGCTCAGAAGGATTTCATTTTTAGTCAGCCCCAATATGCTTGATGATCTGGGGTTGAATACCACCCTGAAATGGCTTTGCAAAGAATTTTCAGTTTTGAATGGTATTCCCTGTCTGTTCGAGGGCGGTTTTGAAGAAAAGGAATTGACACATGAGATTAAAATTGACCTGTTCCGGATTTGCCAGGATGCGCTGATCAACGTTATGTATCATGCAAAGGCACAGGCTGTGGAAGTGCGTGTTGAAAAGGATAAGGATAAAGTAAGTCTGATCATCCGGGATAATGGAGAAGTTGATGATCTGAAGAAACCTGCCAGAGGAAGAGGCCTAACCGGCATGCAGGAAAGAGCGGATTCAATTAACGGACGGTTGGCTGTTACAAAAGAACCGGGAATCGGAACAACGGTTTGCTTTTCTATTGAACAAAGGTGATCCTGATAAACGGCTGCTGTATCAGCGGTATTAATGGCTTACCAGAAAACACTTCACTGCGGAAAAATCAGCCGAAGAGATCTTGACAAAATAAACACCTGAAGGGAGTGTCTGCTGAAAGTTCACCGCAAATTCCGGTTGTGTTGACACAAGCCGGCTGATCGGCCTTCCGAGGTTATCAAAAATTTCAATCGTATAGGCTTCGCTGGCTTTGAGATTGAGCTTCCCGAAAAGTGATCTCCCATTGGAAGGATTGGGATAGATATTTAGTCCCGCGTCATTTTTAAAACAATTATTTACCTGGATCGTCCTGAAGTATTTGAATTGACCATCCAGGTCGGTTTGTTTTAAGCGGAAATAGGATATCTGATCATTCGTTTGATCTGCTGTGAACGAATAGTTTTGGCTTACCGGTGAATTTCCGGCACTCTGTGTTGTTCCGATGGTTTCCCAGTTGGCGCCGTCTGCGCTGCGCTCAACAGTAAAGTAGTCATTGTTGGATTCTGAAGCCGTGGTCCAGGCTAAAACAATATGACCATTGTTACATTGCCCTGTAAAAGACAAGAGGTCAATGGGTAAAATGATTAAACTGCTGGTGGTTATAAAACTTGCCATCTGCGCAACCCAAAGCCCCCCGGCACTGGTAAAACTGGTATTGTACGAGCCGACAGTGGCGGCTTTTTTGTCTTCGATGATATTGTTGTTCGCTACGGACCGGTTGGTAAATCCTGCGCCGGATGTTAAAGCACCCGAAGCGCCGATGCTGGCTCCATAGATCAGCTCATGGTTGTATGTTATGGTCTTGTTACCGCTGCTGACAGCCACTGAACTGCCCGTGGCGACAGCGTTTTGATCCAGCGGGTCACTCGTCACAATACCAGAATACTCACTGATGTACATTTGAGAAAAACTTGTGGGCGCGCCTGAAAGTTTCGCGGTGACCGTTATTGCCGCTGCTCCGGTAATATTATAAGCATACCATAGCTCCGCCGCATAATGGGTTCCATTCCAAAAAGTGGTTCCGTTTATTTTCTTGTAGGTGTTGCCTTTATTATCCTTCACACTGGATATCGTTCTGCTTTGTCCATCCCAGTCTAAGTGGACAACAATCAGATTTCCTGTCGTGCTTGCAGCTCCGAACGTAACAGCGATCGTGTTAGCCGTGGTCGTTTGAAACAGGGTCCCGGTCTGGACATGTGTTTGTCCGGTACTTTGTTGAATAGCGCAGAATATTGATATGATTGCAATGACTGTAAACCTGAACATATAGGTTGCTGAAATTCAAATTGACACCCAAATTTTAATAATTTGATTATCAGGCGATTGAAGAATAGGCGGTCGGATGATCATTCCCGAAACCGGAGTTTTTTCCAAAAATGGCAATAGTCTATATTGGATATGGTGTCCTTTCCCTTTTCTCCGGTGCTGCCTCATTCCCAAACCGGGGGCTATTTGATAGAAGATTGCATAAAATGAAATGAATTAAATGCCGGGTATTCTAATGAGACGTAGGGACATTATCAGCCTGCTTTTTTTATTTACGGCAGTGATTTTTATTTTTTATCCCGTTTTTTATCTGAGTATCTCTATCCAGACGAAGCGACCCAGCTTTGGTTTTTTAAAAATAACAGCAGCTTTCAGACTTTCACACCTGAAGGCAGATATATCACCTACAGG
This sequence comes from Bacteroidota bacterium, assembly GCA_030706635.1. Lineage (GTDB taxonomy): Bacteria > Bacteroidota > Bacteroidia > Chitinophagales > Chitinophagaceae > Puia. The sequence continues at coordinate 21,847 of JAUZOD010000057.1, forward strand.
CTTTTTAAATTCATATACAGCTCCATCCATACGGCTCATGATGTCATCTGCGCCAGGCTGTTTGATCAATGCGGGGTACAACTTCAGAAGAGAATTCCTTTATCCGTTGACCAATGAATATGCTGTACTAAAAAATTTCATTTCCATAAACTACAGACCGGAGATCAGTACGATTTACTTTATCCGGCCTCCGGAAGATGCTTTTGTGAAGCGATATGGCATTGTACCTTCATGGGACGAATTTGGAGTGCCTTCCACGGCCAAGTACTGGACTCCGGAGGCCCTGGTCAAACAAATAATCTTCGAAAAAACGGGAAACCGGGTGCTGGCTGAGAAAATTAGGGTAGAAAGCTGGCCGGGGAATGACGCATTCCTCAGGTCTGGGAAAAATATGACTAATCAGACATTATTGATTAATGCGGGGGAGCTGTTGTTGAAAGCGCATGGGTGATTATGAAAAATTCAGGTAACTTTTAGCTTTATTTCAGACATCGGATTTTTATGTATAACCATTTCCGGAACGGACGAAGAAGTTTTTTGATGTTTTTTTTGATTGGCCTTTGCAGTCCGGGTGCGGTGCTGTTTGCGCAGCATGCGTCCCTGCGACATTATCTCTATGTGGCTGCGCCGGGTATTCGCAATTATCTTCAATACGGTGGCCATGGCCTGCTGGTGTTTGATATGGATAACAATTTTAAGTTCGTCAAAAGGATTGCAACCGATGGGCTGGATAAGAATGGCCGGCCATCGAATGTGAAGGGAGTGGCGGTTAGTCTCTACACCAATTGTATTTACGTCAGCACCATTGAATCTATGGAGTGTATTGACCTGAACACGGAAAAGCAGGTTTGGGAGAAATCCTTTGACGGAGGATGTGACCGCATGTCCATTACACCGGATGGGAAAACGATTTACCTGCCTTCCTTCGAAGGGGATCACTGGAAAGTGGTGGATGCTAAAACCGGAAATGTATTACACCGGGTCGTTCTCCGTTCCGGATCGCATAATACAATCTATGGATTGGATGGAAAAAGAGTGTATCTCGAAGGGCTGAAATCGAATCTTTTAGCCGTCGTAAATACTTCAGACCGAAGGGTTGTTTCCGAAATTGGCCCTTTTGCGGATCACATCAGGCCATTTACGATCAATGCCAGACAAACCCGTTGTTACGTGAATGTGGACGGACTTCTTGGATTTGAGATCGGGAATCTTCTGACGGGGAAAAAAATAGCGCATGTTGAAGTTCAGGGATTTCATCCGGGACCTGTTAAAAGGCACGGATGTCCGAGTCATGGCATTGGTATTACGCCCGATGAGAAAGAAGTTTGGCTTTCAGATTCGTTTAATGAATCGGTCCATATTTTTGAATTGGCGGGAAGCAGCGTAAAACAGTCAGGCACTGTCAAATTGAGTGATCAGCCCGGTTGGATTACATTCAGCCGCGATGGAAAATATGCGATGCCTTCCACGGGGGATATTA